>NZ_JRKO01000077.1 GCF_000763885.1 Paracoccus versutus | reverse complement strand
GCTGTGGCTTGCACCGCGCCTGCCCGCCCTGCGCGCGGCGCTGGCACAGGTGGACATCTCGGTCACGGCGCTGGAGGATCCGCCGGATCTCAAGCGCACGCCCTTCGACCTGTGCCTGTTCTATGCCGCTCCCGACCCCGGCAGGATTGATCTTGGGGCGGAAAACCTTCTGCCGGTATGCGCCCCTGACCTGGCCGAAAGCCTTGCGGAACCCGCCGATCTGGCAAAGGTCTTGTGCATCGCGGACGTCGTCTGGCAGGACTGGCGTGTCTGGGCCGACGCCGTGGCGCTGGACGAACGAATGGTTCCGACTGGTCCCGGCTTTTCGCTCTATGCGGTCGCCGTGCAGGCGGCGCTGGCAGGCGCCGGGGTTCTAATGGGGCGGCGATCACTCATCCAGCGGCATCTTGACAGCGGTGCCCTGGTCGCCCCCTTCGACCGCCCTGCTCCGTTGGGCCTGTCGATCATGGCATGGATGCTGCCCGAAAGCCGAAACAACCGCGCCGTAATCGCGGTAGCCAAGGCCCTCCGAAAGATCGCTGCGAAGAGCTGAGGGCAGTGTGCGTATATCCGCATAGCCGAGACGATAACCGCCCCTGTCATACTCGCCGCCCCGCCCTCACCAGGTCTGTCTGAAAAAGTAGATCAGGCCATCTGGCTGGTGACCCAGTCCGTCCTTGGGCCTTGTTGCAGAAGTCAGTTTATGGCCTGACGAGCCCCTTTCCCCAGCCGTCTCACCTCACGCGTGAGACCTCGGCGGTGCCGAACCCTCCTGATCGGGGCACGAACTGACGTTAATCTGCCATTTGAATTTTTTTCATTTGGGTGGCTGACGCAGGTTTTTCTAACCGCAATAACACCATACGAAATAATTTCGGATGGCCATCCCTGAGCATGTCGAGTTCATCCGTCACGTCCATCATACCTGCGCCTGCAATCACGACGAACGCTGCAAGGACAATAAGCCCGTGGCCGCCAAATCCGAAAATTACATCATGAAAGGGCGCGTCATCGATCCGACCTTCGCAGCCGAAGCGGCCATCCAGAAGTTCTTCGAGCATATTCCGACGTTCCGGATGGCGCGCCGACTGCAGCATGCCAACGTGAACCTGAGCCGACAGGCTATCGGCGGCGGTGTCACCCATCTGGCGCGTTATCTGAAGCCGGTGCGGCAGGCCTTGTTCGATCACGTCAAAGCCGGGAACGTTGCCCATGCGGACGAAACCCCGGTGCGTGTGCAGGCGCCGGGGAAGGGCAAATGTGATCTAGGGTATTTCTGGGCGGTTTGCCGTGATGAGTGAGGCTGGAATCCGGAAGCCGAGCCCGCGGTGGTCTACTTCTACGCCCCCTCCCGGGCAGGTTCCGTGATCGAGGAGCTTCTTACCGGCGCCTCGTTCCGATATCTGATCACTGACGGCTATGCGGGCTATAATCGGCTGTTTCAGAAAGAAGGTATTAAGAGGCTGCTTTCGGTTCGCTGCTGGGCGCATGCCCGCCGGAACTTCCACGAGGCGTTCCTCGCGACGAAAGCCCGCTGGCCAAAAGGTTCGTCCAGATGATCCGGAAAATGTATGCTGTGGAGAAAGCCGCACGCGGTCTTCCACCAGATGTGCGCAGAGCGATGAGGCAGGAGCGGACTCTGCCGGTCCTGGCGGAGATCTGGGCGGAACTGGTCAAGGCTGAACCTGGCGCGCAGGGGACGCTGAAAAAGGCGGTCAACTATGCGCTGAAGGCTTTCGATGCACTGCAGCGCTTCGCATTCGACGGCCGCCTCGAAATCGACAACAATCCGGTCGAACGCTGCATCCGCGGGATCGCACTGACCAAAAAGAACTCGCTCTTCGCCGGAAACCATGAAGCGGCCGAGGTCTGGGCGATTTAATACAGCCTGATCGAGAGCGCACGACTGAACCGGGTCAATCCGCGCAGCTATCTGAATTGGGTGGTCGGAGAGATCGAGAGCAGCAAGGGCGAAATCGACTATGGCAAGCTGATGCCTTGGCACTGCCCTATCGGCAAGATCGAGAACTGATCGCGGTCGGCTCGGCCTTCGGGGCCGGGCTACTCCATCCGAAAATGCCTGCAGCCGGAACCCCCTGTGGGGTTCTGGCCCGAAGGCGTTGGAACCCGGTAAAGGATAGCCGACTGACATGAATATCGGACATTAACGGAATTTCTCACCTTCAGCTTCGCAGTGCTGGCGCACATGATCGATCCAACGATCGAACCAGACCCAATTCCCATAATCGCCGATGCACCCGAAGCCTTTACCCGGGTTTTTCGCATCGAGTTGCTTCCAGAGCTGCGTATGGTCATGCATGCGGAATTTCGGGAAACCTGCCGCTTGCATCTTCTCCACCACTTTGTTGGGCGGATACCGATCCTTGTTCACCTCTTTGAGGATGATCTTGCTGATTTCCCCCGCCTCATCGCTGCCGCCGGAGACGATATGAACCGCGGTGTCGGCCGCGCCGGGCTTCTTCGCCACCATCGGCACGAAGCCGTAGGAGATACGATAGGCCGGATCCTTCATCTCCTCGTCGGTGAGGCCATGCTCGAACGCATCGATGGCCGCCTCGATATGCTTCGGAAGACCGGACGCCTTCTTCAGGGCGGCCCGCTGTTCCGCACCGAAGGAAACGAACTGCAATGCGAGCGGCAGGCGTTTCTCCAGCCCATACTGCACCCCGAACTCCTTCTTCAGCAGGTCGTTGAAATTCAGCGCGCAGGACTGCAGCTTCGCGCCAAGCGCATCGTCAATCCGGTTGGTCGAACGGTGTTCGATCTCGTGGCGGATCTCGATCAGAAACTCGAGGTTCCTGGCGGCCCCGCCTTTCACCGGGCATTTCGGCTGCTTTAGGCAGTGACCAAGCTCCCAGAATTTTTCGGCGCCCTCCTTGGTCTTCTGCCCCGCATAACGATAGTCGATTCCCTCCCGCCGGAACCAGGCGTGGAGCAGATATGTCCAGGCGATGATCGCCGTAACGATGAACAACTCGGCCCGGAAGGTCAGCCCGGCGGAGTTGAAGGTCTGGACCCCGGCGATCATCGCCTCCCGTGCCTTGATGAGCAGTTCATCGCCGCGAATGCTCAGGCCGGTCGCATGATCGATGTCCGGCCACGTCGAGAGAAAGGCGTCCAGATCGTCGTCAGTCGCGGGTTTCGTCGCTTTGTGCTTCGCCTCGGTTCGGATTTCTCCGATCAGCCGATGGTTTACCGTCCGGGTCGGCCGAGTGAAGTAGGCCAGGATGTCCTGATCATTCGTGAATGCTCCGCCCCGGGCGATCATCGCCTTGACCAAGGCGACTTCCCAGTGCTCGAGGGTGTTTCCCCGACGCCGCTTGATTTTCTTGGGGCCATTGTCCTGGTCCGCCATCCTGAACCTCCCTGAGCATCCGCGGCAGCCGACCTACCGAACATGCAGAACACTATTGCGAGGGACGGTTTCACCGGCAAGCCCGAGCGCGATCCGCCGCAGACTTCGGGAGGGTTCGACGATCATGGCGGCGTGCCCCCTCCTGGGGATACAGGATGAGCGCGGAAGCCGCCGCAAGAAGCGGCGCCGTCAGCGCCGGATCGGAGAACGACGGCGGCCTGGGACCGACTTTGATAAAAATAGCTGTTTGCCACCATCAGCGGTGTGAGAAATGAAATCAACCGACATGCCGGCCATAACAAAATGATGGTTGAAAAATAATTCATCAAATCACGTAATTATCAAGCTTGCAAACGCCTCATTTAAGCGCCGCTTTGTCTTTTCATTTGAGCATGGGATAAATACTGATCATCAGAGGACATCCGCCCCATGCGCACCCGGATCGAAAAGCTAGGCGACAAGCTTCACCAGGAACTTGGACGCATCTATGACTATTGTTCTTCTGCGGACAATCAGGGGACGCTGATGATCGCCTGGGAGGCTGCGCTGGACGCGGATGTCCGGATAACCTCCGCGATCACAAGGCTTGCCCTAGGGGAAATCCTTTACCTGGTCTGCGATCAGCGGAAGGAAGAGATGTTCATGGTAATGGTCCGGGACTGTGTTGACGATCACATCTGGGCGGAAGAAGTATCTGACCGCCTGGGGCCGATGGAGCCGGTCCATGACATCTCACCCTCATCGTAAATCCTGAAACGCCTCGTTTACCTACCTTCAGCTGTCAGCGCCTCACAGGAAGGAGCTCAGATCAGGAAAAAAGGCAACAAAAGGTTCCGCCCGCGACGCAGCCGCCTGTCCGATATGGCCTATCTGCCCCGGGTCGCCCACCAGCTCACTCAGCGTTCATGGAAACTAAGCAGGCTCCGACTGTTTGGATCCGTGGGGCTATTCAGACCTTCGCCTGGTTCCCGGACTCACTTGCCGTCTTCTATGCCGCGCCCAGGTGGTGGCGATCAAACTAGGGATTGATCTTCGGCAACGGCTGGACGCTTCGCTCACAGGTCAGTTCCTCCATGGACGACCTCTTCCATGAACCCGACCGCAGCGCGCAGCCTGGGGCTGCGCCGCAGATCCTCGTGATAGGACAGCCACAGGGGCATGGCCGGCAGCGGTTGCGGCATGGCAAGCTCGCGCAGCGAGGCATCGCCCTCGGCGGCGAGACAGGGCAGCAGCGCGCAGCCCGACCCCGCGCGCGCGGCCTCCAGCAGGGTATGGGTCGCGTTCGAGCGCAGCAGGATGCGCTCTGAGGGCACCATCGTCTCCAGGTGGCGCCGCGCCGTCTCGTGGCCCGATCCGTCGTCATAGGTCAGGTAGTCCTGCACCTCGAAGGGCCGCGGGTCCGAGGCCGCCGCGTAGCAGGCGAAGCGGATCTCACCGATGCGCCGGACCACCATCCCGGGTTCCCGTGGCCGCGACAGCCGCACTGCCACATCCGCCTCGCGCCGGTAAAGGTCCAGGTTGCGGCTCTCGCCCAACAACTCCAGCCGCAGGCCCGGATAGCGCCGGAAGAAGGCGGGCAGCGCCGGGGCGAACAGTTTCGCAGCCAGGAACGGCGGTGTTGTCATCCGCACCAGGCCGGTGAGCGAGGCCGCCGCTCCCTCGGCACGACGCAGCAACCCGTGAACTTCCGCATCCATGCGTTCGGCCGATCGCATCACCTCCTCGCCCAGCACAGTGATGCGGAACCCGTCCGCGGCGCGCTCGAAAAGCCGTGCGCCCAGATCCTGCTCCAGGCTTTCCAGATGCCGGGCAACGGTCGAATGATCGACGCCGAGCGCCCTGGCCGCCGCGGAAAGCGTGCCATGCCGTCCCAGCGCCAGAACGGTGCGGAGGCGGTCCCATTTGGGCGCGCGAAGCTCTGGGGTTTTTTGCGCAGGCATTCCGCATTCTTGCGCATTTCCGCGCATCCCGTCCACGGCTATGTTGCGGGCCTCATCAGAAGGAATGCGCCTATGACCCTCAGGCACCGGAGTTTTGCCGGCGTGGCGATGCTTGCCGCGACCGCCATCGCATGGGGCGGGATGTTTCCGGTGCTGAAGCCGCTGCTGTCCATCCTGGACCCGATCACACTGACGCTGATCCGGTTCGGCCTGGCCACGCCGATCCTGGTCGCCTTGCTTCTGGTGATCGAGGGACGCAGCGCCCTGGCCTTCGACGGCCGGGCCCTGCGGCTATGGTGGCTGGGCACGCTGGGGTTTGCCGGATTCGGCCTGCTGCTGGTCATCGGCCTGCGCATGACCCAGCCGCAACACGCCGCGGTCATGCCCGCCCTGATGCCGCTGATCACCGTCATCATCACCGCGATCCGCAGCCGCAGCCTGCCGACGGGGCGCGGGCTTTTCGCCGTGCTGGTCGGTCTGGCCGGCGTGGTCCTGGTGGTCACCGCCGGTCATCCTGCGGTCCTGCTGCAGGGCAGCGTAGGCGGCGGCGAGGCCTTGGTGCTGGCCGGCGCGACCTGCTGGGTGCTTTACACGCTTGGCGCGGCCGGTTTTCCGGGATGGTCCGGCCTGCGCTATACCACGCTGACGCTGATGCTCGGCACGCTGACCATCGTGGGGGTCGAGATGGTTGCCCTGGCGACCGGCCATGCCGCCATCCCGGATCGTGCCGCGTTCGGGCGGGCAGCGCCGGGGATGGCATACATGGTCCTGGCCGCCTCGGTGATGGGATTCCTGTTCTGGAATGCCGGGATGCGTGCGCTGGGACCCAGAATGGGGGTGTTGTTCATCAACCTGGTGCCGGTGACCGCCTTTGCCATCGCCCTGATCGGCGGACAGATCCCCAGCCCGTGGGAGGTGGCGGGCGTGGCGCTGGTGATCGCGGCCCTGATGCTCAACAGCTTCGGCGGTGGCCGCACGGTTCCCGCCGCGCCGGGTCGTGCCGCCGGCTGAGGCCCGCGTCCGGGCTTCGGCGGCGGATCGTTTCGCCCACGAACATCCGACCCGCGGGCGAAACAGGCTTACAGGGCGATGGTTTCCCCGTCGCCCGGCGTCAGCAGCTTTTCCAGGAAGCCATTCTCGCGCGCAAAGGCCCGCAATTCGGCCCGCGTCAGCGTGCAATGGTTGATCGCCTCCATATGCGAGGCGATCAGGAGGGTGTCCGGCGCTGCCTTGTGGACCGCCAGCACATCCGCCTTGCCCATGATGATCCCGTCATCCACGCCTACCAGCTTGGCGTCGCCCGTGTTCAGGATCGCGACGTCGGGCTTGTGGGTAGCAATCGCTTCAGCGACATCGTCGTTCCAGATCGTGTCGCCTGCCAGATAGACAGTCTTTTCGTCTGAGTGAATAAACACCACGCCGCAGACCTGGCCCAGCAGATCCCCGGCCACCGCATAGGCGGCCTCGGTGCCGTGGCGACCACCGGTCTTGACCAACCGGATGCCGTTGAAGCTGGAACTGTCCGACAGCACCCGAACGTCGGCAAAGCCCTGGCCGCGGATGGTTTCCGCATCCGCCTCGTTCTGCGCAAACAGCGAGATCCCCTTCGGCACCAGGTTGCGGGCGGCCTCGTCCCAATGGTCCTCGTGCAGATGGGTCACGATCACCGCGTCGACGTCGAGGATCTCGTCCATCGTCAGCGGCAGATGCACCAGCGGGTTGCGTTCCTCGCTGTTCACCGTGCCCTCGAAGCCGGGCCAGGCATGGCGATCCGACAGCATCGGATCGACCAGGAAGCGGGTGCCGGCATAATCGACATGCAGCGTGGCGATGCGGATCTGGGTGATCCTGACCCCCGGCTGGCGGTCTTCGGCTTCTTGTGCATGCCCGGCCAGGGCGGTTGCGGCCAATGCCCCGCCGGACAGGGCGAAAAGCTGCCTGCGTGTGGTCATGATGGAACTCCTTTCCTCGATGCCGGTTCAGCGGGCGATGAACGCGTCGGTGCCGGTGACCTCGCCATAGAGGAAGGCGAGCGCGGCCATATAGGCGGCATGGACCTGTGCCGCCGGCGTGGTCACGCCGTTGAATTCCAGGTCGCGGGTGGCGCAGGCGTCGTGGATGGTGGTGGTGTGATAGCCCAGGTCATTGGCGGCGCGGGTGGTGGCGTCCACGCACATGTGGCTCATGGCGCCGACGACCACGACCTCTTCGATGCCTTTCTCCTTCAGCATGCCGTCCAGCCCGGTCTCGCGGAAAGAGTTCGGGAAATTCTTGGTGACGACCGGTTCGTCACCCTGCGGCAGGACGGCGTCGTTGATTTCCGCCCCTTTGCTGCCGGGCACGAAGATCGGCCCGCCGGGCGCTTCATGGCGGATGTTCACCACCAGGTCTCCCTTGTCGCGGGCATGGGCGATGACGCGGGCGGCGTTGGCGGCAGCGGCCTCGATTCCCACAAGGGGGAAGTTTCCCTGCGGCCAGTATTCGTTCTGAAGATCGACGACGAGAATGGCGCGTTTCGACATGTTCTGTCCTTTCGATACGGGTTGATGCTTGCCCAGGATATGACCTTCGGCGACAGTCGCGGCCATTGGCGCAACCGACAGAAACAGGGGCGATATGGACAATGCAGGGGCCAGGATCGGAATCCTGCTTTATCCCGGCGCGCAGCTCTCGGCCGTGCTGGGATTGACCGACCTGTTCCGCATCGCCGCCAGGATCACGCGGCAAGATCACCGGTTGCGGGTCTTTCACCTTCGCGTGGAAGATGGCGCGCCTGCGCAGATCGTCTTCGACAGCGATCCGCAGGCGCCGGCGCGTGAGACCTCCGCCTGCGACGTGCTGATCCTGCCGCCCTCGCTGGAGCCGCCGATCAGCGCCGAGGCCGCCGCCCCATTCGCCCGCTGGCTGCGCGACCGCCATGCCGAGGGCTCGGTGCTCGCTTCGGTCTGCGCCGGCGCCTTCCTGCTGGGGGAGACCGGGCTTCTGGCCGGGCGCGCCGTGACCACGCATTGGACCTATGCCCAGGCCCTGCAGGGCCGCTTTCCCGACGCGCAGGTCGATACGGATCGGCTGACGATCGACGGCGGCGACATCATTTCGGCGGGCGGGCTGATGTCATGGACGGATCTGGGGCTGATGCTGGTGGCCCGCTTCCTCGGTCCCGTGGTCATGGCGGAAACCGCCCGGATGCTGCTGGTCGATCCGCCGGGGCGCGAGCAGCGCTATTACAGCGGCTTCGTGCCCCGGCTGACCCATGGCGATGCCGCGATCCTGAAGGCGCAGCACGCCCTGCAGGCCAGCGAGGGCAAGGAGGCCCGCCTGGCCGTCCTGGCCGCCGAGGCCGGGCTGGAGCCCCGCACCTTCCTGCGCCGCTTTCAGAAGGCGACCGGGCTGACCGCAACCGACTACGCGCAGCGCCTGCGGGTGGCCAAGGCGCAGGAATTGCTGCAATTCGCCCAGCAACCCATCGAGCGCATCGCCTGGGAGGTCGGCTATTCCGACCCCGGCGCCTTCCGCAAGGTGTTCCTGCGCATCGTCGGCCTGCCGCCGGGTGAATATCGGCAGAGGTTCCACGCTTGAACCTGTCCCCGCCGGCCGTCAGTGGCTGTGGCCGATATGGCCGGACGGCGCAGCCGGGATGAGGCCGAAGCTCTGGCAAAGTGCGTGTTCCAGGGGATGACGGGCGGTCGCTCCACGTGATCGTGGGCGGTCCGGTATGACTGACAGTCAGAAGCTAAGGTGGCAGGCGGCGCCGGATACGGATCTTCGGATAGGCCCCGCGATCACAAGGCTTGGCTTGAAGGAAATCCTTTACCAGGTCTGCGATCAGCGGAAGGAGGAGATGTTCATGGAAATGGTCCGGGACTGTGTTGACGATCACATATGGGCGACAGCGGAACCTGACCGCCTAGGGCCGATGGAGCTGATCCATGACATCTCACCCTCACCGTAAATCCTGAAACGCCTCGTTTTACCTGCGTCAATCGTCAGCGCCCCACGGGAAAGATCGACGGCATTTTCTTCATGGGAACCATACGCTTTGGATCAAGCTACCGCTCCTGATGGCGCTTATAGCCACGCCCGAAGGAGCGATCCGGAGGCCGCCCTTCATAATTCCGGCAGGCGAGGGAGACCGATAATCGGCAATGCCCGGAACCCGCCGGCCTGGACCGATCCGGCGATCCGCTTCGTCGAGGCCAACCTTCCCCGATCAGCAGCTCTTGAGCATCCACATCACATCCACGGACGGATTGTCCCCGTTCCCCTCGATGAAGGGGACCGCACACTGCGTCTCCGCGGCCGTCTGGCACGTCATCGAATCAAAATATTCGAAAAGCGTGCCGTTCGCCTCCCGTGATATCGTCGCATTCGCGGCATTGCCGAACACCGCCTGGTAAACATGCGTGCCGTAATGCGACATCCCGCCGCCGTGCGTGGGCCGAAGGTGGGCCTGGATCCCGTCGAGCCAGCCCCGCCCCTGGCCGGAAAAGTCCATGAGCACATCCGACTGGACACCCTTGATGATGTGGCGGTAGGTCGTCGGGTTCCAGACCGCTCCGCTCGGCGGCACGCATGTCTTCACGCCAGCCCCGGCAATCGCACTCATGTTCGCGTTCATCGCGTTTCGGATCGCGGCCTTGTTGCCGGCGTTCTTGATGTCGCCACAGGTGGTGGGGGCGACGGGGGAATCGTATTCCGCCTGTTCGAAGACCTTCCAGCTACGCATCCCTCCGGTCTCGAAGTTCACCCCGAAGTTGCGGATCTGGATGGTGGACCCATCATAAGGGTCGAGAACGGAGCAGCCCACCAATTTCAGCGGGATGTCGCACGGGTCCACCGTCACGCCCGGGATGCCCGCGATGTTGGTCAGAAACGCGTTTTTCCCAGTGCTCCACTGTTGAGCCGTCCCGGCCGGCACCATGATCGGATTTGCCCCGGCATTCTTGATCACCTTGCAAACCCCGAAACGGTCGATCTTCTGGCTTGCGCCTTTCGCCACCATGAAAATCCCGGCCTGCATTTCCTGGGCGAATGCCTGGCCTGTCCCGACAGAGATGGCGGCAGCCGAAATTGCGGCGATGAGCTTGTTGGCTTTCATGTTTCCACCTCGGACGAGCGCTTGATTTTCCGGGAATATATAGGGATGTGGTGAAAATCCCTACCGGCGATCTGGCCGATTTATTCTAAAAATGTGGATAACCTATGCGCTGGACATAGCGGATAGAATTGTCCCAATTCGGCCCCTCACCGTAGAAGACCCCATAGAGATCTCGCATTGACTGGCGCCCGGGCGCAGAGTGGTGGTGAATTCTGTCTCCATGGCAAGGGGGAGTGAGAGAGCCATCAGCTTCGGCATCGTTTTCTCGACGGGACGGGTGGAAAAACACAGCTGAGTTTGCCTCCTCTCATACCGATAGCTGGCTTTGGAATCGTGGGTGCTGATGCTCAGGGATCCACGCCATCCTTATGGTCGACACGACGCATGAAGGGCGCATAGTTCGGCGGGTGATCGCGATAGGGCCGGGGTTCTCGGCTCTTTATAACTCCTCAGTCTAGATCATCGGCCCCGCGGGCATGCTTTATTTCCACGAGCCGAGTTTTTCGTCGACGCTCTCGCGCGCCGGCTCCTCAATCTGGGGCTTGTCAGCCGGCGTAATCCGCGTCCGAGACCTTCTCCATCCATGTCACCGCCGATCCGTCGATCACTTCCTGGATGGCGATATGGCTCATGGCGGTGTCGGGGGCGGCGCCGTGCCAATGCTTTTCGCCGGCCGGGAACCAGACCACGTCGCCGGCCCGGATTTCCTCGACCGACCCGCCCTCGCGCTGGACGCACCCGCGGCCGAAGGTGACGATCAGGGTCTGGCCGGCGGGATGCGTGTGCCAGGCGGTGCGCGCGCCCGGCTCGAAGGTGACATGGGCGCCGGCGGCGCGGCCCGGCGCCTCGGCCGCGAACAGCGGGTCGATGCGGACGCTGCCGGTGAACCAGTCGGCCGGCCCGGCGGTCGAGGGCGTCGCGCCCGAGCGGGTGATCTTCATCTGCGGCTCCTTTCAGGCGGCGATGGTGGCGATGTCCATGACGAAGCGGTATTTTACATCGCCCTTCAGCATCCGCTCATAGGCGGGCTCGATCTGGTCGGCACGGATCATCTCGATATCGGCCACGATGCCGTGGGCGGCGCAGAAGTCCAGCATCTCTTGGGTTTCCGGGATGCCGCCGATCATCGAGCCGGCCAGGCCGCGGCGCTTCATGATCAGGTTGAAGACATTGGGCGAGGGATGCGGCGTCGCCGGCGCCCCCACCAGCGCCATGGTGCCGTCGCGCTTCAGAAGCGCCAGGAAGGCGTCCAGATCATGCGGGGCGGCGACGGTGTTGAGGATGAAATCGAAGCTTTTCGCCTGCGCCGCCATCTCGTCCGGGTTGCGCGAGACCACGACCTCATCGGCGCCGAGCGCCAGGGCATCGGCGCGCTTGGATTCGGAGGTGGTGAAGGCCACGACATGCGCGCCCATGGCATGGGCCAGCTTCACGCCCATATGGCCGAGGCCGCCGATCCCCACGACGCCGACCTTCTTGCCCGGCCCCGCGCCCCAGTGACGCAGCGGCGAATAGGTCGTGATGCCGGCGCAGAGCAGCGGCGCCACGGCGGCCAGTTGATCCTCGGGATGGGTGATCTTCAGGGCGTAGCGTTCATGCACGACGACTTGCTGCGAATAGCCGCCCAGCGTGTGGCCCGGGGCGTCGGCACTGGGGCCGTTATAGGTGCCGACCATGCCGTCGCAGTAGTTCTCCAGCCCCTCGTCGCAATCGGCGCAGCTCTGGCAACTGTCCACGATGCAGCCGACGCCGACCAGGTCGCCGGGCTTGTGCGCGGTCACATGGCTGCCGACGGTGGCGACGCGGCCGACGATCTCGTGGCCCGGCACGCAGGGGTAAAGCGTGCCGGCCCATTCGCTGCGGACTTGGTGCAGGTCGGAATGGCAGATGCCGCAATAGAGGATCTCGATCTTCACGTCATGCGGGCCGGGCGCGCGGCGGGTGATCTCCATGCGCGAGACCGGCTGGTCGGCGGCGGGGGCGCCATAGGCGAGAATGATCATGTCAGGTCTCCTTTGTAGGCTTTATTTGCTGGCGAGGCTGCGATTCATGCAAGGGGTTCGACGCGCAGCGGATATTCGCCACGCTGCAACAGGGGTGCGGATCCCTGATCCAGCCGTCCCAGCCGGATCAGCCCGCGCGACCAGCAGTAGGAGGCATGGAACATCGCCAGATTGCCCCAGGGCGCGTAATAGCACAGATCGCCCGGTGCCTCGTTGCCGAAGGGGCCACTGCCTTCCTCGGTCAGCTTGCGCGGCAGATAGGCGATCTTCTCGTTGGTCGAATAATCCTCGACTGTCAGATCCAGCGGCAGCATCGAGATCAGGTCGCGGGCAGACGGATTATCCTGCAGTGTCGCGGTGAAGTCCTGATCGGAAAAGACGAACCGGATGCGCATGACGGATCCTTCCTGGGCGCGAGCGATAGCGGGAAGGGCGAGGCCGGCGGCTGCTGCGACCAGCAACAGGCGCCGGGAGAGGCCCGCAGGTTCATGGGTCATATCCGCATTCTCCCTCATGGCAAGCAAGCCCCGCCCAGCCTAAGCAGCCAGATGTTCGCCGAAGAAGCTGGCCAGCCTGTCGAAGGGGATTTTGTCCATCCGGTCGTAGAGATCGACGTGATTGGCGCCCGGGATAATCACCAACTCCTTCGGCTCGGCGGCGGCCGCGTAGGCATCCTCGCTGAAGTAGCGGGAATGGGCGTTCTCGCCGTGGATGAGCAGAATCGGGCGCGGCGCGATCTCCGCGATATGGGTGAGGATCGGCAGGTTCATGAAGGGCAGCGGCGTGGTGATCGTCCAGGCGTTGCCCGAGTTGACCGCGCGCGCATGATAGCCGCGCGGCGTCATGTAATAGTCGTGGTAATCGACCAGGAACTGCGCCTCGCCGCCATGCAACTCGTTATAGGGCGGCTGGTAGGCCGGGACGCCGTCCGCCGCATCCTCCCAACGCTGGCGGCTCAACTGCTCCAGCACCTGCGCGCGCTGTTCGGGGGTCATGCTGTCGTCGTAGCCCTGCGACATGACGCGGGTCATGTCATACATGGTGCTGGCGGCGACCGCCTTGACGCGCTTGTCCACCGCCACGGCGCTCAGCGCCATGCCGCCCCAGCCGCAGATGCCGATGACACCGATGCGCTCGCGGTCCACGGCAGCGTGCAGGCCGAGGTAATCCACGCCCGCCATGAAATCCTCGGTGCTGATATCGGGCGAGGCGACGTTCCGCGGCTCGCCGCCGCTTTCGCCGGTGTAGGACGGATCGAAGGCCAGCGCGACAAAGCCGCGCTCGGCCATGGTCTGGGCGTAGAGACCTGAGGACTGTTCCTTCACCGCGCCGAACGGACCGGCGACGACGATGGCCGGCAGGCTGCCGCTGCGGTCCTTCGGCAGGTAGAGATCGCCCGACAGGATGATGCCGTAGCGGTTGGTGAAGGTGACCTTCTCATGGTCCACGTTTTCGCTGCGCGGGAAGACCTTGTCCCAGTCCTGGCTCATGGTGTTTTCTCCGGTGTCTGATGCGGATTGCGCCGAGCTGGATCCGACGCCCAGCATGATGACGGTGCCGGCGGCGACCGATCCCTGAAGCAGGGTTCTGCGGCTGACGTGATCATTCAATGGGATATCTCCTTCTGTTCGTATGGAGGATGGTTGCGGATGCTTCGCACGACCTACCAGGCGTAGGCTTGGGGTGCCTCTCCGCCCGGTCCGGGCCAGATTGCGTCCAGCTTGGCCAGCACCTCGCCCGGCAGCCTGACCGAAGGCGCCTTCAGGTTCTGCTGCAACTGCTCGACCGTGCGGGGACCGCTGATGACCGAAGTGACGGCCGGATTGTGCAGCAGCCAGGCCAGGGCCACATTGGCCGGCGTCTCGCCGATCTCGGTGCAGAGCGCCTCATAGGCCTCAAGCTGCGGGCGCAGGGCCTTGATCCGCGCTTGCAGCCCCGGCGTCGCACGGCGGCCTTCCTCGATCTTGCCCAGCACGCCGCCAAGAAGGCCCATGCCGATCGGACTCCAGGGGATCAGGCCGATGCCGAAATGGCGCAGCGCCGGGATCACCTCCAGCTCGATGGTGCGCGCGGTCAGGTTGTAGAGGCTTTGTTCCGAGGCCAGCCCCAGCATGTGACGCGCGTTGGCCGACATCTGCGCGGTGGCGATGTCCCAGCCAGCGAAATTGCTGGACCCGACATAGGTGATCTTGCCCTCGCGGATCAGTTGCTCCATCGCCTGCCAGATCTCCTCCCAAGGCGTCGCCCGGTCGATATGGTGCATCTGGTAGAGGTCGATGTGGTCGGTTTTTAGCCGTTTCAGGCTGGCCTCGCAGGCGCGGCGGATGTGGTAGGCCGACAGGTATTTGTCGTTCAGCCCGGTCTCCATCGGCTGATAGGCCTTGGTCGCCAGCACGATCCGGTCGCGGCGCGAAGCGTCCTGCGCCAGCCAGTCGCCGATGATCTCTTCCGAGGTGCCATAGCCCTTCGCCATGTCGGGCGATTGCGGCCCGCCATAGACATCGGCGGTGTCGAAGAAATTGATGCCGGCGTCCAGCGCCGTATCCATGATCGCGAAGCTGGTCGCCCGGTCGGTCAGTTCCCCGAAATTCATCGTGCCAAGCGCGACGCGGCTGACCCGCAGGCCGGTGCGGCCGAAATGTGTGTAGTTCATGGCGGTATGGCCTCCTTACAGGATTTCGACGCGCAGCGGATGCTCGCCGCGTGTCAGCAGTGGCTCATGTCCGCCATCCAGCCGCCCGAGCCGGATGAGGCCACGCGACCAGCGATAGGGGGAATGAAACAGCGCCAGATTGCCCCAGGGCGCATAATAGCAAAGATCGCCGGGCGCTTCGTTGCCGAAGCGGGTGGCGCCATCCCTGGCCAGCTTGCGCGGCAGGTAGGCGATCTTTTCGTTGGTCGAATAGTCGGTGATGGTCAGGTCCAGGGGCAGCATGGCGAGCAATTCGCGGGCGGGCTGGGTGTCTTCCAGCGTGGCGGTGAAGTCCTGATCGGCGAAGAGGAATCTGATCCGCATGGTGGTGTTTTCCTCGGCGCGAAGAAGAGCGAGGCCGGCGGCCGCGGCGGCCAGCAGGTTGCGGCGGGAGATCGTCATGTCAGGATCCTTTCAGCATCTGCCTGCCGTCCCGGATCAGGGCGAGTGCGGCAATGGCCAGCACCACGCTGCCGACGAAGGTGGCCCGGATCGAGATCCCGTCCAGCAACAGCCCGCCCAGCACCGCCCCGAGCAGGATCGAGGCCTGGATCGCCGCCACCATCAAGCTGCCAGCAGCTTCGGGCGCATCGTCGGCGTTCTGCGACATCCAGGTCATCCAGATCACCGAGAACATGGTGTTCATCGCCCCCCAGATCGCCATGAACAGACCCGTGGCGATCACGGAATGCCCCAGCAGCAGCAGTCCGACCGTGGCCCCGCCCATGACCAGCGCCGGCAGTTTCAGGAACGGCGCGGCATTGCCCTTGATGAACCGCCCTGCCGCCCAGGTGCCGATGAAGCCGGCGCAGCCGAGCAGAAGCAGCAGGGCCGAAAGCGTCGCCACATCGACGCCGGTCACCTGCTCCAGGAACGGTCGCAGATAGGTGAACATGCTGAAGGCCGAGCCCCAGGACAGCATGCAGGCGATCAGCCCGCGCCGGAAATACGGCCGCTTCAGCAGGCCGAACAGCGCCCGGACATCCTGCCGCTGCTGCGCGGGCAGCGAGGGCAGTGCGATCAGGTGCCAGACGAGGTTGACAGCGACGATGGGCGTCAGCGCCCAGAACACTGCCCGCCAGCCGAAGATCCCGCCCAGATAGCTGCCGATCGGCGCGGCGAAGGCCGCCGCAATCGCTTGGCCCCCATACATCAGCGCAAGCGCCTTCGGCACGTCCTCGGCCGGCACCAGCCGCATGATGACGGCGGTCGCCAAAGCCCAGAAGCCGCCGATGCAGATGCCCAGGACGGCGCGCCCGATCATCAGCACGGTGAAGCTCGGCGCCGCCGCGACCAGCACCAGCGACAGCAGCATGAAAGCCGTCATCGCCACCAGCACCCCTTTGCGGTTCAACATCCCGGCGGCGGTGGTGATCAACAGGCTGGCCAGCACCGCGAACAGCCCGCTGACCGAGATCGCCTGGCCGGTCTGGCCCTCCGTCGCCCCTAGCCCTGCCGCCATCGGCGTCAGCAGGCTGACCGGCATGAACTCGGAGGCGATCAGCATCGCAACGCAAAGCGCCATCGACAGCACGGCCCCCCAAGCGGCGGGCCGGCTGCCGGTCTGTTCCACGGTGGAAACCATCCGATGCTCCGATTATTGGGTTCGCGCCGGATATAACCTATCCCCACCTTTCCGATTACCCACCCCATTTTGATTGGACCTATCGAACAGGTCGATTAATCTGCCTTCATGGAAAAGACCGACCTCAACCAGCTGACCTGGTTCCGCATCGTGGCGGAGGAACGCAACTTCACCAAGGCGGCGGCCAGGATCGGCGTGGCGCAATCGACGCTGAGCCACGCGATCAAGCAGCTGGAGACCCGCATGGGCATCCGCCTGCTGACCCGCACCACCCGCAACGTCACCACGACGCCGGCGGGCGAGCGGTTGCTGCACACCATCACCCCCCGCCTGGCCGAGATCGAGGAGGAGATCGCCGCGCTGACCGCGCTACGCGACAAGCCCTCGGGCAGCGTCCGCCTGACCCTATCGGACCATGCGCTGGAAAGCGTGGTCTGGCCAAAGCTGAAGCCTGTCCTGCGCGACTATCCCGATATCAGCGTCGAACTGATCCTCGACAGCAGCTTCCGCAATATCGTCGAAGACGGCTTCGACGCCGGTGTCCGCCTGGGCGAGAGCGTGGAAAAGGACATGATCGCCGTCCGCATCGGCCCCGACTGGCGGCTGGTCGCCGTGGCCTCGCCCGGTTACCTGGCCGCGCATGGCACGCCGCAGCACCCGCGCGACCTGGTCCGCCACATCTGCATCAACATGCGCCACGAAACCGCTGGCGGTCTCTATGCCTGGGAGTTCGAGAAGGATGGGCAGGAGCTGCGCGTCCGGGTGGACGGACAACTGGCCTTCAACAATTCCTATGCCATGATCGACGCGGCGGTCAGCGGCTACGGCATCGCCTATGTGCCAGAGGACATCGTCGCGGCCCAGGTCGCATCCGGCGCGCTGGTCCCGGTGCTGGACGATTGGTCGCCCATGTTCGACGGCTATTTCCTCTACTATCCCAGCCGCCGACAGAACCTGCCAGCATTCCGCGTCGTGGTCGACGCGCTCAGGCATCGGGGCAAGGCGGGTCACTGAATGCCGGTTACGACGGGCCCGACAAGCGGGTCTTGATCTTCCAGCCGGCATCGTCCCGCCGCAACAACCAGGCCTTGCGCGCGATCAGGGCTCCCGCCGCGGTGCGATAGCTCGCGATCTCCAAGCGGAGGCCGTCGGCCGATGGCCATAGGCGGCCCGGCGCCTCATTCCCGTCCGCGAAGCTCACGACGACATCGGTTCCAGTGACTGGCAGGCCATCGGGCAATGTCGCACGACACCCTGGATAAGCATGGCTGTCCTTCAGGACTATCCACTGTTGAATGTCGCTGAGAACTGACCCGGGTTTGTCATCGAGAACTGACCCACCCTTCGGTTATGTTCTGTGGGTCATGCCTGGGTCAATGCACTTGAAGCTCCCTTCTTTGTTTTGGCGGCCGCGGT
>NZ_JRKO01000076.1 GCF_000763885.1 Paracoccus versutus | reverse complement strand
GGGCAGGGGGGTGAACGCCCCCTCTTCCATTGATCCGCAAAATGGGGTTATTCTGCGGATAAGGCTGCTTGCAGGTCGGGAAACATGCCATCCGCTTCGGACATAGAATATCACGGAAAATCGGTCGCGCACCAGTTTTTTGATGCCTCGGCGTGGTTTTCCGCCGAGGCCGGGCAGGCCGCGGAACTGGCCCGCGCCGCATTCGCGCTGGGGCGGCTGGAGGGCGCGGTGGCGGCGCTGGAGCCCGAGGCGCGGGCCGGCGCCAACCGCCGGCTGGCGCTGATCGAGGTCGAGGCGATGCTATGGGCGCAGGGCACGCCCTTGCGCCGCGAGGAGATCGGCCGCGACCTGATGGAGGCGCGGGCCGGCGCCGACCTGGAGGCGATGCGGCTGGCGCGCTGGGGCATCCGCCGGCTGGAGGGGCAGGGCGATGCGCGCGACCTGCGCGGCTTCCTGGGGCTGCACCGGGCCGCGGTTTCCGGGCTGGACGCGTTGCTGGCGACGCGGCCGACGGGCCGGGATTTCGACGCGGCGGTGGCCGAGTTCCGCGACCTGGCCGGGCAGGTCGCGGGGCTGTCGCCGCTGGTCAGGGCGGCGGCGCTGCGGGTGCTGTGGCGGCTCTGCGGTCTGTCGGCGCCCGAGATGCTGGCCGAGCCCGCGACATGGACCGCGCGCGACATGGCCGAGGGCTGCGAGGCGCTGCGCTTCGTGCCGCTGGGCCGGCATGGCCGCGGGGTCTGGGTCGATGGCGGCAGCCCGGCGGAGCGCGTGGCGCGGCATCTTGCCGCAGTCACCGCCGGGATCCAGGATGCGCGGCACGAACTGGCGCGGGTGGCCGACTGGCAGGCCCGCGCGCTGGAGGCGATGGCCGGGGTCAAGGGCGAGAACGCCGGCCGGGTGATCCGGGCGCTGGCGGCGCATCCCTTGCTGAACGCGGCGATGCTGGAGGAAAGCGCCGGCATCAGCCGCGACACCGCCGAGCGGATGCTGTCGCGGATGAAGGCGCTGGGCCTGGCGCGCGAGATCACCGGCGGGCGGCGGTTCCGGCTGTGGATGCTGGCGGGCTGAGCGCGTCGCGGCGGAAGGCGGCCGGCGTGGTGCCGGCGATCTTCAGGAAGGCGCGGTGGAAGGCGCTGGGTTCGCCATAGCCCAGGCGGGCCGCGATCTCGGCCACGCTGAGGTCGGTGTCGCGTAGAAGCTGGCGCGCGCGCATCAGCCGGATCTCGGCGCGGATGGCGGCGAAGCCCTGGCCCTCGGCCCGCAATCGGCGGCGCAGGGTGGCGGGGGACAGGCGCAGCTCGGCGGCGAGGCGGTCGAAATCCGGCCAGTCCTCGGGCGCGGCGGCGCGCAGCCGGGCGCGGATGCGCGCGGAAAGCCCCTGGTCGTGGCGATAGCGCAGAAGGATGTTGGCGGGCGCGCCGCGCAGGAAGCCTTCCAGCGCCTTTTCGCTGCGGATGGTGGGCAGGGCGAGGTAGCTGGCGGCAAAGGTCAGCCGGCTGGCGGGCTGGCCGAAATGCACCGGCGCGCCGAAGAACTGGTGGTAGTCGCGGCGGTTCTCCGGCGCGGGGCAGGCGAAATCCACCTGCATCAGCGGGATGCGGCGGCCGATCAGCCAGCACATGACGCCCAGCAGGATCAGCCAGTAGGTGCGATAGGCGAAGGCGCGGCGCGGCGGGCCGGCGTCGCGCAGCACGATCTCGGCCTGGCCGTCGCGCAGGCGCAGGGTGCCGGTGGGGTCGTCGAGCGTGACCGACAGGAACAGCAGCGCCCGGCGCAGGGCGCGCTCCAGCGTGCCGGCATGCAGCGCCGCCTGGCAGAGCAGCTGGAAGCTGCCGGGGCGCATGGGGCGGGCGGCCTCGTCGAAGAATTCGTCGCGGATGCGGTCGGCGATGGCCAGCCAGAGCTTGCCGTATTGCAGGTTCGAGACCGGCTCGCCCAGGGCCGGGATGCCGGATTGCGCCAGGAGCGGGGCGGGGTCGATGCTGCGGCGGTGAAGGCAGTCCAGCGCGTCCTCGACGAAGCCGGGGGTGATGGTGCGGCGTTCCATGGCGCCCCTTGTTGCAAAACCGATCAGATATTCTGGCCGCCAATGGCATTGTTTGCAATGTCGCCGGCGCTAAGCTGCCGCCGAACTCGGGGAAACCGCGGAATGCGGGAGAGTTGAGGAGGAGAGACATGTCTGCGACCACCCTGTCCCGGACGCGCTATGACGAGGCCGTGGCGCGGTTCCGTATCGAGGACGCCATCGCCGGGCTGCGCGGCGACCTGGAGACCGGGCTGAACGCCTGCGTCGAATGCTGCGACCGCCATTGCGGCGCGAACCGGGTGGCGCTGCGCTGCCTGTCGCCGGACGAGGCGCTGACGGAATACACCTTCGAGGACCTGCGCGGCATGGCGGCGCGGGCGGCGAACCTGATGCGCGACAAGGGCGTCCGGCCGGGCGACGTGGTCGCCGGGCTGTTGCCGCGCACGGTCGAACTGGTCGCGACGGTGCTGGGTGCCTGGCGGCTGGGCGCGGTCTACCAGCCGCTGTTCACCGCCTTCGGCCCCAAGGCGATCGAGCATCGGCTGAGGACCAGCGGCGCCAAGCTGGTGGTGACGAATGCCGCCCAGCGGCCCAAGCTGGACGAGGTCGAGGACTGCCCGCTGGTCGCCGTGTTGCGCGGCGCCGGGCCGCTGGCGCCGGGCGACGTGGATTTCCGCGAGGCGCTGGCCATGGCCTCGGACGCGTTCGAGCCGGTGATGCGGCGCGGCGAGGATCTGTTCATGATGATGTCCACCTCGGGCACCACCGGCCTGCCCAAGGGGGTGCCGGTGCCCTTGCGGGCGCTCTTGGCCTTTGGCGCCTATATGCGCGATGCGGTGGACCTGCGCGAAAGCGACGTGTTCTGGAACATCGCCGATCCGGGCTGGGCCTATGGGCTGTATTACGCGCTGACCGGGCCCTTGCTGCTGGGGCAGGCGACGATCTTCTACGAGGGCGGCTTTACCGCCGAGACCACCTATCGCATCATCGGGCGCATGGGGGTGACGAGCCTTGCCGGCTCGCCCACCGCCTACCGGCTGCTGATCGCGGCGGGGCCGGAGGCGGCCGCGGCGGTCAAGGGGCAGCTGCGGGTGGTCAGTTCCGCCGGCGAGCCGCTGAACCCCGAGATCATCCGCTGGTTCGCCGAGCATCTGGCGGTGCCGATCCATGACCATTACGGCCAGACCGAGATGGGCATGTGCGTGAACAACCATCACGGGCTGGAGCATCCGGTGCGTCCGGGCTCGGCCGGCCTCGCCATGCCGGGCTATCGCGTGGTGGTGCTGGACGATGCGGGCTGCGAACTGGGGCCGAACCAGCCGGGCGTGCTGGCCATCGACATGAAGCGGTCGCCGCTGATGTGGTTTTCGGGCTACCTGAACCAGGCGACGCCGGCGCTGGCGGGGGGCTATTACCGCACCGGCGATTCGGTGGAGTTCGAGCCGGACGGGTCGATCAGCTTCATCGGCCGGTCGGACGATGTGATCACATCCTCGGGCTATCGCATCGGCCCCTTCGACGTGGAAAGCGCGCTGATCGAGCATCCGGCCGTGGTCGAGGCGGCGGTGGTCGGCGTGCCCGACCCCGAGCGGACCGAGGTGGTGAAAGCCTTCGTGGTGCTGGCCAAGGGCGTCGAGGGGACCGAGGCGCTGCGCGAGGAACTGGCGCAGCACGTGAAGAAACGCTTGTCGGCCCATGCCTATCCCCGGATGATCGAGTTTGTCGCCGACCTGCCGAAGACGCCGAGCGGCAAGATCCAGCGCTTCATCCTGCGCAAGGCGGAAGTCGAGAAACTGGCGCAGAGGTAGGGGGATACCATGCAGATCGAGAACGGGGTTTTTGTGATCACAGGCGCCGGCTCCGGCCTGGGCGCGGCGGTGGCGCGCATGGCGGTCGGCGCGGGTGCGCGGGCGGTGCTGCTGGACGTCAATGCCGAGGCCGGCGCGGCGATGGCGGCGGAACTGGGCGCGGCGGCGCGTTTCGTCAGGACCGACGTGACCAGCGGCCCGGAGGGCGAGGCGGCCATCGCCGCGGCGCTGGAGGCTTTCGGCCGGATCGACGTGGCGGTGAACTGCGCCGGCGTGGCTCCGGGCGAGAAGATCGTCGGGCGCGAGGGGCCGCATGGGCTGGAGAGCTTTGCCCGCGCCATCCAGATCAACCTGGTGGGCACCTTCAACATGCTGCGGCTGGCCGCCGATGCCATGGCGAAGAACGCGCCGGGCGAGGGCGGCGAGCGCGGGGTGATCGTCAACACCGCCTCGATCGCGGCCTATGACGGGCAGATCGGGCAGGCGGCCTATGCGGCCTCGAAGGGCGGCGTCGCGGCGCTGACCCTGCCGGCGGCGCGGGAACTGGCGCGGCATGGCATAAGGGTGATGACCATCGCGCCGGGCATCTTTGCCACGCCGATGATGGCCGGGCTGCCGCAGGAGGTGCAGGACAGCCTGGGCGCCAACGTGCCTTTCCCGCCGCGGCTGGGCAATCCTGCAGAATATGCGGCGCTGGTGCGCCATATCGTCGAAAACCAGATGCTGAACGGCGAGGTCATCCGGCTGGACGGCGCGCTGCGCATGGCGCCGAAATAAGGCCGCCGAAATAGGGGAGAGTCATCATGAGCACCGATCCGATTGTCATCACGGGCGCGGCCCGCACGCCGATGGGCGGTTTCCAGGGCGATTTCGCCGGGGTCGAGGCCGCGGCGCTGGGCGCGACCGCGATCCGCGCCGCGCTGGGCGGCCTGGACCCGCAGGCGGTGGACGAGATCATCATGGGCTGCGTGCTGCCCGCCGGCCAGGGCCAGGCCCCGGCGCGGCAGGCGGCGCTGGGCGCGGGCCTGCCCCTGGGCGCGGGGGCCACGACCGTCAACAAGATGTGCGGCTCGGGCATGAAGGCGGCGATGCTGGGCCATGACCTGATCCTGGCCGGCTCGGCCGATGTCGTGGTCGCGGGCGGCATGGAGAGCATGTCGAACGCGCCCTATCTGCTGCCGAAGGCGCGCTCGGGCTATCGCATGGGCCATGGGCAGGTCATGGACCACATGTTCCTGGACGGGCTGGAGGACGCCTATGACAAGGGCCGGCTGATGGGCACATTCGCCGAGGATTGCGCCGAAGCCTATCAGTTCACACGGCAAGCGCAGGACGAGTTCGCGATTTCCTCGCTGACCCGCGCGCAGAAGGCGATTGCCGCCGGGCATTTCGCGGGCGAGATCGCGCCGGTGACGGTCAAGAGCCGCGGCGGCGAGGTGGTGGTCGATACCGACGAGCAGCCGGGCAAGGCACGGCTGGACAAGATCCCGACGCTGAAGCCGGCCTTCCGGCCGGGGGGCACGGTGACGGCGGCGAATTCCTCGTCGATCTCGGACGGGGCGGCGGCGCTGGTCTTGATGCGGGCCTCCGAGGCCGAGCGGCGCGGGCTGACCCCGCGGGCGCGGATCCTCGGGCACGCGACCTTTGCCGACAAGCCGGGGCTGTTTCCGACCGCGCCCATCGGCGCGGTCCGGCGGTTGCTGGAGCGGACCGGGACGGCGCTTTCGGATTACGACCTGTTCGAGGTGAACGAGGCTTTCGCCGTGGTCGCCATGGCGGCGATGCGCGATCTGGGCCTGTCGCATGAGGTGGTGAATATCCATGGCGGCGCCTGCGCGCTGGGCCATCCCATCGGCGCGTCGGGCGCGCGGGTGCTGGTCACGCTGCTGGCGGCGCTGGAGACGCATGGCGGCCAGCGCGGCATCGCCACGCTTTGCATCGGCGGGGGCGAGGCGACGGCGGTCGCCATCGAGAGGATGGCATGATGCTGACCGAGGAACAGGAGCAGATCCGCGACGCCGTGCGCGACTTTGCGCAAGAGCGGCTGGCGCCGGGGGCGGCGGCGCGCGACCGGGCGCACGCCTTTCCGCGCGCCGAACTGACCGAGATGGGCGCGCTTGGGTTCCTGGGCATGCTGGTGCCCGAGGAGCATGGCGGGTCGGAGACCGGCACGGTCGCCTATGCGCTGGCGCTGGAGGAGATCGCGGCGGCGGACGGGGCGTGCTCGACCATCATGTCGGTGCATAGCTCGGTCGGCTGCGTGCCGATCCTGCGCTTCGGCACCGACGAGCAGAAGGCGCGCTTCCTGCCCAGGATGGCCAGCGGCGAATGGATCGGCGGCTTTGCGCTGACCGAGCCGCATGCCGGCTCGGACGCGTCGAACCTGCGCACGCGGGCGCGGCGCGAGGGCGGGTATTATGTCATCGACGGCAGCAAGCAGTTCATCACCAGCGGCAAGAACGGCTCGGTGGTGATCGTCTTTGCCGTGACCGATGCGGCGGCGGGGAAGAAGGGGATTTCCGCCTTCATCGTGCCGACGGATACGCCGGGCTACGAGGTCGTCTCGGTCGAGCACAAGCTGGGGCAGCATTCGTCGGACACCTGCGCGCTGGCGTTCAGCGGGATGCGGGTGCCGGTCGAGAACCGGCTGGGCGAAGAGGGCGAGGGCTACCGGATCGCGCTGTCGAACCTGGAGGGCGGGCGCATCGGCATCGCCGCGCAGGCGGTCGGCATGGCGCGCGGCGCCTATGAGGCGGCGCTGGCCTATGCGCGCGAACGCATCACCTTCGGCCGGCCGATCATCGAGCATCAGGCGGTGGCCTTCAGGCTGGCCGACATGGCGGTGCAGATCGACGCGGCGCGGCTGATGGTGCTGCGCGCGGCCATGCTGCGCGAGGCGGGCAAGCCCTGCCTGACCGAGGCCAGCATGGCCAAGCTCTTCGCCTCGGAAATGGCGGAGAAGGTCTGTTCGGCGGCGATCCAGATCCATGGCGGCTACGGCTACCTGGCCGATTACCCGGTCGAGCGCATCTATCGCGACGTGCGCGTGACCCAGATCTACGAAGGGACGAGCGAGGTGCAGCGCCTCGTCATCGCCCGCAACCTGTGAGGGGGGAGCATGGCTGAGCTGATCGAGATCACGCGGGAGGGTCGGGTGGCGCTGATCCGCCTGAACCGGCCCGAGGCGCTGAACGCGCTGAACTCGGCCCTGGCCGGGGAGCTGACGGCGGCGGCCGAGGCGCTGGACGCGGACCGGGGGGTGGGGGCCATCGTCGTCACCGGCTCGGACCGCGCCTTCGCCGCGGGGGCGGATATTTCGGAAATGGCCGAGAAAAGCGCCGAGGCAATGGTCGAGGCGGATTTCTTTGCCATCTGGGACCGCTTCGCCGCGACGCGCACGCCGAAGATCGCGGCGGTGAACGGCTATGCCCTGGGCGGCGGCTGCGAGCTGATGATGATGTGCGATTTCGCCATCGCCGGCGAGGGGGCGAAATTCGGCCAGCCCGAGGTCAAGCTGGGGGTGATCGCCGGCATGGGCGGCACGCAGCGGATGACGAAGCTGATCGGGCGGGCGCTGTCGATGGACCTGCACCTGACCGGGCGGATGATGGACGCGGCCGAGGCGCTGCGCGCCGGGCTGGTGGCGCGGGTGGTGCCCGACGATCAGGTCGTGCCCGAGGCGATGGCGGCGGCGCGGCAGATCGCCGGCTATTCGCGGCCGGCGACGCGGCTGGCGCGCGAGGCGGTGATGCGGGCCGAGGAGCTGTCGCTGGCCGAGGGCGTGGCCTGGGAACGGCGGCTGTTCCACCGGCTGTTCGGCACCGAGGGCCAGCGCGAGGGCATGCGGGCCTTCCTGGAAAAGCGCAAGCCGGAGTTTCACCGCGACTGACCGGAACCGGGGGCGGCAGCCCGCCGGCCGGGCGGCGCTTTGCGTTGCGCGGCGGGCGGGCGGCGTGTAGAACCTGCCCGATTGAGCGTTGCGAAGGGAGCCCGTGCATGCGCAGAGTTGTCGTCACCGGACTGGGGATGGTCACGCCGCTGGCCTCGGGGGTCGAGGAGACCTGGTCGAAGCTTCTGGCCGGGGAATCCGGCGCCGGACCGATCACCCGGTTCGACACCAAGGACGTGGCGACGAAATATGCCTGCGAGCTCCCCTTTGGCGACGGCTCGGGCGGGACGTTCAACCCCGACGACTGGATGGAGCCCAAGGACCGGCGCAAGGTCGACGACTTCATCCTTTACGGCATGGCCGCCGCGACGCAGGCGGTGAAGGATTCCGGCTGGGAGCCGGCGAACGAGGACGAGCGCGAGCGCACCGGGGTCATGATCGGCTCGGGCATCGGCGGGCTTTCCTCGATCGCCGATACCGCGGTGCTGATCAAGGAACGCGGGCCGAAGCGGGTCTCGCCCTTCTTCATTCCGGGGGCGCTGATCAACCTGGTCTCGGGCCAGGTCTCGATCCGCTTCGGCTTCAAGGGGCCGAACCATGCGGTGGTCACGGCCTGCTCGACCGGGGCGCATGCCATCGGCGACGCGGCGCGGCTGATCATGCTGGGCGATGCGGACGTGATGATCGCGGGCGGCGCCGAGAGTCCGATCTGCGAGATCGGCATCGCCGGCTTCAACGCCTGCAAGGCGCTGTCCACCAAGCGCGAGGACGACCCCCAGGCGGCCAGCCGGCCCTGGGACGTGGACCGCGACGGCTTCGTCATGGGCGAGGGCGCCGGCGTCGTCGTGCTGGAGGAATACGAGCATGCCAAGGCGCGCGGCGCCAGGATCTATGCCGAGATCCTGGGCTATGGCCTGTCGGGCGACGCCTATCACATCACCGCCCCCAGCGAGGACGGCGACGGCGGCTTCCGCAGCATGACCAACGCGCTGAAGCGGGCGAACCTGACGCCGGGCGAGCTGGACTATATCAACGCGCATGGCACCTCGACCATGGCCGACGTGATCGAACTGGGCGCGGTCGAGCGGCTGATGGGCGATGCGGCGGGCAATGTGGTGATGTCCTCGACCAAGTCGAGCATCGGGCACCTGCTGGGCGCGGCGGGCGCGGTCGAGGCGATCTTCTGCATCCTGGCGATCCGCGACCAGATCTGCCCGCCGACCATCAACCTGGACGACCAGGCGCGCGAGACGCCGATCGACCTGGCCGCCAATGCCGCGGTGCGGCGCAAGGTGGACCATGTGCTGTCCAACAGCTTCGGCTTCGGTGGCACCAATGCCAGCCTGGTGATGGGACGGGTCAAGGAATGATCTGGCGCCACATCGCGTCGAATTTCCTGACGCTGCTGATCGTGATCCTGATCGCGGTCGCGGCGGCCATCGCCTGGGGCAAGCACGAATACACCCGGCCCGGCCCCAGCGCCGTGGCCGCCTGCGTGCGCGTGGCCCCCGGCGCCAGCCTGAACGCGGTCAGCCAGCAGCTGGCCGAGCAGGGCGTGGTGTCCAATGCCTATATCTTCCGGGCGGGCGCCGATTATGCCGGGAAATCGCGCGATCTGAAATACGGCTCCTACCTGATGCCGCCGCAGTCCAGCATGGAGGAGATCGTCCGGGTCATCACCGCCGGCGGTCCCAGCACCTGCGGCACCGAGGTGGTGTTCCGCATCGGCGTGCGCGAGAACTCGGTGATCCTGCGCGACATGGATGCCGAGACCGGGGTCTTTGCCGAGCAGGCGAAATACAACCCCGCCAGCGAGCCCGCGCCCGAGGTCATCGCGGCCGCGGAAGCCAAGCCGGATGCGCGGCTGCGCATCTCGGTCGCCGAGGGGGTGACGAGCTGGCAGGTGGCCGAGGGGCTGAAGCAGGCCGGCTTCCTGGGCGGCGAGGTCGCGGACCTGCCCGAGGAAGGCAGCCTTGCCCCCGACACCTACGACGTCGAGAAGGGCGCCGACCGCGCCGCGCTGCTGGCCGAGATGGAGCGGCGGCAGGCGGCGATCCTGGCCGCGGCCTGGGAGGCGCGCGAGCCCGACCTGCCCTATGCCACGCCCGAGGAGGCGCTGGTCATGGCCTCGATCATCGAGAAGGAGACCGGGCAGCCGAACGAGCGGCGGATGGTGGCCAGCGTCTTTGTCAACCGGATGCGGCAGGGGATGCGGCTGGAAACCGACCCGACGGTGATCTACGGCATCACCGGCGGCAAGGGGGTCCTGGACCGCGGCATCCGCGCCTCGGAACTGCGGCGGCGCACGCCCTACAACACCTACCAGATCGACGGGCTGCCGCCGACGCCCATCGCCAATCCCGGCCGGGCCGCCATCGCCGCGGCGATGGACCCGGAAGATACCGATTACGTGTTCTTCGTGGCCGACGGCTCGGGCGGGCACGCCTTTGCCCGCACGCTGGAGGAGCACAACCGCAACGTCGCCCGCTGGCGCGAGATCGAGCGCCAGCGCGGCCAGCCGCTGTCGCCGGTGCAGGGCGACTGATCGGCCTTGCCGGAGGGCCGGTCGGTTTTTTTGGGTATTTGGGGAACGGAGAAGGCGCATGCCTGCGCCCCGGACCCGGCGGCGGCGGGTGTTGCGCCGGGCGTGCGCTGCGGTGTTGCGTGGGGTAACAGGTTGTTCTTGCGGGGGAAATCGGCGCCGCGGCGATCAACCGGGGGTTTTGCGTTGACTCGGCGCACGCCCTGAAGTAGAAATTACCCATGCTGGGAGAGATGGGCAAGCGGCCGGGGGGCGACCCCGAGGCCGCTTTTTTCATGTCTCGCTCGTGCGGACAGGCACACGAGGGCAGGGCGATCAAGAATGACCAAGAGTTTCGATCCGGGGCCGCAGGCGCCGGAAGGGCCTTTCGTGCCCGGCGCCGAGGCGGCGGACACAAACGTGCTGGAGATCGCGGATGGGCTGTTCCGGTCCTATGCGGCCGAGCTGAACCGGCTGCGGGAAAGGATCGAGGCCGGCGAGACCGGCGAGTTGAAGGAATCCGGCAAGCTGGTGCGCGAACTGCGGGCCGCGACCCAGATGGTGCTGGAGGAAAGGAGCAAGGTTGACAAGCTTCGCAAGGATGCTGCCGGGCGGGTCGGTGCAGGCGCACTCGACCTTGACGCGGCACGAGACGAGATCGGGCGCCGCCTGGCTTGCCTGCGCCGGGCCCGAGGAGGTTGACGCGTTCCTGGGGGGGCTGGGCGACAATGCGCTGGCGGCGCTGCCCTGGCTTTTCGAGTTC
Organism: Paracoccus versutus; assembly: GCF_000763885.1. GTDB lineage: Bacteria > Pseudomonadota > Alphaproteobacteria > Rhodobacterales > Rhodobacteraceae > Paracoccus > Paracoccus versutus. Next base: position 9,343 of record NZ_JRKO01000076.1, on the reverse strand, counting down.
TGGGCGCTGCCGCACCAGCTGCCGCCCGAGGGCGACTGGAAGAGCTGGGTGATCATGGGCGGGCGCGGCGCGGGCAAGACCCGCGCCGGCGCCGAATGGGTGCGCGCCCAGGTCGAGGGCGCGACCCCCGAGGCGCCGGGCCGCGCGCGCCGGGTGGCGCTGGTCAGCGAGACGCTGGACCAGGCGCGCGACGTGATGGTGTTCGGGGAATCGGGGATCCTGGCCTCGTCCCCGCCGGACCGGCGGCCGGAATGGGAGGCGGGGCGGCGGCGGCTGGTCTGGCCGAACGGGGCCACGGCGCAGCTATACTCGGCCCATGAGCCCGAGGCGCTGCGCGGGCCGCAGTTCGACGCGGCCTGGGTCGACGAGCTGGCCAAGTGGAAGAAGGCCGAGGAATGCTGGGACATGCTGCAATTCGCGCTGCGGCTGGGGCCGCATCCGCAGCAGGTCGTCACCACCACGCCGCGCAACGTGGCGGTGCTGAAGCGGCTGTTGCGGCAGTCCTCGACCGTGACCACCCATGCGCCGACCGACGCGAACCGGGCCTATCTGGCCGAGAGCTTCCTGGCCGAGGTGCAGGCGCGCTATGGCGGCACCCGGCTGGGGCGGCAGGAGCTGGAGGGGTTGCTGCTGGAGGATGTCGAGGGGGCGCTGTGGAGCGCGGGCCTGCTGGAGCGCTGCCGCGCCGAGGCGGTGCCGGCGCTGTCGCGCATCGTCGTCGCGGTCGATCCGGCGGTGACGGCGGGGGCGGCTTCGGACGAATGCGGCATCGTGGTCGCCGGGGTGGTGGCCGAGGGGCCGGTGACGGATTGGCGGGCCTGTGTGCTGGAGGATGCCTCGGTCCGGGGCGGGCCCCTGGACTGGGCGCGGGCGGCGATCGCGGCGATGCGGCGGCACGGGGCCGAGCGGCTGGTGGCCGAGGTCAACCAGGGCGGCGACCTGGTCGAGAGCGTGATCCGCCAGGTCGATCCGCTGGTGCCGTTCCGCGCCCTGCGGGCGGGGCGCGGCAAGGGCTTGCGCGCCGAGCCGGTGGCGGCGCTTTACGAGCAGGGGCGGGTCAGCCACCTGCGCGGGCTGGGGCTGCTGGAGGAGCAGATGTGCCGCATGACGGTCGCGGGCTATGACGGCAGGGGGTCGCCAGACCGGCTGGATGCGCTGGTCTGGGCGATCCACGAGCTGATGATCGAGCCGGGGGCGCATCACCTGCGCCCGGCGGTGCGGGGGCTTTAGGGGGCTTTGCCCCCCGCGCCTGCGGCCCCCCTCGACGGGGGGCCGCAGGCGCTCCCCCCAGGGTATTTTCGAAACGGAGAAGGGCCTTTCGGGGTCCGGGAGGGGCCGCGGGCGCGGCCCCTTTTTCTTTGGGATTCAGGAGGAACCGATGGCATTTCCCTGGTTCGGGCGGGGGGCTGCGCCCGCGAGGCCGCCCGTCGCGGTCGAGAAGAAGGCCAGCGCCGCCGGCAAGCTGGTGGCGCTGGCGGCGGGTTCGGGCCGCGTGGTCTGGTCGCCGCGCGACACGGTCAGCCTGATGCGCCTGGGCTTCGTCGGCAATCCGGTCGGGTTCCGCGCCGTGCGGCTGATCGCCGAGGCGGCCGCGGCCGTGCCGCTGATCTGCCAGGACCGCGAGCGCCGCTATGAGGTGCATCCGGTGCTGGACCTCTTGCGCCGGCCCAATCCGGGCCAGGGCCGGGCCGAGCTGTTCGAGGCGCTCTACGGCCAGATCCTGCTGAGCGGCGACGGCTATCTGGAGGCGGTGGGCGAGGGCGCGAAGGGACTGCCGGCCGAGCTGCACGTGCTGCGCGCGGACCGGATGGCGGTGGTGCCGGGGCCGGACGGCTGGCCGGTCGCCTATGAATATGGCGTGGGCGGGCGCAAGGTCCGCTTCGACATGGCCGGCAGTCCCGATCCGATCTGCCATATCCGCAGCTTTCATCCGCTGGACGACCATCGCGGGCTGTCGCCCATGCAGGCGGCCGCGGTGGCGGTGGATGTCCACAACAGCGCCTCGAGCTGGTCCAAGGCGCTTCTGGACAATGCGGCGCGGCCCAGTGGCGCCATCGTCTACCGCGGCGCCGACGGCCAGGGCAGCCTGTCGCCGGACCAGTACGAGCGCCTTGTGACCGAGATGGAGATGCATCACCAGGGCGCGAGGAACGCCGGGCGGCCGATGCTGCTGGAGGGCGGGCTCGACTGGAAGCCGATGGGGTTTTCGCCGAGCGACATGGAGTTCCACCAGACCAAGCTGGCCGCTGCGCGCGAGATCGCGCAGGCCTTCGGCGTGCCGCCGATGCTGATCGGCATTCCCGGCGAGGCGACCTATGCCAATTACGCCGAGGCGCACCGCGCCTTCTACCGGCTGACGGTGCTGCCGCTGGTCTCGCGCGTGGCCGGCGCCCTGGCCTGGTGGCTGTCCGAGCACCTGGGGGCCGAGATCGACCTGCGCGCCGATCCCGACCAAGTGCCGGCCCTGGCCGAGGAGCGCGACCAGCAATGGAAGCGCGTCGGCGAGGCCGGCTTCCTGACCCCGGCCGAGAAGCGGGCGGCGCTGGGGCTGCCGCCCCTGCCGGAGGGGGAGGGGTGAGATGGAGGGCTCGCGTTTCGTCAAGGAGCCCTTCGACTGGCACGACCAGCGCCTGGAGACGCAGGAGCGGATCATGGCGCTGCAATTTTCCCAGGTGGAGCGCCGGCTGGAGCGCATCGAGGCGCTGATCGAGGGGCTGGAGCGGCGGTTGTGGATGACCGTCTATGGCGTCGTCGCGGTCATCCTGACCCAGGCGGTGCAGTCGATTCTGGAATATGCGCCGAAAGGAGGCTGAGGTGGATCATAAGAACGACGGGCTGGAGCTGAAATATGCCGCCGGCGGGCCGGTGGTGGCCGAGGGCACGCGGATCGAGGGCTATGCGAGCCTGTTCGGCCTGACCGATCAGGGCGGCGACGTCGTGGTCCGGGGCGCCTATGCCGCCAGCCTGAAGCGGCTGGAGGCGCGCGGCGACCGGGTGCGGATGCTGTGGCAGCACGATCCCGCCCGGCCCATCGGCGTCTGGGAGGAGATCCGCGAGGACGAGAAGGGGCTTTGGGTCAAGGGGCGGCTTCTGCCCGAGATCGCCCAGGCCCGCGAGGCGGCGGCGCTGGTCGCGGCGGGCGCCATCGACGGGCTGTCGATCGGCTATCGCACCGTTTCCGCCGAGCGCGACGGCAAGGGCCGGCGCCTGCTTTCCGAGGTCGAGCTGTGGGAGGTGTCGCTGGTGACGTTCCCGATGCTGGCCGAGGCCAAGGTCGGGACCAAGTCGGACCGGCTGCACGAGATGGCGGCGGCCTTCCGGGCCGCGACGCTGGCGCTGCGCGCCAAGTGAGTTTCACCGAAACGGAGGGGATCATGACCGAGGTGAAAGCCGCGGCCGGGGCGGATGTGCCCGGCGACCTGGGGGCCGAGATGCTGGGCTTTGTCCAGGAGTTGAAGGCATTCCGCAGCGAGATTCAGAACCGATTGGAAGCACAGGAAGAACGCATGACCATGCTGGACCGCAAGACGATTTCCCGCGCCCGCGCCCCCCTGTCGGCCGAGGCCGACCAGGGCGCGCCGCACCAGAAGGCCTTCGACGCCTATATCCGCCATGGCGACGACGGCGCGCTGCGTGGCCTGCCGCTGGAGGGCAAGGCGATGACCACCGGCTCGGACGGCGGCTTCCTGGTGGCGCCGACGGTGGCCATGCAGGTGCAGGAGGCGCTGAACGTCACCGCTTCGCTGCGCCGGGTCGCCAATGTGGTGGCGGTGGAATCGGCCAGCTACGAGGTGCTGGTGGACATGGGCGACATCGCCCATGGCTGGGCCACCGAGGCCACGGCCCAGGCCGAGACCGGCACCCCCACCGTGCAGCGGGTGGTGATCCCGGTGCATGAGCTTTCCGCCATGCCCAAGGCCAGCCAGCGCCTGCTGGACGATGCCGCCTTCGACGTCGAGACCTGGCTGGCCGGGCGCATCGCCGAGAAATTCGCCCGCGCCGAGGCCATGGCCTTCATCGGCGGCGACGGCGTGAACAAGCCGCGCGGCATCCTGACCCATGCCAAGGCGCCGAACGGCACCGCGACCAATGTGCAGATCGGCACCATCCCGTCGGGCGGGAACGGCGATTTCGCCGCGACCAACCCGGCGAATGCGCTGATCGACCTGGTCTATGCGCTGGGCGCGCAATACCGCGCCAATGCGAGCTTCGTGATGAATTCCAAGACCGCCGCCGCGGTGCGCAAGATGCGCGACGCGGACGGCCGCTTCCTGTGGGCGGACAGCCTGGCCATGGGCCAGCCGGCGCAGCTTCTGGGTTATCCGGTGCTGGTCTGCGAGGACATGCCCGACATCGCGCAGGGCTCGCATTCCATCGCCTTCGGCGATTTCCGCTCGGCCTATACCATCGTCGAGCGGCCGGACCTGCGGGTGCTGCGCGATCCCTTCTCGGCCAAGCCGCATGTGCTGTTCTACGCCACCAAGCGGGTGGGCGGCGGCGTCACCGACGCCCGTGCCGTCAAGCTGATGGTCTTCGGCTGATCCGGGGCCGAAGCGGGGGCCGCGCCGGGGATCTGCGCCCTGCTGGCAAGTGCAACTGTCCGCGCGCGCGAGGGTGCAGCGGCGCGGCCCCCTTTTGCCCGAAGCCCTGCGAGTGGGAGAGACGAGGATGATGCTTGTGGAAGTGACGGCGCCCGCAGCTGGGGCGCTGCCCGTCGCGGTGCTGCGGGACCATCTGCGGCTGGGGACGGGGTTCGACCTGGGCGGCGCCGATGATGGGGCCGAGACCGCGGCGCTGGCGGGTTTCCTGCGCGCGGCCGTCGCCACCGTCGAGGCGCGCACCGGCAAGGTGCTGCTGGCCCGGCGGTTCCGGCTGCGGCTGGAGGAATGGCGCGACCCCGAGGGCCAGCCCTTGCCGCTGGCCCCGGTCGAGGCGGTCGAGGCGGTCGGGATCGCCGATGCGGCGGGCGCGGCGGTGCCGGTCGATCCGGCGGCCTGGCGGCTGGTCCCGGACATGCAGCGGCCGGTGCTGGCGCCGGTGGGGACGTTCCTGCCGGCGGTGCCCTCGGGCGGGTTCGCCGAGATCACCTTTCGCGCCGGGTTCGCGGCGGAATGGGCCGGGCTGCCGGCCGACCTGGCGCAGGCGGTGCTGCTGCTGGCCGCGCGCTATCACGAGGATCGCAGCTTCGAGGGCTCGGCGGGGGCGCTGCCCTTTGGCGTCAGCGCGCTGATCGAGCGCTGGCGCTCGGTCCGGGTGCTGGGGGGGCGCGGCCAGTCGCGCGGCCGGGCATGAGGGCGCCGCGGCCGACGGTGCCGCTGGTCGTGGAATCCCCGGTCCGGGTGCCCGACGGGATGGGCGGGTTCCGCCTGACCTGGCAGGAGGTCGGGCGCCTCTGGGCCGAGATGCGGTCGGGCGCGGGGGCGGAGCGCATCGCCGAGGTGGGGGCGCAGAGCGTCGTGACCTGGCGGATCACCGTCAGGGCGGCGCCTGCCGGCGATGCCCGCCGCCCGCGCCCCGAGCAGCGGCTGCGGCTGGGCGAGGGCGCGGCCGCCCGGCGCTTTCGCATCGAGGCGGTGGCCGAGAGCGATGCCGGCGGCCGCTGGCTGGTCTGCATCGCGAAAGAGGAGTCCCTGGCATGAGCTATCTTGCAACGGCCGCGCTGCAGGCCGCGGTCTATCGCCGCCTGCGCGAGGACGGCGCGCTGGCGGCGCTGGTGGGCGACGCGATCTATGACGCCATGCCGGTGGCGGCGCCGGCGGGGCTGTATGTCTCGCTGGGCCCCGAGGAGGTGCGCGACGCGGGCGACATGACGGCCGGCGGCGCGGTGCATGATTTCGTCGTCTCGGTCCTGTCGGGGGCCGAGGCGGCGGGCGGCTTCGGCGCGGTCAAGGCGGCGGCGGTCGCGGTCAGCGAGGCGCTGGAGGCGGCCGACATGGCGCTGGATCGCGGGCACCTGGCGGGGCTGTGGTTCCTGCGCGCCCGCGCGCGGCGGGCGGAAAACGGCGCGGGGCGGCGGGTCGACCTGACCTTTCGCGCGCGCATCGACCTGGGTTGAGGAGAGACGGTGATGGCGGTGCAGAACGGACGCGACCTGCTGATCAAGATGGACATGACCGGCGACGGCCATTTCGAGACCGTGGCGGGGCTGCGGGCGACCCGGCTGGGCTTCAATGCCGAGACGGTGGACGTGACGAGCCTGGAAAGCGAGGGGCGCTGGCGCGAGCTGCTGGCGGGCGCGGGGGTGCGCTCGGCCAGCATCTCGGGGTCGGGGGTGTTCCGGGACGGGACCACGGACGAGCGCGCGCGGCAGGTGTTCTTCGACGGCGAGGTGCCGCGCTTCCAGGTGGTGATCCCGGATTTCGGCACGGTCGAGGGGCCGTTCCAGATCACGGCGCTGGAATATGCGGGCAGTTACAATGGCGAGGCGACCTATGAGATTTCCATGGCAAGCGCGGGCGCGATCAGCTTCGTCGCGTTCTGAGATGGCCAATCCGCTGGCGGGCGAGGTCGAGATCTGGCTGGACGGGCGGCGCCATGTCGCCCGGCTGACGCTGGGCGCGCTGGCCGGGCTTGAGGCCGAGCTGGGCGCGGAAAGCATGATCGCGCTGGTCGAGCGCTTCGAGGGCGGGCGGTTTTCCAGCCGCGACGTGATGGCGGTGCTGGTCGCGGGCCTGCGGGCGGGCGGCTGGCCGGGCGGCATGGACGCGCTGGCCTCGGCGGACCTGCGCGGCGGGCCGGTCGCCGCGGCCCATGCGGCGGCGGCGCTGCTGGCGCGGGCCTTTCGCATCGAGGGCGCATGAGCGGCGGGCTGGACTGGCCGGGGCTGATGCGCATGGGCCTGGGCCCGGCGCGGCTGGGCGGACTGGGGCTGACGCCCGCCGAGTTCTGGGCGCTGACCCCGGCCGAGCTGGCGTTGATGCTGGGCGTCGAGGCGCGGGGCGCGGCGATGACGCGCGACCGGCTGGCCGAGCTGGTCGCGCGCTATCCCGACCGGCCCGCCGGTTAGCATGAGGGAAAAGGAGGCGCCGTCATGGCGAACAAGGACGGATTGGACCGGCTGGACGAGGACGGTCCTGCGCTGGGCCGGGGGCTGGAGCAGAGCGCGCGGCTGGCGGCGGAGTTCGACGCCGAGCTGGCGCGGCTGCGGGCCTCGATGGTCCATACCAACCGCGAGGTGGGCACGCTGACATCGGGCATCGGCAGCGGGCTGCGCCGGGCGTTCTCGGGGCTGGCCTTCGACGGCATGAAGCTGTCGGACGCGCTGAAGGGCATCGCGCGCAGCATGGCCGACAGCGCATTCGCCGTGGCGATGAAGCCGATCGAGCAGGCGCTGGCCGGGGCGATCGCGCAGGGGGTGAACGGCATGGTCTCGGCGGCGCTGCCCTTTGCGGATGGCGCCGCCTTCGCGCAGGGGCGGGTGATGCCCTTTGCCAAGGGGGGCGTGGTGAGCCAGCCGACCTATTTCCCGATGCGCGGCGCGACCGGGCTGATGGGCGAGGCCGGGGCCGAGGCGATCATGCCCTTGCGCCGCGGCGCGGACGGGCGGCTGGGGGTCGCGGCCCAGGGCGGGGGGCGGCCGGTCAGCGTGACCTTCAACGTCTCGACCCCCGACGTGGCGGGGTTCCAGCGCAGCCAGAGCCAGATCGCCGCGCAGATGGGCCGGCTGCTGGCGCGCGGGGAAAGGAACGGGTGAGCCATGGCATTTCACGAGATCAGGTTCCCGGCGAACCTGTCCTTCGGCTCGGTCGGCGGGCCGGAGCGGCGGACGGAAATCGTCGCGCTGACCAACGGCCACGAGGAGCGGCGCACGCCCTGGGCGCATTCGCGGCGGCGCTATGACGCCGGGCTGGGCTTGCGCTCGCTGGACGACGTGGCGGCGCTGATCGCCTTTTTCGAGGCGCGGGCCGGGCAGATGCACGGGTTTCGCTGGAAGGACTGGGCGGATTGCAAGTCCTGCGCGCCAAGCGCCGCGGTGAGCTTCCAGGACCAGGAGATCGGCATGGGCGACGGGGTGCGGCGCGAGTTTGCGCTGCGCAAGGCCTATGCCTCGGGTCCGGCGCGCTATTGGCGGCCGGTGGCGAAGCCGGTCCAGGGCACGGTGCTGGCCGGGGCCGGGAATGTCGAGCTGCGCGCCGGGGTGGATTTCGCCGTCGACTGGGCGACGGGCGTGGTCAGCTTTGCCGCGCCGCCCGAGCCGGGGGCCGTGGTCACGGCGGGGTTCGAGTTCGACGTGCCGGTGCGCTTCGACACCGACCGGATCGCGGTCTCGGTCGCGTCCTTCCAGGCGGGCGACCTGCCGCAGGTGCCGGTGGTGGAGGTGCGGGCATGACCGAGACGATTGCGCGGGCCTGGGCGGTCGCGCGGCGCGACGGGCTGGTGCTGGGCTTTACCGACCACGACCTGGCGCTGTCCTTCGACGGCGTGACCTTCCGCCCCGACAGCGGGCTGAGCGCGCGGGCGCTGGTGCAGGGCCTGGGCCTGTCGGTGGACAACAGCGAGGCGGTGGGGGCGCTGTCGGACAGCGCCATCACCGAGCGCGACCTGATGGCCGGGCGCTGGGACGGCGCCGATGTGCGGCTGTGGGAGGTGGACTGGACCGACAGCGCGAACCGCCGGCTGGTCTTTCGCGGCCATCTGGGCGAGGTGGTGCGCAGCGGCGCGGCGTTCCGCGCCGAGTTGCGCGGCCTGTCCGAGCCGCTGAACCGGGCGCAGGGGCGGGTCTATCATCCGCGCTGCTCGGCCATGCTGGGGGACGGGCAGTGCCGGTTCGACCTGGCGCGAGCCGGCTATTCGGCCGAGGGCGTGGTCGAGGCCGAGGATGAGGGCCGGCTGGCGCTGTCGGGCATCGCCGGCCATGACGGCGGCTGGTTCGAGCATGGCCGGCTGGTCGTGCTGACCGGCGCGGCCGAGGGGCTGTCGGGCCTGGTCAAGGCGGATGCCGCCCTGCCCGGCGCGCGGCGCGAGGTCGAGTTGTGGACCGCGCTGGGCATCCGGCCCGCCGCGGGCGACCGGGTGCGGCTGGAGGCGGGCTGCGACAAGCGGGCCGAGACCTGCCGGACGAAGTTCCTGAATTTCCAGAACTTTCGCGGCTTTCCGCATCTGCCGCCCGAGGATTGGCTGATCGCGCCCAAGGTGAACCGATGAGCGCGGTGGTCAGGGCGGCGCGGGGCTGGATCGGGACGCCCTATGTGCACCAGGGCTCGGTCAAGGGGGCCGGGACCGATTGCCTGGGGCTGGTGCGGGGCGTCTGGCGCGACGTTTGCGGCGCCGAGCCCGAGGCGCTGCCGGCCTATACCCCCGATTGGGGCGAGATGGGCGGGGCCGAGCTGCTGCTGGCCGGGGC
>NZ_JRKO01000075.1 GCF_000763885.1 Paracoccus versutus | reverse complement strand
GGGGGCGGGGGGGGGGCGGGGCGGCTCGGCCGGTTCGGGTGGCCCGCCCATCTCCATCAGCACCGGCCCGCGCCGTTTCGGGGGTTCAGCCATGGCGCCCTCCTATAGCCTGTCGCCGATCAGGAACTCGGCCGCGCGGTCCAGCCGGATATGCGGCGGCCCGTCGCCCGGCCGCAGCGTGCCCGGCGCCGGGGCGAAATCCATGATCGCATAGTCGCCGTCCAGCCAGCGCGCCGCGCCCTGGCTTGCCGGCACCAAGAGCTCGGCCGGATTGGCCGGCAGCTCGCCCGGATAGAAGGCCGCCTGCCGCCCGTCCATCAGCGTGCCGCGCACCGCGGGCAGTTCCTCGCCGTCCTGGCGGATCATCTCCTCGGTGGTGGTGCGCAGCGAGGCGATGGACATGGCCTCGGTCCGCGCGCCGGAGAAATCGGCGCGGTCGCGCGCCTCGCGCAGCATGGCGGCAGTGATCGCGGTTAGGCGCGGATGCTGGATGTGGTGCAAATGATCGGCCTTGGTGGCGGCGAACAGGATGCGCCCCACCCGGCGCGCGCCCAGAAGCTGCGCCAGCCACCCCGCCCGGCCGGGGCGAAAGGCGCCCAGGATGTCGGCCATGGCGCGGCGCATGTCCTCGACCGCCGGCGGCCCGGCATGGATCGCGCCCAGCACGTCCATCAGCACCACCTGCCGGTCGATGCGGGCGAAATGGTCGCGGAAGAAGGGCTTCACCACCCGCGCCTTGTAGGCCCCGAAGCGGCGCGCGAACTCGCGCCCCAGGGGCGTCGCCCGCATCTCATGCGGCAGCGGCGTGAAGGTCAGCGCCGGCGAGCCCTCCAGCTCCCCCGGCATCAGGAAGCGGCCGGGGGTGCAATCCGACCAGCCCGCGTCGCGTGCCCGGTGCAGGTGGCTCGTATAGGCCGCGGCCAGCGCCTGCGCGGCGGTCTCGTCGAAGCGCCCCGGATCGGTCGCGGCCAGCGCGGCGCGGAAGGTCTCGGCGCCGGGGCGGCCGGCCATGCGGTCCAGCACCTCCTGCGACCATTGGTCGAAATCCTTCTCCATCAGCCGCAGGTCCAGGAGCCACTCGCCCGGATAGTCGACGATGTCGAGATGCAGCACCTGCTGGCCGCGCCAGCCGGCGATCAGCCCGCGCGGCTGCACCCGCAGGGACAGGCGCAGCTGGCTGACATGGCGCGTGCCCTCGGGCCAATGCGGGTCGGGGCCGGTCATGGCGGCCAGGTGGCGCTCATAGTCGAATCGCGGCACGGTGTCGTCGGGCTGCGGCTGCAGCCACGCCGCCTTGAGCGAGCCGTCGGCCGCCGCCCGCAGCGCCGCCATCCGGCCGCGGTCCAGAAGGTTCGCCACCAGCGAGGTGATGAACACGGTCTTGCCCGCCCGCGACAGTCCCGTCACCCCAAGCCGCAGCACCGGGTCGGACATGCCCAGGCCCTGCATCAGATCGTCGGCGATACCCATTCCGTCCCTCGCTTTGGCCGGGTCAAGATAGGCAGGCCGGCGGCGGATGTGTAGGGGCAGGTCTTTTCGCCTGGGCGGCGCTTTGCCATAAGGCGCGAATGCAACTGCCCATCGACGCCGTATTGCCCGAACTGACCGCCGTGCTGGCCGCCCATGGCCGCGCGGTGCTGATGGCGCCGCCCGGCGCGGGCAAGACCACCCGCGTCCCCCTGGCGCTGCTGCCCGTCGTCACCGGCCGCATCCTCATGCTGGAGCCGCGCCGCCTGGCCGCCCGCGCCGCGGCCGAGCGCATGGCCGAGACGCTGGGCGAGCCCCTGGGCCGCACCGTCGGCTATCGCATCCGCGGCGAGGCGGTGCCGGGCAACCGCATCGAGGTCGTGACCGAGGGCATCCTGACCCGGATGATCCAGTCCGACCCCGAGCTTTCGGGCGTCGGCTGCGTGATCTTCGACGAATTCCACGAACGCAGCCTGAATGCCGACCTGGGCCTGGCCCTGGCCTGGGAAGCGCGGCAGGCGCTGCGCCCCGACCTGGCGCTGCTGGTCATGTCGGCGACGCTGGACGCCGAGCCGGTCGCGGCGCTGATGGACGCGGCGCCGGTCATCCGCTCCGAGGGCCGGGCCTTTCCGGTCGAGACGCGCTGGCTTTCCCGCCCGCTGCCCGCAGGCAGCCGGCTGGTGCCCGAGGCGGCGCGGCTGATCACGGATGCCGAGGCGGCGACGCGCGACATCGGCGGCACCATCCTGGCCTTCCTGCCCGGCGAGGGCGAGATCCGCCGGGTGCAGGCCATGCTGGATGTCCCGGCCGAGGTCTTGCCGCTTTACGGCGCCATGGATTTCAAGGCGCAGCGCGCGGCCTTGCAGCCCCAGGGCGGCGGGCGGCGGCGGATCGTGCTGGCGACCGCGATCGCGGAAACCTCGCTGACCATTCCCGACGTGAAGGTGGTGGTCGATGCCGGCCGGGCGCGGCGGGCGCGCTTCGATCCCGGCTCGGGCATGTCGCGTCTGGTGACGGAACGCGTCAGCCGCGCCGAGGCAGAACAGCGCCGCGGCCGCGCCGGCCGGGTCGCGCCGGGCATCTGCTATCGGATGTGGGCGCGGGCCGAGGAGGGCGCGCTGCCCGCATTCGCCCCGCCCGAGATCGCCGTGGCCGACCTCGCCGGGCTGGCGTTGGAGCTGGCGATCTGGGGCTCGGACGGGCGCGACCTGGCCTTCCTGACCCCGCCGCCCGAGGCCGCGCTTACCGAGGCGCGGGCGCTCTTGCGCGACCTCGGCGCCTTGGACGCGGGCAACCGCATCACCGACCATGGCCGGCGCCTGGCGCCGCTGCCGCTGCATCCGCGGCTGGGGCACATGCTGGTCACGGCGGGGCGCGACGCCGCCGACCTCGCCGCGCTGATGGCCGAGCGCGACCCGCTGACCGGCGCCCCCGCCGACCTGGCCCTGCGCCTGGCGGCGATCCGCGACCTGCGCGCCTATCAGGACCGCCACCCCTGGCCGGCCAACCCCGGCACGCTGCATCGCATCCGCGACGAGGCCAAGCGCCTGCGCCGCATGGCAGCCGAGGGCGCGGGCCTCTCGCCGGGCGCCATGGCGGCGCTGGCCTATCCCGACCGCATCGGGCTGCGCCGCAAGGGCGAGCAACCGCGCTACGTGCTGTCGGGCGGCAAGGGTACCGCGCTGCCCGAGGGCGACGCGCTGGCGGCGCAGCGGCTGATCGTCGCCACCGACCTCGACGGCGATACGCGCGAGGCGCGCATCCGCATGGCCGCCGCCGTGACCGAGGACGAGATCCGCGCCCTCTTCCCCGGCCGCATCGAGACCGTCGCGCTGGTGGAATGGTCGCGGCGCGAGGGCCGCATCCTTGCCCGCCGCCAGGAACGCTTCGGCGCGCTGGTGCTGGCCGACCGGGCGCTGGACGACCCCGACCCGCAGGCGCTGGCCCGCGCCGCATTCGAGGGGCTGCGGGCGAACGGGCTGAACTGGACGCCAGGCGCCGCGCGGCTGCGGGCGCGGATCGCGCTGATCCCGGAACTCGGCCCGGTCGATGACGAAAGCCTGCTCGCCGATCCCGACTGGCTGCTGCCCTGGCTGGGCAAGGTGCGGACGCTTTCCGACCTGCGCGGGCTGGACCTGACCGAGGCGCTGAAGGCGCGCATCGGCTGGGACGGCCAGCGCCGGCTGGACCAGGCGGCGCCGGCGCATTTCGTCACGCCGCTCGGCCGCAAGGTGCCCATCGACTACGACCACGAAACCCCCTCGATCGAACTGAAGCTGCAAGAGCTGTTCGGCCTCGCGCGCCACCCGGTCGTCGGCAACCGGCCGCTGCGCATCACCATGCTCTCGCCCGGCGGCAAGCCCGTCGCGGTGACGACCGACCTGCCGGGCTTCTGGGCCGGCGGCTACGGCGATGTCAGGAAGGACATGCGCGGCCGCTACCCGCGCCACCCCTGGCCGGAAGACCCGCTGGAGGCCGACCCGACCACCCGCGCCAAGCCGCGCGGAACCTGATCATTTCTCTGTTCCCCAAATACCCCTGCGGCCGGGCAAGCTAGACCGCCTTCAGCCCCTTGAGCCGCAAGGCCAGCACGATCATCGCCCCGCCGATCAGCAGCGCGAACAGGCCGATCAGCCAGGCGATGCCCAGAAGTCCCGCCGCCGGCACCAGCGCCAGCAGCACGCCCCAGACCACCAGCAAGAGCCCGCTGAGCCCCAGCGCCCATTCGCCCTCGATCTCGTGCCGCAGCCGGATCGCGGCGATGATGCGAAAGATGCCGGCGACCACGCCCCAGGCGGCCATCCAGATGATGAAGGCCAGCGCCGTCGCCTCGGGCCAGAACAGCGCCATCAGGCCGATGGCGACGGACAGCGCGCCGTCCAGCGCCCAGGCCCACCAGCGGTCGTCCGCGGGCCTGCGCCGGAAGGCCATGACGATCGCCATCACCCCGTCGAAGATCGCATAGGCGCCAAAGACCAGCAGCAGCGCATAGACGGTCAGCCCCGGCCAGATCAGCGCCATCAGGCCGAACAGGATCGCCGCGATGCCGCGCAAGAGCGGCACCCACCAATGATCGGCCATCACCCGGATCAGGTTTTCCATGATAGTCGTCCCCTTTCAGACCCTTCTCAGGATCGCCGGATCGAAAGCCTCGGACCCGGTCTGACGGGGAAAGGTTAACATGGGGTTGCGGGAAACGGCCTGCGCGCGTTTCAGCAACCGAAAGTTGTGGCGAATTTGCTACAATGCCGTCAATCCAGCCGCTCGGGCAGGCTCATGCCGCGCAGGATCTCGGCCGCGGGCATCGGCCGCTTGCCCTCGCGCTGCGCCTCCAGCACCTCGACCGCGCCCTCGCCGCAGGCGATGGTGAAGCCCGACAGCACCTGGCCCGGCACGCCAGACCCGGCGGCAAGGCGCGAGCGCAGGAGCTTCACCCGTTCGTCGCCGACCACGCACCAGGCGCCGGGAAAGGGCGACAGGCCGCGGATCCGCCGGTCCACGGCTGCGGCCGGCTGGCTCCAGTCGATCCGCGCCTCGGCCTTGTCGATCTTTTGCGCATAGGTCACGCCCTCGGCCGGCTGCGGCCGGGCGGGCAGGGGCAGGCGGTCCAGCGTCCGGGCGATCAGCGCCCCGCCCATCTCGGCCAGCCGGTCGTGCAGGTCGGCGGTGGTGTCCTCGGGGCCGATGGCGGTGTGCGCCTCGGCCAGGACCGGGCCGGTATCCAGTCCCGCCTCCATCTGCATGATGGCGACGCCGGTCTCGGCATCGCCGGCCATGATGGCGCGATGGATCGGCGCCGCCCCGCGCCAGCGCGGCAGAAGCGAGGCGTGGATGTTCAGGCAGCCCAGGCGCGGCGCCGCCAGCACCGGCGGCGGCAGGATCAGCCCATAGGCCACCACCACCGCCACATCGGCGGCCAGGGCGGCGAAATCCGCCTGCTCCTGCGGCGATTTCAGCCGCTCGGGCGTGCGCACGGGCAGGCCCAGCTCCTCGGCGGTGCGATGCACGGGCGAGGGGCGCGGCTTCTGCCCGCGCCCGGCCGCGCGCGGCGGCTGGGAATAGACCGCGACGACCTGGTGCCGCGCGGCGACGGCCCGCAGCGCCGGGACCGAGAAATCGGGGGTGCCCATGAAGATGACGCGCATCGCTGCCCTCCTTGTGTCGGGGTCTCATATCCCGGTCGCGGGCGCGGCAAAACCCTGCATGAAGGCGCGAATGTCGCGGGTGGCCCGCGCCCGCGCCTGCGCGTCGAACTCCAGCGGCGACAGCGACGAGCGTTCGCGCTGGTCGAAGCCGTGGTTGACGGCGGGATAGGTGGTGACGGCCAGATGCGCGCCCTGGGTGACCAGATCCTCGGCCATCCGGCGGCAATCGGCGGAATCGGTGATCGAATCCAGTTCGGCCAGCAGCATCAGCCCCCGCACATGGCCGGGCCAGGGCCCCTTGGCCGCGCCGTTCAGCAAGCCGCAATAGGGATACAGCAGCACGACCGGGCCAAGCTGCGCGGCAAGGCTGCCGGGCGGCGCGGGCCAGGTGGTCAGGCCGGGCGGCGGCTCGCCTTCGCCCAGCGCGCGCAGCAGCTCCATCGCCGTCCAGCCGCCATGCGAGGCGCCAAGCAGCGCCACGTCCGAGCCGTCGATGCCCGGCATCTCGCGCAGCGCCGCCAGCGCCACGGCCAGGTCTCCGGCGCGCTCGGCCCCCGGCAGGACTTGCCCGGCACAAAGCGCGCGCCAGGCCTGCGCCTTGTCCAGAAGCCGCGGCGCGTGACTGTCCAGGATCAGCGCCGCCCGGCCCATGGCCAGGAACTGCCGCGCCCAATAGTCCATGTTGTCATGCACCCCGTCGCAGCCCGACAGCAGCACCGCGGCGGGATGCGGGCCGGGGCCATCCGGCCGCAGGATGCGCCAATGCGGCTCCAGCCGGGCCAACCGCTCGGCCGGGGTCTCGGTCGCGGGCTGCCAGCCGGCATAGTTGCGCGCCGTGTTCAGCCCCAGCGCCAGGGCCACCAGCCCCAGCAGCGCCAGCGCCAGGATCAGCCGTTTGCGCATCCGAGCCTGCCCTCCTGGCCGCAGATCGCCTTGAGCCTTTCGCTGTCGGCGGCCGTCCAGCCCTCGGGCGCGGTGACGGCGACCCAGCCGTCGATATAGTCGCGGGCGTGATAGCTGTGGCCGAAGCCCGGCGGCGCCGAGGTCGAGACCAGCATGTCCACCGCCAGCTGCAGCTGCGTCACCACCGGGGTAAAGCGCAGCCGGGGCGAGACGTCGGGCGCCGGCGCCTCGTGCATCCATTCCGGCGCCCGCCACAGCGAGGCGGGGTCGTAGAACACGATCGGGTCGCTGGCATATTGCAGGAACAGGATGCGCAGCCGCCCCCAGGGCCGGCCCGAGCGGTCGGGCGGCGCATATTGGCTGGCATAGCGGATCACCTCGCCCTCATCCAGCTCGGGCAGGACGAAGCGGCTGTCGGGCTGGCGCGCGCCATTGGCCTGCCGCCACAGGGTCGAGGTAAAGGGCGGGCCCACCCAGAAGGCGCCGGCCACCGGCTCGTTCATCATCTGGAACGGGTTGAAGGCATACATCGAGGACCAGGCACCCAGCGAGATGCCGTGCAGATAAAGGCGCGGCCGGCGGTCCGGGGGCAGGTGGCGCCAATGCTCATAGACCGCGCGCATCAGCGCCGTGGTCTGGTCGAGGCCGGATTCGGTCTCGAAGATCAGGGCCAGCGGGCTTTGCAGATAGGAATATTGCACCGCCACCGTCGCCACGTCGCCGCCATGCATGTATTCCAGCGCGTCGTAGCTGGCCGGGTCCATCCAGCCGGTTCCGGTGGGGCTGGCCAGCACCAGCACCTTGCGGTCGAAGGCGCCCACGCGCAGCATCTCGTCCAGCGCCGCCTGGGCGCGGGCCTGGGGATCCTTGTCCTGGGCCAGGCCGACATAGATGCGCAGCGGTTCCTTGGCCGGGCGGCCGGTAAAGCCCGAGATGGCGCGGGCGCGCGGGCCGCCCAGCACGAAGTCGCGCCCCGGCTTGCCCATCAGCTCCCAGTCGATGCCGGAGGCGGCCGAGCCGGGCTGCCATGGCTCGGCGGGCGGCGGCACGCTGGGGTCGGTCAGGTGCTGGGCCGCGGCATAGGAGCTGTCGGCGATGCGCATCGCCCCGTTCACCACCCCGTCGCGGGTCAGCGTCACCACGATCAGCACCGCCAGCAGCAGGCCCAGCACATTGGCGCTGCGCACCGGGATATAGCGCGCCAGCCGCAGCCGCAGCAGGTCGAACAGCGCCTGGATCGCCTTGCCGGTCACGAAAAGCACCAGGAACACCGCCAGCGCCAGGGCCAGCATCTTGGCGGTGTTGTTGACCTCCAGATCCGGCATGCCCATGCGGGCGCGGATGCTGTTCTGCCATGCGCCCGAGAGGATCACCCCGCGCCCCAGCAGCACCAGCACCGGCACCGCCAGGACGGCATGGGCGATGCGCGCCGGCCGGCCCCGCAGCACCGGCAGCTCCAGCGCGCGCCACAGCGCCAGCAGGAACTGGGTCATGACATAGCCCGCCGCCATCGACACCCCGGCCAGCACCCCCTGCATCAGCCAGTCCCGCGGGATCAGCGAGGGCGTGAGCGAGGCGGCCATGAACAGCAGGCCGGCAAGAAGGGGCAGCACGGAAAACATCTCTGGCCTGGCGTCCCTGGGGCTGGGCCCGCGGCGGCGGCGGGCGGGTTTCGGCGGCAACGGCCGCGGGAAGGGGCCGGGCTCTGCCGGACGGCCCGCCCCGCCCCTCCGTTCCGAGCCAAGGTTAAGGGCGGGCCGCGGCAAAGAAAAGCGCTTCCCTTCGCCAGGGGGTTCCCGTTTCCGGCTGGCGCTACGGGGCGCCGGCACCCGCGCGCCTGCCGCACGGGCACAGGGCACCGTCGCCGTCCAACGGCGGCGGCCGCGCCCCAGCGAAGCGTCGCATGGGTATTTGGAAAACGGAAAGAAGGCGGCCGCGCGAACCATGGCGCGGGCCTGTGTTTCTTCGTTCCACAAATACTCATCCGGCCGCGCACTATTCCCGAGCGTTGAAAAGGATGCGCAGGGGCCCAGCCCGCCCCAGCGTCGCCCGAACACGCGCGGGGCCCTGTAATGGGTGGGAGGCTGTCGCGGCTTGCAACACGACCGACAAGCGCGGCCGTGCCGATCTTCGCCCGCTGGATCGGCGTCGCGGCGGGAAGCTGCGCTGGAAAAGAAAATGGCGGCCGGGGTGATCCGACCGCCCCGCCTTCGACTTGCCAGGACCAATCACCAGTCAGTCGTCTCCGGCAGAATGAAATATGGGGTCAGAGAGGGGGTTCCTCCAGGACAGGGATCAGCCTCAGGGTCGAGCCCGACAGGACCGAAGCCCAGAACCGCCTTCACCAGCTGGCGAAGCTCATGGATCAGCGACCGTTCTTCGCCGCCCGGAGCCGTCACCTGCGGGGGCCTGCAAGGCGCCTTCACCGTTTCCCAATATTCATGCGGCCTTGCAGGCATTCCCACGCCCGAAGCGGGGCGCAGCGGGGTGCAGCCCGCCCCACGCCTTCGTCATCGCCGCGACAGCTTGGCCGATTTCGCCACCAGCATCTTGCGGCGCAGGGGCGAGAGGTGATCGACATAGAGCCGCCCGTCCAGGTGGTCGATCTGGTGCTGCACCGAAGTCGCCCAGAGGCTGACGAAATCCCGTTCCTCGATCTCGCCCTGGGCGTTCAGGAAGCGGACGGTGACGGCGCGCGGCCGCTCGATCCGGGCCGAGACGCCGGGCAGGTTCGGGCTGGCCTCCTCATGCGGGCGCAATTGCACGCTGGCGTGCAGGATCTCGGGATTGGCCATGCGCACCGCCTGGCCGCGCTTTTCCGATGCGTCCACCACCGCCAGCCGCTGCATGATGCCGATCTGCGGCGCGGCCAGGCCGACGCCGGGCATCGCCTCCATCGTGTCGATCATGTCGTCCCAGATCATCCGCACGGTCTCGGTGATCGCGGGGACCGGCTGGGCCGGGATGTGCAGCCGGCGGTCGGCATAGGGCAGGAAGGGGCGGACGGTCATCGGGCGGCCTTGTCAGGAATGCCCGCCCGGCTATCACGGCGGCGGGCGAAGGTAAATCCGGGCCGAAAGCCGCCCGTGCCGGGCATGGGCCGGCTATCGGCGGCCGTCAGGTTCGTGCCGTCGCGCATGGGCAAGCGTCAGTCGCCGCTCGGGCCCGGCGGGAAGGCACGGGCTTTCGGAGAGCATGAACAGCGCCGCCCGGCGGTCTGCCCCGGCCTGGCGCCCGACGGGATGGCTCAGCGCACGCCGGAATCCTCGGGGCCTTCCAGCGCATCGAGGATGAGCCGGCCGTCCAGGTGGTCGGCCTCGTGCTGGGCGATGCGGGCCTCGATCCCGGCCAGGGTCAGGACTTGCATCGCCCCCGTCAGGTCGAAGCAGCGCATCGAGATCGTGACCGGCCGCGTCACCGCGACCGGCCGGCCGGGGATCGAGAGGCAGGCTTCCTCGATCGTCTCGACCTCGCCGCCCAGGGCCAGGATCTCGGGGTCCATGACCACGCGGGGCAGGGGGGCGCCCTCCTTCCAGCCGTGGTCCATGACGAAGATGCGCCAGCCCTCGCCGATCTGCGGCGCGGCAAGGCCGCGGCCGCCGGCGTGATACATGGTCGCCAGCAGGTCGGCCGCCAGCTGCGAGACCTCGTCCCAGCCCAGCCGCCCGACCGGCGCGCAGATGCGGCGCAGCGCCGGGTCGGGGTGGATCAGGATCGGGCGGATGCGCCCCTGCGCGGCAAGCCGGGCCGGATCGGGGCCCTGGGACGCCTGCGCGGCATCCTCGCCCGACAGGGGCTCAGGCACGCGCGCGCTCGCGTTTCAGCTTGACCATCTTGCGGGTGATCATCTGCCGCTTGATCGGGCCGAGATAGTCGATGAACAGCTTGCCGTCGAGGTGGTCGATCTCGTGCTGGGCGCAGGTGGCCCAGAGCCCCTCGAAATCGCGCTCATGCGTCTTGCCGTCCAGGCCCAGCCAGCGCACCTTGACCCCGGCCGGGCGGGTCACGTCGGCATATTGCTCGGGGATCGACAGGCAGCCCTCCTCATAGGTGTTCAGCGCCTCGGAACGCCAGGTGATCTCGGGGTTGACCATGACGATGGGGTTGCGCGGCGCCTCGGGATCCTTTTCGCAATCCATGACGTAAAGCCGCGACAGCACGCCCACCTGCGGCGCGGCCAGGCCCACGCCCGGCGCGTCATACATGGTGGCCAGCATGTCTGCGGCCAGGGTCTCGATCTCGGGGGTGATGCGGGCCACGGGCTCGCAGGGCTTCTTCAGCCGCGGATCGGGATGGAGGATGATGCTGCGCAATGTCATGCCCGTGATCTAGGGCAAGCCTTGGCCTTGCGCAACAAGCCGCTATGCTGCCCCGAACAGAAAGCGCCCGAACGGAAAACAAGGGGAAACCATGGCCCAGCCCGACTTCGACGAGATCATCGACCGCACCGGCACCCATTGCTCGAAATGGGACGACATGCAGGCGATCTACGGCGTCTCGCCCGGCGACGGGATTGCGATGTGGGTCGCGGACATGGACTTCCGTCCGCCGGCCCCGGTGCAGCGCGCGGTCGAGGCGATGGCCGCGCATGGGATCTATGGCTATCCCGGCGCCAACCCGGACTATGTCGGGGCGATCCGCTGGTGGATGGACAGCCGCCACGGCTGGCAGGTCGAGCCGGAATGGATTCTGTCTGCGCATGGGCTGGTGAACGGCACGGCGATCTGCGTCGATGCCTTCACCCAGCCGGGCGACCGGGTGATCGTCATGACCCCGGTCTATCACGCCTTCGCCCGCGTCATCCGCGCCTCGGGCCGCGAGGTGGCCGAGTTCCCGCTGGCCCTCCAGGACGGCCAGTATCGCATGGACTGGGAGGGCTGGCAGCGCCTGCTGACCGGGCGCGAGCGGATGCTGATCCTGTGTTCGCCGCATAACCCCGGCGGAAGGGTCTGGAGCGCCGAGGAACTGCGCCAGGTCGCCGATTTCTGCGCCGCCCATGACCTGATCCTGGTCTCGGACGAGATCCACCACGACCTGGTCATGCCCGGCAGCCCGCGCCATCGCGTGCTGGCGACCGTCGTGCCCGAGGCCGCGCCGCGGCTGGTGACGCTGACCGCCGCCACCAAGACCTTCAACATCGCCGGCGCCCATATCGGCAACCTGATCGTCGCCGACGAGGGGCTGCGCAAGCGCCTGCAGGGCCGGCTGATGGCGCTGGGCATCTCGCCCGGCCTGTTCGGGCCGGGCATGGTCGCCGCCGCCTATTCGCCCGAGGGCGCGGCCTGGGTCGATGCGCTGGTGGCCTATCTGGACGGCAACCGGCGGCTGTTCGACGAGGGCGTGAACGCGATCCCCGGCATCCGCTCGATGCCGCTGCAGGCGACCTACCTGGCCTGGGTCGATTTCTCGGGCACCGGCATGGAGCGGGCCGAGTTCACCCGGCGGGTCGAGCAGGGCGCGCGTATCGCCGCCAACCACGGCGGCACCTTCGGCACGGGGGGCGAGGACTTCCTGCGCTTCAACATCGCCACGCCCCGCGCCCGCGTGGCCGAGGCGGTGGCGCGGCTGCAAGAGGCGTTTCGCGACCTGCAATGAGGCGGCTGGGCGGGATCTTCTCGGCACTGTGCCTGGCGGCGGTCCTTGGGGGGCTGTGGCTGCTTTGGGCGCCGCAGCCCGCGCCCGTCCCGGTGCCGCAGCCGCCGGCGGCGGGCTGGCACTGGCCGCGCCTGCCCGATCTGCGCCTGCCCGAGTTCCGGCTGCCGCGCATCACCCTGCCGCCGATCTTCCAACGCCCGCCCCTGCGGCCGGATGCGTCCATCGCCTCGCCGGTCGAGCGCATCCTGGTCGAGAAATCCGCCCGCCGCATGACGGTGTATCAGGAAAGCGGGCCGCCCCGGACCTTTCGCATCGCGCTGGGCTTTTCACCCCAGGGCGACAAGAGCCGCGAGGGCGACGGCCGCACGCCCGAGGGCATCTTTCGCATCGACCGGCTGAACCGGCAAAGCGCCTATCACCTGTCGCTGGGCATCGACTATCCGCAGCCCCGCCACCGCGAGGCGGCGCGCGCCCTGGGCGTCAGCCCCGGCGGCGACATCATGATCCACGGCCAGCCGAACCAGGTGCCCGAGGGCTTTCGGGTCAAGGGCGACTGGACCGCCGGCTGCATCGCCGTCGACAATGCCGAGATCGCCGAGATCTTCGCCCATGCCCGCATCGGCACCGAGGTCGAGATCCGGCCCTGAGACGCGACCCGGCGCGACGCCTTGCCGCAGCCCTTGCCCAAGGATAAGGCAGGGGCATGACGCCCAATCGCTACGCCCCCCATCTGCGCGCGACGCTCGCGCTCGGCCTGCCGCTGGTCGGCAGCCACCTGGCCCGCATGGCCATCCATGTCGCCGATACCGTCATGGTCGGCTGGTATGGGGTCGAGGAACTGGCGGCGCTGGTCATCGCGGTGTCCTTCTTCAACATCCTGTTCTTCCTGGGCATGGGCTTCGGCATCGGCGTCATGGGGCTGATCGCCACCGCCATCGCGCGGGGCGACGAGGTCGAGGTGCGCCGCTCGGCCCGGATGGCGCTGTGGCTGTCTTTGGCCTTCGCCGTGGCGGTGGTCCCGGCCATGTGGCATTCCGAGCCGATCCTGCTGGCCATCGGGCAGGAGCCGGTGGTGGCGCGGCTGGCGCAGGACTACCTGCGCATCGCCGGCTTCGGCCTGATCGCCGTGCTGTGCCAGCTGACGCTGAACAGCTACCTGGCGGCGATGGAGCGGCCGCAGGTGGTGCTGTGGATCACGCTGGCCGGGCTGCCGCTGGTGATCGTGCTGAACTGGCTGCTGATCTTCGGCAATCTGGGCGCGCCGGAACTGGGGGTGCGCGGCGCCGCCATCGCCGCCATCGCGGTGCAGTTTTCGCAGCTTCTGGCGATCGCCGCCTATGCGGCCTGGCTGCCGGCCGCGCGCAAATACCAGCTGTTCCGGCGATTCTGGCGCCCCGACTGGGCGGGGATGCGGGCGGTCTTCGTGCTGGGCCTGCCGATCGGGCTGACCATGGTGGCCGAGGGCGGGCTTTTCGTCGGCTCGAACGTGATGATGGGCTGGATCGGCACGCGCGAGCTGGCGGCGCACGGGATCGCGCTGCAGCTCGCCTCGCTGACCTTCATGCTGCACCTGGGCATGTCGAACGCGGCCACCGTGCGCATCGGCCAGGCCAAGGGCCGCGGCGACGCCCGCTGGATGCGCGACGCGGGGGTGACGGTGACGGCGGTCTCGGTGGTGATCGCCGCGCTGGCGGTGGCGGCTTTCGAGCTGTTCCCGCGCCAGCTGGTCGGGCTTTACCTGGACGCCTCCCACCCCGAGACCCCGGCCATCGTCGAGATCGCGGCGGGGCTGCTGTTCTATGCCGGGCTGTTCCAGCTGATGGATGCGATGCAGGTGATCGGGCTGGGGCTGCTGCGCGGGGTGCAGGACACGCGCGTGCCCATGGTGATCGCGGCGGTCAGCTATTGGCTGGTCGGCATCCCGGTGGCCTACGGGCTGGCCTTCGTCGCCGGGATCGGCCCGGCCGGCCTGTGGCTGGGGCTGGTCGCGGGCCTCAGCCTGGCCGCGGTGCTGCTGATGCGCCGCTTCTGGCGCGGGCTTGCGCGCGGGGACTGGACCCGCGAGGCGCGCGCGGTCTAGTCTGGCGCCGCAAGAGATCGAGAGGTTCGCCATGCGCCCGGTTTTCGTCCAGTTCCGTTGTTCGCCCGGCAAGACCTACGAGGTCGCCGACGCGATCTATGACCGCGAGATCGTCAGCGAGCTTTACTCGACCTCGGGCGACTACGACCTCCTGGCCAAGATCTATGTGCCCGAGGACCAGGATGTCGGGCATTACCTGTCCGAAAAGCTGTTCGACATCCCGCATATCGTGCGGACGCTGACGACGATCACCTTCAAGGCGTTCTAGCGAGTCTTGGCGTCGCCGCGCCTGCGGCACCATGGGGCTTCGCCCCGCTCGTCGCTGAAAAAGGTCCGGCGGACCTTTTTCCGGGCGCTCCTCGCCCCCCAGGATATTTGGACACGAAAGAAGCCGGCAGGCGGGCGCGCCCTTGCGCGGGGGCGGGGTTTGGGGTTTCTGTGGCGCCATGACGCGCTTTCGCTTTGCCCCCATTCCCGCCGCGCTGCCGGCGACGGTCCCCTTCACCGGCCCCGAGGCGCTGGAGCGGCGCCGCGGCGCGCCTTTCCGCGCCCGGCTGGGCGCCAACGAGAACGGCTTCGGCCCCTCGCCCCAGGCGGTGGCGGCCATGGCGCGGGCGGCGGAGGAGGTCTGGAAATACGGCGACCCCGACAGCCACGACCTGCGCCATGCGCTGGCCGCGCATCACGGGGTCGGGCCCGAG
Source organism: Paracoccus versutus (assembly GCF_000763885.1). Taxonomy (GTDB): domain Bacteria; phylum Pseudomonadota; class Alphaproteobacteria; order Rhodobacterales; family Rhodobacteraceae; genus Paracoccus; species Paracoccus versutus. The sequence continues at coordinate 5,640 of NZ_JRKO01000075.1, read as the reverse complement.
AACATCATGGTCGGCGAGGGGATCGACGGGCTCCTGGGGCTGCTCGTGCGGCTGATGGTGGCGCCGGGCGAGGTGGTGGTCAGTTCGGACGGCGCCTATCCGACCTTCAACTATCACGTGGCGGGCTTTGGCGGCCGGCTGGTCAAGGTGCCTTATCGCCACGATGCCGAAGACCCCGAGGCGCTGGCCGCGGCCGCGCATCGCCATGGCGCGCGGCTGGTCTATCTGGCGAACCCGGACAACCCGATGGGCAGCTGGCATCCCGGCCGCCGCATCGAGGCCATGCTGTACGCCCTGCCCGAGACGAGCCTGCTGGTGCTGGACGAGGCCTATGCCGAATTCGCCCCCTCCGACGCCATCCCCCGCATCGACGCCGAGGACGGGCGGGTGATCCGGTTCCGCACCTTTTCCAAGGCCCATGCCATGGCGGGGGCGCGGATCGGCTATGCCATCGGCCCGGCGGAGCTGATCGCCGGCTTCGACCGCATCCGCAACCATTTCGGCATCGGCCGCATCGCCCAGGCCGGCGCGCTGGCCGCGCTGGGGGACGCGGACTGGCTGGCCCATGTCCTGGCCGAAACCGCCGCCGCCCGCGCGCGCATCGCCGCGATCGCGCGCGACAACGGGCTGGCGGCGCTGCCCTCGGCCACGAATTTCGTCGCCATCGACTGCGGCCGCGACGGCGCCTTCGCCCGCGCCCTGCTGGATGCGCTGGCGCAGGAGGGCATCTTCGTGCGCATGCCGGGCGTCGCGCCGATGGATCGCTGCATCCGCGTCTCCTGCGGCCCGGAGCCGGAGATGGCCGCCCTGGCCGAGGCCCTGCCCAGGGCGCTTGGGGCGCTGTGCTGAGCGTTTCTCCGTTCTGAAAATACTCCCGCGACCGCGCCGCTCGCGCCGGTCAGTCCAGGGGTAGCGCCGTGGTCGCCTTCAGCTCCTCCATCGAGAGAAGCGCCGTGACGTTGTGGATCCTCACCTCGGAAATCAGCGCCTGGTAGAAGCGGTCATAGGCCCGCGCATTGCGCACCCGCACCTTCAGGATATAGTCGATGTCGCCGGCCAGCCGGTGCGCCTCGATCACCTCGGGGCGGGCGCGCACCGCGGCCAGGAAGCGGCGCGCCCATTCCGGGTCGTGTTCGCTGGTGCGGATCAGCACGAAGAAGCAGGCGTCGAGCCCCAACGCATCGGGGTCGAGCAGGGCCACCTGGCCGCGGATCACCCCCGCCTCGCGCAGCTTGCGAATCCGGTTCCAGACCGGGGTCTTCGAGGCCCCCACCCGCGCCGCGATGTCGTCGAGCGACAGCGTGGCGTCCTCTTGCAGCAGGGACAGGATTTTGCGGTCGGTGTCGTCGAGCCGGATGGGAGTTTGCCTGTTGTCGCTCATCGTGAAACCTGGTCCTTGCTGTGCCGCTGACATGCGGAGATGTTTCTTATTTTTCCGCCCCACTCGTCAATATGGGGGATTTTTTTCTATATAGATGCCAGAGGAAACGAAAGGCAAAGGCCATGTCCAAAGGCTTCACCCCATCCCCCGCGACCCCCGGCGTCATCACCGCGAATGACCTGCGCATGGGCCATTGCGTGTGGATGCGTGACGGCAAGTGGACCGCAGACCCGCGCGAGGCCGAGCTGTTCGAGGACGAGGCCATCGCCGAGCTGGCGCTGCTCGACGCGACCTCTCAGGCCCATCTCGTCGTCGGCCCCTATCTGATCGAAGCGAAGCGTGGGGCCGACGGCCGGCCCGAGCCGGCCCATTTCCGCGAGGCGTTCCGCCGCAGCGGCCCCACCCATCGCCATTTCAAGCAAGCCGAGTTCGAGGCCAGCAATGTTTGACGCACGTCCCCAGCACAACGACCAGCATCGCGAATACCTGCGCCACCGCACCCAGCAGTTCCGCCGCCAGGTCGAGCGCCGCCTGGACGGCAGCCTGACCGAAGAGGAATTCCGGCCGCTGCGGCTGAAGAACGGCGTCTACCTGCAGCTGCATTCCTACATGTACCGGGTGGCGATCCCCTATGGCGCGCTGACCCCGGACCAGATGCGCATGCTGGGCCATGTGGCCGAGCGCTGGGACCGCGGCTACGGCCATTTCACCACCCGCACCAATATCCAGTTCCACTGGCACAAGCTGGTCGACATTCCCGATTCCATGGAGGCGCTGAACTCGGTCGGCATCCACAGCATCCAGACCTCGGGCAACACCATCCGCAACGTCAATGCCGACGCCTTTGCCGGCGCCGCCGCCGACGAGCTGGAGGATCCGCGCCCCTGGGCCGAGCTGATCCGCATCTGGTCCACCGACCATGCCGAATTCCAGTTCCTGCCGCGCAAGTTCAAGATCTCGGTCTCGGCCGGCAAGCAGGACCGCTCGGCGGTCTCGGCCTATGACATCGGGCTGCGCATCGTCGAGAAGGACGGCCAGCGCGGCTTCCAGGTCTGGGTCGGCGGCGGGCTGGGCCGCACGCCCTACCTGGGCCAGGTGATCCGCGAATTCCTGCCGCAGGCCGACCTGCTGCCCTATCTGGAGGCGATCCTGTCGGTCTACAACCTGACCGGGCGGCGCGACAACAAGTGGAAGGCACGGATCAAGATCACCGTGAACGAGCGCGGTCTTGACGTGTTCCGCGCCGATGTCGAGGAAGAGTTCAAGCACCGCCGCCAGCAGTTCTCGGGGCTGGACCAGGAGATCCTGAACGACCTGCGCGCCCAGTTCGCGCCGCCGGAATTTCTCGACGCCCCGGTCGAGGGCTATGAGGCGGCGCGGGCGGCGAACGGCGCCTTCCGGTCCTGGACCGACACCAACCTGCATCCGCACCGCATTCCGGGCTATGCCAGCGTCATCGTCACGCTGAAGGCGCCGGGTGCCACGCCGGGCGACATGAGCGCCGAGCAGATGCGGCTGGTGGCCGACCTGGCCGAGCGGCTGGCCCATGGCGACATCCGGGTGAACCACGACCAGAACCTGGTCCTGCCCCACGTGCGCAAGGCCGACCTGCCCGAGATCTACGAGGCGCTGCGCGCGGTCGGGCTGGCCACGGCGAATTTCGGCAAGATCACCGACATCATCTCTTGCCCGGGCATGGACTACTGCACCCTGGCCACCGCGCGCTCGATCCCGATCGCGCAGGACATCGCCGCGCATTTCCGCGCCCGCGGCCTGGAGGACGAGATCGGCGAGATGAAGATCCGCATCTCGGGCTGCATCAACGCCTGCGGCCATCACCACCTGGGCCATATCGGCATCCTGGGCCTGGACCGGGCGGGGGTCGAGAACTACCAGATCACGCTGGGCGGCGACGGCTACGAGACCCCGACGCTGGGCCAGCGCGCCGGTGCCGGCTTCCCGGCCGACGAGGTGGTGCCGGCCATCGACCGGCTGGTCGACGCCTATCTGGAACTGCGCGAATCGCCCGAGGAACGCTTCATCGACGCCTATCGCCGTCTGGGGGTGGCTCCGTTCAAGGCGGCGCTGTATCCGGCCGATGCTTGATCAGACGCTGGATGCCCGCGCCGCGCGGCTGAACGACCGCTATCGCCATCACGCCGCGACCGAGGTGCTGCGGCGTGCGCTGCGCGACCCCGACCTGGGCTCGACCACGCTGGTCTCGAGCTTCGGGGCGGAATCGGTGGTGCTGTTGCACATGGTCTCGGTGGTGGCGCCGGGGACGCCGGTGCTGTTCATCGACACGATGATGCTGTTCCAGGAGACGCTGGACTATCAGCTTGAGGTGACGGAAAGGCTGAAGCTGACCGATGTGCGGGTGATCCGCGCCACCGAGCGCGAGGTGGCGCTGAACGACCCGGACGGGACGCTGCACCAGTTCAACACCGACGCCTGCTGCGATTTCCGCAAGACCGTGCCGCTGGAACGCGAGCTGGCAAGGTTCGATGCCTGGATCACCGGCCGCAAGCGCTTCCAGGGCGGCGAGCGCCAGCAGCTGGAGTTCTTCGAATCCGAGCCGCCGTCGCGGCTGCGCATCAACCCGCTGGCCCATTGGCGTCCGCAGGACGTCCAGGACTACATGGCCGAGAACAACCTGCCGCGTCACCCGCTGGTCGCCAGGGGCTATGCCTCGATCGGCTGCGCGCCCTGCACCTCGCCGGTCAAGCCCGGCGAAGACCCGCGCGCCGGCCGCTGGCGGGGCAGCCAGAAGACCGAATGCGGCATCCATTTCATCGGCGGGCGCATGGTCCGCACAGGAGCGAAGGCATGAGCGATTTCTTTCTGGTCCGCGATGACGGCTTCCACCCCCATGACGGGGCCGAGCCCGTCACCCTGGCGCCCGATACGAAACCGGCCGATCTCGAGGCCTATCTGGCGCATGACCTGATCGCCATCGACTTCCCGGCCATGACCGACGGGCGCGGCTTCTCGCTGGCCCGCCTCCTGCGCCAGAAGGGCTACAAGGGCCGGCTGCGCGCGGTCGGCAAGCTGATCTCGGACCAATATGCCATGGCCCGCCGCGTCGGCTTCGACGAGGTGCAGATCCCCGCCGCCCTGGCCGAGCGCCAGCCGCAGGACCAATGGCTCTATCGCGCCGATTGGCGCGACTGGGACCATCGGTCGCGGCTCGCCGGCTGAAACCTGGGGTTTCGCCCCGCCCTCCCATGCATTAGATAGACCGGGAATCCCGAACATGACACTGGATCTTTCCGTGGACCTTGCCGCCAAACCCGCCAAGACGTTGCCCGACGCCCAGACCGTGACCTCGGTCAGGCACTGGACGGACCGGCTGTTCTCGTTCCGGGTGACGCGGCCGGCCAGCCTGCGCTTCCGTTCGGGCGAATTCGTGATGATCGGCCTGCCGGATGACAACGGCAAGCCGATCCTGCGCGCCTATTCCATCGCCTCGCCCAACTGGGACGAGGAGCTGGAGTTCTATTCGATCAAGGTGCCGGACGGGCCGCTGACCTCGCGGCTGCAGAACATCCAGCCGGGCGACCAGATCATCCTGCGCCCCAAGCCCGTGGGCACGCTGGTGCTGGACGCGCTCCTGCCCGGCAAGCGCATGTGGTTCCTGGCCACCGGCACCGGCATCGCGCCCTTCGCCAGCCTGATGCGCGACCCCGAGACCTATGAGCGCTACGAGCAGGTGGTGATGATGCATACCTGCCGCACCGCCGACGAGCTGGCCTATGGCCGCGAACTGGTCGAGAACCTGAAGCGCGACCCGCTGCTGGGCGAGCTTTACGGCGAGGAATTCGCCAGCCGGCTGCTGTATTACCCGACGACGACGCGGGAAGAGACGCAATACGCGGGCCGGATCACCGACAACCTGACCTCGGGCAAGGTGTTCCGGGATCTGAACCTGCCGCCGATGGATGCGACAAATGACCGCGCCATGATCTGCGGCAGCCTGGCCTTCAACACCGATGTCAAGGCGGTGCTGGAAGGGTTCGGCCTGCGCGAGGGCGCGAACAGCGATCCCAAGGAGTTCGTGGTCGAGAAGGCCTTCGTGGGCGACGGCATCTGAGCGTCGCGCGGGGGGGGGTTTCCCCCCCCCCCCCCGCGCCCCCCGCCTGGGGGCCCGGGGGGGTCCCCCCCGGGCATTTGGTCACGGAGAAAGACCGGGGGCGGGCACTCGCCGGGCGGTGGCCCTCGTTCGGCGCCCGCTCAAACGGAGCAAAGTTTATGCCGCGCGT
>NZ_JRKO01000074.1 GCF_000763885.1 Paracoccus versutus | reverse complement strand
CGACCGCAGCCCGCGCCCTCCGCGCCCGAAAAGCTGCGCGCGACGCCTGCCGGCCCCGCCCTGCGCCCCGCGCGCCAGCCGCAGGCGCCGCTTCCCGCCGCACCGCCGCAGGCGGCCCCGCAGGTCCGCATCCGCATCGGCGCGCTGACCATCGTCACGCGCAATCCCGCCGAACGGCCCGCGGCCGCGCGCAAGACGCTGCTCGCCAAGCCGTCCCGGCGCGCGCCGCGCGGCCATTCCATCCCCCGCCCGGACGGAGGCTGAGATGGCGCGCTTCGTCAACCTGCACGATGCCGGCCGCGCCCTTGCCGCCCATCTGAAGGCGGGGATCGCGCCGCTGCTGCCCGACATCGCCGCCGGCCCGCCGATCGAGAACCCGACCGCGCAGGGCGAGGCGATCCGCGTATCGCTGCTGTGGGTGACGCCGCAGCCGACGCATCGCAACGACGAATGGTTCATCGGCGACGACGGCCAGCGCCGCCCGCCGCCGCTGTCGCTTTCGGCCTTCTTCGTCATCACCGCCTATGGCACCTCGCCCGCCGGCGAGCCGGTGCAGGCGATCAACCGGCTTGGCCAGGCGCTTCAGGCCATCGAGACCGATCCCGTCATCGAACTGCCGATCCCCGCCTCGGCCGACATCGACCCGGTGCAGGGCGAGGGGCGGATGACGGCGACCCTGGTCCCGGTCGCGGCGGACCTGATGGAAAAGATCTTCACGCCCCTGCAGATGCGCCACCGGCCCTGGGCACTGGTCGAGCTGGGGCCGGTGCAGCTGGAACGGCTGAACCTGCCCTTGCCCGCCCCCGACATCGTCGCGCCGGGGGGCGTGCGGCTGGCCGGTCCGCGGCCGATCACCCGGCCCGCGATCATCGGCGCGCTGCCGAACCCGCTGGGCGCGGGCCACCGCCTGCGCATCGAAACGGCCGAGGCGGCGAATGCGACCGAGCTGCACCTTGGCCCGCACAGCTTCGCCCTGGCCGACCCGCCGCTCGGCCCCGGCCAGATCGCCCGGCCCGACGCCCTGGGCCGCATCTTCGTCACCTGCCCGCCGGGGGCCGATCCGGGCGCGCTGGACATCGTGCTGGTCGCGCCCGAGGGCGGATCGGAGCGGCACGCCCTGTCCGTCACCACCGGCCGGCCCGCGCTGGATGCCCCCGCGGCGGCGCTGGCGCCCGGCGCGGACCTGGTGCTGACCGGCAGCGACCTTGCCGGGGCCGCGCAGGTGTTTTTGTGGCCCGCGCGCGGCATCCTGTCGCCGCTCGAGGTGATCGAGCTTGCGCCCACGTCGGCGACGCCCGCGCAGGTGGTGGTGGCCCGCGCCGCGCTGGACGCGGCGGGGCTGCGCGCCATTCCCATGCTGGCGGCGCTGCGCATGGGCCCGAACCGCTTCACCCCCGCCGTTCCGGTCGAGGTGACGCCATGACCGCGATGGGGATCGGCGCGGCAGGCGGCAGGCCCGCGGACTGGATGCGCGAGGCGGCGCTGCTGGCCGTCGCCCATCACCTTCGCGATGCCGAGACGGGATACGACCCGCGCGAGCGCTGGCCCGACCATGCGGAGGACTGGCGGCCGCTGGCCCTGCGCGCCGCCGAGCTGCCGCTGTCGCCCGCCGCCTGGATCGAGGCGGCCGCCGTCGCGGCGGAACGCTTCCCGGACGCCGCCGCCGCCTTTTCCATCCTTGCCGACAATGCCGGCCTGCACCTGCCGACGCCCGCGGTCTTTGCCCGGATCGCGGTGGCCGGGCTGGGCCTTGACCATGACGCGGCGCTGGCCGCCGCACTGGTCGCGCCCCAGGACAACCCCCGGCTGGAACTGGCCCAGCCGCCGGGCGCCTGCCTGCCCTCGGCGCAATGGGGCATGCGCCTGACGCCCGAAGGGCTGGCCCGCAGCTTCCGCGGCCAGCCCCGCATGCAGGGCGATTTCGTCCCGGCCACCCACCGCCCGGTCATGCTGCGCCCGGCCCGCGCCGCGGCCCGCATCCTCGCCGCCGACGGCGTGCTGTGGCTGCGCAGCCCCTCGCGGCGCATGGCGCTGCAACTGGCCGCGGACCTTACCGCATTGCTGCCGGCGCGGGGCTTCGATCTGGTCGCGCTGCGCCCCGGCGAGCCGCTGCCCCTGCCCGATGACGACGCCCCGCCTCTGGTCGTCGACCTGTTCGCGCTGGAGGCGCCGCCGCGCATCCCCCCGCGGCAAGGCGCGAGCGCGCTGGTCCTGCTGGCCCCCGACCGTTTCGACGCCGGGCGGCTGCGCGCCATCGATGCCCCGCCCTTTACCCCGGCCGAGGCGCGCGCGGCATGGGACGCCGCCGGCATCGACGCGGCCATCGCCGACAGGCTCGCCCCCCGCTTCCAGCTGACGCTGGCCGAGTTGCTCGCCGCGCGACACGAGGCCGAGATCCTGGCCAGCCTTGCCGGGGATGCGCCCGGCGACCGGCCCGATCCTGCGGGCTTCGCGGCGGCGATCTGCGCGGCGGGCGCGCGCCGCATGGGCCCCTTCGTCACCAATATCCGCTCGGACGTGACGCTGGACGACCTGGTCGCCGGCAGCGAGATCCGCAGCCGCCTGGCCGATGCCATCGCCTGGCGCGAGGCGCAGCGGCGGGTCTGGACCGAGATGGGCGTGCCCGTGGACGCGGGGGAATCGCAGGGGCTGGCGCTGCTGTTTTCCGGCCCGCCGGGCGGCGGCAAGACCTTTGCCGCGCGCTGCCTTGCCAATGCGCTTGGGCTGAACCTCTATCGCACCGACCTGTCGCAGGTCGTCTCGAAATACATCGGCGAGACGGAAAAGAACCTCTCGCGCATCTTCGACGATGCCGAGGCCGGCCACGGCATCCTGTTCTTCGACGAGGCGGACGCGGTTTTCGGCAAGCGCTCCGAGGTCAAGGACGCCCATGACCGCTATGCCAATATCGAGGTGGGCTTCCTGCTGCAAAGGCTGGAAACCTTCGGCGGCATCGTCGTGCTGGCGACGAACCTGCGCGCGAACTTGGACCCCGCCTTTACCCGGCGGATGCAGTTCGTCATCGACTTTCCCATGCCGCAAAAGGCCGAGCGCGAACAGCTGTGGCGCCGCAACCTGCCGCGGCCCGGCTGGTGCGAGGACGGGCTGGACATCGCCATGCTGGCCGAGCGGTTCCGCTTTGCCGGCGGCAATATCCGCAACGCCGCCGTCGCCGCGGCCCATCTGGCGGCCGCCGAAAATGCCCGGCTGGCCCCGCGCCACCTTGCCCGCGCCGTCCTGCGCGAGCTGGAGAAATCCGGGCTGCCAAGGGGGGCCGACGATCTGGGCCCCCTGGCCCGCTGGCTGGAGGAGGCGCGATGAACACCGCCGCGGACCTGGTCATCGACATCGGCGAAATCAGCGTCGAAAGCGCCTCGGCCCAGGACGCCGCCCGCCTGCGCGCGGTGATCGAACGCGCCCTGGCCCAGGCCGCGCGCAGCCTTGCCGGGCTGGCGGCGGGCGCCGGGGCCCTGGGCGACCTGCGGCTGGAGCTGGCCGAGGTCCGCGACCTGCTGGCCCCCGGTGCCGAGGCCGCGCTGGCCCGCAGGCTGGAGATCGCCATCCGCGCCACATGGGAGGCCGCAAGATGAGCGACGCGATCAATTTCACCCAGGGCGCCTTTGCCGTCTACAATCCCGACGACACCGCCGTCATGGCCAGCTTCATCCCCTTCCGCTTCAACCCGGAATCGCTGACCCGCCAGCTGCAGCTGGAACAGGCGCAGGGGGCCGACGCCTCGTCCGGCGCGCTCAAGGAAAGCTTCTCGGTGGTGCTGCGCTTCGACCTGGCCGACCGGGTCGAGGCGCATTCCTCGCTGCCGGTGGAATTCGGCGTGCTGCCGGAAATCTCGGCGCTCGAGGAACTGCTCTATCCCGTCGAAAGCGAGACCGAGGCGCCTTCCGACGGCAGCGAGCCGGTGCGCGCCCGCGGCCGCCGCCCGATCGTGCTGTTCATCTGGGGCGAAAGGCGCGTGGTGCCGGTCAAGATCACCGGCATGGCGATCGCCGAGACCTTCTTCAACGGCAAGCTCTATCCCGTCCGCGCCGAGATCGAGGTCGGGCTGGAGGTGCTGGGCGAGGCCGAGGCCCGCGACAACACCCGCGTCCAGTCCTCGCTGAACTTCACCGCCGCGAACCGCCGCAAGATGGCGCGGCTCTATCTCGATACGACCGCCGACCAGGGCACCAGCATCAACCTGCCGCAATAGGGGAAACCAGCGATGGCCGTCGACAAGAAAAGCCGTTACGCGAAATCCGGCCGGGTGGCCTGGGTGCGGGCGGACGGCTCGCAGGTCGAGCTGATCGGCCTGACCCCGCGCCCCGCCCGCGCGGCGATCTTTGCCGCCGTGGCCACCGACACCGACCGGCTGGATACGCTGGCGACCCGCTATTACCGCGATCCGCTGAAGCTGTGGCGCATCGCCGACGCCTCGCCCGCGCTCGATCCCTTCGACGCGGTGGTGCCGGGCACGCCCGTGCAGATCCCCCCGGACAAGTGAGGACGCCATGGCCACGCCGCGCTTTTCCATCGAGATCGACGGAACCCGGCTTCCGGGGGCGCTGCTTGGCCGGGTCGGCGCGCTGGAACTGACCGAGGCGGACGACCAGCCCGCGCGCCTGGCGCTGCGGATCGGGCTGCGGCAGGGGGCGGACGGCACCTATGACGTGCTGGACGACGGCCCCTTCGAGCCGGGCGCCGAGATCCGCCTGACCCTGGCCGCGCCGGGCGGGGCGGACCAGGTGATGTTTGCCGGCTACCTGTCGCATCTGCGCCCGCATTTCGAGGAGCCCGAGGCCAATTCCTGGCTGGAGGTTCTGGCCGCCGACGCCGCCATGCTGATGGCCGCGGAGGAACGCGTGGCCAGCTATCCCGACGCCGGCGATTCCGATGCCGCGCGCGAGATCGCCGGCCGCTACGGGCTGCAGGTCGAGGCGCAGGACACCGATGCCAAGCTGGCCGCCGACGACATGCTGCTGATCCAGCGCGCCGACGACTGGTCGTTCCTGCGCCATCTGGCGGCGCGCAACGGCTTCGTCACCTATCTGGAACCCGATCCCGCCTCGGGCCAGCCGACCTGCCATTTCCATCCGCGCGACCTGGGGGGCCAGCCGCAGGCCGACCTGACCATCCTGCGCGAGAATGCCAACCTGGACTGGATCGACTTCGCCGCCAGCCTGGAGCGCCCGGAAAAGCGCCTAGCCCACGGCATCGACGCGGTGGCCAAGCGCATGGTCCGGGCCGACGGCGAGGCGCAGGACGAGCTGCTGGGGCAGGCGCTTTTCGCCGCCGAGGCCGCCGAAGGGCTGGCCCGCGCCGGGGCGACCGGCTCGGTCCGCTTCCTGCGCGGCGCGCTGCCCCGCGACGCGGCGATGGGCGCCCATGCGCGGGGGCGCGGGGTCCGGGACCACCTGGCGATCGAGGCAAGGGGCCAGCTCGACCCCGCGCGCTATCGCGGCCTGCTGCGGGCGCATCGCACCGCGCTGATCAAGGGCGTCGGCGACCGGCTCAGCGGCACCTGGTATATCCGCGAGGTCACGACCGAGATGGCCGAGGGCATGCTGGTCCAGCGCTTCTCGGCGCTGTCGAACGCCCTGGGACGGCGCGGCGGCGAAGGTTTCGGGCAATCGGCGGAAGAGGAGCCCCCGGCATGAGCGGCAACGGACCAAGGGCGGATTTCGGGCGGATGCTGGCGACGGATGGGTTGTCCTCGGATCTGCTGCGCGCGCTGGCCGCGCTGGTGGGCGAGGCCGGGCGGCCGGCCTTCTACGGCAAATATGCCGGCATCGTCACCGACCGCGACGACCCCAAGAAGATCGCCCGCATCCGCGCCCGCGTCCCCGAAGTCCTGGGCGAGGACCAGGAAACCGGCTGGGCGCTGCCCTGCCTGCCCTGGGGCGGCGGCCACAACCGCGGCTTCTTCGCCCTGCCCGAGGTCGGCGACACCGTCTGGATCGAGTTCGAGGCCGGCGACCCGATGCGCCCGATCTGGGCCGGCACCTTCTGGGGCGCGCCGGAAAGCAGCGGCGGGCAGGACGACCTGGGAACCGACACCGGCTCCGAGGCGCCCGAGGGGCCCGACGGCCCCGCCGCCCCCGGCCTGGTCATCCTGCGCACCAGGGCCGGCCATGTCGTCAGCCTGGACGACGACGGCGAGGTCGTCGTCATCGCCGAAGCCTCGGGCGCCGAGCTGCGCATCTCGGGGCAGGGAGAGATCACCATCACCGCCGACACGATCAAGCTGGGGGCCAATGCCTCGGAATCGCTGATCCTCGGCGACGCCTTCATGCAGCTTTTCAACAGCCATACCCATCCGACCGGCGTCGGCCCCTCGGGGCCGCCCGCCCAGCCGATGGGCTCCAGCCATCTCAGCCAGGTTTCAAAGACGGAATAGACCATGCCGCTTGTCCCCGCAGCCCTTTCGCAATCGCTTCAGTCGCAATGGTTGCCGCGCGACGAGAACGGCGATTTCAAGGACGACGCCGCGGCCTCGGCGCAGGCCCTGGCGGGGGCCGTCGCCGACTGGTTCGGCATGGCGATGGCGGCGGGCATTCCCTGCGCGACGGCGGCGGCGCGCAAGGGCCAGTTGCAGGCGCAGCTGGTGCCCGTGCTGCAAGCCGGCTCGGCGGCGGCGGCGGGACAGGGGATCGCGCTGTCCTTCATGGCCTATGTCGCCGGCCAGTCCTTTGGCCCCGGCGTGGCCGCGCCGCCCGTCGCGACCGCGGCCGCGGGGGCGGCGATCACGGCGGCCCTGTCCGACACCGGCGCCGCGCAATCCTCGCGCGCCGACCGGATCGCGGCGGCGCTTCATGCCCAGGCCCTGTCCGCGATCGTGACCTTTCCGCCGCCCATGCCCCCCGCGCCCGTCACCTGAAAGGAAAGACAGGATGGCCGCCCGACATATCGCCGATCCCTTCGCCCTTGGCCCGCCGCTGGTGCGCGCCGGCACCCGGCTGCGCCGCGAGGGGCTGGCCGAGACCGAGGATGCGCATATCCATGTCCGCGACCGCATCATGGCGGTGCTGTTCACCCGCCCGGCCGAGCGCGTCATGCGCCCGCGCTTCGGCGCGGGGCTGGATGCGCAGGTGTTCCAGAACATCTCTCCGCTGGCGCTGTCGGCCATCGAATACCGCATCCGCGAAAGCCTCGACGCGGTTTTCGCCGGCGAGGTCACGCTGGAGGAGCTGACCGTCGAGGATGGCGGCGACGAAGGCACGGTTCTGGTCTTGATCGACTATGCCCTGCGCGCCGACCGCACGCCCCACCGGCTGGAGGTGGTGCTATGAGCGAGCCGGGCGCCTTCGGACTGCAATGGGGCGAGGCCGAGATCGGGCCGGGCTGGCAGGGAATCGCGGCGCTGAGCTTTTCCGAACCGCCGCCGCCGGGCTTTGCCGTGGCCCTGTCGGTGCGGCTGGCCAAGCCCGCCGCGGGCCTTGCGCCCCAGGACATCGCCGTCACCGCGCCCGGCGGCCTGCCGCTGGAGGCCGAGGTGATGCCGGTCGCGGATGGCGACGGCACCATCACCGTCCGCTTCGTCCAGCAAGGGCCGCGCGGCCGGACGCTGGTGCGGCTGCTTTCGGGCGGCGACGACCCGCTGGACCCGTTCTTCGCCGAGGCCGGCTTCGATTTCTTCGTCGCCTGCCCGGCGGGCGATTGCCGCGAACCCGCCGCGCCGCCCCCGCCGCCGGGGGTGCAGCCCGCCATCGACCTTGCGACCAAGGATTTCACCGGCTTCCTTGCGGTGATGCAGAACTGGGCCGCCGCCACCGATCCGAACTGGGCCGGCACCAACCCCGCCTCGACCGAGGCGATGCTGGTCGAACTGCTGGCCCATCATGCCGAGATGCTGTCGCTGCACCAGGACCGCGTCGCGCAGGAGGCGTTCGTCGACACCGCGCGCGAGCGGCTTTCGCTCAGCCGCCATGCCGCCGCGCTCGGCCTGACGCTGGACGAGGGCGGCTCGGCCCTTGCCGTCGTCGCCGTGGACCTGCCGCCCGGCCGGGCGGGCTTCCTGCCCGCGGGCACCCGCTTCGTGCGCGAAGAGGGCATGGGCCGGATCACCGCCACCTTCACCAGCCGGGCCCCCGCCATGCTGGACGCCGCCTGGAATGCCGGGCTGCAACGCGATGCCGACCGCGGCCTGCTGCGGCCGGCGGCCTGGCCCGGCGCGCCCGATGCGATCCTGCCCGCCGGCGCGCGCGAATTGCTGCTGTGGGGCTGGGGCGCGCATCTGCTGCCGGGCCAGCGCATCGCGCTGGTGCAGGGCCGCGCCGCCCATGTCACCCGGATCGCGGCCCTGGCCGAGATCAGCCGGCCGGGCTGGGCCGCCGACCCCTCGGACCCCGCCCACACGCTGCCGCGCGAGCTGACGCGGCTGGAACTGGCCGAGCCGCTGCCCCTGCCCTTCCGGCCCTGGTCGGACCCCGAGGGCGCGCCGCTGCTGATCACCGCGAACCTGGTCGAGGCGATCCATGGCGACCCCGCCAGCGCCGCGAACGAGGAAGGCGCGGCAATGGGCCTGGGCGCCGGCCGCCAGGACATCGTCACCGCGACCGACCTGCTGACCGGGACGGTCACGATCCGCGCGCTCAGGACGCCGCAGCCGCAGGTGCTGACGGACAGGGACGGCCGCCCCTCGGTCCGGCTGCATGTCGGGGCCGAGCCATGGGAATGGCAGCCGACGCTGATGAACTCGGCCGGCTTCGACCGCCATTTCACCACCGAGACGGAAGAGGACGGCGCGGTCTGGCTGATGTTCGGCGACGGCAATCGCGGCCGGGCGCTGCCCCTGCCGCCGGGGTCGGGGCCGCGGGCGCTGGCGAACCAGCCCGCGCACCAGCGCATAAGGCTGGACTGGCGGCAGGGCGATGCCGAGGCGGGAAACCTGGGCGCCTTCGCCCTGACCGGCGCGCGCGCGCCGGGCGGCGGCGATGCCGGGGCGGCGGCGGATTTCGCGACGCTGGCGCCGGTGGCCGCGACGAACCTGCTGCCGGCGGCGGGCGGGCGGGCGCGGGTCTCGACCGCCGTCGCCCGCGACCTGATCCCGGAATCGATCCGCAACCCCGCCCGCGCCCGCTGCGTCACCGCCGACGACTACGCCCGCGCGGCCGAGGACATCCCCGGCGTCGCCCGCGCCGCGGCAAAACCGCTGGGAGGGGTGTTCAACACCATCCTGGTCCTTTGCGCCCCGGACCAGGGCGACCGGCTGGACGCGGCGACGGCGGCGGCGGTCCACGCCCATCTCGACGCGCTGCGCATGGCGGGACGCGAGCATGTGCTGGGCGCGCCGGATTACGTGGCGCTGGACCTGCATCTTGTCGTCTGCCCGCGCGCGGGCGCCGGCGCCGCCGCGATCCGCCGCGCCCTGCGCGAGGCGCTGGCGCCGGGCAGCGCGGCGCGGCCGGGCTTCTTCCACCCCTCGCGCCGGGGCTTCGGCGACACCGTGCTGCTGTCCGAACTGCTGGCCGCCTCCGCCCGCGCCCCCGGCGTGGGCGCGGTCAAGGCCGCGACCTTCCGCCCGCTGCGCCGCGCGGGCGCACCCGCCGTCCTGCCGGCGATCGAGCTGGGCCCGACCGAGATCGCGCAATTTTCCGGCGACGAGGCGCGGCCCGAACGGGGCCGGCTGACCGTCACCGTCATGGGCACCGACACGCCGCCGCCCGGCCAGGGCTTCGTCGTGGCCGGCCCCGCACCCGAACCCGCAAGCACGGGGTAAAGCCATGTCGCGCCCGCCGATCCATCGCCCCAGCCCCTCGCCCCGCGGCAACAGCCGCTATTTCGGGCCCGATTTCAACGCATTGGTCGCGCTGGCCGAGGCCGTCGCCCGCGACGGCCACGGCATCGAGATCCCGGCCAAGGGGCGCGGCCTTGCCCGCACGCTGATCGAACTGCCGGCGCTGGTCGCGCATATCCTGGGCGAGCATCAGGGGCTTTATGCGCGCGAAGCCTGCCTCGGCTCGGCCCGGCTGGCCGAAAACCTGACCCGCCATGCCCGCAAGCTGGCCTACAGCCCCGGCCCCGGCGCGGCGGCGACCGGGCTTGCGGCCTTCACCGTCAAGCCCGGCCTGTCGGGCAGCCTGCCGCAGGGCTTCGCCTTGCAGACCTCGCCCCTGGGCGAGGCCAGGGCGCAGACCTTCGAGACCCTGGCCGAGGCGCAGCTCGACGCGCAATGGAACGCCATCCGCCCCGCCGGGGCCGAGATCCCGGACCCCGTGCAGGCCAGCGGCGGGCATCTGGTGCTGCGCCTGAAAAAACGCCACGGGCTGGGCAAGGACGAGATCGTCGTCCTGGACGGCGCGCGCGGGCTCGGCGTCTTTCGCGTCGCCGACGCGATGGAGGGCAGCAGGCCGCCGCAGATCGGGCTGCGGCACATCGGCGGCCATGCCTTTGCCGAGGCGGGCACCGGCGCGGACTGGCAGGCCAGCTATCGCATCCTGGCCCGGCCGCGCCATGACGCGCGGCTGTTCGGCTGGAACGCTCCGGGCGCGCTCTGGCCGGCCGGGGCGCTGGCCGCGGCCCAGCCCTATGCCAGCCCGCCGACCACCCAGCCCGCGGGCACCACCGCCTTCGGCTATGTCTCGCCCGCGGCGCTCGGCGATGCCCTGCTGCTTGCGGAAGCGCTGAACGATCCGCCCGCGCCCGGCGACGCGGCCGTGGTGCTTTTCCCCGACCGGGCCGAGGTCTACTGGCTGGAAACCCTGGCCGAGACGGTCGTGACCTTCCTGCGCGGCGAAGTGACCGAACAGCCTAAGGTCGCGACCTCGACCAATGCGGCGGGCGCGGCCGTGGTGTCGGTCACGACCGAAAAGACCGTCACCGAAACCGCGCTTTCCGGCCGGGCGACCACGCTGGGGCTGGCCATGCCCTCGCCCGCCCGGCCGCTGCGGTCATGGACCGAGTTTCCGCTGGACGCCCATGTCCTGACCGGCTGGTCCGAGGTGCTGGAGCCCCTGCCCGCCATCCCGAACCCGGCGCCGCTCCAGCCCGAGTTCGCGGTCGCGGCGGACCTCTCTGCCATGCGCCCCGGCCGCCCGGCGATCCTGCGGCGCGTCTCGACCGGCGAGGCGCGCGAGGCGATCTTCGCCGCCATCAAGGCGCCGGCCGCCGGCAGCGAGGGCTGGACCCTGCGGCTGGAGGTGCCGGGCGGCTTTCCCGCGGGCTGGCCGATGGGCGATGTCGAGGTGCTGGGCAATGTCGTCCGCGTCAGCCATGGCGAGGCGAAGCAGGAAATCCTGGGCAGTTCGGACGGGGTGACGCCGCACCAGGAATTCGCGCTGAAGAACGCCCCCGTCACCCGCCTGCCCGGCGCGCTCGGCAGCCGCATGGCGCTGGAAGTGCGCGTCGACGGCGTGCTGTGGGATCTGGCCCCCGACTTCCACGGCGCCGGCCCCGACGCGCGGGTCCATCTGGCCCAGACCGATGCGGCGGGCGAGGTCCGCATCCGCTTCGGCGGCGAGGGGCGAGGCGCGATCCCGCCCTCGGGGCGGCGCAACGTGACCGCCGCCTATCGCTGCGGGCTGGGGGCCGCGGGCAATGCCGGCGCCGGCCGGCTCAGCCGCATCCGCAAGGCGTCGCCGCTGATCGGGGCGGTGACGAACCCCCTGCCCATCGCCGGCGGCGCCGATCCCGCCGGGGCCGACGACATCGCCCGGCAGGCGGTGCGCCCGGTCCGGGTCTTCGACCGCGCCGTCTCGATCGAGGACCACGCCGACCTGGCGCTGCTTTTCCCCGGCATCAGCCGCGCCTCGGCCCGCTGGCGCGACGGCGTGGGGATCGAGCTTGTCGCCGCCGATGCCGAGGGCAACGGCCCGGCCGATCTTGCGGGTTTCACCGCCTTCCTGGATGCGCGCCGCGATACCGGGCAGGCGCTGGTCGTCGCCGCCCCGCAGGCGGTGGACATCGCGCTGGCCCTGCGGATCGAACGCGACCGCGCCTGGCTGGCCGAGGCCGCGCGGCACGAGGCCGAGGCGCTGTTGCTGGGCGGGGGCGGCCTGCCGGGGCTGTTCAGCTTTGCCGGGCGCGAACTCTCGGCGCCGCAATCGCTGTCGGGCCTTTATGCGCAGCTGCTGGATCGGCCCGGCATCGCCGCGGTGCTGGCGACGCGCTACCGGCTGGCCCTGCCCGCGGCGGGCACGGCCGAGGTCGCCGACATCATCCACGCCAGCACCCGGCAATGGCTGCGGCTGAAGCCCTCGGCGCTGGAGATCCAGGTGCTGGAACCCGGCGCCTTGGGCCGCCTGCAACAGGGGGGCGCGCCATGAGCTATCCCTATGACCGCGACCACCTGAACCGCACGCGCGACCTGCTCCATGCGCTCGTCCCCGAATACTACAAGCGCCGCGACCGGGCCGCCGCGCTGGCCGAGCCGCCCGAGCCCGCCGAGCTGCTGGCCATGGTCGAGGCGCTTGCCGGCCCCCTGGCCGCCCTGCGCCAATCGGTCGAGGAACTCCATGCCGACCTGTTCATCGAAAGCGCGGGCGAAGAGATGCTGCCGGTGCTGGCCGCCTCGATCGGGCTGGAGCTGGTGTTTCGCGACGCGGACGCGAACCGCCGCAACCTCGGCGCGGCTATGGGCTGGCGGCGGCGCAAGGGCACGCCCGCGATGCTCGAGGAAATGGCGCGGGTGCTGTCCGACCGGCAGGTGGCGCTGAGGGAAGGCTGGAAGGCGCTGATGCTGACGCAGGACCTGAACCTGCTGCGCGCCGAGCGGGTGATGGCCGACCTGCGCCCCGCCTCGGTCGCCGACCGCGCCTCGGGGCCCTTGGCGGGGCTGATGCGGCTCTTCGACCCGCGCCCCATCGGCCCCGATTCGGGCCATGTCCATCCGCGGCACCTGGTCCACTGGACCTTTCCGACGCAGCTTCAGCCCCTGCGCCGGGCGGCCTGCCATGAACTGCCCGCAGGCGCGGGGGATCGCCGCTTTGCCTTCGACCCGGACAATGCCTGGCGGCCGCTGCGCGTGCGCGCCTCGGGGTTCGACGACCGCCCCGGCACCGACCGCGTGCCCGACGGGCTGTTCGCCGAGGAACCGGGTGCTTGGTTCGGGCGCGAGGGGCGCTTTGCCGTGCGGCTGACCGGCGTTCCCGCCGCCGCCGTCCGGCCCGCCACGCCCGTCCCACGCAATGCCAGGCGCGATCCGGCCGACAATATCCTGGGCCGCAGCCCCGCCGTGCTGGGCCTGATCGACGCCGACACCCGGCGCTATTCCGGCCCGGTCCAGATCGAGCTGGTCTCGGCCCCGCTTGCCGGCAACCTGCCCGACCAGGCGCTGGCGGAGCTGCGCGGGCAGATCACCGTCGGCCCGGCGGGCCAGGCCGGGACCGCGCCGGGCGCGGGCGATGTCCCCGACAGCCATGCCATGCTGCTGCGCCTGCGCCCCGAGGCCCCCGCCGCCAGCCGCATGATCGGCGCGACGGTGATCGAGGTCGCGGGCAGCGCGCCCTCGGCCGGCCGCGCCGCGGCGGTGGCCGAGCTGGCGCTGGCGGGCTATCTGCGCGGCGCGCTGTATCTACGCATCCCCGAACAGCGGATCAGCGGCGAAAGGCTTTACTGGATCGGCGCCGACGGCGCGCTGCACGAACCCCTGCCGCTGGCGGCGGGCGCGCTGCCCGGCCGGGCGCTGGCCTCGGCCCCCGTCGGGCCGGTCTGGCCCGAGGCCGAGGGCACCGCCGAGCGCGCGCCCTTCGCCCCGGCGCTGGCCGCGCCCGCCGCCGCGCCCGCGGTGCTGCATGGCGGGACCGTGCTGCGGGCGAACGGCCTGCTGCCGGCGACCCCGGCCACCCGCTGCGCGCTGGTGCTGGCGCTGTCCTTTTTCGCCGGCCAGCGCCGCTTTGCCCCGATGCTGCGGCTGGACTGGAGCGGCCCCGACCCGCGCGTCGCCAGCTGGTCGGCGGTGGGCGCGGACGGCGTGCCGCTGGCCGCCGCCGCGCTGCCCGCGCGCTTCGCCGCGCTTGGCGCGATCCTGGCCGCGGGGCCTTCCGACCTGGCGCTGGCGCTGCGCTTCGAATCCGGGCTGAACGGCGCGGTCATGACCCCGGCCGAGGTCGCCTTTACCGCCTATGACGGCAGCGCGGCGCTGATCCACCTGCCCGAACTCGTCGCCTCGCAGACGGCCGAGACGGCGCCGGACGGCAGCGCCTTCTGGCCGCGCGGCCCGCTGCTGGCCCGGCACAGCCTGGCGGTCCAGGTCGGCGCGGACGGCTCGACCTGGCTTGCGGGGACGACGACGCCGATGCGGCGCAGCCTGGGCGATGCCGCGCCCCTGCCCGGCCCGGTCCCGATCCGGCGGCGCGAGGCGGGCTGGCGCCGGCTGTGTCCGTGGCTAAGCGAATCCGGCCCCGACGTGCTGGAACCGGCCCGGCCGGGGCGGCTGGACATCGACCCGCGCTTCGGGCTTTTCGCGATGAACGCGGGCGACGGCATCGTGCCGCATCCGCCCGCCGCGGGCATCGCCGAGCCGGGCCCGGTGACGGTGGACCTGCAAGAGGGCGCGACCATGCCCATGGGCGCCCTGCCCGTCGACCACCGCCGCTGGCTGGGCCTGCGCCCGGCGCCGACGCGGCTGGTCTCGGCCTCGGGGCATCTTGGCAGCGGCGCCTCGCCGGATCTGCTGGGCCTGCCGCTGCACCGCACGGTCGCGGCGGCGCTGGCGGCGGCAGGCGCGGGCCAGCCCGAGGAGATCATCGAAATCGTCGATTCCGGCTTCTACCCGGCCGAGGCGCTGGCCTGGCCCGCCGGCCCCGCCCGGCTGGAACTGCGCGCCGCGCCCTTCGAGCTGCCGGTGATCCAGGTCGCCTCCTCGGCACCGGGCGCGGCCAGCTATGACAGCCTGGCGCTTGGCGGCATCGCCCTGACCCGCGCGGGCGCGGCCGGCATGACGCTGGAACTGCCCCCGGCGCAGCAGGTCTTCCTGGGCTTCCTGGGCGTGCTGCGCGCCAACATCACCCTGCGGCTGCGCCTGCTCGAGGCCGCGGGGGTCGAGCGCGCGACGATCCGGCGCTGCATCCTCGGGCCGCTGCTGGTCGATGAACCGGGCGAGATCGACATCGCCGATTCCATCCTCGCCGCGGCCGAGGACATCCAGCCGGCGCTGACCGCGCCGCTGGCACGGCTGGCCAGCGAACGCGCCACCCTGCTGGGCCGGATCGAGGTGGGCCAGGCCGAGCTTTCCGACACCATCGTCGCCGGGCTCCTGCTGGCGCATGAACGCTTTCGCGGCTGCCTGCGCTATTCGCTGGTCGGCCCCGGCAGCCAGACGCCGCGCCGCCACCGCGTGCTGGAAACCGACCCCGCGACGGGCCAGCCGATCCGCCCGCCCTTCGAAAGCCGCGAGCGCCGCGACCCGGCATTCCTGCGGCTGGATGCGCAGGGCGACGGGCGGGTGCTGACCGGCGCTTCGGACGGGGGCGAGATCGGCGCCTTCAACGCCGCAAGGCTGGGCGAGCTTTACGCCGGGCTGGAGCGGCGCCTGGCCGAGCATACGCCGGCCGGGCTGGGAACGGGAATCGTGGCGCGGGCCTGACAGGGCCCCGCCGGACGGGAACGACAGGGAGGACAGGCCATGGAAGGGGATTTTTCGCGCGGACACCGGCCTGACGCCAAGCGCGGGCGCAGCTATCGGCGCGTGCTGCCGCGGCAGGGCGCACCGATCCTCGACAGCGACCTGCATGCGCTGATGGACGCCGGCGACCGCATCGACCGGCAGGGGCTGGCGCATGTCGCCTGCGAAAGCGGCTCGACCGACCTGGGGTTCTTCGTCACGCCGGGGCGGCTTCTGGCGATGTTCGACCCGGTCCTGGGGCAACAGCCGCAGGCGGCGGGCGGCGCCAGCGCGACGCGGGACTTCTCGCGCAAGTATCTGGACCGGCTGCCGGGGCTTCAGCTTGGCGGCGGGGCGGGAACCGTCGCCGTGCCGCTGCGCAGCCCGCTGGCCGCGCCGACGCCCTGCCGGGTCTGGATGCGCGCCGACCAGCCGGCGACTGTGGCGGTCGCGGGCACCGTGCTCAACATCCCGGCGGCCGGCAGCTACGCCCCCTTCGTCGTCACGCTGAACGGGGCGCAGGCCGTCTTCGCCCCCGGCGCGCAGCCCTGCTGGGTCGCCCTGATCGAAACCGAGGCCCCCGCCGCCGCCGCGGCCGTGCTGCATTGGTGCGCAGGCGGCTTCCAGATCGGCGGGCTGCTGGCCGATGCCCGCGAGGCCGCCTGGCCGGACCTGACCGGACCCGCGGCGGACCAGCTGCGCGCCGCCTCGGCCGGGGCGCCGGGCTCGCGCGTCGCGGCCTATCTGGAACTGGCCGAGCGCGTCGTCACCGCCGTCGAGGATCCCGGCCTGCGCGAACAGGCGCTTGGCCCCGGCCGCGAGACGACCAGCCGCTCCGAGGTGGTGGCCCAGGTCAAGCTGGCCCCCGTCACGGGGCTCAGCGATCCCGCGGCCATCGCCGCCGCCTTCGACCGCCTGACCCTGCCCACGGGCAGCGTCACCTTCGGCACCAGCGCCGGCACCGCCGCTGCCGATCCCTGCGACCTGCCGGTGCCGGGCGGCTACAGCGGCACGGAAAACCGCCTGTATCGGCTGGTCGTGCATGAGGTCACGACCGGCGGCGGCGCGGTCACGCGGTTCAAGTGGTCGCGCGACAATGCGGCGGGGCTGTGGCCCTGCACCCTGATGCCCGACCAGCCGCCCGGCGCGGCCGTCACCCATGTCCGCGTCGGCGCGAACGATCCCTTGCGCGCGGGCGACCTGGTCGAGCTGACCTCGGACGCGATCGAGCGCGGCGACGCCGCCCCCGGCGCGGTCAATGCCGCGGGCTTCCTGCGCCCGCGCCGGATGCAGGGGATGCTGTTCCGGCTGGACGGCGGCGATGTCGTCGCCGGCTCGCTGCGCGAGTTCCGGCTGCTGGACCCGCTGACCGAAACCCCGGCACCGCCCTTCAGCCCCGCACCGCTGGGCAGCGACGGGCTCAAGCTGCGGCTGTGGTCGGGCCTCCTGGAACGGCCCGGCACCGGCGCGGCCACGCTGACGCTGGAACACGGGCTGATCGCCGAGGTCGCCGGCGTCTTCGAGCCCGGCGACTGGTGGCAGGCCGAGGCCCGCGTGCTGGCGCCCCAGGCCAACGGCCCCGCCGTCACCACCGCCCACGGCCCCGAGCGGCAGTTCGCGCCGCTGGCGCTGCTGGAGCGGGGCGCGGCGGCGACGCCGATGATCCTGCGCGCATGGCTGGACAGGCGCAGCCGCAAGCTGTGCCGGCAAGAGGCCGATTTCACCGGCTACGACGGCGCCCGCGTCGGCACCGAGGCCGATACCGTGCAAGAGGCGCTGGACGAACTGTTCCTGCGCCTGTCGGACGGCTGCGGCGAGATCGCGGTGCCGCCGGGGGCCTCGGTCCAGGCGGTGATCGACACCATTCCCCCGGACGGCAACGCCCGCATCTGCCTGAATGCCGGCGTGCGCGACCTGGCCGCGACCATCGTCGTCGCCGACAAGGGCGACCTGATCGTCGGCGGCATCGGGCCGGGCACGATCCTGCGCGGCAACCTGCGGCGCATCATCCGCTTCGAGCGCTGCCGCTCGGTCGACCTGCGCGACTTCGCGGCCGAGGCGCTGGCGGCAGGCGACGGCGCGGTCATCGACTTCGTCGACTGCGGCGAGGTGCGGCTGGACCAGATCCGCATCACCGCGGCCGGCCTTGCCGCACCCGGCCCCGCGGCCGTGCGGCAGGTGTCGGGGCCGGCCCGCCCGACCCGCCGCTTCGCCATGCGCCGCTGCACGCTGAGCCTGGGGCAGTTCGACAGCGGCGTCACCGCCGCCGATCCCGGCCATGCCGAGATCGAGGACAACGTCATCGCCATCCGCCCCGATCCGCTGAACCTTGCCGCCGAACTCGCCGCCGGGGGCGAGACCCTGCGCGCGGTCGGCGAGGTGCTGCTGGACCGCATCACCCTGCATGACGGCGACGGCGGCTTCGACTTCGTCGGCGGGCCGGTCTTCGCCTTTGCCCCGCCGCCGGGCCCGCCCGTGGTGGCGCGGCACGGCATCGCCATGGCGAACGGCATGTGGGGCCGCGACACGCTGAGCTTCTCCACCCATGCGACGCTGGGCAGCGAGCTGTGGGAACGGGTCGCGGAAACCAACCAGCCCCCCGGCGGCGCCAGCCACCCGCCCGAGATCATGGACGATTTCCTGCGCGACTTTCGCCGCGACCTGGCGCGCGCGGTCTTCGGCCTGGGCTCTTCGGCCACCATCCCGGCCGGGATGGGGCCGCTGTTCCAGCCCCTGCGCGACGGGCTGACCGCCACGAACGGCCTGGTCCACGGCCGGACCGGCATCACCGTCGCCGCCTCTCGCGGGCCGGCGCGCGGCAAGACGCTGGCCCGCCCGGTCGCCGCGCTGCTGGCCCTGCCGGGCCAGGGCGCGCGCATCCGCGGCAACCAGGTTTCGGGCTTCGCCCAGGGGATCCGCGTCGCCGGCTCTTCGGGCCGGTCGCGGTCGAACTTCATCTTCCTGCGCTCGGTCGAGGTGCAGGACAACCGCATCGACCTGCGCCTGCCCTGGCAGGCCCGCCAGCGCGGCGGCATCTGGATCGGCAGCACCCTGTCGGCGCGGATCAACGGCAACCAGGCCATCGACGCCGGCTATGTGCCGCTGGCGGATGGCGAGCAGCCGATCGGGCTGGATTGCGACGGCATCCGCCTGTGGGGCTGGTTCGGGCCGCTGGTCGAGGTCAGGGGCAATTTCTGCCACGGCCCCTCGGTCGGGATACGCTGGGTCAGCCTTGGCAACGACGAGCCAAGCTGGGGCCGCCCCGACGTCTTCATCGGCGCCTTCGCCGACAACGCCTATTCGGGGATGGGCAGTCCCAGCCTGCCTGCGACCCTGCCCTGAGGCGGAGAATTGCTTTGGAGCGGACCCGCGGAAATGCTAGGCTGAAGGGGATCTCGAACCGGGAAACTGCGTTCGAGTCGTCTGGTCGGCGGATGCCGAAGGGTTCAAGTCCCTGGGAGTGGACCTTGCTACGGCTTGGTCCACTTCCTCTTTCCGGCGTGCCCCGCAAGGCGGGAGGCCCAGGATGAAGGCCAGGTCCGGCCCCGTTTCGACCCGTTCGGCCGACGCCTCGCGCAGCCCGGCGGCGCCTGCCCCGGCCCCCGCCCCGGTTTCGGCCCCGGCTTCGGCCGCGACCGGCCACGACAACGCCCCACAACCGCTGAACCTGCTGCAGCGCAGCCTTGTCGGCGGCGCGGCGCTGCCCGCCAGCCTGCGCGCCCGGATGGAAACGGGCTTCGGCGCCTCGTTTTCCGATGTGCGCATCCATACCGGCGGGGCGGCGGCGCAGGCGACGGGACGGGCGCGGGCCCAGGCGCTGACCTCGGGCAGCGATATCGCCTTTGCGCCGGGCCGCTATCGGCCGGGCTCGACGGCGGGCGACAGCCTGATCGCGCATGAGCTGGCCCATGTCGTGCAGCAGCGCCGCTCGGGCGGCGGCGGCGCGGTGCAGGCGAAATCGCTGGTCTCGAATCCCGGCGATGCGGCCGAAACCGCCGCCGACACGGCGGCCGCGACGGTCCTGGCGGGGGGGCGGGCGCAGGTCGGGGCGGCGGGGCAGTCGCTGCGAGGCCGGATCATGCGCCGCGCCCTGGCGGGGGCCGCGCCCTTCGCCGCCTCGCCCGCGCTGTCGCAGGCCCCGGCCCGGCCGGGTGCGGTGGCGCCGGGGGCGGGGCCGGTGCTGACGCCGATGATGACCTCGCAGGTCTCGGCCGCGGGCGGGCAGGTTTCGGGCCTGACCAGGCCCGGCGGCCGGCCGGGGGCGACCGCGCCCGCGAGCAAAGCCCCAGATGATTCGCAAACCGCGCGCGGCGAGAACGCGGCCGAGGCGAAGCCCGCGCCTTCGGTCGCCATCGCCGGCGCGCCGGCCGGGGCGGCCGAGACCGCGCCGGACCGCACCCCGCAGAAGAAAAAGGACAGGGACGGCGCGGATCGCCGCCGGACAAAGGACGAGAAGGGCAAGGCCGCGGCTGCCAAGGACAAGGGCGGCCCCCGCGCCAAGGGCGGCGGCGGAGGTGGTGGCGGCGGCGGCGGCGCGAAGCGTTTCGGCCAGAACCTTGGCGACCGCGGCGAAGCCGCGGCGGAAGAGGCGCGGGAACGGCTTTCCGAACGCGCCGACGCCCTGCAGGTGAACGAGGGCGCGGATGCGCGGATCGGCGCCGCGCGGGCCGCGGCAGAGCCCGCGCCGAATGCGGCCGAGGCCGATGGCCAAAGCCAGCAGGCAGGCAGCCTTGCCCAGGCCGCGATCCCCGCCCCCGACGCGGCGGCGGCGCAGCAAAGGGCGGGGGCGGCGCTGGCCTCGGCCGCGCCCTCGACCATCGAGGAGCTGGACAATTTCGCCGGGCCGGGCGGCGCGGGCACGCGCCAGCAGATCAGCGCGCAGGTCGCCGCCGAGGCCGGCCAGCAGGCGGCGCCGGTCCAGTCCTCGATGTCGGCGGTGCGCGCCCCGCCGGCCGGCGCGGCCCCGCCCCCGGCCGCGCCCCAGCCCGCGCCCGCCGCCGCCCCGGCGCCCGCGGCCCCGCGCCCGACCGGGGCGGCACCCCCCGCGGGGCCCGCGGAATCGCCCGACGCCAGCGAG
>NZ_JRKO01000073.1 GCF_000763885.1 Paracoccus versutus | reverse complement strand
GCTTACGCGGCCCCACTGGGGCCACGGTCCCCTCTTCATCGGTAAAACGGCTCTTCCTCATCTCGTCTGCTCCTTCAGATTGGGCAGACGCTACATCACGGCGAGGGAACTTCCGGGGGGCAGGTCACAATGTCGGCGAGGGCATCCGCCGGCATTTCCGGGAGAACCGGCTGAACGGCACCCATCGGCCGAAGACCCTGCTCTCGGGTCTGGTGTTCTGCGGCTGCTGCGGCGGGCCTTACGCCATTCGCGGCTCCGGCCGCTTCGCCTGCTCGACCTAAAGCACCAAGGGCACCTGCACCAACAACCGCACGATCCCGCGCGAGGTGCTGGAGGACCGGGTTCTGGCCGGGCTGAAAGACCGGCTGATGACGCCGGAGGCCGCCGAGGCAGCAGTGCGCAGCTATGCCGAGGAGCTGAACCGGCTCAACCGCGAGCATCGCGCCAACACCGCCGGATGGGAGAACGAACTCGGCAGGATCGAGAAGCAGATCGCCCAGATCGTCGAGGCAATCGCCGACGGCATGTATCATCCGTCGATGAAGGAGAAGATGAGTGGGCTGGAAGCCCGCAAGCAGGAACTGGCCGCCCTGCTCGCCGAGGCGCCGCGCGACGTGCCCGACATGCTGCCGAATGCGGCCACGCTCTATGCCAGAAAGATCGCCCGGCTGATCGAGGCCCTGAACCAGCCCGAGGAGCGGCAGGAGGCTGCTGCACCGATGCGGGTGCTGATCGAGAAGATCGTCCTCACCCCCGGCCCGAGCCGCGGCGAGGTTTACGCCCGCCTGCACGGCGATCTGGCGACCATTCTGGAATGGGTGGCGCGTCAGGAGGGAAAGACCGGCACAAAAAACAAAACTCCCGGAGGGGTTTCCTCGGGAGTGTTGGTCTCATTGGTTGCGGGGGCAGGATCTAATCTTCACTTGCGCCCCGAGCAAGTAAAGATGGTTGCGGGGACCGGCGTCGATCATAACTTGCAATCGACGCCAGCAAAGATGGTTGCGGGAGCGCGCAACCATCTTTATCGGCGCTCCCCCGCACCAAACGTAATCCTCCTAATAAAACAACTTGAACCAGATGGTTCTGCACTTTTCAGAGCTGCGGCTTAGCTTTCGTTAGACGAACTTACGTGTTGTCTTCCGTATTCGCCGCGTCGGGGGCAGAGATAGGCCGGCCTCCCTCTTGCCCACCTAGTTCCCGGTGTCGCGGCAATCAATGCATGCAGAAAATGATGCCCAGTGATTGACGCATCGCATGAGGCTGCCTAAATATGTTTGTGACTACTCACTAACTAACGGGGTGCCCCGTGCGAAAGTCAGCGGAGCTTCGCAAGGCCGAGATCGTGGCCACCGTGCTCGACCTGGCCGACCGGATCGGGCCGGACCGGGTGACGACGGGGGCGGTCGCGTCGCAGATCGGCGTCACGCAGGCCGCGCTGTTCCGGCACTTCCCGACCAAGGCGGCACTCTGGCAGGCCGTTGCCGAGCATGTGGCCGAGGGGCTGGCAACGGCGTGGGAGGATGCATTGCGCCTCGGAGACACCCCGATCGTCAGGTTGCGTGCACTGATTTCCGCACAGTTCGCGCAGATCGCTGCCACCCCTGCCCTTCCCATGCTGCTGTTTTCGCGCGAACTGAACGTCACCAACGCAAAGCTGCGCGCCACCTTTCACGGCAGGCTCACGACCTTCCACGGCCTTCTGGCGATGGAGGTCGGGGCCGGCCAGAACATCGGCGCGTTGCGCGGCGACATCGCCGCAAACGATGCGGCGGCGCTACTGACGTCGCTCGTGCAGGGCGTGGCGATCCGCTGGGCGCTCGGCGCCCGCGATTTCGACTTGCGAGCCGAGGGGCTGCGCCTGTTCGACGCACAGTGCCGGCTTTTGGCTGCGGAAGGAGAATAGACGATGCGGCGCATTTGGCTGTCGGGTCTTCTTCTGGCGGCGGCTGTCGCTGCCGGCTTTCTGTTCTTCACCGAACGCCCGCTGACGGTGGTGGTCGTTCAGCCCGAACATGATGTGGACCTTCGCATCTACGGGCTCGGCACCGTCGAGGCGCGGATACTCAGCCGTGTCGGCTTCGAGGTGGGCGCTGCCTTGACCTCGCTGGCCGCCGATGCCGGGGACAGCGTGGCCAAGGGGCAGGAACTGGCCGTCCTTCACTCCGCCGAGCAGGAAGCGCGCGTTGCCCGCGCGGACGCAGCGGTGACGGCCAATGAGGCCAATCTTGCCAAGGCCACCGCAGCCGTGGTGCGCGCCCGTGCCGTTCTGGCCGAGCGCGAAGCGGCGAACCGCCGTCAGCAAGGGTTGGTACAGCGTGATATCGCGTCGGTCCAACGCGCCGAGGAAGCGCAACGCGACGAGGATGTGGCCCGCGCCGATCTGGCCGTGGCCGAGGCTGATGTGGCAGTGATCCGGGCACAGAGCCTTGACGCGGCTGCCGCACTGCGGCAGGAGGAAGCCGTTCTCACCCATCACCGGCTGCTTGCGCCCTATGACGCACTGATCGTCGCGCGCCATGCCGAGCCGGGCACAGTGGTGAAGGCCGGCGATGCGATCTTCACCCTGATCGACCCGGCCACCATCTGGATCCAGGCGTACGTCGACGAAGAACGTGCCGGCCAGCTTGTCCGGGGCCAGCCGGGCACGATCCGGCTGCGATCGCAGCCTTCGGCCGAATTCCATGGCACCATCGCCCGCATCGGCATCGAAAGCGACCGGGTGAACGAAGAACGCCGCGTCTGGCTGACCTGCGCCGACTGCCCCGCCGAGATGTTTCTTGGCGAACAGGCCGAAGTGCGCATCCTGACCGGCACACGAACGACCGCGCTGATGGTGCCCGAGGTCGCGATCACCGGCTTCGACGGCCATCGCGGCACGGTCTGGACGGTGCGAGACGGCCGTCTCGCGCGGGTGGGGTTGACCCTCGGCGTCCGCGATGATCGCGGTCGCGTCGAGGTCACGGGCGGACTGCCCGAGGGAGCCGCCATCGTCGCCCATCCGCCCAAGGGCGCGGCCGAGGGTCGGCGCGCCCGCGGCAGTGAGGCGCCATGAACCTCGCGCTCAAGGACATCCGCCATGGCCTGTTCCGGTTCGTGCTGACCTGTTTCGGGTTGGGGCTGCTGATGACGGTCGTGCTGGCGATGATCGGTATCTATAACGGCCTCGTCTCGGACGCGCTGGCGGTGGTAAAGGCACCGGCCGCAGATGTCTGGGTGGTGGAGGCCGGTACCAAGGGACCGTTCGCGGAAGCCTCCAGCATCCCCGCCGACACGCGCGACGCGGTGGCGCGGATGCCCGGCGTGGCCGAGGCCGGCGCGGTCAACTATCAGAACCTCGAGGCGCCTCATGCTGGGCGCACGCTGCGACTCTATGTCGTCGGCTACGAGTCGGGGCGTCCCGGCGGGCCGCAGGCGATCGCCGAGGGGCGCGGCATCGGCGCCGGTCATTTCGAACTGGTGGCCGACCGCAAGACCGGCCTGCTGCCCGGCGAGACGATCCGGCTCGGGCGCAACCGCTTTACCGTGGTCGGCCTGGTCGAAGGGGCGATGAACTCGGGCGGGGATCCGGCGGTCTATGTGACGCTGGCCGACGCGATGGCGCTGCAGACCGAGCTCGACCCGGCCGCTCAGCGGGTGCAGGCCGCGCGCGGGGCTGTCTCCGTCAAGTCCGCATCGGTCGCCGCCATAATTGCCCGCATGTCGCCGGGCGCCGATGTCGATCTGCTGACCGCGACCGTGCGCCAATGGAAGCACCTCGCCGCCATGACTCAGGCCGAACAGGAGGAACTGCTGCTGGCCTCGGTCGTCGACAAGGCGCGCCGCCAGATCGGGCTGTTCCTCGGCATCCTTCTCTCCGTCAGCGCCGTGGTGATCGCGCTGATCATCTACACGATGACCATGGAGAAGCTGAAGCAGATCGCCACGCTGAAGCTGATCGGCGCGCCCGACCGCACCATCATCGCGCTGATCGTGCAGCAGGCGCTGATCCTCGGCGCCTCGGGCTGGGGGATCGGCCTGATGCTGATCCTTGCGGTGAAGGACTATTTTCCCCGTCGCGTGGTGCTGGAGCCGTTCAACGTCATGGTCCTTGCCGGCATCATCGCCGCCGTCTGCCTTCTATCCTCGGCGCTCGGCGTGCGGGCGGCGATGAAGGTCGACCCGGCCACAGCGCTCGGGAGCTGACCGACATGGCGCTCGGCGACATCCTCATCGAGGTCTCGAACGTGGCCAAGCATTTCGGCGAGGGCGAAACCCGCGTCGATGCCCTGCGCGCGGTCGATCTGACCGTGCGGGCCGGCGAGGTGATCGCGCTGCTCGGTCCGTCCGGTTCGGGCAAGACGACGCTGCTCAACATCATTGGCTGCATCCTCGCCCCATCGGCGGGACGGGTGGTGCTGGACGGCGAGCCGGTCTTCGACGGCAAATGGCTACGGCGCGACCTGAGGCGTCTCAGGCTCGACAAGATCGGCTTCATCTTCCAGAGTCACAACCTGCTGCCCTTCCTGACGGCGCAGGAGAATGTCGCGGTCGTGCTCGATCTTACCGGTCTGCCCGCCGAGGAAGGCCGGACGCGGGCGCGTGAACTGCTGGACTATCTGGAGGTCGGCCATCGCGCGATGGTCAAGCCGGCGCTGCTGTCGGGTGGCGAAGCGCAGCGCGTGGCGATTGCCCGCGCGCTGGCCAACCGCCCCCGCATCATCCTTGCCGACGAACCCACTGCCGCGCTCGACGGCGCGCGCGCCGGGCTGGTGATGGACCTCATGCGCAAGCTCGCGGCCGAGCAGGAAGCCTGCATCGTGACCGTCACCCATGACGAGAAGATCTTCGACCGCTTCGACCGCCTGATCCACCTGCGCGACGGCCATCTGGTTAGCGCGTGATGGTCAGGAGTCAGGAGGCAGACATGACCCAAGCCCTCACACGCCGATCCTCGCCACCGTCATGCCTGCGGCGGATCGGATGTCGCACGACAGTGGCCGATACCACGCGACCTTGAAAAGGTGTAACCAAGATGCAACCGACATCCTATTCCAGAGCCCAGATCATCCTGCACTGGACGATTGCGGCCCTCGTCTTTTTCCAGATCCTCATGCATGACGGCATCGTCAAGGTATGGGACGGGCGGATGGACGGCATGCTGCCGAACCAGCCGACGATCAATCCTCATGCCGTTGCCGGCGCGCTGATCCTCGTTCTCGTTCTGTGGCGGCTGGTGCTGCGCCGCCGGCGCGGCGTTCCGGGCCTGCCGGAAGGCGAGCACCCGGCCCTGAAAGTTCTGGCCACGGGCATGCATGCGGCTCTCAACCTCCTGCTGATCCTGATGGCGCTTTCCGGCATGGCGGCGTGGATTTCCGGCGTCGAGGCGATCGGCGAAGCCCATTCCATCGCGCGGCTGGCGCTGGTTCCGCTGGTCCTCCTGCATATCCTCGCCGCACTTTACCATCATTTCTGGCTCAAGACCGATGTGCTGCGGCGCATGTTTGGCCGGGCCTGAGGCGGGGTCCGTTCCGCGCGCCGCAACCCGCAACCCATGGCAGGCCGGGCCACGCCCGCCCGGCCGCTCCCCAAACCCCGAACTCCGGAGGCAGACATGACGAGAAGACCGCGCAGCCAGACCGTTGCCGCCGCCGTCGCGGTGATCTTCGGCCTGCTGACCATCGTTTCGGGCGGCAGGGCGCTGTTCGGCGGCGTCGATATGGGCGCAGTGGTGCCATTCGTGCTGTGGTTCAACTTCGTCGCGGGATTTGCCTATGTCCTGGCCGGGATCGGCCTGTTGCGCGGCGCAGGGTGGGCGCCGCTGCTGTCGCTGGCCATCGCCACGGCCACGGTGGCCGTCTTCGCCGCCTTCCTGTGGCATGTCGGTGCCGGCGGCGCATGGGAGGCACGCACCATGGGCGCGATGATCCTGCGCAGCGCCGTCTGGATAGCCATCGCGGCCTTTGCATTTCGGTGCCATAAGCCATCCGATTGATCCACTCACCCAGCCAGCGATGGCGGCTGCCAGCCGCGACCTCGCCAGCCAGGAACCTGACATGAAGCGATTTCCAACTATTGACCTGTCACTGACCCTTTCGCTCGTTACCGTGCTCGGCATGGCAATGGCGGCGGCCGGCAGGTGGCTACCAAGCGGAGCTTTCGACGCTCTGGAGCTGCCGGGACTGGTGCTGGTCTATCTGGCTGGCGGCCTGCCGACCGGCTGGCGCGCGCTGTCGGAGCTGTGGCGCGCGCGCGTGCTTGACATCGACCTGTTGATGATCGTCGCGGCAATCGCCGCCGCAATCGTCGGCGCCCCGTTCGAGGGTGCGGTGCTGCTGACGCTGTTCAGCATCTCGACCACGCTGGAGGAACGCGCGCTTGGCCGGGCCCGCCGCGCCATCGAGGCCTTGATGGCGCTGCGCCCCGAGACCGCCTTGCGCAAGACCGCGGGCGGCGATGTCGAGGAAGTTCCCGCCGAGGTGCTGACCGTCGGCGATGTAGTGGTGCTGCGCCCCGGCGCCCGGGTGCCCAGTGATGGCGTGGTCGTCACCGGGCGCGGCGGCATCGACGAGGCCAATATCACCGGCGAATCCATGCCCGTGTCGAAAGAGGCCGGTGCGCAGGTGTTCGAGGCCACGATCAACCTCGACGGCGTGCTGGAGGTCGAGGTCACGCGCAGCGTCAGCGACAGCACCATCGCCCGCATGATCCGTCTGGTGACCGAGGCACAGGCCGCCCGCGCGCCCTCCGAACGGTTCAGCGAATGGTTCGGCCAGCGCTACACGGTCGCGGTGCTAGCGGGTGCGGTGATCGCCTTTGCCACGTTCTGGTGGCTGGGCGGCGACTGGGAACTGGCGCTTTACCGCGCCGCCACGCTGCTGGTCGCCGCCAGCCCCTGCGCCATCGTCATTTCCGTCCCCGCCGCGATCCTGTCGGCCCTTTCGGCGGCGGCGCGGGGCGGTGTTCTGTTTAAGGGCGGCGGCGCGCTGGAGACGCTGGCCGAGGTCGATATCTTCGCCTTCGACAAGACCGGCACCCTGACCACCGGCCGCGCCGAGGTGACGGAAATCGTCGCGCTGGATGGCGACGAGGCCGGGTTCCTGTCGCTGCTGGCGGGGCTGGAGGCGCATTCCGAGCATCATATCGCGGCCGCGATCCGCCGTGAGGTCGCCAGCCGCGGGCTTGATCCGGCGCAGGTGGCCGATGTGAACGCCCGGCCAGGCATCGGCATCGAAGGGTCCGATGCACTTGGCCCGATTTGGGCGGGCAATGCCTATCTTGCCGAGGACATGAAGGCCGCAACGGATCACCCCGCGTTGCAGCCGCTGGCGGATGGCACCAATACGGTCGTCTATCTGGGTCGCGGCGCCACCGTGCTGGGCGCCGTCAGCGTGGCGGATGAGGCACGGGCCAGTTCCGCCGGGGCGATCGCGGCCCTGCGCGACAGTGGTGTCCGCCGCATCGTCATGATGACCGGGGATCGCAGGCCGGTGGCGCTGCGCATCGGCGCTAGCCTTGGGCTGGAACCGGACGAGATCCATGCCGGGATGCTGCCGCAGGACAAGGTGCGTGAAGTCGGCGAACTGGCCGCAACCGGCCGCATCGCCTTTGTCGGCGATGGCGTGAACGACGCCGCGGCGCTGGCCCGCGCCGATGTCGGCATCGCCATGGGCGCGGCCGGGTCCGAGGTGGCGCTTCAGGCCGCCGATGTGGCGCTGCTGTCCGAGGATATGGAGCGGCTTGCGGACGCGCACCGCCTGTCGCGCCGAACGTCAAGGGTGATCCGGCAGAACCTGACCTTCGCCATCGGCGCCATGGTGGTTCTGGTCATCGGCGGGCTGTTCTTCGATCTGCCGTTGCCGCTGGTGGTGATTGGTCATGAAGGCGGCACCGTGCTGGTGGTGCTGAACGGGCTGCGGTTGCTGTCGGACCCGATCCGCCGGCTGAAGGCGTCTGTTGCCGGACAGGCGCTGACGGGTGTCGCGCAGCCCACCTGACCCGTGGGGATGCGCTCACCCCCGAAAGGCGCGCAGATGCGGAAACGCGCCCTTTTCCAGATATGCTTCCTCCTCGGGCGTCGATCTGCGACCAAGGATGGCGTTGCGGTGCGGGTGGCGGCCAAAGCTGGCGATGATGCGGCGCACCTGCCCCGCTTGATCGACGAGCGAGGCATAGAGCGGCCGCAACGGCGTCGGCGCACGGGCGGCAATGTCACGGCGCAGGGCGGTCAGCCGATCAATGCGGGCCAGATGGTCCGACCCCTCTGCATGGCCCAGGGGCTGGGTGAAAGCGATCTGGAACCACGGCAGGCCAAGTGCCGCCCAGTCTCCTTTTTCCAACCCTTCCAGCGCCTGCGCCAGGGCCGCCGGGTCTTGCGCCCAGGCCCGCTTGCTGCCCCGCCACAGCGAGCGCGGGAACTGGTCCAGCACCACGATCAGCGCCAGCCGGCCCCTGAGCGTCCCGGCCCAATGATCCAGCGCCCTCGCCGCGCCGCGTTCGGTCAGCGGGCCAAAGCGCGCCGCAATCGCACCGTCCGCGCCGCCATGCATCCGCCAGCGCCACAGCTCGGCATGGCGGTCAGGGTCGATATCCAGCGCGCGGCCCTCGGGGAACCAGAAATCCAGAACCTCGCCGATCTGTCTGGCATCATTGCTATCGGTCATGTCATCCCCCATGAAAACGCCCCCGCGCCATGGACACGGGAGCGGAATTGTCGACGAGGCACAAGCGCCTAGGCGGTCGCGGGCACCGCTGCCTGCGCAGGCCGGCGTCCGCCGGGACCGCGCGGGACGCGCAGCAGGCGCATGGCGTTGGCGATCACCACCAGCACCGAAAGCTGGTGGATCAGCATGCCCTCGGCCATATGCACATCGCCGCTGAACACGCCAAACAGCAGCCCGGCCACGGTCAGCAGCGCAATGACGAGGTTCTGGCGCATATTGCTCAGCGTCGCGCGGGAAATCGCCATCGCCTCGGGCAGTTTCTCCAGATCGTCGGCCATCAGCGCAATGTCGGCGGTCTCGATCGCCACGTCCGAGCCCGCGGCCCCCATGGCGATCGAGGTATCAGCGGCAGCCAGCGCTGGGGCGTCGTTAATGCCGTCGCCGATCATGGCGACATGGCGGCCCTCGGCCTGAAAGCGGCGGATCAGGTCAAGCTTGTCCTCGGGCAGCAGCCCGGCATGAACCTCGTCGATGCCGATTTCCGCAGCGATGGCGTGGGCGGCCTGCGGCTGGTCGCCGGTCAGCATGGCGATGCGCCCGACCCCGATGTCGCGCAGCCGGGCAATTGCGCCCTTGGCCGAGGGGCGGGGCTGGTCGGACAGGCCAAAGATGCCCGCGATGCGCCCGTCCAGCGCCACGATGATCGGCGTGCGCCCGCGCCCCAAAACCCCGGACAGCGCGGTCTCGGCCTCGGGGTCGAACGCGATGCCCAGCCTGTCGAACAGCCGCCGGTTGCCGGCCGCGACCTGCCGGCCCGCGTGGTTCACCACAAGGCCCATGCCGGCCACTTCCTCGACCGCTTCCGGCGCGGGAATGTCACCCTCGGCACGACCAGCGGCCACGACGGGCCGACCCAAGGGGTGATCCGAGCCGGATTCGGCGATGGCGGTCCAGTGCAGCAACTCGGCGCGGTCCATACCCGCCAGCGGCAGCACCTCGACCAGACTCGGGCGGCCCTCGGTGAGCGTCCCGGTCTTGTCCAGCGCCAGCATGTCGATGCGGCCCGCGCTTTCCAGATGCTGCCCGCCCTTGATCAGGATCCCCGACCGCGCCGCCCGCCCGATACCGGCGACGATGGAGACCGGCGTCGAGATCACCAGCGCGCCGGGGCAGGCCACGACCAGCAGCGTCAGCGCGAGGCGAATGTCCTGCGTCACCGCCCAGGCACCCAGCGCCAGCACCATGATGCCGGGCGTATACCATTGCGCGAAACGC
The DNA here is from genome assembly GCF_000763885.1 of Paracoccus versutus. GTDB lineage: Bacteria > Pseudomonadota > Alphaproteobacteria > Rhodobacterales > Rhodobacteraceae > Paracoccus > Paracoccus versutus. The sequence continues at coordinate 11,418 of NZ_JRKO01000073.1, read as the reverse complement.
TCGATCATGCGCTGGCTGGGGGCGCGTTCCTCCTGCGCCTCTTCGACGCGGCGGATGATCCGGGCCAGCGTGGTATCGGCGCCGATGCCGGTGGCGCGGATGCGCAGCACGCCATTTTCCGCGATGGTGCCGGCATGGACGTGGGAGCCGGGGGCTTTCTCGGCCGGGATCGGCTCGCCGGTGATGGCGGCCTCGGACACGGCGGCGTTGCCGTCGATCACCTCGCCATCGACGGGGATGCGGTTTCCGGCGCGCACCAGCACGACCTCATTCGGCTGGACAGCACTGGCGGCGATCTCGACCGGCTGGCCGTCGCGGATCACGGTGGCGATCTCGGGCGCGGCCTTCAGCAGATCGGCCAGCGCGCCACGGGTCTGGCGGAGCGTCCGCGCCTCAAGCCAGGCGCCGAAGCTGAACAGGAACGTAACGGCGGCGGATTCCCAATATTCGCCGATGAACAGCGCGCCGATAGCCGCAACGGTCACCAGCAGTTCAATCGAGAAATGGCGAATGCGCAACGCGTGGAACGCCCGCCAGGCGATGTCAGAGCCGGCGACAAAGGCCGCCGCCAGCATGGATGCCGCCCAGAGCCCACGCAGGCCGAACCCGTAAAGGGCGATCAGGCCCAGCACGATCAGGCTGCCGCTGATGATGGTCAGCCACTTCCTGCGGCTGGCCGGCTGGCGAAGGATTGTCAGGATAGGGGTCAACATGCGGGGCCTCATGATGTGAAGGCCCGGCCGCGCGGGCAGGCACGGCCGGACTGGAAGGGATCGGTCAGAATGCGGCGGGGCGGGCCTCGTAGCCGGTGGATTTCACCACCGAGACAAGGGCCTCGACCGGGGCGGATGCGGGGTCATGCTCGACCTCGATGCGGCCGGTGTTGAAATGCACCTTGGCGGCGGTCACGCCGGGAGTTGCCGCCAGCGCCTTTTCGATCTTGGTGACGCAGGAGGGGCAGGAAAATTCGTCGCTGCGCAGGATGGTCTTGGTCATGGCTGGTTCCTTTCATGTCGCCGTCCGGTGGGGCGGTCATTGCTTGTGACCTCAAGATATGCTGTTCTTTCAGGATCAGGAGTGGCAATTTCGACAAGGGATCATTGCATGAATGCACAGGCGCAGGATTGGGACGATCTGCGGTTGTTTCTGGCCGTGGCGCGGGCGGGGTCGCTTTCAGGAGCGGCGCGCAGCCTTGGCGTTACCCATTCCACCGTCTTTCGCCGCATCGGCGCGTTCGAGGCGCGGTTGCGGGTGCGGCTGTTCGACCGGCTGCCCGGCGGCTATGCTCTGACCCAGGCTGGCGAGGAGATGCGCGATTCCGTCATCCGCATCGAGGAAGAAATCACCGCGCTGGCGCTGAAGGTTACCGGACAGGACCAGCGGCCCACTGGGACGATCCGCATCACCACGACCGACCTGCTGGCGGTGGGTGTGCTGCCCCGCCATGTCGCCGCCTTCCGCGCCGAATGGCCCGAGATCGAGATCGAGGTGGTGGTGGCGGATAGGGTGCTGGACCTGACCCGGCGCGAGGCGGACGTGGCCCTGCGCATCGGCAATCCGGGACAGGAGACGCTGATCGGGCGGCGGGTCGGGCGGTTGGCCTTTGCCGCCTATACCGCGGCGGACCGGCCGCTGGGCGATCCTGCCGAGGGTGACTGGATCGGATACGGCTCTGCGCATGGCCCGCTCAGCCGCAATCTGGCCCGCTGGTGGCCGGATGCGCGACAGGTTTACCGGACAAACTCGATCATCGCCGCCCATGCCGGTGCGAAGGCGGGGATCGGACTCGCTGCCTTGCCTTGCGTGATCGCTGATTGCGACCCCAGCCTGATCCGCGCCGCCGCGCTGCCCGAGGACTTCATGCTGGACCTGTGGTTGCTGATTCACGAGGATCTGCGCCAGACCGCGCGCATCCGCCTGTTTCTGGACTTCATGGCGACGGCCCTGACGGCCGATGCCGACCTGCTGGAGGGGCGCTGCCCGTGCAAGACAAGGCCGGCGCAGGCGTGACGCCCGCGCCGGCCCATGCCTGCGCCCATGACGTCAGTCGATCATCTGCCAGCCCGGATGCTCGAAATGCTCGCCATAGGCGTTCAACGCCTGAACGATCGTCACCGCGCCAGTCTCGACCTCGCCGGCCTCCAATGCCGAGATGCCGGTCATCACCTCACCAAGGACGATATGGAACTGCTCGTCTACCTCGGGTTCCAGCACACAGTTCTCGACCATGAAATCAACCTGCTTCTGGACATCGGCAGCGACCCCATTCGCGGCATCGGCAGGCAGGGTGCCGTTGTGGATCGCGTCCAGGTTCGCGGCCATGGTTCCGTGAATCGCGGTCATGCCGGTGATCATGTTCTGATCGCCCTGCCATTTGGCGCCATCGTTCAGCGTGATCTCGATAGCCCCCGCGCCATGGCTGTCATGATCATGGGATTGCGCGGCGGCAATGCCAGCTGACCCCAGCGCGAGGGCGAGAGCGACAGCGACGGTGGTGAAAGATTTTACAGTCCGCATAGTGATCTCCTGTATCTGGCAAGTGGTTCTGGCCGCGGCGGGCATCGACAGACGCCGCCGGGCTTGGGATAGACATAGGCTGTCCGTTTTCGCACGAGAATTGACGAAACCTGCAAAGACCTATTGCACGAATGGACAGACCTCAGGCACGAACCAGACCCTCTCGGCCTGCCGCCGATACCATCGGGCTGTCGAACAGCGCCCCGACGGCATGGGGCCGGATGCCGTCTGCCTCGCGCATCAGAAACAGCGCATCGAGGGAAAGGTGTGCGGCGAGTTCGCCGCCAGCCTGCGGACCCAGCACCATCAGCGCGGTTGCCCAGGCATCAGCCTCGGCACAGCTGCCCGTGACGACCGTGACCGAGGCCGGCGACGACCGCAGCGGGCCGCCCGTCGCCGGGTCCATCGTATGCGACAGGCGCTGGCCCTGAACGGTGACATGATGCCGGTAATCGCCCGAGGTGGCGACGGCGGCATCTTGCAGCATCAGGACCGAATGGGGCGCGCGGCGTTCGGGATCGGGCGCCTCGACGGCGACGGTCCAGGGCATGCCGTCGGGCCGCAGCCCGGAGGCTCGCATCTCGCCGTCGATGCCAACAAGGAACCCGGTGATGCCGAAGCCCCGTAACATTTCGGCCAACCTGTCGACGCCGTAGCCCTTGGCGATGCCGTTCAGGTCGAGCGTGATGGGTGCATGTTTCCTGACCAACCCGGCCGCGCGGTCGATCTCCAGCACCTCATGCGCGGGCGGGCGCGTGGTTACCATGGCCCAGCGGATGGCTTCAGCGCTGGCTTCCTCGGGGCCAAAACCCCAGGCGCGCACCGCATCGCCCATGCCGATATCGAACGCACCGCCCGATGCCGCACAGATCCGCAGCCCGAGGTTCAGCACCTCGGCCAAGCCGGCAGGAACGGCCACCCAGGCGCCAGTGGGCGCCCGGTTCAGGCGCATCAGGTCGCTGTCGGGTTGCCATGTCGACATTGCGGCATCAACCTCCGCCACGGTCGCTTGCAGGGCAGCCTGCACCGGGGCGGGGTCCAGCCCGGCATCGGCGTGGAAACGCGCCGACCAGCGAGTGCCCATGGTCGGGCCGTTCAGCGCGTGGCGGCCCGGGTCAGTAGATATCTTCGGCATAGCGCCCCTCCGCTTTCAGCGCGAGCGGGGTAAGACCCGTCGGCGCGAGGATGTCGGTCAGCGCCTCGGCCACGCCCGAGGCCATGTCGCGCCCGCCGCAGACCATGATGCGCGCGCCTTCGTGTACCAGCCGGATCAGTTCAGCGCTCTCGGCCCGCAGCGCGTCCTGGACATGGCGCGGCTTTGCCCCGCGCGAGTTCGCGGTGGTCAATCGCGCCAGACGGCCATCGACCTGCCAGCCGGCCAGATCGTCGCGATACAGGAAATCGCTGTCGGGGTGGCGCATCCCGAAGGCCAGATGGATGGGCCGCTTGCGGCTGTTGCCCCGGATGAAGCCCGCAAGCGGGCCGATGCCGGTGCCGGCGCCGATCAGGATCAGCGGCGAGCGTCCTGCTGCGGCATGGAAAGCCGGATTGTGCCGGACGAAGGCGCGGATCGCCTGGCCCGGCTTCAGCGCCAGAAGCTGACCCGAGCAGAGGCCGCCGGGATGCTTGCGCACCACGATCTCGACGAACCCGTCGCGCCGTCCGGAGGCCAGCGAGTAGAAGCGCGGCAGATCCGCACCCTCGGGCAGAACGCCGAGGAGATCACCGGCCTGAAACCGGCCAAACCCCCGACCTGTCAGCCGTTGCAAAAACGTCGCCTCGGGTAGGGCAAAGCGCAGGATCGTGGTCGGCGCCTGCACCTCCGCCCCGTAATCACGGCGCGAGATCAGGGTGAGCCGCCCCGTCACGGGCGGGGTTGGCACATGTTCGAGCGTAAGCTCGATCCCCAGCGCCGCCCCCAGGGCGCGGCCCCAGCGGGCGAAATCCTGCGGCGACTGGCGATCGACCGTGTCGAAGGGCATCAATTGCGCCCAGCCTTTGGCAGCAGCCCGACTCCCGACTTCATCGGCGAACGCGCAGAACGCGGGAAAGCTGCGATCGCCGAAACCAAGCACGGCAAGCGGGGCCTCAGGGACAGATTCCAGCGCCGCGAGGCGTTCAATGAACCCCTTCGCCGTGGCGGGAGCCTGTCCCTCGCCCCAGGTGGCGGCGAGAATGACGAACCGTTCGGCCTGCGGATAGCGCGCCGGCTCGAAACCGGACATTGGCGCGACATGAACATGCTGGCCCGCCGTGGTCAGCGCATGTTGGAGCGTCGCAGCGAAACCCCAGGTGCTGCCGCCGTCCGAGCCCACCAGCAAGATGGTCGCAGCGCCGTTTGCAGGATGATTGCCACGGAGACGCGGCCTTGACCGCCGCCCCGCGAACCAGAGCACAAGACCACTCACCCCCATTGCCGGCACGCCGAGCGCCAGCACACCCAGCACGAGGCCGAGAGATGCGGCCCCCTGCCCGGTATGCAGCATGTAGATGGTTTCAGATATCTGTTCCCACATCGTCAGCTCGGCCCAGGCCAGAAGCTCACCCGTCCCCTGATCGAGATAGCCGGTGCCGCGATCCGTCTTCAGAGTGAAGGCGTCCGTGGCGTCGCCAGGATAGGGAAAGCTCAGCTCGCGCAACTCCGTGACAGCAATCACGGAGAGCGGCTCCATCGCAGCAAGCGAGACCCCAGTGCTTCCGCTGACCTCAGTCGGAAAGGTCGGCGGTGCGGCTCCATCCGGCAGAAGATCGAAGGTCGAGGCGGCCATCCACAGTGCAGTCGCTGAGGACAAAACCAGCCCCGCGACCGCCACGCGGGCGATCCCGGTATGGATGCGGCTCGACGCCGGCCCGCGCAAAGGGGCGAACCAGCGCCGCCAGCCGCCCATGCGCCGCGCGACCAGCATCGCGCCGGAGACCGACAGGATCAGCATCGCCACGGCGCCAATGGCCATGGCGATACGACCGGCATCGCCCAGGAACAGCGAACGGTGAAGGTTGGTCAACCAGCGTTTGACCGGATCGGGATCGGCGCTGGCGATGCCCTTGCCGGTCGCCGGGTCGATTACCGCCGCGCCGGGCGTGCCGTCGTCGAACCAGAACGCGGTGATCCGGCCCGACGGCGCGCGCCGGATCTGCTCCACCCCCGGATAGGCAGCCAGGATACGTCCTGCGAGATCGGCGACGGTCAGCCCGGCCTCGGCCTGCGGCGTGGAAAGCCGCTCGGCCGCGGGAAAGACCGAGAGCGCCGCGCCGCTCAACGCAAGGGCCATGACGAGAATGAGGGCCAGCAGACCCGGCCAGCGATGCAGCGTGCGGATCATGGCGTTGCCTCACATGTCGTAGCGGAGGCTGGCGACATACCTGCGGCCGGGCGCAGGCTTTCCCGCTCCTGCCGTCGTCAGCGGCACGGCGATGTCCTTCGGGCTGTCGCGCATGTCCTCGACGGCGGCGTCGACATGCAGCGTATAGCCCGCATCGAACAGCGCATCGGCAAGGTCGAGGGTGATTTCGAGTGACCGGCCCGCGCCGACACTGGCGCCGGTGATGCCGTCGACCTGCGCCAGGTCGCCGCCGGTGGCGCGATACCAGTCGCTGAGATGTTCGTAATACTTCGACTTGCCGCCGGCCATCCACAGGGTTCCGGCATACGCCCCCTGCGCATCCGTGACGTAGAGGACGAGATAGGCACCATCGCCACCGTACGTGTTCAGGGTGGTGGTGAGGGTAACCGGCCGGGCCATGGCAAGGCTGGGCGCCACCAAGGTCGAAGTCAGCGCGAGTGCTGCAAGGATGGATTTCATGACTCTGCTCTCTTCTGCCTGATATATCAGTTCACCCGCACAACGGGCGGGGTGCCGTTCTGGAACAGCGGATTGGAGGGGGGTGCCGACGGAGCGACGGTGGGTGCATTGCCGCGATCCCGCTCGGGGATCTGCTGGCCATCCCTGTGGCGCAATTTGACGACCTGCAACGTCGCGGGATCCAGTTTGGCCTTGATGCGACGGCCCTGGGCATCGCGTCCCTTGACCTCCCAGCAGCCGTCGTCCGCCTCGATCTTCTCAACATGCCAACCGAGGCCGGTTGCCGCCTGCATTACCGCTTCGCGTGGTTGCCAGGCCCCGTGCCCCACATGGCAGTCGTCACCTGCCATCGCCCCCGCCGCAGGCAATACCGCGAGAGCGGCTACGGCGATCAATAGAGTTTTCATGGTTCGAATGTCCTTTACGATCATCTCGGGGGCACTTTCCCGGCTATGGCCGAGGCGAACGCCCGTGTGGAAAGAGGTCCACCTCAATGATGAGGTGGACCCTTGCGGCCATCAGTTGCGCTTCTCGGGCTTGGTGCCGTCGCTCCAGCGTTTGACCTTGCCGTCGATCACCTCGAGCGTTCCGGGATCGACGGTCATCTTCAGGCTGTTGCCGCCCTGGTCGATGACGTTCAGTTCGTAGCAGCCGTCGTCGAGTTCCATTTTCGAGATGGTCCAACCGAACTCGTCGGTCACTTGAATGAGAGCGTCCCACGATTGCATGTTCTCGGTCGGCACGTTGCATTTCTCACCAGCGAACGCGGCCCCGGCGGGGATCGCGAGCGCCAATGCGGTGGCGGTCAGGATGGTTTTCATGGCTATGCTCCTCAGCCTTGGTTGCCTGATGAAACCAATCTGGAGGGGGCGGCTGACGTGATCCTGATCGCCGCGGAAAACCTGCGTCAGCTTCTCGTCAGCCTGCCGCGACGAACCGCAGCGATTACACAAAACAAACAGGCCCCGCCAAACAGGCGGGGCCCGAACAGCAGCGGGAATGCGTAACGATCAGGTCACGTCATTTGTGCCGGGAGGGCGCTTTCGGCCCGTGACCATGGCACGGGGCAGGTTCTCCCGATGGCGCCATGAGGTGACGGCCACACCCCCAACATGCAAGGCCACGAGAACCAGAGCCATGTTGGCCAGCATTTCATGCACCTCCTTCAAGGTCTTGTCCCCTCTGACTTCCCGGTTTCCGTGCTCGCCCGCAACCGTCACGGCCCGGGCTTCCTCGATCGATTGTTCGAGCAGCCAGCCGCTCAGCGCGGTGCCGGAAAGCGTGACCATGAGTGCCACGATCATCGCGGCGCCAGCCGGGTTGTGCCCGAGATGGCGTCGCTCGCGCCCGTGCAGCATGTCCCCGAGATAGGCCAGCGTCGCGGCGGGGCCACGCACGAATTGCGTGAAACGGGCATGGCGGCTGCCAACGAAACCCCAGATCAGGCGGAGGGCAAGCAACGCCGCCACCGCGTAACCGGCCGCCTCGTGAAGCGGCTGCACCTCGTCCGCCGCAAGCCATGCCACTGCAAAGGCGGCAACCAGACCCCAGTGAGAGCTGCGCACCAACGGATCCCAGACCAGCACCGTGCGCGTAGTATCGGCGACGTCCTGAATGGCGTCACCCTTCATCATCTCAGTCATGTTTGTGCTCTCTGCCCTCACGGGAGCGCCGATCATCTCCGTCCTTGTATTCGATCTCGATCACCTGAAGCGTGCCGGGATCGACCGTCACCTCGATGCGGCGTCCTTCCCGGTCTGTGCCTTTTATCTCGTAGCAGCCGTCGTCGATTTTTATGCGCCGCACCACCCATCCGTTTTCTTCCGCGAGCCGCACCACCGCGCTTCTTGGCTGCCAGTCTGCCAGCGGCACGGCACAGTCGTCGCCGGCAAGTGCAGCCCCGGACGGAAGGACCACGAGAAAGGTCAGAATTGTCAGCGATCTCTTCATGGACCACACTCCGTATAACGGCCACTGGATGACATTCTGCGCCGCGAACCTGACGGGATGCTGAAGCCCGGGGCGTCCCGCCATCAGCTTTGCGTCAGCCCGGGTCGCCATAATGGCCAGAGGCAAATGAGTAGGAAGATCATGCGGATCCTGCTGATCGAGGATGATACCGTTCTGGGTGCCGCCGTGCGGGACCAGATCGCTGCGGGTGGCCAGTCGGTGGATTGGGTCACGCGCCTGGACGCGGCCGGCGATGCGATGGCCGGCACCGGCTATGATCTTGTATTGCTGGACCTCATGCTGCCCGACGGACGCGGCATCACCTTCCTTCGGTCGCTGCGCACCAGCGGCGACGTGACGCCGGTGATCATCCTGACAGCGCTGGACCAGATTTCGGACCGGATCGAAGGCTTGAACGCCGGCGCCGACGACTATCTGGTGAAGCCCTTCGATCTGGCCGAGCTTTCCGCGCGCATCGGCTCGGTCGCGCGGCGCTATAGCGGCAATCCCAACCCGATCATCGTCCACGGCACGCTTGCCGTCGACCTTGCCTGCCGCAGCATCCGCCGCGACGGCCGGCCCGTGCAGCTCACCGCACGTGAATGGGCGCTGTTCGAGGCGTTCCTCACCCGCCCGGGGCAGCTTCTGTCCAAGGCACAGCTTGAGGAAAAGCTTTATGCCTTCGATACGGAGGTGGAAAGCAACACCATCGAGGTCCATGTCAGCCGGCTGCGCAAGAAGCTGGGCGCCGAGGTGATCGAGACCGAGCGCGGGTTGGGCTACCGGCTGGGTTCGCCATGACGATGCCACGCAGCCTTCAGATGCGGTTGGGGGTGTCGCTGGGTATCCTTCTGACACTTCTGTGGATCGCGGCCGCCGCCGTCACGGCGGTCATGCTGCGGCACGAGATGGACAGGATCTTCGACTCGTCGCTACAGGAAGCGGCGCAGCGCCTGCTGCCGCTGGCCGCTGTCGAGATCGTCGGACGTGAGGAGGAAGGTGTGACGCAGCACCTTGCCGACCTGCGCGACCACGACGAATTCCTCACCTATATCGTGCGCGATGACGAAGGGCGAATTCTTCTGCAATCGCATGAGGCCGATCCCGCCATCTTCCCTGAATGGGACGGGCCGGGCTTTCGCACGACCGCAACCCATCGCCTGTATGGCGAGGACGCCCTGCAAGGCACGATCCGCCTCACGGTCGCCGAGCCGCTTGCCCATCGCGCGGCGGCGGCACGCGATGTCTGGGCGGGCCTGGGGTTGCCGCTGCTGGTATTCATCCCTGCCGCACTGTTGGCGATCGTATTGACTGTCCGCTCGGGTCTGGCCCCGTTGCGCCGCTATCGCGACCGGCTGGCCGCGCGTTCGCCGCGCGACCTCGCCCCCGTCGCCTGCGACGATCTTCCCGTCGAGGCCGCCCCGGTGGGGACGGCGATCAATGTGCTTCTGGCGCAACTCAAATCCACATTCGAGGCCGAACGCACCTTCGCCGCCAACGCAGCGCATGAATTGCGAACACCGCTGGCAGGCGCAATCGCGCAGGCCCAGCGGATACAGGTGGAAACGAAAGATACCGGTGCCGGCCACAGGGCTGCCGAGATCGAGGCCTCGTTGAAGCGGCTGGCCCGGACCGCGGAACGGCTTCTGCAACTGGCCCGAGCAGAAGGCGGGCGGTTGCGGCTCGATCATCTATCCGATCTTCGCATCACCGCCCGTCTGGTCGTGGACGATATCGAGAGGACAGCGCCGAACCGGATCGCGCTCGCCCTGCCGGAGCACCCGGTAATGTCCGACCTCGACCCCGATGCGTTTGGCATCATCGGCCGCAACCTCATTGAGAACGCCCTGCGGCACGGCGCATCCGACAAACCAATCACGGTAAGCCTCAGCGCGGACGGCACGTTCAGCGTCGCCAATGAAGGCCCCGTCGTGCCGACAGAAGCACTTGGCCGGCTGACCCGCCGTTTTGAGAGGGGGACAGCCGGAACGGAAGGCAGCGGGCTTGGCCTTGCCATCGCCGCGAGCATTGCCGATCGGATTTCGTCAAAGCTCACCTTGCAATCGCCAAGGCCGGAAAGCTCGTCCGGCTTTGAGGCGATCGTGGTTCTGCCGATAGCTTCACGGACGCTGAGCGAAGCTGCCAGCGCCCGATAGTCGCAACCATCGGACCGACCTTTGGCCGGCCGTTCGCGGCCCGGCTGGATGCTTGCCTAACATGACTGAGGTGCCTTGGTGAGTTGAGAATGAGGTTGCCTGGAGGGTTGATACTAGTGAGTGATTACTTCTATTATGTGTCGATATGATTTTTGACCTCACGAAAGGTGCCGTGATACATTATGCGTGTTCGGTGTTGATTTTCACCCAGAACTGAGCCGGGTTTTCCATCGAGAATTGAGCCACCTCTGACTATGGATTGAGGGTCAAGCTGGGGTCAAGGCATGTGACGTCCCCTCCTTTTTCTGGGCTGCTGCGGCTGAACTGGCCTTGAAGCGGAAGCTGTCGTTTCCGGTCTCCAGGATGTGGCAGCGATGAGTAAGCCGGTCGAGCAGCGCGGTGGTCATCTTGGCATCGCCGAAGACCGTCGCCCATTCGCTGAAGCTGAGATTGGTGGTGATAACGACGCTGGTGCGTTCGTAAAGCTTGCTCAGCAGATGGAAGAGCAATGCACCGCCGGAGGCGCTGAAGGGCAGGTATCCCAGTTCGTCGAGGATCACGAGGTCGAGGCGGGTCAGGCTTTCGGCGACCTGCCCGGCCTTGCCCCTGGCTTTCTCCTGTTCGAGGGTGTTGACCAGTTCTATGGTCGAGAAGAAGCGAACCTTTCGGCGGTGATGCTCGATGGCTTGGATGCCGAGTGCGGTCGCGACATGGGTCTTGCCGGTGCCCGGCCCGCCGATCAGCACGATATTTTCGGCGCCGCTCATGAACTCGCAGCGGTGCAACTGGCGCACCGTCGCCTCATTCACCTCGCTGGCCGAGAAGTCGAAGCCCGCCAGATCCTTGTAGGCAGGGAAACGCGCGGTGTTGAATGTCGCTGAGAACTGACCCGGGTTTGTCATCGAGAACTGACCCACCCTTCGGTTATGTTCTGTGGGTCATGCCTGGGTCAATGCACTTGAAGCTCCCTTCTTTGTTTTGGCGGCCGCGGT
>NZ_JRKO01000072.1 GCF_000763885.1 Paracoccus versutus | reverse complement strand
TCCGCTCCATGTGCTCCATGGGCGCCGTCCTGCACAACGCAGGCCTCATCCTCTTCGAAAACATCGAGGACGCAATCAAAACGCACGAGGAAATCCTGAGACTCCCACAAGCAAGGTGAAAAAGGGGGGGGGCCATCTCCGCCAAAGGGCGGAGGTGACGACAGGCACCCGGCGCGCTAGAGGGGGGACCAAAGAAGGAGACCGCCATGGATACCAAGGCCCTGATCGCCGCCTATTACGACGCCTTCAACGCCGGCCGCACCGACGAGATGCTGGGCTATCTGCATGACGAGGTCGAGCATCACGTCAACGAGGGCGGCATCCGCCGCGGCAAGGCCGCCTTCGCCGCGTTCAACGCCCATATGACCCGCAGCTATCGCGAGGAACTGACCGACATGGTGATCTTCGCCAACGAGGCGGGCGACCGGGCGGCGGCCGAATTCGTGGTCAACGGCACCTATCTGGCGACCGACGAGGGCCTGCCCGAGGCGCAGGGCCAGACATACGTCCTGCCCGCCGGCGCCTTCTTCACCATCCGCGACGGCCGGATCGCGCGGGTCACGACCTATTACAACCTCGCCGACTGGATGCGCCAGGTTTCGGGGGAGGTTTCGGGGCAGGTCTCGGCGTGATCCGCACCGAATGCCTGACCGGAGAGGCGGTCGCCGCCGCGCTGGACGACCTGGCGCGGCTGCGCATCGCGGTGTTCCGCGACTGGCCCTATCTCTACGACGGCGACCTGGATTATGAACGCGACTACTTGCGCGCCTATCAGTCGCCCGGCGCGGTGGTGGTCGCGGCCTGGGACGGCGACCGCATGGTCGGCGCCGCGACCGGCGCGCCGATGGAGGACCATGCCGGCGATTTCGCCGCCGCCTTCGCCAGCCGGCCCGAGCGGCTGGACGAGATCTTCTATTGCGCCGAATCGGTGCTGCTGCCCGAATATCGCGGCCATGGCCTGGGCCACGCCTTCTTCGACGGGCGCGAGGCGCAGGGCCGGGCGCTTGGCCGCCGCTACAGCGCCTTTTGCAGCGTGATCCGCCCCGAGGACCACCCGCTGCGGCCCCAGGGCTATCGCCCGCTGGACGGGTTCTGGCTGAAGCGCGGCTATGCGCCCTTGCCGGGCGTGGTCGCCGGCTTCGAATGGAAGGACATCGGCGAGGCCGCACCTTCCCGCAAACCCCTGCAATTTTGGATGAAAACCCTGTGAGCCGGATCGTGAAAATCGCCGCCGCCGCCTATCCCTTCGACTGGCTGGCGGATCTGGACGCCTATCGCGCCAAGATCTCGGCCTGGGTCGAGCAGGCCGCCGATTGCGACCTGCTGGTCTTTCCCGAATATGGCGCGATGGAGCTGGCCTCGCTGGGCGGGCCGCTGGTCGCGGGCGACCTGGAAGCCTCGCTGCACGAGGTCGCCCGGCACGAGGCCGCGCGCGACGCGCTGCATGCGGACCTGGCGGCGCGGCATGGGGTGCATATCCTGGCCGCCTCGGGGCCCTGTTTCGACGGGCCGCGCCCGGTCAACCGTGCGGTGCTGTTCGGGCCGCGGGGGCGGATCGGCCATCAGGACAAGCAGGTCATGACCCGGTTCGAGCGCGAGGACTGGGAGGTGGTCGGCGCCCCCGGCCTGCGGGTCTTTGACACCGAGGTCGGGCGGCTGGGCGTGCTGATCTGCTATGACAGCGAGTTTCCGCTGCTGGGCCGCGTGCTGGCCGAGGCGGGGGTCGAGGTGGTGCTGGTGCCCTCTTGCACGGACACGGTGGCGGGGTTCAACCGGGTCCGCATCGGCGCCATGGCCCGCGCGCTGGAAAGCCAATGCGTCGTGGTGCAGGCCCCGACCGTGGGCGATGTGGACTGGAACCCCGCCATCGACGAGAACCGCGGCGCCGCGGCGATCTATGCGCCCCCGGACGGGCTGTGGCCCGAAAGCGGCGTCCTGGCCGAGGGGCTGATGGACGTGCCCGGATGGGTCAAGGCCGAGGTGGACCTGGACCTCGTGGCCGAAAGCCGCCGCAACGGGCGGGTGCTGCCCTTCGCGCATTGGGGCGAGAGCGCGGGTGTGCGGCTGGTGGATTAGAACGGGCCGCAACGCCCGCACCATTAACCGAATCTTGGCAGTTTCTGTTGGAGTATCCCCGGCGACACGGGGATTCTCTGGCATGAACATGATCTATACGGAAGCGTATCGGACGGCGTTCGATGCTTATCTGCGCAAGGGCATTCCGATTCGGCTGACCCTGAAGCACAGGCTGGGCCGGCAGACCAATACGTCTGGCGCTGCTGGAACGATGATCGGGTACGAGCGACCCATCGCGCGAACGATGGTCGGGTGTTTTCAAGGGACGACCCGCCTGACACCAGCCATCCGGGCGAGGATTACAACTGCCGCTGCGAGGCCGTGCCCTATATGCCCGGCGAGACAGAGTTCGCGTCTCACGAGTTCACGTCCGGTTTCCCGCCCAGTTCCGTTCGGTGGGTAGACCTGGATTTCGTGTTCCACTACTGTTTTGGCGGCGGCCGCGCCGTGACCCTCGATGAGATCGGGCATTTGCGCGGGATTGCCGAGCAGTAGGCGTATCGCGATGGCGCAGAAGGGGCTTTTCCCAGACTTTCGGGGAAGATTGCTGATGCCGCCAGAAAGCAGGGAGCCGGACCAGTTGCTTACGATTTCCGGTTTACTTATAATTTTGGTAGTGTCGCGTTTTCCCATGGCGACGGGACCGTCAAAGGATTGTTCATAGGATGGGCCGAGGATTATGGCGAGATCTTCCGTATTTCCGGCGACATCAGTTTCGAATTCACTGACGATTTCGTCGATCCGCTGGATATGAATTTCGAACCTGGGGGCACGCCCTATCACATCAGCGGAAGGTGGCGCACGAGTTTCTCGGCAGAAGTGCTCAAGGACCGCAAGCGCAGCATTTACCTTGATCCCAAGGAACCGCGATAATGCTGCGCAAGTTTGGCCGCCACCTGCTTTTGCTTCCGGTCTTTCTTTTCCTGCTGTGGGCGCTGGTCGCCGGTGTGCAATGGGTCAGACACGCGCCCAAAAGCGTGACGTTGCCAAATGGAATGATGTTCAAGCTGGAATACTACTTTCCCGGAGCGCCTATCGCATTGTTCGCTACCGATGGCAGAAAGATTCTGGCGCGCGATATCGAGTTCGTTTGCTTCGACGATCGCTATGTCAGCATCACATCCTACAAACTCGGTGATTCCGGCATTTACGATGCCCAGACCAACGCCAAGGTCCGAGAGGAAGAACAGGACTCCGTGGAATATCTCCTGATGCACGCGCGCCGCAAAGCGTGCAACGGCTATTACACCGGCCTCCTTGGTGCTGTTTTTCTGCTCGATGGCCAGAAATACTCGTCGCTCCTGCCGCCCTGCGAATGGCGAAATCTCGACAATGCGGCGCTGAAGAACCGCGCCTGGTTCGACCGGCCCTGCGATGACAGATCATGGCGGGAGCCGCCCGCCGCATCCGACGCGAACAAGGCGAAGGCGGACGCCCGCCCCGAACCCTAGCCTATTCTGCCACGGCCGGCTCGGCCGGCACCGCCCCTTCGGGCGTCTCGGCACCCTCGGGCACTGTCGCACCCTCGGCGGGCACGGCCAGCCGGTTGTCTTCCCACTCGCCCGAGGCGACCTGGCCGGTGGCATAGCGCATCACGCCCGCGCCCTGGCGCTTGCCCATGACGAAATGGCCGGTATAGACGTCGCCGTTGGCATAGGTCGCCACCCCTTCGCCGTCGATCTCGCCCTGCTTCCAGCTGCCTTCGTAGCGGAAGCCGTCCGGCGCGATCAGCCGGCCCTTGCCGTGGCGCAGCCCGTCCACGAACGAGCCGTCATAGGTGGTGCCGTCGGGATAGGTCGCCTGCCCCTGCCCGTGCCGCTGCCCGTCGCGCCAGGCACCGTTATAGACATAGCCGTCGGGATAGGTCATCCGGCCCTGCCCCTCGTTGCGGCCGCGCTTGAAGCCGCCCTCGTAGACCAGGCCGTTGGCGTATTTGGCGACGCCCTGCCCCTCGATCACGCCCGCGACCCATTCGCCGTCATAGCTGGCGCCGTCCGGGTAGGTGATCAGGCCGCGG
This sequence comes from Paracoccus versutus, assembly GCF_000763885.1. Taxonomy (GTDB): domain Bacteria; phylum Pseudomonadota; class Alphaproteobacteria; order Rhodobacterales; family Rhodobacteraceae; genus Paracoccus; species Paracoccus versutus. The sequence goes on along the minus strand of NZ_JRKO01000072.1, from coordinate 18,332 downwards.
CCATGCGGCAGGTCGGCCATCAGCGCGCCCTCATAGACCGAGCCGTCGGGATAGGTGATGCGGCCCAGCCCCTCCATCCGCCCCTCGACCCAGTCGCCGGTATAGACATAGCCGTCGGTGCCGGCGAAGGTGCCGACGCCCCAGCGCTTGTCGGCGCGGAAATCGCCCTCGTAGCGGTCGCCGTTGGCATAGGTAGCGACGCCCTTGCCCTCGCGCTTGCCATTGGCAAAGCGCCCCTCGTAGCCGTCGCCCGAGGGCTGGGTCAGCTTGCCCTGCCCGGCCATCTGCCCCGCCGACCAGCCGCCCTCGTAGACCAGCCCGTCCGGCATGGTCAGCTTGCCCTGGCCGGAACGCTGGTTCGCCCGCATCTCGCCTTCGTAGCTGGCGCCGTCGGGATAGGTGATCTTGCCGAAGCCTTCCTTGACGCCCTGCTTCCAGTCGCCCTCGTAGCGATAGCCGTTGGGCTGGGTCAGCACGCCCTTGCCGTCATGCAGCGCGTTCAGGAAGCCGCCTTCGTAGACCGAGCCGTTGGCATAGCGCGCCACCCCCTGCCCGACGATCTGGCCGTCCTGCCAGTCGCCCTCGTAGCTGCCGCCGTCGGCATAGGTGATCTTGCCCTTGCCATGCGGCTTGCCGCCGGCGAAAGCGCCCTCGTAGACCGAGCCGTTGGGGAATTTCGCCACGCCCTGGCCCAGGATCTCGCCCTCGACCCAGTCGCCGGCATATTCATAGCCCGAGGGCAGCCTGTAGGTGCCGCGCCCGTGCTGCTTGCCGTTGCGGAAGGTGCCCTCGTAGACGCCGCCGTCGTCATATTGCTTGGTGATGACCGCCTGCGCGCCGGCCATGCCCGCGCCGGCCAGGATCACCGCGCAGGCGACAAGGGCTGCCTTCATGGGTGCTGCACTCCGCCTCGTTGCTGCTTTTGCCATCGGTTTATCGCAAGGGGCGCGCCGGCGCAAAGCCCGACTTTTCCTTTGCCGCGCCGTCGCCTATCAACGGGGGCAAGATCCGGTAAGGAAGCGCCATGACCGACACGTTCCGCATCACCCTTGGACAGCTGAACCCGACCGTGGGCGACCTGCCCGGCAATGCCGCCAAGGCGCGCGAGGCATGGGCCAGGGCGCGCGAGGCCGGCGCCAACCTGCTGGCCCTGCCCGAGATGTTCATCACCGGCTACCAGACCCAGGACCTGGTGCTGAAGCCCGGCTTCACGCAGGAAGCCATGGCGCATATCGTCGATTTGGCGCGGGATTGCGTCGACGGCCCCGCCATCGGCATCGGCGGCCCCTATGCCGAGGAGGACCGGCTCTACAACGCCTATTGGATCCTCAGGGGCGGCCGGGTGGCGGCGCGGGTGCTCAAGCACGAATTGCCGCACAAGCAGCTGTTCGACGAATGGCGGCTGTTCAACGTCGGCCCGATCTCGGGGCCCTATAGCCTGGACGGCCTGCGCATCGGCAGCCCGATCTGCGAGGACGCCTGGTGGCCCGAAGTGGCCGAGACCCTGGCCGAGACCGGGGCCGAGATGCTGCTGGTCCCGAACGGCAGCCCCTATCACCGCAACAAGCTGGACCTGCGCATGGGCCATATGGTCGCCCGCGTGGTCGAGACCGGGCTGCCGCTGATCTACCTGAACTCGGTCGGCGGGCAGGACGACCAGGTCTATGATGGTGGCAGCTTCGTGCTGAACCCCGGCGAGGACGGCGGCGCGGTCAAGGTCATGCAGCTGGCCCCCTTCGACGAGATGCTGGCCCATGTCGATTTCGCCCGCACGCCCGCCGGTTGGCGCGCGGTGCCCGGGCGCATGGACCACCAGCCCGACGAATGGGAACAGGATTATCGCGCCATGACGCTGGGCCTCAGCGACTACATGCGCAAGTCCGGTTTCCGCAAGGTGGTGCTGGGGCTGTCGGGCGGCATCGACTCGGCGCTGGTCGCCACCATCGCCGCCGACGCCATCGGCCCGGAAAACGTCCGCTGCGTCATGCTGCCCAGCGAATACACCTCGCAGGCCAGCCTGGACGATGCCGCCGATTGCGCGGCGCGGCTGGGCACGCGGCTGGACACGGTGCATATCGAGGGCGCCCGCGACGCGGTGGGCGACGCGCTGGCGCATCTGATGGCGGGCACCCAGCCCGACGCGACCGAGGAAAACATCCAGTCCCGCCTGCGCGGCGTGATGCTGATGGCGCTGTCGAACAAGTTCGGCGAGCTGCTGCTGACCACCGGCAACAAGTCCGAGGTCGCGGTGGGCTATGCCACGATCTATGGCGACATGGCCGGCGGCTACAACCCGATCAAGGATCTCTACAAGACCCGCGTCTTTCAGACCTGCCGCTGGCGCAATGAAAACCACCGCGACTGGATGCTGGGCCGCGCGGGCGAGGTGATCCCACCGCAGATCATCTCGAAGCCCCCCTCGGCCGAGCTGCGCCCGAACCAGAAGGACCAGGACAGCCTGCCGCCCTATGAGGTGCTGGACGCGATCCTGGAAGGGCTGGTCGAGAAGGACCTGGCGCTCAGGGATCTGGTCGCGCAGGGCTTCGAGCCCGAGACGGTCAAGAAGGTCGAGACCCTGCTTTATGGCAGCGAGTGGAAGCGCTACCAGGCCGCGCCGGGGCCGCGCATCTCGACCAAGGCCTTCTGGCTCGACCGCCGCTATCCGCTGGTGAACCGCTGGCGAGACCGGCTTTAGCGCGGCGCGACCGCCCTGCCCCAGCCGCCGAAACCGGGGGCTGGCGCCGCTGGCGCGCGATTAGCCGGGTCTTGCTGCAAGACGACGGTGACCACGGCGCGATCTCGTTCGACGGCCATCCGGCGCCTCGGGCAAGGAATATGCGACGGCAGCGGCAAGGCACCGACCGAGCCGGCGGATCAGACCACCACCGCCATGCGCTGCTGCTGGCCGACGCCGAAGACGCGCTTGTAGCGCTCGATCTCGTCCTGCGGGCCGGTGGCCTTTTCGGGATTGTCGGACAGCTTGACGGTCGGGCGTCCCTCGGCCGCGACCGCCTTGCAGACCAGCGAGAACGGCGCCAGCCCGTCGCCCGGCACCAGCCCGCGGAAATCGTTGGTCAGAAGCGTGCCCCAGCCGAAGCTGATCTTGGCCCGGCCGTGGAAGCGTTGGAACAGATCCCGGATCTTGTCCACGTCCAGCCCGTCCGAAAAGATGATCAGCTTGTCGCGCGGATCCTCGCCGCGGTCCTGCCACCAGCGGATCGCGGTCTCGGCGCCCTCGGCCGGGTCGCCGCTGTCGACGCGGACGCCGGTCCAGCCGGCCAGCCAGTCCGGCGCATGGTCCAGGAACCCCTTGGTGCCATAGGTGTCGGGCAGGATGATGCGCAGCATCCCGTCATGTTCCTCGTGCCAGTCGGCCAGCACGCGATAGGGCGCCTGGCGCAATTCCGCGTCGCTGTCGGCCAGCGCGGCATAGACCATGGGCAGTTCATGGGCATTGGTGCCGATGGCCTCGATGTCGCGGCGCATGGCGATCAGGCAGTTCGAGGTGCCGATGAAGCGCTGGTCGCCCAGGCCCTCGACCATGGCCTGCACGCACCAGTCCTGCCACAGGAAGCTGTGCCGCCGCCGCGTGCCGAAATCGGCGATGCGCAGGTCGGGGCCGAGCTTGCGCAATTCCTCGATCTTTTCCCAAAGCCGGGCCATGGCGCGGGCATAAAGCACCTGCAATTCGAACCGGCCCATGTCCTTGAGGACGGCGCGGCTTCGCAGCTCCATGATGATCGCCAGGGCCGGGATCTCCCACAGCATGACCTCGGGCCAGCGGCCCTCGAAGATCAGCTCGTACTGGCCGTCGCGCTTTTCCAGGTGATAGGCCGGCAGGCGCAGGTTCTCCAGGAACTCCATGAAATCGGGGCGGAACATCTGCCGCTTGCCGTAGAAGGTATTGCCGCGCAGCCAGGTGCTTTCGCCCCGCGTCAGCGTCAGGCCGCGCACATGGTCCAGCTGCTCGCGCAGCTCGCCCTCGTCGATCAGCTCGGCCAGGCGGATGCGGCTGGTGCGGTTGATCAGGCTGAAGGTGACTTGCGTGTCGGGCCGGTTGCGAAACACCGACTGGCACATCAGCAGCTTGTAGAAATCGTCGTCGATCAGCGAGCGCACGATCGGGTCGATCTTCCACTTGTGGTTATAGACGCGGGTGGCGATGTCGACGGTCGGGATCATCATGCCAGCACCACCCCCGCCTTGCTCATGTCCTCGCGCGCCGCCTCGCGCGAGCCGTTCAGGTCGATGGCGCGGGTGGCATCCTCGATCACGGTGGCGCGAAAGCCCAGCTTGGCCGCGTCGATGGCCGACCAGGCGACGCAGAAGTCATGCGCCAGCCCGACGAAGGCCAGATCCTCCATGCCGCGGTCGCGCAGGTATCCGGCAAGGCCGGTGGGCGTGCGGTGGTCGTTCTCGTAGAAGGCGGAATAGCTGTCGATCTGCGGCCGGAACCCCTTGCGGATCACCAGGTCGGCGCAATCGGCGGCCAGCGCCGGGTGAAAGCCCGCGCCCTCGGTCCCGATCACGCAATGCGCAGGCCACAGCACCTGCGGGCCATAAGCCATGTCCACGACCGAAAAGGCCGCCGCGCCGGGATGGTTGTCGGCAAAGCTGGCATGGTCGTGGGGGTGCCAGTCCTGGGTCAGCACCACGGCGTCGAAATCGGCCATCAGGTCGTTGATCGGCGCCACGATCTCGTCCCCGCCGGCGACGGCCAGCCGGCCGCCGGGACAGAAATCCAGCTGCATGTCGATGACGATCAGGGCCTTTGCCATGGCGCCTCTCCTGTTATCCCAGGAAAATTGGTAGGCGCAGGCGGCGGGGGCGTCAATGCGGCAACTTGATTGCACCCCCGCGCGGCGCTATGGCCAGCCCATGCTGATCGTCGCCGCGCTTTACCATTTCACCCGCTTTCCCGACCCGCAGGCGCTGAAGCCGCCGCTGGCGAAATGCGCCTGCGCGAACGGGGTCAGGGGCACGCTGCTGCTGGCGCCCGAGGGGATCAACGGCACCATCGCCGGCACGCGCGAAGGCATCGATGCGGTTCTGGCCCATCTCCGCGCCCTGCCCGGCTGCGCGGGCCTGGAATGGAAGGAAAGCGCGGCCGAGGCCATGCCCTTCGGCCGCATGAAGGTGCGGCTGAAGCGCGAGATCGTCACCATGGGCCAGCCCGACGTGGACCCCACCGCCGCCGTCGGCCGCTATGTCGCGCCGCAGGACTGGAACGCGCTGATCAGCGCGCCGGACGTGGCGGTGATCGACACCCGCAACGATTACGAGGTCGAGATCGGCACCTTCGCCGGCGCCGTCGATCCGGGCACCCGCAGCTTTCGCGACTTTCCCGCCTGGTGGCGCGAGAATGCGCATCGCTTCCACAACAAGCGCATCGCCATGTTCTGCACCGGCGGCATCCGCTGCGAGAAATCCACCAATTTCCTGCTGGGCGAGGGCGTGCCCGAGGTCTTTCACCTGAAAGGCGGCATCCTGAAATACCTTGAGGAGGTGCCGGAACAGGACAGCCTGTGGCGCGGCGAATGCTTCGTCTTCGACAAACGGGTCAGCCTGGGCCACGGGCTGCGGCAGGGCCGCCACGAGCTTTGCCATGCCTGCCGCCGGCCGCTCGCGCCCAAGGATCGCGCTCGCCCGGAATACGAGCCCGGCGTCTGCTGCCACCGCTGCGCGGGCGAATATACCGAGGCCGACCGCGCCCGTTTCCGGGAACGCCAGCGCCAGGCCGAGCGCGGCGAATGCTTTGGCGACACCGTCGAAACGGAAAGCTGAAAAAACATCGTTATCAGTGCGTTAGGGAATATCTCCGTTCCCGCATCACGCCCCATCACGCCGGCTTGAGCGCGAAGCCCCTGTATCGGCGGGCTTTTTCCCGCGCCCCGCATCCCTGCGGCTAACGGGCCGTCACTTGTCCGTGCCGCGACGCCGGCAAGCCTTCCAATCCGGGCGCCGGGTGGTAGGCAGGCGGTCCGAGTTAAATGGAGAACTCACCATGAAGAAAGTCGGATACGCAGCTTTGGTTTCGCTGGTCGCCGGTGGCGCCTATGCGGGTGGCTATGTCCCCCCCGTGGTCGAGCAGCCGGTCGCGGTGCCGCCGCCCGTGACGACCGTTTCGGACAGCGACTGGACGGGCTTCTATGCCGGTCTGCAATACGGCAAGGGCAGCGGCGATCTTGGCAATCGCGGCGCGCTGGCCGATTTCGGCGATTACGACGGCTATGGTCTGCATGCGGGCTATCAGCGCGACCTGGGCCGCTTCGTCCTGGGCGGCGAACTGGACTACAACAAGATCTCGCCCGACGAGAACTATGACGACGGCGACCTGACCAGGCTGCGGCTGCGCGCGGGCGCCGACATGGGCCGCTTCCTGCCCTATGTCACGCTGGGCGCGGCCAAGATCTCGGTCGACGATTTCTCGGAAACCGGGCTGACCTATGGCCTCGGCGCCGATTTCAAGGTCACCGAGCGCTTCACCGTCGGCGCGGAATACAGCCGCAGCGACTTCAAGGACGTGCTGGAAGACGAAACCGGCATCAGCGGCCGCGACCTGGACACCGACCTGGTGCAGCTGCGCGCCTCGTATCGGTTCTGATCCTGCCGCAAGAAGCAAGGCGCCCCCGCTTCGGGGGCGCCTTTCGTTTAGCCGGGCGGGTTATTTCACCTGCCCCAGCCGGCCCGCGGCGATGGCGGCCATGTTCAGGATGTCGTTCACCGTCGAGCCGGTCGAACAGATCTGGATCGGCAGCGGCACGCCGGTCAGGATCGGGCCGATCACCGTCGCCCCCGCCATTTCCTGCAGCAGCTTGACCGAGATCGAGGCCGAGTGCCGCGCCGGCACCACCAGCACGTTGGCCGGCCCCTTGAGCCTCGAGAACGGGTATTTCGCCGCCTGCGACGGGTTCAGCGCCACGTCCACGGTCATCTCGCCCTCATATTCGAAATCGACGCGGCGCGCGTCCAGCACCTCGGTCGCATGGGCCATCTTCACCGCCCGCTCGCTGATCGGATAGCCGAAGTTGGAAAACGACAGGAAGGCCACCCGCGGCTCCAGCCCCAGCCCGCGCGCGACATGGGCGCCGCGGGTGGCGATGTCGGCCAGATCCTCGGCCTCGGGCCATTCATGGACCAGCGTGTCGCCCATCAGGATGACGCGGCCATTGTGCAGGACCGCGGTGATGCCCACGGCGCCGTCGGCCGGGGTCACGTCGAAAACCGTACCGATCTGGGCCAGCACATGCGCGTTCTTGCGCGTGGCCCCCGTCACCAGACCGTCGCCATGGCCATGCGCCAGCATCAGCGAGGCAAAGACATGGCGGTCGCGATTGGCCAGCTTGACCGCATCCTCGCGGTCATAGCCCTTGCGCTGCAGGCGGGCATAGAGCGTCTCGTGATATTGCTCCAGGTGGCGGGAATTGCCGGCATTGACCACGGCGACCTCGCGCGCGGCTTCGCCCAGGCCCGCCGCCTCCAGCTTTTCGCGCACGTCGCTTTCGCGCCCGACGACGATGGCCTGGCCCATGCCGCCGCGCTGCCAGGCCACGGCGGCGCGCAGCACGCGCAGGTCGTCCCCCTCGGCAAAGATCATCCGGGCTTGGGCCTGGCGGGCGCGGGCATGGATGCCTTGCAGGATGGCCGCGGTCGGGTCCATGCGCGCCTTGAGCGACTGGACATAGCCCTCCATGTCGATGATCGGGCGGCGGGCGACGCCGGTATCCATCCCCGCGCGCGCCACCGCCGGCGGCACGACATGGATCAGCCGCGGGTCGAAGGGCGTCGGGATGATGTAGTCGCGGCCGAATTGCAGCTTGCGGCCGTAAGCCACAGCAACCTCGTCCGGCACGTCCTCGCGCGCCAGTTCCGCCAGCGCGCGGGCGCAGGCGATCTTCATCTCGTCATTGATGGCGCGGGCATGGATGTCCAGCGCGCCGCGGAACAGATAGGGAAAGCCCAGGACGTTGTTGACCTGGTTCGGGTAGTCCGAGCGGCCGGTGGCGACGATGGCGTCGGGGCGGACGGCATGGGCCTCTTCCGGGGTGATCTCGGGGTCCGGGTTGGCCATGGCGAAGATGACCGGGTTCTCGGCCATGCCCCGCACCATCTCCTGCGTCACCGCGCCCTTGGCCGAGACGCCCAGGAACACGTCGGCGCCCTTCATCGCCTCTTCCAGCGTGCGGGCCTCGGTCACGACGGCATGGGCGGATTTCCACTGGTTCATGCCTTCGGTGCGACCCTGCCAGATCACGCCCTTGGTGTCGCACATGATGCAGTTCTCATGCCGCGCGCCCATGGATTTCAGCAGCTCCAGGCAGGCGATGCCGGCGGCGCCGGCGCCGTTCAGCACGATGCGCACATCCTCGATCCGCTTGCCCGACAGCTCCAGCGCGTTGATCAGCCCCGCCGCGCAGATCACCGCCGTGCCGTGCTGGTCGTCATGGAAGACCGGGATGTCCATGACCTCTTTCAGCCGCTGCTCGATGATGAAGCATTCCGGCGCCTTGATGTCCTCGAGGTTGATGCCGCCGAAGGTCGGGCCCATCAGCCGCACCGCGTCGATGATCGCCTCGGGGTCTTCGGTGTCCAGCTCGATGTCGATGGCGTTCACGTCGGCAAAGCGCTTGAACAGCACCGCCTTGCCCTCCATCACCGGCTTCGAGGCCAGCGCGCCCAGGTTCCCCAGCCCCAGGATCGCCGTGCCGTTCGAGATGACCGCGACCATGTTGCCCTTGACGGTATAGTCGTAGGCGGTCTCGGGCCGTTCGGCGATGGCCTCGACCGGGACCGCCACGCCGGGGGAATAGGCCAGCGACAGGTCGCGCTGCGTCGCCATCGGGGTCGAGGCCACGATGTCGTATTTGCCCGGACGGGGTTCCAGGTGATAGGCCAGAGCCTCTTCCCGCGTGATGCGGGACTTGCGCGGGGTGTTGTCGTCGCTCATCCGGTGCCTCCTCCTCGTGACGTTCCGGCAGCAATAGCGCCAGCCCAAGCGGAACCGGAAGGGGTAAAATGCCCGGCGGCGCGGCTCAGGGTATCATGGCGGCCAGCACCGCGTCGCGATGGCCGTTCAGCGCCGTCGCCGCCGCGACGATGGCAAGCGTGGCGGCGACCAGGTCGTGGCGCGGATCCCAGCAGCCATGCCGCCGCGCCAGCCAGACCGTCGCCGGATAGCACAGCACCTGCGCCAGCGCCTGCCCGATCAACAGCCCCGGCAGGCCGTAAAGCACCGCGCCCCCGGCGACCAGCGCGGAATAGATCGCCGCGCGGGTGGATTGCACGACGAAGAAGCCGCGCGAATCCCCCGCCGCCAGCGCCGCGGATTCATAGCTCAGCGGAATGACCTGCAGCATCTGGATGCAGGCGATGGCGACCAGGATGCCGCCCGCCGCGGCATAGCGCGGGTCATAGAGCAGCTCGACCAGCGGCGGCCCGGCCCAGGCCAGAATCACCGCCACGGCCAGCAGCAAGGCCGTCAGCCCGGCGCGGGTGCGGGCCAGGATGCGGGTGTTCTCGGCGCTTTCGGCCGGCGGGTGCTGGCGATACATCGGGATGAACAGCCGCCCGGCGATGGAGGATCCCAGCATGGCCGGCACCGTCGCCAGGAACAGGCCGATATTGTAGATGCCCAGCTGGTTCAGCGTCAGCACCCGGCCCAGGATGATCCGGTCGCCCTGGAACAGCAAAAAGCCGCAGATGGTGCTGAAAAAGATCCACTTGCCGAATTTCATCACCTCGGCGCGGGCCTCGGGCTCCATCCGCAGCCGGTTGCGGTGTCCGGGCAGGAACAGCCGGAACATCAGCAGCTGGACCAGGGCGCCCAGCACATTGCCCCAGACCAGCGCCCAGACCGATTGCAGGACCAGCGCCGCGGCGATGGTCAGCAGGATGCCGATCAACTGGTTGCCAAGCTCGATCACCGTCAGCCGGCCCAGTTGCAGGTGGCGCGCGGCGGTGTCGATCCGGGTGGGAAGGAAGCCGCCCACGATCATCGAGCAGGCCGCCGCCGGGAACACCCAGCCGAACAGCGGCGCGTCGTAGAACAGCGCCAGCGGCCAGGCCATGACCATGGCCGCGCCGAAGATCATGAAGCCGCGGATGATCTTGAGCGTCCAGATCGTGTCGAGGAAATCCGGCTCGTCCCCGCGCTTGCTTTGCATGATCGAGGGGCCGAATCCCATGTCGCTGAACATGGTCAGCCCGATCAGGAAGCTTGTCACCAGCGCCATCAGGCCGAAATCGTCGGGGCTGAGGATGCGGGTCAGGATCAGGTTCGAGCCGAGCCGCATGATCTGGCCCAGGCCGAAATTGGCCATGGACCATGCGCCGCTGCCCAGGGCCCGCGAGGCAAAGCTGCGACCCGGCGCGGCGGCGGCGGCCTCGCTTCCGCCCTCCTGCCCGCTCATCAGCCCATCCCGTCGGTCGGCATCGGCACGACGCCGGGCGAGGGCAGGCCGGGAACCTTGCCGATCATCCACAGGGCGACCAGCACGCCCAGCACCAGAACCACGACCATGTAGAGGTTGCGCAGCCGGCGCCGGCGCAGGTCGGCCGCCGTCTGGCGATAGGGCAGCGAGATCACCGGCCGGGTGCCGGTGGCGCGGGCGAATTGCTCGCTGCGCCGCAGCACCGGATTCAGCAGCTCCAGCGCAAAGGCCGCGACCAGCGCCAGCCCGACGCTGACCCCCGCCCCCATCACCGCGCTCTTCTTGCGGTTCGACATGGCGGGATATTCCGGCGGCAGGGCGCGCTCCAGCATCACGAAACGCTCGGTCTGGTCGTTTTCCATCAGCATCTGCTGGGTTTCGACCTGGGCCAGCTGGCGCGAGATCTCGTTGTAGCGATCCTGCAGGCGGCGCTGCTGGCGTGTCATCGCCTCAAGCTCGCGGCTGACTTCGGGGGCGCGGGCGCGGGCGCGGCCGATCTCGGTGCGGCGCAGCGCGATCCCGGCCTTCTGCTCGTTCAGCTTGGTCAGCTGGGCCTGGATCAGCTCGGTCTGGCGGCGGATCACGTCGGGCCCGCCGCTGCCGGTGCCGCTGTTCAGCAGCTTCAGGTTCTCTTCCAGCCGCCGGATCTCGGGATGGTCGGGCGCCAGCGTCCGGCGCGCCTGCGCCAGTTCGATCTCGGCGGTGCGGATCTGCTGCACCAGCGAGGCCGGGGGCCGCATCTCGGCCGCAAGCCCCCCCGCCTCCAGCGACAGCCGTTCGCGCTGCAGGGTCATGATGTCGCGGTCCAGCGCCGTCTCGGTCTCGGTCAGCTGGGCAAGCTGGGTTTGCAGGAACTCCTGCGAGCTGGGCAGCGCATCCTCGTTGCGGGCGCTGAACTCGACCAGCTTGCGTTCCTGTTCGGAAAGCTGCTCGTTCAGGCGGCGTTCCTCGCTGCGCAGGTATTCCTGCGCCTCCAGGATGCGCACCTGGCGATTCTCGCGGTCGCGGTTGACGACGCTGTTGGCGAAGTCGTTGGCGATGGCGGCCGCGGTCGCCGGCGTCTCGGCCTGGGCGGTGATGACGATGGCGGCCAGGGACATGCGGGAATCGACCGAAACGCCGGGGGCGGCGATGCTTTCGATCCGGGTCGAGCTGCGCAGCGCCACCAGCTTTTCCGACTCGCTCAGCGGGGTGTCGGCGAAAAGCCCCAGCCGCTCGATCACCTCGCGCAGGTTGGCGCGCGCCATCAGGCGCTGTTCGATCAGCTGCACCCGGCGCGAGGCGGGCAGCGAGCTGTCGGTGCCCTGGTCGATGGCGGCCGGCATGTCCAGCTGGATCACCGCCGACGCCTCATAGACGCGGGGCGAGGAAACGATCATGTAGAACGAGGTCAGCACGCCCAGGACCACGATCGTCAGCACCAGCGGCAGCCGCCGCCAGAGCATCGAGATCAGATCCTGCAAGGATTGAATCGGTCCCAAATCTTGAACCCTGTCTTTCGTTGTTCAGTCTTCCGACTTGTTCAGGACCACGCCCATCACCGGCGGCATGCCGACCAGCAGCCTTTCGCATTCCGCCATGTCCGAGGCGGTGCCGCTGCGCCCGTCGGCGACCAGCAGCAGCGCATCGGCCAGCGGCAGGGCGGCCAGCGCCGCATCCTCGCCCAAAAGGGCGGCGGTGTCGATGACCGCGATCCGGGCGGGGTGGCTGTCGTGCAGCTGCCGCATGGCCTGGGCCAGCGCCTCGTCCTGCAATAGCTCGGCCGCGTCCGGCTCGGCCCGGTCGGGGGCCAGGACCGACAGGTTCGGCGCCTCGTCCACGCGCGAGACCAGCGCGCCCAGGCCGCCGCCGCCCTCGCGCAACGCGGCCGAGACCGCCGTGCAGCCCGGAATGCCCAACTGGCCGGCCACGCTGGGCTTGCCCAGGTCCAGGTCGATCAGCGTCACCTGCGTATGCGGCTGGCGGGCCAGCGCCAGGGCCAGGTTCACCGCGACGAAGGTGCCGCCCGCGCCCGGCGTCACCGGCACCACGGCAAGCCTGCTCCAGCCGCGGCTGCGCATCTCGCGCAGGATGCGGGTGCGCAGCAGCGAGAAACGCTGCGCGCTGATCTTGGCATGTTTCGCGTCCATGGCGGCCAAGGCCGCCTCGCGCCGGATGAACTTGCTCGAGACATGGCCCTGCGCCGCATCGGGCGCAGCCTGTCCAACCGGCGTCCTGTCCGGGTCGTTCCCTGTCGCGGGCGTCAAACCTGTTGCCCCTCTGCCTCTGGTGAAACGGCGCCGCCCACGGGGGCGGCGGCCTGCCGGTGACTTTCCCGGCAGCGGCATGGTAGCGTCGGCGCCATGAACGCGACAACCCAAAACCGGCCCGATCCCGACAATGCCCCGCATTTCCCGGTGTCGCGGTGCCGTTTCCCCCCGTTCCGGCCGGCGACCGGCCCCGGCGCGCGATTCTCAGCCGCCGATTGCCCTGCCGCTCGATTCGGCGGCGGCCCGTCCGAAGGCCCGGTGCCGGCCCGATGACGCCCTGCACCATCATCCTGCCCGCCCATGACGAGGCCGGCTATATCGACGCCTGCCTCGACCATGTGCTGGCGCAGGACCATGCCGGCCCGGTCGAACTGGTCCTGGTCGCCAACGGCTGCCGCGACGACACCGCCGCCCGCGCCCGCGCCCATGCGCCGGCCTTTGCCGCGCGCGGCTGGCGGCTGCGGGTCGAGGAACTGGCGCAGGGCGGCAAGATCGGCGCGCTGAACCACGGCGACGCCTGCGCCGGGCCGGGCGTGCGGCTGTATCTGGACGCCGACATCCGCATGGGACCGCGGCTTCTGTCGGGGATCATGCGGGTGCTGGACGTGCCCCTGCCGCGCTATGCCGGCGGGCGGCTGGTGGTGGCGCCCGCCCGCAGCGCCGTGTCGCGCGCCTATGCCCGGTTCTGGCAGAAACTGCCCTTCGTGGCCCAGGGCGTCACCGGCGCCGGGCTTTTCGCGGTCAACGAGGCCGGGCGCGCGCGCTGGGGGGCCTTTCCGCAGGTCATCTCGGACGACACCTTCGCCCGGCTGCAATTCGCGCAGGACGAGCGTTTCCTGGTGGACGAGCCCTATGAATGGCCGCTGGTCGAGGGGTTCGGGCCGCTGGTCCGGGTCCGGCGCCGCCAGGACGCGGGCGTGGCCGAGATCGCCCGGCTGTTCCCCGACCTGCCCCCGCGACAGGGCCATGTCCGCCCCGGCAGGGCAGAACTCGCCCGCCTTGCCGCCGCCGATCCGCCGGGCTTTGCCGCCTATGCCGCCGTCGCGCTGGCGGTGCGGCTGGGCCGCAACAGCCAGGAATGGGCGCGCGGCCGCTAGTCGGCGCCGAATTCCTGCACCACCTGCCAGGCAAGCTCCTGCAGCACGGCCGCCTGCTCCTGGGGCACCTGGGGATAGGGGCCGCCGCCGCCTGGGATCCGGTTGGTCAGCCCGACCGGGCTTTTGCCGGTCAGGGTCGCGTAATTGATCATGGCGATGTAATAGCACCCGCCCTTCTCGGTCGGGTGGATGTCGTCGAGGAAAAAGTCGCGGATCGAGGTCGCGCCGGGAACCTTGCCCGCTTCGGCGGCGTCATGCAGCCGCACCATGCCCAGCCCCACCGGGACCAGCCGCATCGGCTCGGCCCCCTCGGGCAGGTCGCGGTTCACATGGTCGGCGATCGCCTGCCACTGCGGCAGATCCGCCATGATGCGGTCGCGCCAGGCCTTGGTCGAGCCCGGCTCGATGTAATCCCAGGTCTGGTAGAGATAGGGCTTGACCCTGGGGTTCGACTGCCGCGCCAGTTCCACCCATTTCGCGGCATAGCCAAGGCTGTCGTGGTATTCCATCGCCGGGGCCAGCGGCACGCGCTCGGTGATGACCAGCGCCTCGACGGCATGGCCGGGCAGCCATTTGCGCCCGTTCACCCCTTGCGCGTGATGCGCCTCCTTCCACTGCCATTCCAGCGGGGCGCCGTTGAGGATCTGCATTTCCACCGGCTCTTCCAGCAGGCCCTGCATCATGCCGGGCACCGTCGTGCCCATCAGGCTGTGGCCGATGTAGAAAGCCGAGACGCTTTCAATTAAAAATTGCAGGACACCCGCCATATCGACAACCCTCGATTGTGAAATGCTTTTGCCCAGCATCGCATCCCGGCATCGCGAATTCCACCCAATTCAACCGACAGTTGCCAATATAACGCTGCGACAACCAATACGCCGCACGACCAGCAAAACTCTCGGGTTTCGCCCAATATGCTTACCCTAGGTAAAGGCGGTTCCGCCCGGCCGAGAACCTACTGTAAATCATTGTTTTCAAATGAACCTATACTTTTCGTCAGTGTCCAAATTCGTTCTAGTTTTATTCAAATGCCCGGCTATACTGCGATGGTAGTGATGAGGGCGGGTTTTCAAATGCGGCACACCACGGATTTCGATATCGAGACAATCGACTCGGTCCTGCAAACGGTCGCAAAAGGAAACACCAATCAGCCCCTGGGCGCCCGATCCTTTTACTCCCGCTTTATCAAGCGTCCGCTGGACATCACCGCCGTGCTTCTGGCGGTGCCGATCATCGTGCCGGTGGTACTGATCCTGGCGCTCGTCATCCTGTGGCACGGCGAGAAGCCCTTCTACACCCAGCTGCGGGTCGGCCGGTCCGGCCGCAGCTTCCGGCTGTGGAAGCTGCGCACCATGGTCGAGGATGCCGACCGGCGGCTGGAGGAATACCTGGCCGCCAATCCCGAGGCCAGGGCGGAATGGGATCTGACGCAGAAGCTGAAGAACGATCCGCGCATCACCTCGACCGGCCGCTTCCTGCGCAAGACCTCGCTGGACGAGCTGCCGCAACTGTGGAACGTGCTGCGCGGCGACATGAGCATCGTCGGCCCGCGGCCGATGATGATCGAACAGGCCCCGCTTTATCCGGGGGCGGATTACTATCACCTGCGGCCGGGCGTCACCGGGCTGTGGCAGATCTCGGATCGCAACGACAGCACCTTCGCCGCCCGCGCGACCTTCGACGCGCGCTATGCAGCCGATCTGAGCTTCAGCGGCGATGTCGCCATCATCGCCAAGACCGTGGGCGTGGTGCTGCGCTGCACCGGCTACTGAATGGTGCGGCCGCGTCCGGCCCCTATTTCGGCCTGCATCTCGTGCCGCTCGATACACCGGAAACGCCGCCAGGCGACGAAAAGGGTGGCGGCCGTCCCGCTGACGATATAGATCAGCAGCGCGGCCCAGAACGACAGATCGAAGGCAGCAAACCCGATCAGCGCGCTGGCCAAGGCAATTGCGACACCAAGGGTCAGGATGCCAGTCAGAGGCTTTCTCCTCAAATGTACAAATCCTCAGAACAATAGTGCCAAAGAAACCGGAAATCGCTAGACAAACTTTGGTGCGTCTTGCGGTAATACGGCATATCCGCCCATTGTTCAGCAAAAATAGGCGCCAACCAGCCGAAATCTCGGGACGATAGCGGGGCGCAAGGGCTTTTCTTCATGGATTAGGGACCGTCAGCTTGCGAATCGGTTATTTGATCAATACCTACCCTCGCCCCTCGCACAGCTTCATCCGGCGGGAAATCGCGGCGCTTGAGAGCGAGGGGCTCGAAATCCACCGATTCGCCATGCGCGGCGACGGCGGCGCGCTCAGCGATCTCGCCGACCTTGCCGAACATGCCCGCACCGAGCGGGTGCTGGAGGCCGGGGCCGCGCGGCTTCTGGCCGATCTGGCCGGACGCGGCGCGGCAAGCCCCGCGCAATTCGCCGCCGCCCTGCGGCTGGCGCGGCGCCGGGCGCGGGCCGGCGAAGGCAGCCTTGCCCGGCAGCTGATCTACCTGGCCGAGGGCGCGCGGGTGGCATGCCGGGCACGGGCGCTGGGGCTTGCGCATGTTCACGCGCATTTCGGCACCAATTCGGCCAGGGTCGCCGCCTATGCGCGCCTGCTGGGCGGTCCGCGCTTCAGCTTCACCGTCCACGGCCCCGAGGAATTCGACAATCCCCAGGCGCTGGATCTGGGCGGCAAGCTGGCCCTGGCCGAGTTCTGCGTCGCCGTCAGCAGCTATGGCCGCTCGCAGCTTTGCCGCTGGGCCGCGCCCGGCGACTGGGACAAGGTCCATGTCGTGCATTGCGGCCTGGACCTGGCCCGCTGGGCCGAACCGCGGCCCCTGCCGGCAGGCCCCTTCCACATGGTCGCCGTCGGCCGCTTTGCCGAGCAGAAGGGCTTCGGCCTGCTGATCCGCGCCTTCGCCCTGGCCTGGCGCCGCAACCCCGCCTTGCGCCTGTCGCTGGTCGGCGACGGCGAGCTGCGCCCGCAAGTCGAATCCCTGATCGCCGCCGAAGGCATGGGCAAGGCGGTCCGCCTGCTCGGCTGGCAGGACGAGGCCGGCGTGCGCGCCGCCATGGATGCCGCCCATGCCCTGGTCACGCCCAGCTTCGCCGAGGGCCTGCCGGTGGTCATCATGGAGGCCATGGCCTGCGCCCGCCCGGTGATCGCCACCTATATCGCCGGCATCCCCGAGCTGGTCCGTCCGGGCCTGGAAGGCTGGCTCGTCCCCGCCGGCGACGCCGCGGCGCTGGCCGAGACGATGCTGCAAGCCGCCGAGGCTGCGCCCGAGGCCTTGGCAGCCATGGGCGCCCGCGCCCGCGCCCGCGTCACGGAACGCCACGACATCCGCGAATCCGCCCGGCGGCTGGCGGCGCTGTTCAGCCGCGCCACAGGCTGAGCGCCAGCCAGCAGCCTGCCGCCTGCCCCCAGCGCCCGCCGATCAGCCGCTCGCCCATACAGGCGCGGAACCGCCGGGGTCCGACCACCGCCGGCACCGCGCGGAAATCCAGCATTTGCCCGGTCAGCGGATATTGTGCCTTGAACATCGCCTCCTTGGCGCAAAAGGCCAGCAGGGCATCCCCGGCGCCCTGCAGGCGAAAGGGCATGACCGTCTCGGCCAGGCCCTGCGGGACGGAGCGGTCGCAGGGTTCCAGATCGACGCCCACGCTGGCCCCGCCGGGCGGGGCGGCGATGGCGATGCAGTAGTCGCCGCTATGCGACAGGCTGGCGCGCAGGCCCGGCGGCAGGTCCGGCTGGCGGTCCGGCCGCGCCGCGATCGGCCGGCCGGCGGGCAGGTCGTGCCCCGCCTCGCGGATCGCCGCCCGCAGCGCCATGCGGCCCAGGGCGAACTCGCGCCGCCGCTTGGGAACGGCGCGGGCGATGGCCTCGGCCTCCTGGGGCAAAAGCGGCGCGGGCTCCGCCGCCAGCGGCAGCACCGCGCAGCCGTAGCCCGCAGGCAGCAGGCGCCGGGCCAGCGCGTCGAGCGCGGCAGCCCCGCTCACCGCCCGCCGCGCAGCTGCGCCCGCAGGGCCCGGCGCCGGGCCATGGCATCCTCGGCCGCCAGCACAGGCTCGGGCACCACCGCTGCCGGCGTGGGCGCGGGCGCGGGCGCCACCGGGGCGGCGACCGTGCCGAGCGGCGCCAGCGAGGCGACATGCTTCAGGAAATCCGCCATGACCGGGAAGCGGAAGATGTCCGTCACCCCCAGCCGCGGCAGCGCCAGCCGGTCGCGCATGGTCCGGTGCAGTTGGATCGCCAGCAGCGAATGCCCGCCGAGCGCAAAGAAATTGTCGCGCGGGCCGATCTGCTCGACGCCCAGCACCTCGGACCACAGCGCCTGCACCGCCTGCGCCAGATCCTCGGTCGGGGCGGCGCTTGCGGCGACAGCCGCAGCGGCGGTGGCGGCCTCGATGGCCGCCGCCCGCGCCCCCCCCCCCCGGGCCCGCGCGCCGGCCCCCCGCCCCGGCACATGCTTGCGGTCGGTCTTGCGGGTCGGCGTCCGCGCCCCCTCCTCAACCCCCCGGGGCCGCCCCGGCCCCCTATGCGCCCCCCCATGCGCCAGCAGAGCCC
>NZ_JRKO01000071.1 GCF_000763885.1 Paracoccus versutus | reverse complement strand
GACCCCAAGCCCATTCCCCCCCCCATCCCCGAGCCCGAGCGGCAGCCGCTGCCCGACCCCTTGCCCGATCCGGGCCCGGACGAGATCCCGCTGCCGGCGGTGATCGGGCTGGACGCCATCCCGGCGGTGCTGGCGGCGGGATGGCGGGATTTCCGCCGCGCCCCGGCCTTTGGCCTGCTGTTCGCGGCCTTCTATGTCGCGGGCGGGCTGGTGCTGACCGCGGTGGCCACGGCGGCGGGGCAGGAATGGTGGCTGATGCCCTTCATCGTCGGCTTTCCGCTGATCGCGCCCTTTGCCGCCGTCGGCCTCTACGAGGTCAGCCGGCGCATCGAATCGGACCGGCCGCTGATCTGGCGCGAGGTGCTGGCCGTGGTCATCGCGCAAAAGGACCGGCAGGTGCCGTCGATGGCCATGGTCATCCTGCTGATGTTCATGTTCTGGGTCTTTGTCGCCCATACCACCTTCGCGCTGTTCATGGGCGTTTCGGCGCTGACCAACATCACCTCCTCGCCCGAGGTGCTGCTGCAGGGCCGCGGGCTGGTGATGCTGGGGGCGGGCACGGCGATCGGGGCGGGCTTTGCCGCGGTGCTGTTCTCGATCACCGTGGTCGGGCTGCCGCTGATCCTGGACCGCGAGGTGGACCTGGTCTCGGCCATCATCGCCAGCTTCCAGGCGGTGGGGGCGAACCTGCCAGTGATGCTGTCCTGGGCCGTGGTCATCGCCACGCTGCTGTTCGCGGGCATCGTGCCGCTGTTCCTGGGGCTTTTCGTCGTGCTGCCGGTGCTGGGCCATGCCAGCTGGCACATGTACCGGCTGCTGATGCCGGACCCCGAGCCATGAAAAAGGGCGGCCCGGCGGCCGCCCGATCATCTTGCGCCGATGCCGGGATCACTCGGCTTCGGCATTGGCCGCGCGGGCGGGCGGCGCCAGCTTGGGGGTCACGCCATTGGCCAGCGGATCTTCCTGGCGCTGGACCGAGCCCTCGAAATGGGCGCCGGATTCGATGGCGATGGTCTTGTGGATGATGTCGCCCTCGACTCGCGCGGTGGCGGTCAGGCGGACCTTGAGGCCGCGGACGCGGCCGACGACGCGGCCGTTCACCACGACTTCCTCGGCGACGATCTCGCCGCGGATGGTGGCGCTTTCGCCGACGATCAGCTGATGGGCGCGGATGTCGCCCTCGACGGTGCCTTCGACCTGGACGTCGCCCTGGGTTTGGAGGTTGCCGGTGACGGTCAGGTCCGCAGACAGCACCGAAGGCGCGGTGCGCGCACGCGGGGCCGCGGCTGCCGGAATGTCGTAACTCGTGTCAAGGCCGCGCGCCGGTTCGGGCTCGGGGGTCGGCTGGGTACGGGGGCCGGGTTCGGTAACACGGGTCTTAGAAAACATTTTGGGCTGCCTTGATGAAGCTCATGGGATTCACGGCACGGCCGTTCACGCGGACTTCATAGTGAAGATGCGGCCCGGTCGATCTGCCGGTATTGCCCATATCACCGATCTGGCTGCCGCGCGACACCTTTTGACCGGCCTTCACGCGAATCTTGGACAGGTGGCCATAGCGGGTCTCGGTGCCCAACTCGTGCCGGATCTTGATCAGGTTGCCGTAGCCGCGCTGCCAGCCGGCAAAGATCACCGTGCCCTCGCCCGTGGCATAGACCGGCGTGCCGACCGGGGCGGCCATGTCGATGCCCTCATGCGCGCGGCCCCAGCGGCGGCCGAAGGGCGAGGTATAGCGGAAGGCCGATTTCACCGGCATGGCCAGCGGCATCTTCTCGACCGCGATGCGGTAGCTGTTCATCTGGTCCAGGGTGATCAGGATCTCTTGCGCCTTGGCCTCGCCCTGGCTGATCTCGGCATTTCCGCTGGAGGAATAGCTGACCGGGTTCAGCGGGCCGCCCTGCCCGGCATAGCCGCGGCGCACGGTGCGCAGGATCTCGTCCGGGTTCATGCCGACGCTGCGGAACATGTCGTCCAGCGGCTTGACCGAGACGGACACGGCGTCTTCCAGCTGCGACAGGATCTCGTCGTTGCGGGCGACGATCTGGTCGCGCTCCAGCGTGACGGCCTCGGCCAGGCGGCGGGCGTCCTCGGCCTGCTGCACCGCCTCGATGCGCTGGCCGGCGGCCTGTTTCAGCTCGCCCGCCAGGATGTCCAGCGCGGCCTGCAGTTCGGCGGTGCGGACGGGGGCGGCCTCGCCCTCGGGGCCGGCCAGCGCCTCGGCCTGCTGGCGGGCCTTCACCGCGTCCTGCAGGTCGGCCTGCACCGCGCCCAGCCCGGTTTCCAGTTCGCGCCGCTGCGCCTCGGTCTCCAGCAGCAGCGATTGCATGTGCGAGACCTGGTCCAGCGCCACGGCAAAGCGGTTCTGCGCCGCCACCGCCTCGGCGGCGCGGCGGTCGCGTTCGGCGGAAAGGTCGGTCAGCCGCGCTTCCAGGGCGCTTTGCGCCAGCCGGGCCTGGTGGCGCGACGAGCCGGCGCTGATCGCGTCGATGACCAGGATCGAGCTGGCGATGATCGACCAGCCGAAGACCAGCGCGATGCCCCCCAGGGCAAGAAGCTGCGTGGCCGGACGCAGCCGCAGGAAGCGGGTGGTCCTGTCCGACTTCAGGAAAAGGCGCTGTTCTGGCAGCCAGCGCTCAAGCACCGAATTCAGGCTGTGGGTGATCCGCAATGTCCCAGGTCCATGTTGTTTCGGCCGACCTGCCGGGCAAAGGCGGTCATGGCTGCGCACGGATAAATCCGACCTGTGGTCAAAGCGCAACAGGGGCGGGGGGCCTGCCCGAAGCTTGGGCGGATTGACGCCGATCGGGGCTGGCGGCGCGGGTGGTTATCCGCCGGGCGCAAAGGGGCCAAAACTGCAACCATGGGTTGATGGGAACGGGCCTTTCCATGAATCTATGAAAGATTGAAGGCATTTTTCCCCGCGGAATCGGATGGCGCGTCTTGACCGTCCGGTTCGGTTCGGCGCAGCAGGCGGCCGGATGACGCTGCCCGCAAAATGGGCAAACGAACGGGTTCAGACCGGCCGGTTCAGTGATTCCCCGCGGCTGTTCCGCCTGCGCGCCGGGAACCGCGCCGCGGGTCGCGGCGTTTGTGGCGGTTTCAGGCGATCTCGTAGGGCAGCGGGCCGGGGCGATCCGCCGGGATGCGGATATGGCGGTCCACCGGCGGCACCGAGCGCTGGTGGCAGTTCGGCCGCGGGCAGATCCGGCAGGACACGCCGATCGGCTCGAACAGCTGCGGATTGCCGATGTCCAGCCCGTCGGCATAGACCACGTCGCGGGCATGGCTGATCTCGCAGCCCAGGCCGATGGCGAAGCGGCGCACCGGCGCGCCAAAGGCGCCCGCGGGCTTGGACACGTCCCGCGCCAGCAGCAGGTAGCGCTTGCCGTCCGGCGTCTCGGCCAGCTGGCGCAGGAAGCGGCCGGGCGTCTCGAAGGCCTGATGCACGTTCCACAGCGGACAGGCGCCGCCGAAGCGGGCGAATTGCATCCGCGTGGCGGAATGGCGCTTGGTGATGGTGCCCGCCTGGTCGACGCGGACGAAAAAGAACGGCACCCCCCGGTCGCCGCCGCGTTGCAGGGTCGAGAGCCGATGCGCCACCTGTTCCAGCGAGGCGTGGAACAGATGCGCCAGCCGCTCGAGGTCGTGCCGCTCGGCCCGCGCGGTGGCCAGGAAGCGGGAATAGGGCATCATCGCCGCGCCGGCGAAATAGTTCGCCAGCCCCAGCCGGGCGATGTCGCGGGCCGAGCCGCTGCGAAAGCGCGCCAGTTCCAGCGTCGCCTCCAGCAGGTCGCCGCGCGATTCCAGCGCCAGCAGGTGCAGCAGCTGGAAGGCCTGCGTGGCGGGCTCGGCGGCGGCGTTCAGGGTGATGCGTTTGCCGTCGCGCAGATAGACCGGGCCGCTGCCCAGCTCGGCCGTCACCACCTCGATGCCGCGCTCGGCCAGGGCGGCGATGGCGCGGTCCAGGGGGCGCTGCTCGGGGCGGATGCGGGCGAAATGCTCGGCGGCGTGGTCCACCGCGTCGATATAGTTGTCGCAATAGTGGAAGAAGTCGCGCACCTCTTCCCAGGGCGAGGGGGTGGCGTTCTGCGCCCCCGCCCCCAGCGCCTCGTCCAGCGCCGCCAGCCGCTCCTGCCCCTCGCGATGGGCGCGATAGAGGTCCAGGAAGGCGCGCGCCAGCGCCGGGGCGTTGGTCGCGGCCAGCCGCAGGTCGGCGCGGGGCGGCGTGGCGTCGAACAGCGGATCGGCCAGCGCCTCGGCCATGTCCATCACCATGCGCTCGGCATCGCCGACCGCCATGGCGCCCAGATCGACCGAAAACTCGGAGGCCAGCTTCAGCAGCACCCCGGCCGAGACCGGGCGGTGGTTGTTCTCCATCTGCGACAGATAGGGCAGCGACACGCCCAGCCGGTCGGCAAAGGCGCGCTGGGTCAGGCCGGCGCGGGCCCGCGTCTCGCGCAGGGCGACGCCGGCATAGATCTTTTGTGTGGCCATGCGAGTCCTCTTTGCAAAGCAGCCATACGCTTTGCAAAGGCGTTGCCGCAAGGGGGATCAGCGGCCGGCGATGACCTGCCTTTCGCGGATCATGACCCAGAGGATGAAGCCGATCGAGGCGATGGCCGACCCGGCCATGATGACCAGAAGCGGCGCCGCCCCCGATTCGTCGTGCAAGAGCGCGCCGGCCAGCGCCGCCAGCCCGGCGCCGCCCGCCACCGCCATGGCGCCGCCCAGCCCGCTGGCGGTGCCGGCCAGTTCGGGGCGCACGCTCATCATCCCGGCATTGGCATTGGGCAGCACCATGCCGTTGCCCAGCCCCATCAGCCCGACCGAGCCGAAAAAGACCAGCGGCGTCAGCCCGCCCATCAGGTCCACCGCCAGCGCCATCACCAGGAAGACCGAGCAGATCAGCGCCCCCGACAGGATCATCCGGTTCATGCCGATGCGGGTCGAGAACCGCGCCGAAAGGTAGTTCCCCAGCGCATAGCCGATCGAGGGGCCGGCGAACCAATAGCCGACCTCGGCCGGCGACAGGTGCAGCACCACCTGGCCGACAAAGGGCGCGCCGCCCAGATAGGCATAGAACGACCCCGCGCTGAGCGTCGCCGCCAGCGCATAGCCCCAGAAGCGCTGCGAGCGGGCAAGCACCGGATAGGTGGCGACCTGCCGGCGCAGCGGCACGCCGCCGCCGCGCGCCGTCTCGGGCAGGTCGAAGGCGCAAAGCGCCATGACCGCCAGCCCGGTCAGCCCCATGGCGACGAAGCTGGCGCGCCAGCCCAGGGTCTCGTCCAGCACGCCCCCCAGCGTGGGCGCGACCATCGGCACCAGCGACATGCCCATGGTGACATAGCCGATCATGCTGGCCGCCTGCTCGGCCGGCACGATGTCGCGCACCACGGCGCGGCTGATGACGAAGCCGGTGGTGGCGACCGCCTGGATCAGGCGGAACAGCATGAACCAGGCCGCATCCCTGGCCAGCAGCGCCCCCACGGTCGCCAGCAGGAAGATCGCGAAGGAGCCCAGCACCACCGGCCGGCGGCCATAGCGGTCGCTGATCGGGCCGCAAAGCAGTTGCAGCACCGCGCTGACCCCCAGGAAGGCCGAGACGGACAGCTGCATGAAGCCGTATTCCACGCCGAAATCCCGCGCCATGGCCGGCAGCGAGGGCAGGAAGATGTTCATCGAAAGCGCCCCGGCGGCCGAGATGGAAACCAGGGTCAGGATGCTTGGCCGGCGGGGAAGGGAAGGGGTCGCGCTGCTCATGCCCGCACCTTTGCCCGGCCGGCGGGCAAAGGCAATCGCCTGTTTACAGGGCACAGTTTCGCGTCAATGCGCCGAGCCGCCGAAATCGTGGAAGATCAGGAAGGCGCCCAGGCAGATGCAGGCAAAGCCGGCCGCCACGTTCCAGGTCAGCTTCTCGCCCAGCCACGCCCAGGAGAACAGCACGAAGACCGACAGGCTGATGACCTCCTGGATGGTCTTGAGCTGCGCGGCGTTGAAATGGCCGTAGCCGCTGCGGTTCGCGGGCACCTGCAGCACATATTCGAAGAAGGCGATGCCCCAGCTGACCAGGATGACCAGCATGAGCGGCGCGGTCTTGAACTTCAGGTGCCCGTACCAGGCGACGGTCATGAACAGGTTCGACAGGATCAGCAGGCCGATGGTGACGAACGGCACCGGCAGGTTCATTCGGCAGGATCCCAGCTGCGATGTTTTTCCAGGTTGCCGAAGCGGGTGAAGCGGCCCTCGAAGGACAGCTCGACCGTGCCGATCGGGCCGTGGCGCTGCTTGCCGATGATGACCTCGGCCTTGCCGTGGCAGGATTCCATGACCTGCTGCCACGTGGCCATCTTGTCGAGGTCGTGGTCGGCGGGCTTTTCGCGCTCGCGGTAATATTCCTCGCGGAAGACGAACATGACGATGTCGGCGTCCTGCTCGATGCTGCCGGATTCGCGCAGGTCGGACAGCTGCGGGCGCTTGTCCTCGCGGCTCTCGACCTGGCGCGACAGCTGCGACAGCGCGATGACGGGGATGTCCAGCTCCTTGGCGACGGCTTTCAGGCCCTGGGTGATCTCGCTCACCTCGTTGACGCGGCTGTCCTTGGCCGATGCGGCGCGCAGAAGCTGGAGATAGTCCACGATCAGCAGGTCCAGCCCCATGGTGCGCTTGAGCTTGCGGGCGCGGGCGGCCAGCTGGTTGATCGGCAGGGCGGGCGTGTCGTCGATGTAAAGCGGGCAGTTCTGCAGGTCGTGGGCGGCCTTGACGAAGCGGCGGAACTCGTCCTCGGTCATGTCGCCGCGGCGGATCGCCTCGCTGGGCACCTCGGCCGCCTCGGACAGGATGCGCGCGGCCAGCTGCTCGGCCGACATCTCGAGGCTGAAGAAGCCGACGACGCCCCCCGCCACCGTGCCGTGGCTGCCGTCGGGCAATTCGCCCAGGCGATGCGCCTTGGCGACGTTGAAGGCGATGTTGGTGGCCAGCGAGGTCTTGCCCATCGAGGGCCGCCCGGCCAGGATGACCAGGTCCGAGCGGTTCAGCCCGCCCATCTTGCCGTCCAGGTCCACGAGCCCGGTCGAGATCCCCGACAGCCCGCCGCCGCGGCTGAAGGCGGCATTGGCGGCGTTCAGCGCCCCGGTGACGGCGGCCAGGAAGCTCTGGAAGCCGCGCTCGGCCACGCCCTGCTCGCCGAGCTTGTAGAGGATCTGCTCGGCCTCCTTGATCTGCTCCTCGGCGGAATCGCTGACCGTGACGGTGGCGGCGCGCGCGGCGATGTCCTGCCCCAGCCCGATCAGCTCGCGGCGCAGGGCGAATTCGCGGATCATCTGCGCATAGTCGCGCGCGGCATGGGACGAGATCGCCGCCCCCGCCAGCCGCGCCAGATAGGCCGGGCCGCCCAGTTCCTTCAGGCCCGCGTCATGCTCCATGAAGGCCTTGATCGTGACCGGGCTCGCCAGGGCGTTCCTGGCGATGCGCTCGGCGCAGATCTCGTAGATGCGGCGATGGACCGGGTCGTAGAAATGCCCGGCCTGGATGATGCGCGAGACGTGGTCGTAGACCTCGTTATTGGTCAGGAGCGCGCCCAGCAATTGCTGCTCGGCCTCGATCGAGAAGGGCACCGCCTGCGCGGCGGCGGCCTCGGCGATCTCGCCGGGCTTCCTGATTTCGACGGCGCGCAACTCGCTCATCCCATGGTCTCCGACCTTCGACTCGGCTGGGGGCCGTTATCCACCTTATGCGCCCCGCGGTCCATCGGGATATGCTGTGGATAAGCTGTGGGCGGAATGCCGCGCCTGCACGGGTGGCAAGGGCGGCATGGGTATTTGGCCAACAGAGAAGGACAGGGCGGTGCCCCGGTCTTCTTCGTTGCTCAAATACCCCTTGCCACCGTGCAGCCGGGCCGGCCGGATCAGGGATGCGCGGCCTGCCAGGCGCGGGGATCGGTCAGGAAGCTTTCGACCTCGGAGAGCGTCGCCTCGTCGTAGAAGCCCTGCGCCTTGGCCTCGGCCAGCACGTCCCACCAGGTGCAGAGATGGTGCAGCCTGACGCCGTGGTCCGCCAGGCGCTGCGTGGTTTCCGGGAAGATGCCGTAGTAGAAGATCACCGCCGTATGGCCGCAGGTCGCGCCGGTTTCGCGGATCGCGTCGACGAAGCTCAGCTTCGAGCCGCCGTCGGTGGTCAGGTCCTCGACCAGCAGCACGCGCTGGCCCTCGGTCATGGCGCCCTCGATGCGGGCGTTGCGGCCGTAGCCCTTGGGCTTCTTGCGCACATAGGTCATCGGCAATTCCAGCCGCTCGGCTACCCAGGCGGCGAAGGGAATGCCCGCCGTCTCGCCGCCGGCCACGTTGTCGAAGGCGGCGAAGCCCGCCTCGCGCAGCACGGTCGCCGCCAGGAAGTCCATCAGCGTCGCGCGGATGCGCGGGAAGCTGATCAGCTTGCGGCAGTCGATATAGGTCGGCCCCTTCAGCCCCGAGGCATAGGTGAAGGGCTCGGCCGCATTGAAATGCACCGCCTTGATCTCCAGCAGCATGCGGGCGGTCAGCCGGGCGATTTCCTCATGCGGGGGGAAGGGCAGGGTCATGCGGGATCCTCGAGGTGCCAGTAGAGCGGGAAGCCGGGGTCGAAGACGGTGACGGTTTCGTCGCCGGCGGGGATATGGGTCGGATATGCGGCGGGTATCTCGCGCCTGACCAGGCGGATGCGGTCCTCGTTGGGCTCCATGCGGTAGAAAGCGGCGCCGTGGAGCGAGGTGAAGCCTTCCAGCCGGTCGAGCGCGCCCTCCTCCTCGAAGACCTGGGCCAGGATCGACATGGTGTTGGGCGCGGTGAAGCAGCCGGCGCAGCCGCAGGCCGATTCCTTGGCGCGGTCCGGGTGCGGCGCCGAATCGGTGCCCAGGAAGAAGCGCGCGTCCCCCGAGGTCGCCGCGCGGCGCAGCGCCAGCCGGTGCGTCTCGCGCTTGGCGACCGGCAGGCAGTAGTAATGCGGCCGGATGCCGCCCGCCAGGATGTGGTTGCGGTTGATGACCAGGTGATGCGTGGTGATGGTGGCGCCGATGTCGTCGTTGCCCGCGACGTAATCCACCCCGTCCGAGGTGGTGATATGTTCCATTACCACCCGCAGGCCGGGCGTGGCGCGGCGGATCGGGTCCAGGACGCGGTCGATGAACGCCGCCTCGCGGTCGAAGATGTCCACCGCCGGGTCCGTGACCTCGCCGTGGAAGCAAAGCGGGATGCCGGCCTGGGCCATGGCCTCCAGCACGCCGCGCACCTTGTCGAAATCGCGCACGCCCGAGGCCGAATTGGTGGTCGCCCCGGCCGGGTAGAGCTTGACCGCCGAGATGATTCCCTGCGCATGGGCAGCCAGCACATCGGCCGGATCGGTGGTTTCGGTCAGGTAGAGCGTCATCAAGGGACGCAACGTCATTTCCGGGGCCAGGGCGGCGCGGATGCGGTCGCGATAGGCCGCGGCCTGCGCCCCTGTCACCACCGGCGGCACCAGGTTCGGCATGATGATCGCCCGGCCGAAATGGCCGGAAAATGAAGCCACTGCCTGCAACATGGCGCCGTCGCGCAGGTGCAGGTGCCAGTCGTCGGGGCGTCGGAGCGTCACGGATTTGGTCATGATTTTCCCTCTATACCGGGTGCGGCAGCAAGGCCATAGGGCAAAGATCCCGTCCACGGGGGCTCTTGGCATTTCCCCGCCATGGGCGCAGCCTTGCCCGCCTGTTGTTCGTTCATAGGGAATTCGTGATGGGTTTCGGGAAGATGAATTATGCGGCGATGCAGGCGCCGCTGCTGTTGTGGCAGCAGATGGCGCGCATGGCCTGGGAATCGCAGATGGTCATTGCCTTGCGGACGGCGGGGATGATGGGGCTTGTGCGCCAGGACGCGGCCGAGCCGCAGCGCATGGTGGTGGAAAAGGCCGATGCCGCCTCCGAGGCGCTGCAGGCCGCGCTGCGTGCCGCCGGGCGGGGCGAGCGGGCCGACCGGGTGATGGCGGCGGCGCTGCGGCCCTATCGCAAGCGCACCCGTGCCAATGTGCGGCGCCTTTCGGGCAAGAACTGACGGGCGACCGGCGGCGCCGGTCCGCCGGAAATGAAAACGCGCCCGGCGAGGGCGCGTTTCGGTTTTCGGATCGAGCCCTTGCGGGTTCAGATGTGGGCTCAGATCAGCTTGCCCATGGCGACCGCGGTGTCGGACATGCGGTTCGAGAAGCCCCATTCGTTGTCATACCAGGTCAGGATGCGGCAAAGCTTGCCCTCCATCACCTTGGTCTGGTCCATGTGGAAGACCGAGCTGTGGCTGTCGTGGTTGAAGTCCGAGGAAACCAGCGGCTCGTCGGTATAGCCCAGGATGCCCTTCAGCGGGCCGTCGGCGGCGGCGCGGATGGCCTGGTTGATTTCCTCGACCGAGGTGTCGCGGGCGGCTTCGAAGACCAGGTCCACGACCGAGACGTTGGGCGTCGGCACGCGGATCGCCACGCCGTCCAGGCGGCCCTTGAGTTCGGGCAGCACCAGGCCCACGGCCTTGGCCGCGCCGGTCGAGGTCGGGATCATCGACAGCGCCGCGGCGCGGGCGCGATACAGATCCTTGTGCATGGTATCCAGCGTCGGCTGGTCGCCGGTATAGCTGTGGATCGTGGTCATGAAGCCGCGGGCGATGCCGATCGAATCGTTCAGCACCTTGGCCACCGGCGACAGGCAGTTCGTCGTGCAGCTGGCGTTCGAGACGACGATGTCGTCCTTGGTCAGCGTGTCGTGGTTCACGCCGAAGACGATGGTCTTGTCGGCATTGTCGCCGGGGGCCGAGATCAGCACCCGCTTGGCGCCGGTCGACAGGTGCGGCTGCACCTTTTCCTTGGAGGCGAAGATGCCGGTGCATTCCATGATGACGTCGATGTCGCCCCAGGGCAGGTCGGCCGGGTTGCGGATCGCCGTGACCTTGATCGGACCGCGGCCGACGTCGATCGAATCGCCCGAAACCGTGACCTGGGCGGGGAAGCGGCCGTGGACCGAGTCGTAGCGCAGCAGATGCGCATTGGTTTCGACCGGGCCCAGGTCGTTGATCGCCACGACCTCGATATCATTGCGCCCCGATTCGATGATCGCGCGCAGCACGTTCCGACCGATCCGGCCAAAGCCGTTGATCGCTACCTTGACAGCCATAGGTTTCCTCCGCCGCTGATGATGTTCGCGCTGCAAATAGCCCGCATCGCCGGGGGAATGCAAATGCCTGCAAGCGAAAGGGGCGGAAACTCGGCGGAAAGGGGGGTGCCGGGGGCATGGTTGCGACGTATGGTCGCTGCCGCTGCGCCCGGCCGGCGGCGGGGATGGCCGGCGCCGGCGGCGCAAGCCGCTTGCCGCGGTGCCGAATGCTGCAGGGCGGCGAATCGCGGCGCCGGCGTCAGCGCCAGAAGCTGAGATATTCGATGAGGCTGGCGAACGCCTTGCCCAGGAACAGCGGCAGGTTCCAATGCAGCACCAGCGCATCCGCCGCGAAGAGGCCCAGGACCAGGAGCCCCAGCACGAGCGCGATCTGATTTGTCATGCCATCCGTCCCGTCCCTGCCGTCCCCCGGCGCGATGCGCCGTCCCGCCCCCTGCTAGGGCAGAGGCCGGGGCCGGGCAAGCCTTTGCGGCCTGCCGCCGCGCCGCGCCTTGCGCCATGGGGCCCTGCCGTCTGTCCGTGCCGTCCTTGCTGCGGGCCTTGGGGGGCCTTGGGCAGCCTGCGACGGGTTTTCGGATTGCGGCGGGCGGGATCCGTCAGCCGGGCGGGGCTTGCGGTTCCTCTTCCGCTTCCTCCTCGGCTTCCTGGGCGATCAGGAACAGGTCGCCCGCCGCCTCCATGCGGCGGATCGTGACCACGACCTGGTCCATCGCCTCCTCGGCGTCGCGGGCCGAGACCTTGCCGAGCGCCTCGATCTCTTCGCGCATCGACTCGGCCAGGCGCGAGGAAATGCCGCCCAGCAGGAAATCCACGGTTTCGCGCGCCGGGCCGCGGGCGCCGGCCAGCGCCTTGAGCAGCACGGGATTGTCCACCTCGCGCAGGATGCGGGCGATGTCGCGCCGGTCGATGCGGCGCGGGATATGCGCCCAGGTGAAGATGGTCTTGCGCACCTCGCCGGCAAAGGCGGCATCGTCGTCCTCGAGCCCGGCCAGGACGCCGTCGCGCATGCTGGAGGGCGAGAAGTTCAGGATCGCGCCGACCTTTTCGCCCGCCTTGCCCTCCAGCGCCGGCTGCGGCACGGCGTCGGCGGCATGGAGCAGCGCCCGGCCGATGCGTTGCAGCGCCGCGGGGGTGATGCCGCCGGTCAGCGACATGGCATAGGCGATCTGGCGCGCGCGTTCCTGTTCGAGCAGGCCGAACACCTCGGCCGCGCGCGGCACCGGCAGTTTCGAAAACATCACCGCCCCGATCTCGACCGCTTCGGTGCGGGCCAGTTCGACCAAGAGCGCGGGGGGCAGGGCGGCGATGCTGTCCCAGGGGTTGCCGGCGCCGTTGAGCGCCGCCATGCGCCGCAGCTGGTCGGTCGTGTCGGGCGAAAGATGCCCGTCGAGCAGGTCCAGCGTGCCGTCGATGTCGCCTGGAAAGGACAGGCCGACCGCTTCCAGCCTGTCGCAGAACTCGGCCACGATGGCATTGCGCGTCTCGCGGTCGATCATCCCCATCAGCGCCATTTCCTGCGCCAGGTCGGTCTGCAGTTCCGGCGGCAGCCGGGCGAGGTCGATGTCCCCGCCCTCGGCCAGCACCAGCCGCACGATCACCGCAGCCTTTTGCCGCGGACTGAGCCCCGCCGTCGCCCCGAGCGCCGGAACACCCATGGATTGCCCCCGATTCCAAACCTGTCGGGGGCAATCTGGCAGGAAAAAGCGAACGAGGGGTTAATGCGCGCCGTTTTCGCCGAACACGCGGGCGAAAATCGTGTCCACGTGCTTGGTGTGATAGCCCAGGTCGAATTTCTCCTCGATCTCGGCGGGGGACAGCGCGGCCGTCACCTCGGCGTCGGCCAGCAGCTCGGTCTTGAAATCGGCGCCCTGTTCCCAGACCTTCATGGCGTTGCGCTGGACCAGGCGATAGGCGTCCTCGCGGCTGACGCCGGCCTGGGTCAGGGCCAGCAGCACGCGCTGCGACATGACCAGCCCCTTGAACTTGTTCATGTTCCTGAGCATGTTCTCAGGGTAGACCACCAGCTTTTCGATCACGCCGGCCAGGCGGTTCAGGGCGAAGTCCAGGGTGAT
The DNA here is from genome assembly GCF_000763885.1 of Paracoccus versutus. GTDB lineage: Bacteria > Pseudomonadota > Alphaproteobacteria > Rhodobacterales > Rhodobacteraceae > Paracoccus > Paracoccus versutus. The sequence continues at coordinate 9,949 of NZ_JRKO01000071.1, read as the reverse complement.
CGTCGCATCCGGGGCGATGCCGCGCTCGACCGAGGAATGGCTGATGTCGCGTTCATGCCACAGCGCCACGTTCTCCATCGCCGGCACCACGGCCATGCGCACAAGGCGGGCAAGGCCGGTCAGGTTCTCGGTCAGCACCGGGTTCCGCTTATGCGGCATGGCCGAGCTGCCCTTCTGGCCGGGGCTGAAATATTCCTCGGCCTCCAGCACCTCGGTGCGCTGCATGTGGCGGATCTCGATGGCGATGTTCTCGATCGAGCTGGCGATGACGCCCAGCGTGGCGAAGAACATGGCGTGGCGGTCGCGCGGGATGACCTGGGTGCTGATCGGCTCGGGCGAGAGGCCCATCTTGGCGCAGACATGCTCTTCGACCGCGGGGTCGATGTTGGCGAAGGTGCCGACCGCGCCGGAAATGGCGCCGGTCGCCACTTCCTCGCGGGCGCGCAGCAGGCGTTCGCGGCCCCGCGCCATCTCGGCGTAGAAGCGGGCGAAGGTCAGGCCCATGGTCGTCGGCTCGGCATGGATGCCGTGGCTGCGGCCGATGCGGACGGTGTCCTTGTGCTCGTAGGCGCGTTTCTTCAGCGCGGCCAGCACCTTGTCCATGTCGGCCAGCAGGATGTCGGCGGCGCGCACCAGCTGCACGTTCAGCGTGGTGTCCAGCACGTCCGAGCTGGTCATGCCCTGGTGGACGAAGCGGGCCTCCTCGGCGCCGATATGCTCGGCCAGGTGGGTCAGGAAGGCGATGACGTCATGCTTGGTCACGGCCTCGATCTCGTCGATGCGGGCGACGTCGAACTCCACGTCCCGGGCCTTCCAGACGGCCTCGGCATTCTCGCGCGGGATCACGCCAAGGTCGGCCTGGGCGTCGCAGGCATGCGCCTCGATCTCGTACCAGATGCGGAACTTGGTCTCGGGCGACCAGATGGCGACCATTTCGGGACGGGCATAGCGCGGGATCATGCAGGGCTCCTTGGGTTTGCCGGGGTTTTAGCGGCAAGGCCCCGGACCCGCAACCGCGGCGGCAGGGGCCGCGGCGGCCCCTGCGCGGCTGTTGCCGATTCAGGCCAGGACGAGCGGCTGGCCGTTCTTCGAGTGGCGATGCGCCAGCTTGCGCGCCTTGCGCCCCGAGGCCAGCATCCGCGCGCCCGCGGGGGCATGGGTGCGCTGGGTCAGCTCGGGGAAGATGGCGAGGATTTCCTCGACCGCCGTGGCGGGCAGGGCGGCAAGGGCCTGCGGACCCAGATACAGCGACTCGGTCGCGGTGCCGTTGGCCCGGACCACCTCGTGCTGGTCGAAGAGGATATGGACATATTCCACCTCGGCCAGGTCCGTGGCCAGATCGACGCCCTCGATCTGCAAAAGCTGCTTGGCGGCGACCAGGATCTCGTCGGTGCCGAACATCCGCAGGGCGACGCGCGAGCGCAGCAGGATCCGGTGCTGCGGCGAGACGACCAGGTCCGCCGAGGGCATGTCCGGCCCCAGCGCCCCGGCCCTGATGCGGACGGGCGTCAGCCGGGCGCCATGGGTGGCAAGCCGATGCGCGGCAAAGCGGCGGCGCCCGATCCAGCGGACCGGCTGGGGGCCGTGGTCGGCCGTCAGCACCAGGTCGCCGACCGACAGGCTTTCGACCGGAACCGGGCCCTGGGGCGTGTCGATCAGCGTGCCGGCGGTGAAGCAGGGAAAGACGTCGTCGTCGTCAAGGACCAGCGTGCCGGCGGGATTGTAGGCGACGTTGACGACGATGGTGTCGAGAAGATTCTGCACCGCCGCAAGAACGTCGCCGGTCAACGAGCCGCCAAGGTCCGAGATGTTCACATCCGCCAGGGTGAGCGGTAGTCCAGCGACGGTGCCGGTGATCTTGACGCTGATATGGTCCTCGGTCAGGGGCTGGTCGGTGACGAAATAGGTGTCGTCACCCTTCACGACGAAAGAGCCGCCGATCGGGTTGACCTGGACCGTCAGCGAGGCCAGCTCGATGCCAAGGAGCTTGACGGTCAGTCCCACGGCCGCCGTGGACAGCGTGCCGGTGCCGGCGAAGGTGCCGCCCGACAGCAGCGGATCGCCCTCGCCATCCACCAGCGAGACGTCGTCGCCGCGGGACAGCGTGGTGCCGTGGGGTTCATCCACGTCGTACTGGGTGAACTGGGTGGAGCCGCTGAGTTCGTTCAGCAGAAGATTGTTCCCGAGGCTGAGGACCGGGGTCTCGGCCTCCAGGTCGATGGTCGCGTCGGGTATTTTGGTGAAATAAGGCATTCTAAGATCCTGTGACAGGCAGGGCTGCGCCCATGCCGTAGGCTGGAAACCAGCCATCCGCCGACCCCAGAGGACGGATGACCGCACGTTTTGCAACCAAAACGCCATGCGTCTGGCACAGGATCACTGTAGCCGGTTTCGCGTTCGGGTTTCCATCCATTTTGCAGACAAATTGAACTAATTGCCGATTGCCCCCGGTGCAGGGCGCCGACTGTTCCGGCATCTGCGGTCGATCAGCCGGGCCAGCCCCCGGCCCGCCCTTATCGACAAGCGACGCAGGGACGGGCTGGCGGCGCGGAAATCGGGCGATAAGTCCGGCCGTTGCGTGGCTTGGCTTCGCCGTGATGCGGATCTGCCGTGCAATCCTTTCGGAAGCAACGGTGCGCCGCGCTGTCGCGGCCCTGGGCTCCAGCAAGACGTTGCCGTGCGGAGGCGATCGTGGCTCCGGCCCGCCCCCGCCCTTGGAATCTGCGGGGTTCCAGAGCCTGCCGACCCGCGGCGCCGGATCGCCGGTTTCCCGGATCGGGAAATGAAAAAGCCGCCCCGAAGGGCGGCTTCCGGTTCGTTCCGGGCTGCGGCTCAGCAGCTGTAATACATCGCATATTCGATGGGATGGGGGGTATGCTCATAGGCATAGACCTCTTCCCATTTCAGCTTGATGTAGCCTTCCAGCTGGTCGCGGGTGAAGACGTCGCCGGCCAGCAGGAAGTCCATGTCCTTCTCCAGCTCTTCCAGCGCCTCGCGCAGGCTGCCGCAGACGGTCGGGATCTCGGCCAGCTCTTCCGGCGGCAGGTCGTAGAGATCCTTGTCCGAGGCCGGGCCGGGGTCGATCTTGTTCTTGATGCCGTCAAGGCCGGCCATCAGCAGCGCCGCAAAGGCCAGGTAGGGGTTCGCGGCCGGATCGGGGAAGCGGGCCTCGACGCGCTTGGCCTTGGGCGACTCGGTCCACGGAATGCGCACGCAGCCCGAGCGGTTGCGGGCGGAATAGGCGCGCAGCACCGGGGCCTCGAAGCCGGGGATCAGCCGCTTGTAGCTGTTGGTCGCGGGGTTGGTCAGCGCATTCAGCGCCTTGGCGTGCTTGAGCACCCCGCCGATGAACCACAGCGCCTCTTGCGACAGGTCGGCATATTTGTCGCCGGCAAACAGCGGCTTGCCGTCCTTCCAGATCGACATGTTGACGTGCATCCCCGAACCGTTGTCGCCCTTCATCGGCTTGGGCATGAAGGTCGCGGTCTTGCCATAGGCGGCGGCGACGTTGTGGATGACGTATTTGTATTTCTGGATGTTGTCGGCCTGCTCGACCAGCCCGCCGAAGATCATCCCCAGCTCGTGCTGGGCGGTGGCGACCTCGTGGTGGTGCTTGTCGACCTTGATGCCCATGCGCTTCATGGTCGACAGCATCTCGCCGCGGATGTCCTGGGCGGCGTCGACCGGGTTCACCGGGAAATAGCCGCCCTTGTGGGCCGCGCGATGGGCGAGGTTGCCGTCCTCGTAGACGGTGTCGGTGTTCCAGGCGGCATCGACCGAGTCGAGTTCGAACGAGACCTTCTGCGGCGTGACCGAATAGCGCACGTCGTCGAACAGGAAGAACTCGGCCTCGGGGCCGAAATAGGCCGCGTCGCCGATTCCGCTGGATTTCAGATAGGCCTCGGCCTTCAGCGCGGTGCCGCGCGGGTCGCGGGCATAGGGCTCGCCCGTGTCGGGCTCGACCACGTTGCAATGCACGCAGAGGGTCTTTTCGGCATAGAACGGGTCGATATAGGCCGAGGAGGCGTCCGGCATCAGCTTCATGTCGGACTGGTCGATGGACTTCCAGCCGGCGATCGAGGAGCCGTCGAACATGAAGCCTTCCTCGAAGAAGTCCTCGTCCACCAGGTCGGCGACCAGCGTCACGTGCTGCAACTTGCCCTTGGGATCGGTGAAGCGGACGTCGACATATTCGACCTCTTCCGTCTTCATCAGATCCAGAACGTCCTTGACTGTCATTGGGATCCTTCCTCCATCAGTCTGCCCGGCGCCGCCGCGGGGCTGGGGTCATCGGTTTCTTGTTGCGGGTCGGGCGGGATCAGACCGCGTCGTCGCCGGTCTCGCCGGTGCGGATGCGGATGGCCTGTTCGACCGGGATGATGAAGATCTTGCCGTCGCCGATCTTCTCGGTGCGCGCGGCCGAGATGATGGCGTCGACGGCGGCCTCGACCAGGTCGTCGGGCAGCACCATCTCGATCTTCACCTTGGGCAGGAAGTCCACGACATATTCCGCGCCGCGATAAAGCTCGGTATGGCCCTTCTGCCGGCCAAAGCCCTTGACCTCGGTGACCGAGAGGCCCTGGACGCCGACTTCCTGAAGTGCCTCTTTCACATCGTCCAGTTTGAAGGGCTTGATGATGGCTTCGACTTTCTTCATCGCCTGATCCTTCTCTCGCGACTTGCCTGCGACCTGATTGGCGGGTTTGATGATGCGGGTAAATGGGGCAGGGCCAGGATCATGCGGCCGATCGCATTTGCCCGGCCGATATGCGTATATTTCGTGCAGAACGATGATAATTTAGGCAGTCACCATGTTTCATGGCACCGAAATCCTGACGACCGCTCAAATGCGCGCCATCGAATCTGCCGCGATGACCAGCGGCCGGGTCACGGGCGCAGAGTTGATGGAGCGTGCCGGCTGCGCCGTCGCCGGGCAGATCCGGCTGCGCTGGCCCAAGGCGGGCCTGGCGGTGGTGCTGTGCGGGCCGGGCAACAACGGCGGCGACGGCTATGTGGTCGCGCGGCACCTGCACCGGGCGGGCTGGCAGCTGCGGGTGCTGGGCATGGACAATGCCGCCGGCGCGGATGCGGCCCGGATGAAGGCCGAATGGCGGGCGTTGGGCCCGATCCTGCCCCTGACCGAGGACGCCCTGCGCGAGGGCCCCGATGCGGATGTCTATGTGGACGCGATCTTCGGCACCGGCCTGACCCGCGCGCCCGAGGGCGAGATCGCCGCGATCCTGGATCATCTGGGCGGCTCGGGCGGCGATTGGGCGTTCTTCCGCGAACGGCTGGTGGCGGTGGACTGCCCCAGCGGATTGTGCCTCGACAGCGGCGCCTTTCCCGGCCGGCCGCGCGAGCCCGGCGATTTCGACCTGCGCGCCCGGCTGACCGTTGCCTTCGACAGCCCCAAGCCGGGGCATCTGCTGGAACGCGGGCCGGAATGCTGCGGCGAGCTGGTCGTCGCCGACATCGGCCTGCGGCATTGGAGAGAGCGCGACATCGACGGCCGCGGGTTCCGCCCCGCCCGGCTGACCGGCATCTGGCCCCCGTTCGATATTCCCGACGCCCGGTCTGGCACGGTGCTGGCCGACCGGCTTGCCAAGCGGTCGTCCTCGCATCCCCACAAGTTCAGCCACGGCCATGCGCTGGTCGTTGCCGGCGGGCCGGGCAGGGGTGGGGCGGGGCGCCTGTCGGCCCGCGCCGCCCTGCGCATCGGCGCGGGCCTGGTGACGCTTGCGCCGCCGGCTGAGGCCCTGCCGGCCCATGCCGGCCCGCCCGATGCGCTGATGCGCCGGGGAATCGACGATCCGGCCGGGCTGCAGGACATGCTGGCGGACCGCCGGATCAACGCGCTCTGCATCGGTCCCGGCTGCGGGGTCGAGCGCGCGGCGGCGCTGCTGCCCGCGATCCTGGGCGCGGGCCGGGCGGCGGTGCTGGATGCCGATGCGCTGACCGCCCTGTCCCGCGACCCCGGCCTGATGGCGGTGCTGCACGAGAACTGCGTGCTGACCCCCCATGCGGGCGAGTTCGGGCGCGTCTTTCCCGATCTTGCCGCGCGCCTTGATCATCCGCCTGCGCCTGCGGGGACCGGCGCCGCCCATGCGCCCGATCCGGCGCGGATGGCGCGGTTCCTGGCGGAACATGCGGCCTATCGCGAGGAATTGGCAAAAATGCGCGGCCCGCTTTATTCGCGGCTCGACGCCGCCCGCGACGCGGCCGCGCGCAGCGGCGCCGTCGTGCTGCTGAAGGGCCCCGACACGGTGATCGCCGCCCCCGACGGGCGGGCTTGCATCCATTCCGCCTTCGACGTGCCTTGGTTGGCGACGGCGGGCGCGGGCGACGTGCTGGCGGGGATCATCGCCGGCCTTCTGGCCCGCGGCCTGCCGGGGCTGGAGGCGGCGGCAACCGGCGCCCGGCTTCATGCCGAGGCGGCGCGTCGCTTCGGTCCCGGTCTGATCGCCGACGATCTGCCCGAGGCGCTGCCCGCCGTGCTGCGTGGGATGGGAGTCTGAAATTACCCCTCGCATGTGGGCGGTGGCTTTGCTAGACAGCGCGCCATTGCGGGTGTGGCGAAATTGGCAGACGCACCAGATTTAGGTTCTGGCGCCGCAAGGCGTGGGGGTTCAAGTCCCTCCACCCGCACCATCAAAAGCCCAGCAAATGCTAGAAATTCCTTGTTTTGCTGGGCTTGGTCCGTTCTACTGTTACAAAGTATGTTACAAAACGGACCCTGCCCATGGCTGGCGCACAACGATACCTCTTGAACCGATCCGGCAGATTCTTTGCGCGGTTGGTGGTGCCTAAAGACCTTCGATCCATCGTCGGCAAGACCGAGCTACGCGCACCCCTCGGCCCGGATCGCAGAACCGCCATGAAGCTGCTGCCGGGCGCGGTGGCGCATCTACAGCACCAGATCGCCCAGGCAGAACGAAAGGCGGCGCCGGCTAACAACCTTGTCGCCCCAGCGCGCTATCCGCTGGCCCCGGATCAGATCGCGCTTTCGCACTACCAGCAACGGATCGCCTTTGACGACCAGATGCGCAACAGCCCGTCATACGCTGTTGTCTCAACCATCGGGATCGATGATGGTTATGTTGAGCAACTGCGGGCGGGCATCGCTGGGCGGCTGTCCGATCAGGAACTGGCCGACCTGGTGGGCGCGCGGATCGAGCGTTTCCGCGCTGCTGGGAACCTCGACGCTGCACCTGGTTCGGATGAATGGCGCACCATCGCCCGCGCCCTCTGTAGCGCCGAGCTGGAGGCTCTGGCGCGCGTCGTGGAGCGCGACGATGGCGACTATACCGGCCAGCCCTCTACGCCCCTGCTGGTCAACGCTGAGCCGCCCCAGGACGAACCCGGCCCGGTGAACCTTGCGAAGCTCTGGAACGACTATGTTGCGGCTCGGAAGGCTGCCGGCTTCATGAAGGACGGCGGGCGCCGGCAGCGCCCGGTAATCGAGAGCTTGCGCCAGTTTCTCGGACATAGCGATGCCCGCAAGGTCACGCGCAAAGACCTGATGTCTTGGCGTGATGACCTCTTGAAAAGGATCAGCGCAAAGACTGTCGCGGGCATCTATCTTTCGACCATTCGGACCCTATGGGCATGGGCTGTTGAGAACGACCGCCTGCCTGAGAATGTTGCCGAGAATGTCAAGCAGGCGAAGCCCAAGCGCCAACGCAGCCGCGATCCGGGGTATTCCGACAAAGAGGCGCTGGCGATCTTGAACGCATCGCGCGCCTATCAGCCGACGCCCGATCCGTTCGGCCATATCCGCGAACATGCAACCACCATTGCGGCTAAGCGATGGGCACCGCTTTTGTGCGCGTTCTCTGGTGCGAGGATCAGCGAAATCCTGCAACTGCGGAAGGCCGATGTTTTCCAAGAGGGCGACCGTTGGGTGATGCGAATAAGCCCCGACGCAGGCACGGTGAAGGCGGGTGACTTCCGGGACGTGCCTATTCATCGGCAGATTGTCGCGTTGGGTTTCCTCGACCATGTGAAGGCTGCCAAGGATGGCCCGCTGTTCAATTCCTCGACCGATCCGGCGAAATCGGCCCGTTCGGCACAACGGCAATCCGAACGCCTCGCGGTATGGCTCCACGAGCAAGAGCTTGTTCCCCACGGGCTGCAACCCAACCACGCTTGGCGGCATCGGCTGAAAACGCAAGCGCGTGACCTGGGGCTAGATATGCGGATTGTGAACGCCATTCAGGGGCATTCAGATAAGGACATGTCGGATGGGTATGGGACTGTCAGTCTCACCGCCAAGGCCCGCGTGATTGACGCCTTGCCCAGCTACAAACTTGAATGAAATTCATAACAACATGAGCACTTGTAATAACTAACCATTGCGTTACATTGAAACGTAGTAAGTTTTTGCGAGTGTTCACGTTGTCTAGTATCACCCAGCGCCTTGCCCGGTTGTTCGGGCAAGGCGCCACCGAACAAAAAGCCTTCACCCTGACCAGCCCCGAGGCGTTCGGCCTATTCGGTGGCCTGCCTGCTCGGTCTGGCGTTACCGTCACCAGCTCCACCGCCCTGCGCGTTCCTGCCGTTGCTGCTGCTGTCGGGCTTATCTCGGAAGCCTGCGGCAATCTGCCGTTCAAGCTGCACGACCGCGACACCCGCGAGCCGCAGAAGGATCATCCGGCCTATGAATTGATCCACGGCGAGGCGAACCCATGGACCAGCACCGAGGAACTGCGCGAGCACCTGACCCGCGATGCGCTGCTAACCGGCTCTGGTTTTGCCCAGGTGGTGCGCAATGGCGCAGGCCAGCCCCTCGAACTGCACCGGATCGACCCCGGCGCGGTATCGGTCGAAACTGACAATTACGGCGAACCGTCCTATCGCATCCGGCTGAAAGGTGGCGGCGATACGGTCCTGCCCTACAGCGACGTGCTGCACGTCAACACGCTGGACGGTATCAGCCCGATCACCCACGCCAAGGAAGCCATTGGCCTTGCCCTTGCAGCGGAACAGCACCTTGCGAACTGGTATAGCCGTTCCGGGCGTCCGGGCGGCTATCTATCGACCCCAGAAAAACTACTCGCCGACGAAGCCACCAATATCCTGCAAGCCTTTCAGGCCGGCCATACCGGGGAGCAGGCAGGCCGTCCGGCGATCTTTGACAAGGGCGTTCTTTATCACCCGGTCGCCACCAGCAACACGGATGCCGAGTTTTACACGAACCGGATTGAGCAAATCCGCGAGATCGCCCGAGCCTTCCGCATCCCGCCGAGCATGATCTTTGAGCTTGAGCGCGGAACTTGGTCGAATGTCGAACAGATGGCGCAACAGTTCCTGACCATGTGCCTGCGGCCTTGGCTGAAACGCTGGCAGGCGGCTTATGCCCGCGTCCTGCTGACCCAAGAGGAACGCCGCGCCCTCTATATCGAGGCCGAGACGAAAGACCTGCTGACCGTGGATTTTGCGGCGCAGGCCACCGCCTATTCGCAATTTGTCGCCATGCGCGCCATGACCCCGAACGAGGTCCGGGCCGGGCTAAACCTGCCGCCCATGGAAGGCGGCGATGGGCTTGTGAATCCCTTCACCACCTCGGGCGGCACGACCGCACCGGCACCGAAACCCCAAGAGGAAAACCCCGATGAATGACACCACGCAAAGCCCGCTGGAAATGCTGGCGGCGCTGGAAATCGCCCTGGCATTGGTCAATGCCGGCATCCTGACCGCCGACGAACTGCGCGCCATGATGGGCCTGCCGGTTAAGGCCGACGCATGATCGCGCCCCTACAGCCGTGGCAAGAGACCACCGTTCGCGCGATCCTCGGCCCGTGCGCGAAACTGCGCCCCGTCAGTTTCACTATTCCGCGCGGTGATCGCGTGGCGCTATCGGCGAAGCTGGCTGCCTTTCATGAAGGCGCGCGGGCATGATCGGCATTAACGCCTTTTTCGGCGACAAGGAACGCCCTTTCACCCTGTCCGA
>NZ_JRKO01000070.1 GCF_000763885.1 Paracoccus versutus | reverse complement strand
CCTGGGCTGGGGGCTGTCGGGCTTCTGCCCCGGCGGCGCCATCCCCGCCATCGGCCTCATCCGCCCCGAACCCGTCCTCTTCACCGCAACAATGGCCGCCGGAATCGCAATGGTCAAAATCGGGCAGGGGCTTCGCCGCAGATGCATCTGATCCACCGCCTGCCCATGCTGCAATGGGCGCGCGGCTATGGCGGGGCGGTGCTGAGCGCCGACCTGCTGGCCGCGGTGATCGTCACCATCATGCTGATCCCGCAGAGCCTGGCCTATGCCATGCTGGCCAACCTGCCGCCCGAGGTCGGGCTTTACGCCTCGATCCTGCCGCTGGTCGCCTATGCGGTTTTCGGCACCTCGCGGGTGCTGGCGGTCGGGCCGGTGGCGGTGGTCTCGCTGATGACCGCCTCGGCCATCGGGCCGGTGGTGCAGGCGGGGCTGGCCGATGCGCTGACCGCCGCCGTCGCGCTGGCGCTGCTTTCGGGCGCGATGCTGGTGGCGGCGGGCATCTTCCGGCTGGGGTTCCTGGCGAATTTCCTCAGCCACCCGGTGATGTCGGGCTTCATCACCGCCTCGGGCATCCTGATCGCGGCCGGGCAGATCCGGCATCTGCTGGGCGTGGGCGGCGGCGGCTCGACCCTGCCCGAGATCCTGCCCGCGCTTTTCGCCGGCCTGCCCCGGACCAATCCCTGGACGCTGGCCATCGGCGCCGGGTCGCTGGCCTTCCTTTACGCGGCGCGGCGCTGGGGCCGGCATGGGCTGGTGCGGGCCGGCCTGCCCGGCTGGCTGGCCGACATGCTGGCCCGCGCGGCGCCGATCCTGGCCATCGCCGCCGCCATCGCCCTGGCCAAGGCGCTGGACCTGGGCGGGCGCGGCGTGGCGCTGGTCGGCGCCATCCCGCAGGGCCTGCCGGGGCTGTCGCTGCCCATCCCGTCGCTTGAATTGCTGGCGGCGCTGGCGCCGGCGGCGCTGCTGATCTCGGTCGTGGGCTTCGTCGAATCGGTCTCGGTCGGGCAGACGCTGGCGGCACGGCGGCGCGAGCGGATCGCCCCGGACCAGGAGCTGATCGGCCTGGGCGCGGCCAATATCGCCGCCGGGCTGGGCGGCGGCTATCCGGTCACGGGCGGCTTTGCACGCTCGGTGGTGAATTACGACGCCGGCGCGCAGACCCCGGCGGCGGGGGTATTCACCGCCATCGGCATCGCGCTGGCGGCGCTGTTCCTGACGCCGCTGCTGGCGGACCTGCCGCAGGCGGTGCTGGCGGCGACCATCATCCTGGCGGTGCTGTCGCTGGTCGATTTCCGCGCCATCCGCCGGGTGCTGGACTATTCGCCGCGCGATTTCCTGGCCATGGCGGCGACCATCCTGGTCACGCTGCTGGTCGGGGTCGAGCCGGGGATCAGCGCCGGGGTGCTGCTGTCGCTGGTCATGCAGCTTTACCGCAGCTCGCGGCCACATTCCGCCGTCGTGGGCCAGGTGCCGGGGACCGAGCATTTCCGCAACGTCGACCGCCACCGCGTGCTGGTCTGGCCCGAGATCCTGTCGCTGCGCGTCGACGAAAGCCTGTATTTCGCCAATTCCCGCTTTCTCGAGGACCGCATCGCCGCGCTGGTCGCCGACCGGCCGCGCCTGCGCCATGTCGTGCTGATGTGCCCTGCCGTCAACGACATCGACGCCAGCGCCCTGGAAAGCTTGGAGGAAATCAACCGCCGCCTGGCCGAGGGCGGGATCCGCCTGCATCTGTCCGAGGTCAAGGGGCCGGTCATGGACCGGCTGCGGCGCAGCGATTTCCTGCGCCACCTGTCCGGCCAGGTGTTCCTGAGCCAGCACGAGGCCGTCTGCCGGCTGCGGCGCGACCTGGGGCCGGATGCCAGCCCGGCGCAGGAAACCGGGCTGGCCTGTTACGGCGACGCGGCGCGGCTTTTGCGGGGCGGATAGGGTCCGGCAGGGGCCGGGCCTTGTTTATATACGCGCCTGCGAATATATCTGGGACAGCCCCCGGAACCCCGAGGTTGACCATGTCCGACGCCGACCGCCAGATCGTCTGCACCGCCTGCGGCGCGACCAACCGCCTGCCGCCCCAACGCGACGCGCGCGAGGCACGCTGCGGCAAATGCCGCGCGGCGCTGTTCTCTGCCCATCCCGCCGATGTGGACGGGGCGATGTTCCGGCGCCAGATCGACCGCAACTCGATCCCGGTGCTGGTCGATGTCTGGGCGCCCTGGTGCGGCCCCTGCCGGATGATGGCGCCCGAGTTCGCCCGCGCCGCCGGCATGCTGGAGCCCGAGATGCGGCTCATCAAGCTGAACTCCGAGGCCGAGCCGCAGGTCGCCACCACCCTGGGCATCCGCGGCATCCCGACGCTGCTGCTCTATCGCGGCGGGCGCGAGGTGGCGCGGCAATCGGGCGCCATGGACGCCGCCTCGATCGCCGGCTGGGCGCGGGCGCAGCTGCGCGACTGAACCGGGCGGTTGCCCGCCCTGCCCGCTCGGCTATGCTGGGGGCCGGACGGAAACGCGCGAGGGGCAGCATGGGCCAGTTGATCGACGGCACCTGGCAGGACGAATGGTATGACACCGAAAGCAGCGGCGGGCGCTTCCAGCGCAGCGTGACGGCCTATCGCAACTGGATCACCGCGGACGGCAGTCCCGGACCCAGCGGCACGGGCGGCTTTGCCGCCGAAAGCGGGCGCTATCACCTCTATGTCTCCTATGCCTGCCCCTGGGCGCATCGCACGCTGATCTTTCGCGCGCTCAAGGGGCTTGCCGCGCATATCGGCGTCTCGGCCGTCCATCCCGACATGCTGTCCGAGGGCTGGACCTTTGCCACCGATTTCCCCGGCGCGACCGGGGACCGGCTGCACGGCCTGCCCTATCTGCGCGACCTCTACCTCAGGGTGGACCCCAGGGCCTCGGGCCGGGTGACGGTGCCGGTGCTGTGGGACAAGGCGCAGGAGACCATCGTCAGCAACGAAAGCGCCGAGATCATCCGCATGTTCAACTCGGCCTTCGACGGGCTGACCGGCAACCGCGACGATTACTGTCCGGCCGGGCTGCTGGACCGGATCGACGCGCTGAACGAGCGCATCTACGACCGGGTCAACAACGGCGTCTACAAGGCCGGATTCGCCACGACGCAGGCGGCCTATGACGAGGCTGTCGGCCCGCTGTTCGAGACGCTGGACTGGCTCGAGGGCCATCTGGCCGGCAATCGCTATCTCTGCGGCGAGCGGATCACCGAGGCCGATTGGCGGCTTTTCACCACCGCGCTGCGCTTCGACCTGGTCTATCACACGCATTTCAAATGCAACCGGCGCTGGCTGCGGGAATATCCGAACCTCTGGGGCTGGACGCGCGAGCTTTACCAATGGCCGGGCGTGGCAGAGACGGTGCATTTCGACCATATCGTGCGCCACTATCACTACAGCCACGCCACGATAAATCCGCATCGCATCATCCCGATCAACCCGCTGATCGACTGGCAGGAACCGCACGGCCGGGGCTGAGACAGGCGGCCTTGGCAGCCCCTTTGTCCGACACGCGAAGCCGCCCCATCTGGCGGAGGCCAGCACTCGCCCATGCTGCGGCGGCCGAAGGCGATCCTGCGAGCGGCCTTGGCCAGGCAGCAGCCGGGCAAGGTCGCACGCCCTGCCCGCGCGCGGTTGCAGCGCGCAGATTTTCCGGGAAAACCGCTTTGATTCCAGGGCTTGTCCGGCGGCGCGAGAATTTTTCCCCGAGGCTGTATTTTTCCGCTTGCACCCGCCGACGCCCCCTCCTATACGACGCCTCACACGGGCGACGGAGACGCCGCCCGAGACCTCCGGTGGGGCCATAGCTCAGTTGGTAGAGCGCTTGAATGGCATTCAAGAGGTCAGGGGTTCGACTCCCCTTGGCTCCACCAATTCACTCGCACATTCTGGTTGACTATCAGCCGCTTAGGCGAGTTCCGTTGTGCGTTACTCCATGCTCGTCCCCATACCCGAAAAAAGATCCCGCTGGGTTTCGCCGGACGCTTGGCGGCCAGAGAGCCTCGAACTCGCCCCGGATTGATGCGCCAGATCAGAGGCGCATCCGGGACCATCCCGCCCGCTTCGGCGGCCAAGGCGGCAGGTAGCAGTTGAGGCCGCGATCAGGGTGGTCATCGCTGGCCCCGGACAGCATCTCGCTCGCATCCACGAGCAACCCAGAGCCCGCTTCCCGCGCATCCAGCGTCAGATCGTCCCGCCGCAGCCAAAGGACCATCCTGCCAGCAGCAGCGCAAGCCGCATCCTCAGCGCCTTGACCGCCTTGGCCTCACTTTGCGCGTGGCGGCGGCCGGCAGCCAAGTCTCCGGCCATGCGACGGCGCGCGAGCCCAGCTTCACGGGGAGCCGGGAACCTGCCTGCGGAAATCTGCGCATGGATGGCCGAACGTGCGAGACCTGTCGGGGCGAAAGCCGGGCACGGGGGCAGGATACTGGCCGGCCCGCCGCTCCGTCAGGCGAAGCCTCGATGCAACCAAAGGACATGCCGCAGGGGGCATGATGGGGTGGTGAGGATGCGGCACAGCCCGACCGAGACGGGACGGAAGCGAAGGCCGAAAAGGGCGCTGGTAGGGGTGGTCGGACTCGAACCGACACTTCTTGCGAAACCTGATTTTGAGTCAGGCGCGTCTACCATTCCGCCACACCCCCGTGGCGCCCTTGTCCAGGCCGGCCTGGCCCGGCGAAACGGCATCGCCCTGCGCAAGGGGCGATGCTTCCCCCCCGGCGGGCATTCGGAACATGGACATCCGCCGCCCGGCATCAAGGCCGTCTCTGCGCTCCGCCTAAGGCGCAACGCAGCGTTTTGCAAGCCCCGACTTAGGCCTGGCCAAGCTTTGCCAGCCGCGCCTCGCGCAGCTGCGCGAAGTCGTCGCCGGCGTGGTAGGAGGAACGCGTCAGCGGCGTGGCCGAGACCATCAGGAAGCCCTTGCCATAGGCGGCTTTCTCGTAGCCCTTGAACTCCTCGGGGGTGACGAAGCGGTCCACCCGGTGATGCTTGGGCGTCGGCTGCAGATATTGCCCGATGGTGATGAAATCCACGTCCGCGGCGCGCATGTCGTCCATGACCTGCAGGACGCCCTGGCGATCCTCGCCCAGGCCGACCATGATGCCGGACTTGGTGAACATGCTGGGGTCCAGTTCCTTGACCCGCTGCAACAGCCGCAGGCTGTGGAAATAGCGCGCGCCGGGCCGGACCGTCGGATAAAGGCCGGGCACGGTTTCCAGGTTGTGGTTGAACACGTCGGGCCGGGCCTCGACCACCGCCTCCAGCGCGCCGGGCTTGGACTTCAGGAAGTCGGGCGTCAGCACCTCGATGGTCGAGCCGGGCGAGCGGTGGCGGATGGCGCGGATGGTCTGGGCGAAATGCTCGGCCCCGCCGTCGTCCAGGTCGTCGCGGTCGACCGAGGTGATGACCACATGCTTCAGCCCCAGCTTCTGCACGGCATGGGCGACGCGGCCCGGCTCGAACACGTCGAGCGCATTCGGCTTGCCGGTCATCACGTTGCAGAAGGAACAGCCGCGGGTGCAGATCTCGCCCATGATCATCATGGTGGCGTGGCCCTGGCTCCAGCATTCGCCGACGTTCGGGCAACCGGCCTCTTCGCAGACCGTGGACAGGCGGTTGTTGCGCAGGATGTCGCGGGTGTCCTTGTAGCCCTGGCTGGTCGGCGCCTTCACGCGGATCCAGTCCGGCTTCTTGGGCTGGGGCTGGTCGGGGCGATGGGCTTTCTCGGGGTGGCGCAGAACCGGGGGCATGTCCGCCATATCGGCATCCTTTGCTGGGAGTCAGCCGAACTTACGGGTTTTTCGGGTCTTGATCAACGCCAATGCAGGGTGCATCTATGCCCCTCGATGCTGCGGCGCGGCATCGGCCAAGGGAGGAGCGGATGATGAAAGGACGAATGATGAAACAAGGCGATCTGCTTCCCGAAGTGACCTTCCAGACCCGCGTGCGCGACGAATCCGTGGGCGGGGACAATCCCTATCGCTGGCAGGCGATGACCACCGCGGATTACTTCAAGGGCAAGCGCGTGGTGCTGTTCTCGCTGCCCGGCGCCTTCACGCCCACCTGCTCGACCTATCAGCTGCCGGGCTTCGAGAAGGCGGCGGACGAGATGGCCGATCTGGGCATCGACGCGATCTATTGCATGTCGGTCAACGACAGCTTCGTGATGAACCAATGGGCCAAGGCGCAGAACCTGAAGAACGTCAAGGTGATCCCGGACGGCTCGGGCGCCTTCACCGAAAAGGTCGGCATGCTGGTGCGCAAGGACAACCTGGGCTTCGGCGCCCGCAGCTGGCGCTATGCCGCCATCGTCGAGGACGGCCGCGTCCAGGCCTGGTTCGAAGAGCCCGGCCGGATGGACGACTGCCCCGAGGATCCCTATGGCGCCACCGCGCCCGAGGCGGTGCTGGACTGGCTGCGCGCCAATCCGGCCAAGGCCGCGGCCTGATCCAGGGCCAGGGCCAGGGACGATGCGAAAAGGGCGCCGCAGGGCGCCCTTTTTCATGGCCGTTCCCCCTTGGCCTGCCCCGGCGTCACCCGATCAGCGGCGCGCCCGAGCCGTAGGTTTCGCGATAATGGCGTTCCAGCCGCATCAGGCCCAGGCGCAGCACGATCTTGCCCGAGCGCGCCGACCAGCCCAGCCGCCGCTCGGTCATTTCGATGCCCTCCAGGAAGCAGCAGACCCGCAGGCACAGGTCGCCCATGCCGGGGCCAAGCTCGCGCAGCGCGGCGGCGACGCGGTTGCGCGCCCCTTCCGAGCCGCCGCCATGGCCGGCCGAGACGCGCGAGACATCGACGCCGGCCGTCAGGAAGCGGTCCCAGTTCTGCGTGACGCGCGGCCCCATCTGCGCCAGCTCGAAATCCTCGCGCAGCCGTTCGCCGGCCGCGACCAGTTCGGCGGCCAGGAAGGGCCGCCCGTCCGGCTCGCGCCGCCGCGCCAGCATCAGCAGCGGGCTTTCGGCGATATTGACGCGGGCGCGGCGGCGGCGGCCATCCTCGGGGTCGGTGATCTCGCGCTCGTCCCATTGCCGGTGCCGGTCGGCATGGCTGAAGGCGGCGGCATCCTCGGCGCAGCCCTGCACCGGGGGCATGACCGGGGCGGCAAGGACGAAATCCTCGACCCGCGGCAGGGCGCCGCCGCGCCGGGCGGCCAGCATCGCCCGCAGCGCCTCGCGCCCCTGGGCCGAGATGGCATAGCGGTTGATCCTGCCCTGCCCCAGCAGATGCACCCAGGCCCGCATGGCCATATGCTCGGCC
The DNA here is from genome assembly GCF_000763885.1 of Paracoccus versutus. Taxonomy (GTDB): domain Bacteria; phylum Pseudomonadota; class Alphaproteobacteria; order Rhodobacterales; family Rhodobacteraceae; genus Paracoccus; species Paracoccus versutus. The sequence continues at coordinate 16,428 of NZ_JRKO01000070.1, read as the reverse complement.
AATTCGCGGTCCAGGATGGCGGTGCGGATGTCGTCGCGCACGACGATGGCCTTTTCCATGCCGTCGGCCACCACCATCTGCGCCCCCGGCTCGGCCAGGCGGCGCAGGATGCGGGTGATCTGCCTGCTGCCCGCCTGCCCCGGATCGGCCGGGCTTGCCCCGCTGCCCCTACCCTTTTCTGCCGCCCGCTCGACCGCGCGATCGACCAGCGGGTCGTCGCGCCGCGCCTCGAATCGGCGGATGCGGCGCAGGATGGTCGAGGCGTGGCAGCCCGTTTCGCGGGCCAGCGAGCGGATCGTTTCCCCGCCCTCGACATGGCGCAGGTAAAGCTTGAGATCGCCGTCCTCGGCCTGCGGGACAAGCGCGGTTTCGGGCGGATTGCCGTCCGTGGGCTCGACGCCGGCCGGCAGGGCGGCAATCAGGGCGTCCGGCGCGAAATCTCCCGTCAAAATCGTCATGGTCATTCCTTCGCTTCCTGCAGACGAGCGGGCAGAGGCTCGCCGATGGGTTGTATCTCCGCCCCGGTCCGGCACAGCGGGACCACGGCGGGGTGCGGCAGTATTTGCTAAGAATTCCTAACGATTCCTTGCTGCGGCGCGCGCAGCACGGGCGGGCGGCGCAACACATCCCAAGGTTGCAAATAATTCCACCGGATTCGACCGGCAGAGGAAACCGCCATGACGATGATGAGCAATGTGATCGCCTTTCAGCCGCGCCTGGGCCAGTCGCCTCTGCGCCGCCCGCGCCTGCTGGTGCGCGCCGCCAGGGCCGGGCTGGCGGGCTGGAGCCGCCGGCGCGACCGGCGCCGGGTGCTGAAATGCGACGCGCCGCCGCCCGCGGGCATCGCCCTGCCGCGGCTTCTGGCCGAAGAAGAGCGGCTTGACCTGATCCGCCGCAGCGGCCAGGCCGGCTACGACATGCACCGCCACGTCATGCTGCTGATCGCGATCCTGGCCGAGACGGCCGAGGCCGCGCCCCGCCCGGTGCCGAGCCGGGTCACTTGCCCCTGAACAAGGAACCCAGCACGCCGCGCACCAGCGCCTGCCCGGTCCTGGTGCCCAGTTGCCGGGCCAGGCTCTTGCCGAAGGTCACGGCGATCGAATCGCTGTTCGAACTGCGCGCGCGCGGCTTGGGCTCGGCCGGAACCCGCAGGCCGGGGTCATAGCGGCGCGCGCGGGTATATTCGCGGTCCATCTGCCACAGGTCGTCGTCCGCCCCCTTGGCCCCTGCCCCGGCGCTGTCCGCGGCCGCCGCCTCGGCCCGCTTGGCCAGGATTTCGGCCGCCGATTCGCGGTCCAGCGCCCGGCCGTATTTCAGCGCCATGGGCGAGGCCGCGTTGATCGCCGCCCGCTCGGCATCCGAAATCGGGCCAAGCTGGGACAGCGGCGGGCGAATCAGGGTGCGCTGCACGATGCCCGGCACGCCCTTGGCCTCCAGCAGGGATGTAACCGCCTCGCCGGTGCCGACGGCCTGGATCGCCTCGGCGGTGTCGAAATCGGGGTTCGGGCGATAGTTCTGCGCCGCCAGCCGCAGCGCCTTCTGGTCCTTGGCGGTGAAGGCGCGCAGCGCGTGCTGGACCCGGTTGCCCAATTGCCCCAGCACCGCATCCGGCAGGTCGGCCGGGTTCTGGCTGATGAACCACAGGCTGACGCCCTTGGAGCGGATCAGACGCGCCACCTGCTCGATCTTGTCCACCAGCGCCGGCGGCGCGTCGTCGAACAGCAGATGCGCCTCGTCGAAGAAGAAGGCGATGCGCGGCTTGTCCGGGTCGCCCACCTCGGGCAATTGCTCGAAAAGCTCGGACATCAGCCACAGCAAGAAGGTGGCATAAAGCCGCGGCGCATTCATTAGCCGCTCGGCCGACAGGATATTGACCATGCCCTTGCCCGAGGCATCCAGCCGCATCATGTCGGCCAGTTCCAGCGCCGGCTCGCCGAACAGCCGGGCGCCGCCCTCGTTCTCCAGCACCATCAGCGCGCGCTGGATCGCACCGACCGAGGCGGTCGAGACATTGCCGTATTTCAGCGACAGGTCCTTGGCGTTCTGGCCGACCCAGACCAGCATGGCCTGCAAGTCCTTCATGTCCAGCAGCGCCAGCCCCTGCTCGTCGGCGACGCGGAAGGCGATGTTCATCACCCCCTCCTGCGCGTCGGTCAGCCCCAGCAGCCGCGACAGAAGCAGGGGGCCCATCTCGGCCGGGGTGGTGCGGACCGGGTGGCCGCGTTCGCCCCAGATGTCCCAGAAGGTGACGGGGAAATCCTGGTAGTCCAGCGCCATGCCGATGGTTTCGCTGCGGGCCTGGAAGGGGCCATGCAGCTTGCCGTTCGGATCGCCGGGCCGGGCGATGCCGGCCAGGTCGCCCTTCACATCCGCCATGAACACCGGCACGCCGGCGCGGGAAAACGATTCGGCCAGGGTTTGCAGCGTCACCGTCTTGCCGGTTCCGGTCGCGCCGGCGATCAGCCCGTGGCGATTGGCATATTTCAGCAGCAGGTTTTGCGGCTGGGCGTGGCCGGGGCCGCCGCCGCCCACGAAGACGGTTCCGGCGTCCAGATCGACGATGCCTGTCATGTTTCCTCCACGGATCGGCAAAAAAGCGCAAGGCTAGGACGAAAGGACAATACAATCGCAAGGATTTTGTGCCAGTCTGTTCCTTGCCGGACCCCGCATCGGCGGATGGCCGGCTTCCTCCCTGTTGGACTGCCGCGCCTTCGGGCGCGGCATTTTTTCGCCCAGGCTGCCTGCGATGCGGTCAGATGGCGCATGCGTCGCGGCGATGTCATATTTGACCTTTAGGACAGTTGATGGCCTGTCCCGCTGCATCTAGCCTTCCGCGCAATGATGACCGGCCAGTCCGGCAGGGAAGGTAAGCCATGGGATCCGGGGCAGCGGTCTTGCGCGCCCCGGATCCTTGTGTTTGCGGCGTCCCGCATCCATGCCAACGCAAAGGTGACGCCGCGCGATGCGATCCGCCCTGACAAGGCGCGATGCCCATGTTAGGACCGGGGCCGATGCATGGACCAAAGGAAGAGAACATGGTCAACAGGACATCCGCGGCACTGGTTGCCGCCCTTGTTGCGCTGGCTGGCAGCGCCGCCGGCGTGATGGCGCAGGACGCAAGCACCCAGACCCCGGCCCAGCCGGCAGCCGAGGCCCCTGCGGCCGAAGCCCCCGCAGCCGAGGCCGCCACCGAAGCGCCCGCCGCCGAAACCCCCGCAGCAGAGGCACCCGCCGCTGAAGCGCCCGCCGCCGAAGCGCCTGCCGCCGAGGCCGCCGGCAATGGCGAGCCGCAGGTCGGCCAGCCCTATGCCAGGGCGACCCATGGCGACTGGACGCTGCGCTGCATGAAGACGCAGGACGGCAAGGATCCCTGCGAGCTTTACCAGCTGCTCAGGGACGACAAGGATTCGCCGGTGGCGGAGGCTTCGGTCATCCCGATGACCGGCGAGGTCCAGGCCGTCATCACCTTCATCGCGCCCCTGGAGACCGACCTCCAGGCCGGGGTGGGGCTGCAAGTCGATGCCGGCAAGGAATCGCGCTATCCCTTCCTGCTCTGCGCGCAGGTCGGCTGCGTGTCGCGCGTGGGCCTGGCCGAATCCGACCTGGGCCCGCTGAAGCGCGGCAAGGCCGCAACCCTGTCGCTTTTGCCCTTCGGCGCGCCGCAGGAGCAGATGGTCAAGCTGCCGCTGTCGCTGACCGGCTTCACCGCCGGCATGAACGCGCTGGCCGAGGCGAACAAGGGCCTCGCCGCCGCGCCGGCCCCGGCCCCGGCGCCCGCAGCCGCCCCGGCCGCGGCGCCGCAGCAGCAGTAAGCCGCAACGAAAACGGGGCGCCGCAGGGCGCCCCGACCAAAGGACGGGCCGGGTCATCCCCGGCCCTTTTTCATGCGCTCATCCCACCGGCAGGGCGACGAAGCGCGGCTCGCCGGCGCGGCGCACCATGACCAGGATCGACTTGCGCCCGGCATCGCGCGCCTCCTTGATGCGCGTCTCCAGGTCGGCCAGCGTGGCGACCGGCTGCTGGCCGGCCTCGGTGATGACATCGCCCGCGGCCAGCCCCTTGTCGGCGGCGGCCCCGGTCGGTTCGACCGATTGCACCACCAGCCCCTGCATGTCGCGCGACACCCCCAGTTCGGCGGCGATCTCGGGCGTCAGCGGCGCCAGCGTCATGCCCATCAGGTCGCTGGCCGATTCCTCGGCGCTGTCCACCTTGCCGCCGCCGGTGCCCTCGGCCAGCTCGCGCCGGCCCAGCGTCACCTTCAGCTCGACCGGCTCGCCGTCGCGCTGGACCACGACCTCGACCGCCTCGCCCACCGGCGCATCGGCCACCCGGCGCACCAGGTCGCGCGGATCCTCGACCGCGCCGCCGGCAAAGCGGGTGATCACGTCGCCCGCCTTCATCCCGGCATCGGCGGCGGGGCCGGCGGGGACATCCGTGACCATGGCACCCTTGGCCTCGGCCAGGCCCAGCGATTCGGCGATGTCGTCGGTCACCGGCTGGATCTTGACGCCCAGCCAGCCGCGCCGGGTCTCGCCATATTCCTCGAGCTGCTCGACCACCTTGCTGACCACGTTCGAGGCCATCGAGAAGCCGATGCCGATCGAGCCGCCGTTGGGCGACAGGATCGCGGTGTTCACCCCGATCACTTCGCCGTCCATGTTGAACAGCGGCCCGCCCGAGTTGCCGCGGTTGATCGCCGCATCGGTCTGGATGAAATCGTCATAGGTGCCCGAAAGCGCCCGGTTGCGGGCCGAGACGATCCCGGTCGAGGCCGAGAAGCCCTGCCCCAGCGGGTTGCCGAGCGCCAGAACCCAGTCGCCCACCCGCGCCCGGTCGCTGTCGCCGAACTTGACGAAGGGCAAGGCGTCGCTGCTTTCCACCTTCAGCACGGCGATGTCGGTCTTGTCGTCCTTGCCGATCACCTTGGCGGGCAGCCGCTTGCCCGAAAAGAACTCGACCTCGATCGCGTCGGCGCCGTCGATGACATGGTTGTTGGTCACGATCAGCCCGTCGGGCGAGATCACGAAGCCCGACCCCAGCGCGTTCGAGCGCTGCTCGCGCTGCTGCGGCCCGCGCTGGAAGGGATTGCCCTCGCCCGGCGGGAATCCCGGAAAGCCGAATTCGCGGAACAGGTCGCTGAACGGGCTGCCCTCGGGCAGTTGCGGCCCGCGCACCAGCGGCGTCGAGACGGTCGAGGTGGTGGTGATGTTGACGACAGCCGGGCTGACCTTCTCGACCAGGTCGGCAAAGCTTTCGGGCATGACCTGCTGCTGGCGGGCCTGGCTGTCGGGTGCGGTCAGCGGCTGGTTGCTGTTCGCGGCCTCCTGCGCGGCATCGGCGCCGGGCGTCGCCGGCTCTTGCGCGACGGCCGGCGTCAGGGCCATCAGCAGCGCAAGCCCCGAAGCGGTCAGGAAATGGCGGGAAGAGGGTCTGTTCATCTGGATTGTCTCCTTCCATGCCGGGGCGGCGCTACCCGGTCTCCTGGCAATATGCTCATGTTCAAGGGGATTTTCGAGCCCGTTGCAAATGAACCACGCTCGCAAAGGATGAACTGATCGTGACTTGCAGGCAATGCCGGGCGCAAGCGCCTGAGCATAAAAAAGTTCCGCGGCCAAAGGACGCGGAACAGGTTTCATCGCAGCGATGATCCTTCAGTGCAGCGCCGCCGCCTCGCCCGCGCAAAGCAGCGTGACCAGGGTCGAGGCGCCGCGCATCTCGATGCCGGCCACGTCCATCGGTCGGCGGTCCATGCCGCCGCCCAGGATCTCGACCCGGCCGGCGCCGTGAAAGGTCGCGTCCAGCAAGGGCAGGACCGCGTCGCCCCGCAACTCGGCCTCGACCCCGCCGGGGATCGGATGGATGGCGGCGGCGGCGATGCGCCTGGTGCCGACGATCAGTTCCATGTCCTGCCTTTCGTCCTGGCCAGGGTCCGGCCGCCGTTTCCGCGCCCGGACCCCGATCGCCTCAGCTGCAACCGCTGGTCGCGCCGCAGGTGTTGCACTTCATGCAGGTGCCGTTGCGCACCAGCGTGTAATTGCCGCATTCGCCGCAGGGATCGCCCTCGTAGCCCTGCATCCGCGCCTTGGTGCGCGCATCCATGGCGACGACGCCCACCGCAGCCGCGGCCCCCTCGGCCGTCGCCACCGCGGCAACCGAGACCCCGGATTGCAGCGCCACCAGATCCTGCGGCAGGCGCTTGCGCAGATAGCCGGTCGAGCTGATCTGCTTGAGCATCTCGAGCGAGCGCGAGGCGCCCTCGCTGACCGGGGCGACATTGGGCTGGCTCTCGGCCTCGCCGCCGCCAAGGTCGTCGAAGCGCGCGCCCTGCGGCTTCACATGCGCCAGGTCGGTGCGGTCCAGATAGGACACGGCCAGTTCGCGGAACACATAGTCGAGGATCGAGGTCGCGTTCTTGATGCTGTCATTGCCCTGGACCATCCCCGCCGGCTCGAAGCGGGTGAAGGTGAAGGCATCGACGAATTCCTCCAGCGGCACGCCGTATTGCAGGCCCACGGACACGGCGATGGCGAAATTGTTCATCATCGCCCGGAAGCCCGCGCCTTCCTTGTGCATGTCGATGAAGATCTCGCCCAGCTTGCCGTCGTCATATTCGCCGGTGCGCAGATAGACCTTGTGCCCGCCGATGATCGCCTTCTGGGTATAGCCCTTGCGGCGCTGCGGCAGCTTTTCGCGATGGCTGCGCACGGCTTCCTTGACGATGATCTTCTCGACCACCTTCTCGGCGATGACCACGGCCTTTTCCTGCAAGCTGCCGCTGGCCAGGATCTCCTCGGCCTCCTCGTCGTCCTCGACCAGCGCCGAGGCCAGCGGCTGCGACAGTTTCGAGCCGTCGCGATAAAGCGCATTCGCCTTGATGCCCAGCGACCAGCTCAGCTCATAGGCGGCGAGCGCATCGGCGATGCTTGCGCCGTTGGGCATGTTGATGGTCTTGGAGATCGCGCCCGAGATGAAGCTCTGCGCCGCCGCCATCATGCGGATATGGCTGTCCACCGACAGGTAGCGGGTGCCCTTCTTGCCGCAGGCATTGGCGCAGTCGAAGACCGGGTAATGTTCCGGCTTCAGATGCGGCGCGCCCTCCAGCGTCATGGTGCCGCAGACATGGTCGTTGGCGGCCTCGATCTGCGCCCGCGTGAAGCCCAGGTGCCGCAGCAGGTCGAAGCTCGGGTCGTTCAGCCTGTCGGCCGGGATGCCCAGCGTCTCGCGGCAGAAGGCCTCGCCCAGCGTCCACTGGTTGAAGACGAAGCGGATGTCGAAGGCCGATGCCAGCGCCGCGTCGATCTTTTCCAGCTCGCGCGGGCCGAAGCCGTGGCCGACCAGGCTGGCATGGTTGATGCCAGGGCAATTGCCCAGGCTCGCATGGCCCACGGCATAGGCGATGATCTCCTCGATCTGGGCCGAGCCGTAACCCAGCGCCTCAAGCGCCGCGGGAACCGAGCGGTTGATGATCTTGAAATAGCCGCCGCCGGCCAGCTTCTTGAACTTCACCAGCGCGAAATCCGGCTCGATGCCGGTGGTGTCGCAATCCATCACCAGCCCGATGGTGCCGGTGGGCGCGATCACCGTCGCCTGGGCGTTGCGATAGCCGTGCTCCTCGCCCAGGGTCAGCGCCTCGTCCCAGGCGCCCTGCGCCAGGGCCACCAGCCGCGGGTCGGGGCAATTCGCGGCGTCCAGCTCCACCAGGGCCACGTTCACGCCCTGATAGGCGCCGGTCCCGTAAGCCGCCGCGCGATGGTTGCGGATCACCCGCAGCATGTGCCCGGCGTTCTTGCCATAGCCGGGGAACGGCCCCAGCTCCGCCGCCATCTCGGCCGAGGTGGCATAGGAGACGCCGGTCATGATCGCGCTCAGCGCGCCGCACAGCGCCCGGCCCTGCTCGCTGTCATAGCCCAGCCCCATGTTCATCAGAAGCCCGCCGATATTGGCATAGCCCAGCCCCAGCGTGCGGAAGTCATAGCTGCGCTGCGCGATCTCGCGGCTGGGGAACTGCGCCATCATCACCGAGATTTCCAGCGTCACCGTCCACAGCCGGCAGGCATGGACATAGCCGTCGGCGTCGAACTCGCCGTCCTGCCAGAAGCCCAGCAGGTTCATCGAGGCCAGGTTGCAGGCGGTGTCGTCCAGGAACATGTATTCGCTGCACGGGTTCGAGGCGCGGATCGGCCCGTCCTCGGGGCAGGTGTGCCAGGCATTGATGGTGTCGTGGAACTGGATGCCCGGATCGGCGCAGGCCCAGGCGGCATGGCCGATCTGCTGCCACAGCTCGCGCGCCGAGACGGTCTTCGTCACCCGCCCGTCGGTGCGCCGCACCAGCTCCCAGGGCAGGTCGTCGCGCACGGCGCGCAGGAAGGCATCCGTCACCCGCACCGAGTTGTTCGAGTTCTGCCCCGAGACCGAGACATAGGCTTCCGAGTCCCAATCGGTATCATAGGTCGGGAACTCAATGGAATCAAAGCCCTGGCGGGCATATTGAAGAACCCGGTTGATATAGGTCTCCGGGATCATCACGCGCTTCGCCCCGCGGATCGCCGCCTTCAGCGCGGCGTTCCGGGCGGGATCGGTGGCGTCTTCGGCGCTGCCGTCCCATGCGCGGATGGCGGCGAAGATGGCATTCAGCTCGCGCTCATGCATCTTCGAACCCGCCACCAGCGAGGCGACCTTCTGTTCTTCGATGACCTTCCAGTTGATGAACTGCTCGATGTCGGGGTGATCCATGTCGCAGATCACCATCTTTGCCGCGCGCCGGGTCGTTCCGCCCGACTTGATCGCGCCGGCTGCGCGGTCTCCGATCTTCAGGAAGCCCATGAGCCCCGAAGATTTCCCGCCGCCCGACAGTTTCTCGCCCTCCCCACGAAGGGACGAAAAATTGGTGCCCGTGCCCGAGCCGTATTTGAAAAGCCGCGCCTCGCGGACCCACAGGTCCATGATGCCGCCCTCGTTCACCAGGTCGTCGGCGACGGACTGGATGAAGCAGGCATGCGGCTGGGGATGTTCATAGGCGCTGTCCGACCGGACCAGCTTGCCGGTCTTGTAGTCGACATAGAAATGGCCCTGGCCGGGGCCGTCGATGCCATAGGCCCAATGCAGGCCGGTGTTGAACCATTGCGGGCTGTTCGGCGCCCCCATCTGGCTGGCCAGCATGTAGCGCATCTCGTCGTAATAGGCGCGGGCGTCTTCTTCGTTGGAAAAATACCCGCCCTTCCAGCCCCAATAGGCCCAGGCGCCGGCCATGCGGTCGAAGACCTGCCGCGCGCTGCTCTCGCCGCCAAAGCGCACCTCCTCGGGCAGAGCCGCCAGCGCCGCCTCGTCGGGGACCGAGCGCCACAGGAACTCGGGCACGCCCTTTTCCTTGACGCGCTTGAGCCGCGCCGGCACGCCGGCCTTGCGGAAATATTTCTGCGCGATCACGTCCGAGGCGACCTGGCTCCAGCCCTGGGGCACCTCGACCGCGTCGTTGCGAAAGACGACGGTGCCGTCCGGGTTGCGGATCTCGCTGCTGGTGGTGGTAAAGGAAAGCGCGCCGTAAGCCCCGCTCTCGACCGTGGTGAAGCGCCGTTCGATCCGCATCCTGACTGTCCCCCGTCATCCGCAACAAGGCCGCATGCCGACCGCCGCCACCCGCGCCAAGGCACGGGCCCAGGCGGCCGGATCGCACGGCACCCCGAAGCATTTTTCCTGATCTTCGCCCCCGCCGCCGGACCGGATCACTTGTCGAAAAAGACACAAGATCTGGTGGCGCCGAAAGCCTGGGCCACAAATTGAACCGAGACAGCACGCATTTCAATCAAAATTTTTGCTGGACTTCGCCGCCGATCCCGACCCTTGGGACGCCATGAGATTCGCTGCAAATGCACTGTTAACAACTGCCTCGTCGCGGCCGGCGGCGAAAAGCCAAGCGATCTGGCAGGGTTCCTTGCAGCCGCTCACCCGGTTTCCACAGGCTTATCCCCAGCCGCAAGGCGTCAGGGTTGCAATTTCGTTCCCGCACTCGCGTCCTGCGATTTTTCCGGCTGCGGCAGGATGACGCCCCGGTCGGTCACGATCAGGTCCAGGGGCTGGTCGGTCGCCTCGGCGGGGATGGCGCGAATCTCTTGCGCCGCATAGGCCAGCCCGATGGCGACCACCGCCCCCTCGGCGCGCAGCCGGGCCAGCGTGCGGTCGTAGAAACCGCCGCCATAGCCCAGCCGGTGCCCGGCCCGGTCGAACCCGGCCAGGGGCACGATCAGCACATCCGGGCGCAGCAGCGGCGAATCGGCGGGGGGATGAAGGGTGCCGAAGCGGCCCGGCTCCAGCCGGTCGCCATGGGCGCGGAACTCCAGCGGCCGGGCGGGGCCGATCACCACCGGCAGGCAGACCGGCCCGTCATGGGCCGCCATGGCCGGGCGCGGATCGGCCTCGCCCCGCATCGGCCAATAGCCGGCCAGCACCTTGCCGCGATGGGGCGCCAGCGCCGCGACCAGGTGGCGCGTCAGCGCGGCATTGTCGCCGCCCCCGGCCCGCGCCGCCAGCGCCGCCTGGCGCAGCGCGTGCTTGAGTGCCGGGTCCGCGCTCACAGCAGGATCACCGCGGCAAGGCCGAGGAAGGTGAAGAAGCCCACCACATCGGTCACGGTGGTCACGAAAGTCCCCGAGGCCAGCGCCGGATCGGCCCCCGCCTTTTCCAGCCCCAGCGGGATCAGGATGCCCCCCAGCGCGGCGACGAACAGGTTCACCACCATGGCCATGGCGATCACCAGGCTGAGCTTGGGATCGCGGAACCAGACATAGGTGACGCCCGCCAGCGCCAGGCCGAACAGCAGCCCGTTGCCCAGGCCCACCGCCAGTTCGCGGCGCACGATGCGCAGCGCATTGGTGCGGGTCAGGCTTTTGGTGGCCAGGCCGCGCACGGCGACGGTCAGGGTCTGGGTCGCGGCATTGCCGCCCATCGAGGCGACGATCGGCATCAGCACCGCCAGCGCCACCAGCCGGGCGATGGCGTCCTCGAAGAACGCGATGACCGAGGCCGAGACCAGCGCGGTCAGGATGTTCACCGCAAGCCAGGGCACGCGCTGGCGCATGGTCTCGACCACCGTGTCGGAAATCGCGCTGTCCTCGCCGACGCCGGCCAGGCGCAGGATGTCCTCCTCGTGTTCCTCGTCCAGCACCGACATGGCGTCGTCGATGGTGATGACCCCGACCAGCCGGTCGTCGTCATCGACCACCGGGGCCGAGATCAGGTGATACTTGTTGAAGGCATGCGCCACGTCGCCCTCGTCCTGGCGGGCCGAGATGGTGCGGAAGCTGTCCTCGCGGATGTCGCCCAGCAGCACGTGCCGGCGCGAGGCCAGCAGCTTGCCCAGGGTGACATAGCCGGTGGGGTGGCGGCGCGGGTCGACCAGCACGACGTGATAGAACTGGTCGGGCAGCCATTCCTCGGCGCGCAGGAAGTCGATGGTCTCGCCCACGCTCCAATGCTCGGGGGCCGTCACCACCTCGGACTGCATCAGGCGGCCGGCGGAATATTCCGGCCAGGTCAGCGAGCGTTCGACGGCGGCGCGGTCGGATTCGTCCAGCGCGGCCAGGATGGCCTGCTGCTCGGGCGCGCCCATGTCCTCGATCAGGTCGACGACGTCGTCGCTGTCCATCTCGCGTACGGCCTCGGCCACCACCTCGTGCGGCAGCTGCTCGATGACCTCGTCGCGGATGGATTCGTCGATCTCGGACAGGATCTCGCCGTCGATCTCGCCGGAATAGAGATGCAGGAACTCGCGCCGGCGCGCCGGCGTCAGCTGCTCGATCAGGTCGGCGATGTCGGCGGCGTGCATCGGCTCGAGCGCGGCGTCCAGCGCCGGGCCGTCGCCGTCGTCCACGGCCTTGTTGATCGCGTCGATGTCCTGCCGGCTCAGCTGGAAATCGGCTTCGGGGGCATCCGTGTCGGTTTCGCGCGGCTCGGTCATCGGCTGGCTCCTCGGGGTTCGGGTCTTGCGACGAGGATGGCGGTCGGGAAAGTCGGTCGGGGCACCATAGGGGGCCCGCGCCGGGGCCTCAATCGCCCTTGAGCAGGGCTAACGCCTCGGCATGTAATTCTTGTGAACCCGCGGCCAGGATGGTGCCGCCGCCATGCGCCGGCCCGCCCTGCCAGTCGGTGACGACCCCGCCCGCGGCCTGGATCACCGCGATGGGCGCGGCCACGTCATAGGGTTGCAGCCCGGCCTCGATCACCAGGTCGACATGGCCGGCGGCCAGCAGCGCATAGGCATAGCAGTCGAGCCCGTAACGCACCAGCCGCGCCCGCGCCGCGACGCGGGAAAAGGCGGCATGTTCCGCGGGGTCGCCGACCTCGGGATAGGTGGTCATCAGCGTCGCCTGGGCCAGCGCGACGCCGCGGCGCGCCCGCAAGGGCACGGTGCCGCGGCCCGAGATCAGCCGGGCATGGCCCAGCCCGCCCTCGAACCGCTCGTCCAGATGCGGCTGGTCCACGATGCCGTAGATCGGGCCCCGCGCATCGCTGAGCCCGATCAGCACGCCCCAGCTCGGCGCCCCGGCCATGAAGGCGCGGGTGCCGTCGATCGGGTCCAGCACCCAGGTCAGGCCGCTTCGCCCGGCCTGGGCGCCGTATTCCTCGCCCAGGATCGCGTCCTCGGGCCGCTCGGCGGCCAGGATGGCGCGCATGGCGCGTTCGCTGGCCCGGTCGGCTTCCGTAACCGGGTCGAAGCCGGTCGCGGCCTTGTTGTCGGGCCGCAATGCCGGGCTGCGAAACAGGCTCAGCGTCTCGGCCCGCGCGGCATCGGCAAGGCGATGCGCCACGGCGACGATCCGTTCGGCGTCTTCGACAGGATTGGTCTTGTTCGCGCTCGTCATGACCTGCCCCCGCGGATATGCTTCGGGCGCAGGTTTAGCCGCAGTATCCCGCAAGCGAAAGCCCCGGAACGCGGCGGGTTCGGATCAGGCCGCGTCCGACAGCACGCGGGCCAGTTCGAAGATCTGGCGCCGCTGCGCCTCGGGCATGGCGTAATAGGCCCGCACCAGCTGCAGCGCCTCCTTGTCGGCCAGGATGTCGCCCTCGACCGAGTTCTGGACCTGGCCGTCCTCGAGCCCTTCGAAGAAGAAGCTGATCGGCACGTCCACCGCCCGCGCGATGTCCCAAAGCCGCGAGGCCGAGACCCGGTTCATCCCGGTCTCGTATTTCTGGATCTGCTGGAACTTGATCCCGACCTTTTCGGCCAGCTGCTGCTGGGTCATGCCGATCATCCATCGACGATGGCGGATCCGCTTTCCGACATGGACATCCACGTTATGTTTCATGGTAACACCTCACTCAATCTAAACGGGCGCTACATCAGAACGGCGCAATTTTCGAGGTCGATAATGGCCACTTGTCCAAAAAGACAATCGGTTGCGGGCACCGAAAGCCTCTGGCCGAACCCCCCGGAAACATGGGAAAAAGCCGGGCCGGAGGCAGGCGGAAAGCGGTGGGAGGAATCATGAATACGACCTGGAAAATGATGCAAATCAACAAAATGGCCGGCTCTCCCGTCGCGGGCAGGCTGTCGCTGGCCGCGCCCGGTCCGGGCGAGGTGCTGGTGGGCCTGCGCGCGGCCGCCCTGAATTTCGCCGATCTGCTGATGACCAAGGGACAGTATCAGGAGACGCCGCCCCTGCCCTTCATCCCCGGACTCGAGGGCGCGGGCGAGGTGCTGGCGGCGGGCGAAGGCGTGGCGCTGGCGCCCGGCACCCGCGTCGTCGTGCAAGGCCAGGGCACCATGGCCGAGGCCAACCTGTTTCCCGCCGAAAGCTGCCACCCGATCCCCGACGCCATGAGCTATGACGAGGCGGCGGGTTTCCTGATCGCCTATGGCACCAGCCACTTCGCCCTGACGCTGCGCGCGGGCCTGCGCGCGGGCGAGACCCTGGCCGTGCTGGGGGCCGCGGGCGGGGTCGGGCTGACCGCGGTCGAGATCGGCGCCGCCCTGGGCGCACGGGTGATCGCGGTGGCGCGCGGGGCCGACAAGCTGGCGGTGGCGCGGGCGGCGGGGGCCACGGATTGCATCGACAGCGAGACCTGCCCCGACCTGCGCGCCGCCCTGCGCGAACTGGGCGGCGTCGACGTGGTCTACGATCCCGTGGGCGATGCGCCCGGCGAGGCGGCCTTCGGCGCCCTGCGCCCCGGCGGCCGCTTCCTGGTGATCGGCTTTGCCGGCGGCAAGCCCCCGGCCCTGCCGCTCAACCACGCGCTGGTCAAGAACATCGCCATCCACGGCTTTTACTGGGGCGGCTATCGCAAGCTCGATCCCGGACTGCTGCGCCAGGACATCGCCGCGCTGTTCGCGCTTTACGAACAGGGCCGCCTGCGCCCGCATGTCGGCGCCACCCTGCCGCTCGACCGGCTGGCCGAGGGCTATGACCTGCTGGCCAGCCGGCGCTCGACCGGAAAGGTGATCGTTAGCATCTGAAATTTTCGTCAGCCAGGGCCAAAACCGCCGGTTCTGCATTGAAAAACCGGCGTGCTTTGCCAATATCTGCGTGGATGGTCGGCCATGCGGGCCGCACCGCGATTTTCGACCGGGGAGAACCTATGCAAGACTACAATTCGATCCGCACGGCCGGGACCGCGACGCGCTCGGCTGCCGTGGATGAGGGCCTGCGCGCCTATATGAACAAGGTCTATGGCCTGATGGCCGTGGGCATGCTGGTGACGGCCGGCGCCGCCTGGGGCATGGCGGGCCTGGCGCTTTCCGACACGCCGACGCAATGGGCGCTCGGCAATGGCCACTACCTGACCGAGTTCGGCAAGACGCTGTATCTGTCGCCGCTGAAATGGGTGGTGATGTTCGCGCCGCTGGTCATGGTCTTTGCCTTCGGCGCCGCGCTGAACCGGCTGTCGGTGCAGGGCGCGACCACGCTGTTCTATGCCTTCGCCGCGGTGATGGGCATCTCGATCAGCTGGATCTTCGCCGCCTATACGAGCTTCTCGATCATCCAGACCTTCCTGATCACCGCCATCGCCTTCGCCGGCCTGTCGCTTTACGGCTACACGACCAAGCGCGACCTGTCGGGGATGGGCACCTTCCTGATGATGGGCCTGATCGGGCTGATCGTCGCCTCGATCGTGAACATCTTCCTGAAATCGGGCGCGATGCAATTCGCCATCTCGGCGATCGGCGTGCTGATCTTTGCCGGGCTGACCGCCTTCGACACGCAGAACATCAAGAACACCTATCTGCAACTGGCCAACTCGGACCGCGACTTCCTGGGCAAGGCCGCGATCATGGGTGCGCTGCAGCTGTACCTGGACTTCCTGAACCTGTTCATGTTCCTGCTGCAATTCCTGGGCAACCGGGAATAAGGCCGGAAGCATCCCGGAGCTTCCTTTTCGGCCCCGCCGGCGCAATCGCCCGGCGGGGCCTTTTGCTGCGCAGAGGGACAGCCAGGCACGGATTGTTCATCCATGTCTACTAAAACGCCACCCATGATCCTTTGGTATGCATTTCTGGCCAGTCCGGTTGAGGCGAATCGCCGCAGGGGCTATGAAAGGGTATGGATAACCCTGCTCCCCCCAAGGCGGGACGGCGCGAGGCCGCCGGCCGGGTGCTGGTCGACGGCGGCATCGGCGCGGTGACGACCCCGCCGCCGGCCCGGCGGCGGCGGCGCCTGCCGCGCGCCGGGTTCCGCCGGTTCTTGGGTGACGGCGGGGCGGCGCCGGATGTGCGTGCCCGTTTCCCCAGGGCCTTCGAGGCGCGGCCCGAATGCGCGCCGCGCTGCCGGGCTGTGCAGGGCCGCCAGGTGGACGCCCTGACGGCGTGCTTCGCCAGCCGCTGCCCGGAATGCCGCCGCACCACGGCCATCTCGGGGCACCCGGACCCTTCCCCAGCGCCGACCGGCCTCGTCTGGATGCGGATGCGCAAGGCGCTGCAAGCCGGCCGGCGCCCATCCCTGCCACCGCGCAGATCCGCCCCGGCCGGCGACAGACGGCACGCTTCTCCCTCTGCCTGCGCCATGAAGCGGATGCCCGCATGCCCCGGCTCGGCCGCCCTGCCCGGCCGCGGATGCCAGGTCCGGCTGACGATATTGTCGCAAGACATGCCGCTATCGTTGCATCCGGGATGCGCCGGGCCGGGGATGATGCGCCATGGGCGGCGCGCGGACCGCCGGTCGTCGCCTTGCCGGGCAGCGAACCGGCGCCGCTTTCGGCGCCCTCCGGCTCCTGCATGCCCGGTCCGCCTGTCGGGTTCGCCCCTGCGGCCCGGACCGGAACCGCGGGCCGAGACGACAACCGGCAGGAACCGGCTCCTGCCCAAGAAGCCTCCCCGGTTTGCGCGACGGCTGGGGTTTGGGGGCCATGTTCGCGCCAGGGAGGAAGAGAATGGGAAGACGGTTTGTTTCCTGCGGTGCGGCGCTTTTGCTTGTGGGCTTTTCGGGCGCGGCCTGGGCG
>NZ_JRKO01000069.1 GCF_000763885.1 Paracoccus versutus | reverse complement strand
ATCGAGGGCAAGCCCGAGGACATGCGCATCGGCCGCCCCGTCGAGGTCGCCTTCATCAAGCGCGGCAGACAAACCCTGCCCGTCTTCCGATGCGCAGAATGAACAAGGCACACCACACCACAGGGGGGGACGCGGGAATGGGAGGAGGAAGAAGATGCCGGGACCGCTTGCGGATGTGAAGGTCATCGACCTGACCTCGAATTTCATGGGGCCTTACGGCTCGCTGCTGCTGGCCGACCTGGGCGCCGACATCTGCAAGGTCGAGGCGCCCGGCGGCGACACCACCCGCGGCGTCGGCCCCGCCCGCAATCAAGGCATGAGCGTCATCTTCCTGCACCTGAACCGCAACAAGCGCAGCATCGTGCTGGACCTCAAGAACCCGGCGGGGCTTGCGGCGCTGAAGAAGATGCTGCAATCGGCGGACGTGCTGCTGCACAGTTTCCGGCCCAGGACGCTGGCCAGGCTGGGCCTGTCCTTCGACGAGGTTCACAAGCTCAACCCGCGGCTGGTCTATTGCGGCTGCTTCGGCTTTGGCCAGGACGGCCCCTATGCCGACCGCCCGGCCTATGACGACCTGATCCAGGCCGGCGTCGGCATGCCGGTGGTGCAGGGGCGGCGCAACAATGGCGAGCCGGTCTATGTCGCCTCGGCCATCGCGGACCGCATCGTCGGCATGGCCACGGCCAATGCGGTCACGGCGGCGCTTTACTATCGCGAGCGCAGCGGGCACGGCCAATGCGTCGAGGTGCCGATGTTCGAGACCTTCAGCCATTTCGTCATGGGCGACCACATGTATGGGCTGACCTTCGATCCGCCCATCGGCGACTGGGGCTATGTGCGCATGACCAGCCCCGACCGCCGGCCCTACAGGACCAAGGACGGCTATCTGGGCGTCAACGTCTACAACGACAAGCACTGGCACCGCTTCTTCCATCTCTCGGGCCATCCCGAGATGGCCGAGGATCCGCGCTATGCCACGATCTACGGCCGCACCCAGCATATCGATGAGCTTTACCGCTTCCTCGGCAAGGTTTTCGAGACCAGGACCAGCGACGAATGGGAAAGGCTGCTGACCGAGGCCGATATCCCGGTCATCAGGATGAACACGCCCGAAACCCTGCTCAGCGATCCGCATATGCAGGCGGTGGGCTTTTTCGGGATGCAGGACCACCCGAGCGAGGGGCGCCTGCGCACCATCGGCCTGCCGCAAAGCTGGAGCGAGAGCAAGCCCGAGCTGCGCCACCACAGCCCGCGGCTGGGCGAAAACACCATGGAACTGCTCGGCGAATACGGGTTCTCGGAGGATGAGGCCGCCGGCCTTGTTGCCAGCGGTGGCGCCCGGACGGCCAATTGAGCGAGACGGAGGAGACGGAAATGAGCGACGAGCTACCCCTGAAAGGCATCGTGGTGGTGGAACTGGGCGACAGCGCCTCGGCGCCCTTCGGCGGGCAGGTGCTGGCGGCGCTTGGCGCCGAGGTCTGGAAGATCGAGCGTCCCGGCCCCGGCGATTCCTCGCGCAGCTGGGGGCCGAGCCAATGGAAGGGCAGCGGGGCCGCCTATCATTCGCTGAACCGCGGCAAGCGCTCGATCTGCCTGGACCTGAAGGATGCGGCGCAGCTCGATACGCTGCATGTGCTGATCCGCGACCATGCCGACGTGTTCCTGCACAACCTTCGGCCCGGCTCGGCCGGGCAATACCGGTTGGACCCGGAAAGCCTGCGCGCGCTGAAGCCCGATCTGGTCTGCTGCGAGGTCGGCGCCTTCGGCCATGTCGGGCCGATGAACCGCCTGCCGGGCTATGATCCCCTGATGCAGGCCTTTGCCGGCGTCATGAGCCTGACCGGCGAGGAGGGGCAGGCCCCGGTCCGCGCCGGCGTCTCGATCGTGGATTTCGGCACCGGCATGTGGGCGGTGATCGGCATCCTGGCGGCGCTGTTCCGCCGGGCGCGGACCAGGCAGGGCGCGACGGTGAACAGCTCGCTTCTGGAAACCGCCATCGCCTGGATGACCGTGGGCATCGCCAATTACGCCGCGGATGGCGAACCGGGCGGCCGCTTCGGCTCGGGCGTGGCCTTCATCGTGCCGCATCGCGCCTATCGGGCGGCGGATGGCTATCAGATCGTCAGCTGTGCCAACGACCGGCTGTTCGCCCGGCTTTGCGAGGCGCTGGACCGGCCGGAATGGGCCGGCGATCCGAAATTCGCCACCAATGCCGGCCGGCTGGCCCATCGCGACGAGATCGACCGCCTGATCGGCGAGCGGCTGGCGACGCAGAACCGTGCCCATTGGGACGACCACCTGGGCCGCTTCGGCATCGCCACCGCCCCGGTGCAGACCACCGCCGAGCTGTTCCACCACGAGCAGACCCGCGCGCTTGGCATGATCGCCAAGCCGCAGGAGGACGAGATCGCGACCGTCCAGCTGCCGCTGTCCTTCGACGGCCGGCGCCCGCCGCCGCTGCATGCCGCGCCCGAGATCGGCGACGACGACGATGCCCTGAAGCGGTTGCTGGCCGGAAAGCCGGCCTGAGCCACAGGAGGAGACCCATGCCGGACCTGCCGGAAGACGACGGCATCACCCGCGAAGAGATGCACCACCGCCGCCTGGATTTTCGCGGCTACCGGCGCAGCGACGGCCAGTTCGAGCTGCGGGCGCATCTGACCGACCGCAAGCCGGTGGACTTTACCCCGCCGGGCGATTCCCGGCCGGTGCCGGCCGGCGCGCCGGTGCATGACCTGGGCGTCACCGTGGTTTTCGACAAGGACATGGTGATCACCGAAATCGGCACCTTCATCGCCTCGCATCCCTATCGCCAATGTCCCGGCGGCGGCGATACGCTGCAGGCCATGGTCGGGGTCAGCATCGGGCGCGGCTGGAACCGGGCGATCCGCGAGCGCCTGCCCAATTGCGACACCTGCACGCATCTCAAGGAAATCCTGACGCCGCTGGCCAGCGCCGCCTATCAGACCATGACGGTCGAGCGGCTGCATCTGCTGGATGCGCGGGACCGGGACGGCAATCCGGTCAAGATCGACAGCTGCTATGCCTATGGCCGCAACCGCGACCTGGTGGCCAGCCTGTGGCCCGAACATGCGGACAAGGCCGGCAAGGAATGAGCCCGCCCGCGGGTCAGAGGTGTTTCCGATGGATGGCATCGTATTCTGCTGTGCAAAAGACGGATTCGGGCCATCCGCGGCCGGTTTCGCCCTAGAAATGGCAATCAGCCCGAACGCGCCGCGGGAATGGAAAACCGCCGCCATACCAACAGATCGGAGGAGTTGATGTTGGACCTTGCCAGAAAGGCCGCGCTTGCGGCCGCGATCCTTGCCTCGGGGGCGGTGCAGCCGGCCCTGGCGCAGGACCAGGTGACGCTGAAATTCACCCATATGTTCCCGCCGACCCATTTCGGCTGGAAAGAGGGCGGCCAGCCCTTTACCGAGATGATCACCGAGGCGACGGGCGGCGAGGTGCAGTTCCAGAACTTTCCCGCTGGCCAGCTGGGCAAGGACTATATCGGCCTGCTCGGCAGCGGATTGGCGGATATGGCGGTGCTGGTCGGCTCCTACATGCCCGACAAGCTGCCGCTGACCTCGGTTTCGGAACTGCCGGTCAAATACGGCAGCGCCTGCGAGGCGACCGGCAAGCTCTGGGCGATCGCGCAGCCCGGCGGCCCGCTCTACGAGGCGGAATACAAGCCCCAGGGCCTGCGCCCGCTGTTCGTGGCGGTTCTGCCCACCTACAAGGCCATGACCACCTCCAGGGAACTCAGGACGCTTGACGACCTCAAGGGGCTGAAGCTGCGCGCCTCGGGCGCGGCGATGGAGCAGACGGCGCGTGCGCTTGGCGCGGTGCCGGTGCAGATCCAGGCGCCCGAGGTCAATGATTCGCTGCGGCGCGGCACCATGGACGGGGCGTTCTGGCCCTATCACTCGGCCCCGCCCTATGAACTGGACACGCTGTTCAAATACGGGCTGGAAGGGCCGAGCCTCGGCTCGACCTCGGTGATCTTCGCCATCAGCGAGAAGAAATGGGAAGGGCTCTCCGACAAGGCCAAGGCCGCCTTCGAGGAGGCCGCCGCCCAGATGCAGCCGCGCTTTTGCAAATGGCTGGACCAGGACGAGGCCCGTGTCCGGCAGGAAATGATCGATCAGCACGGCTATGTCCCGGTCACGGTCTCGGCCGAGGAAGAGCCGCGCTGGCAGGAAAAGCTGGCGCCGGTCATCGACGCCTGGGCGCAGCGCATGGACGGCCAGGGCCTGTCCGGCACCGCCATCCTTCAGGCATTCCACGACGCGCAGCCCCTGGGCGTGGACTGACCGCGCCCGGCCTGCCGCCCCGCACATGAAAACCCCGGCCGATGGGCCGGGGTTTTTCCGTTCGTGCTTGGCGGGCCGGTCAGTCCCAGAAGGTGCCCTGCGTCGGCAACTGCGCGAAATCGGCCTGCTCGTGGCACAGGAACAGCGGCACCCCGCCCCGCTCGATGGCGGCGACGCGGCGGCGCGAGGCGGTGGTGTCGGACAGGCAATGGTCCCAGGGCATCGGGATGTGGTTCCGGTATTGGTCGCGCTGATGCGCCACGTCGCCGCCCAGCAGGATGCGGCCCCGGTGCGGCAGGTCCAGCAGCAGGCTCTGGTGCCCCGGCGCGTGGCCCGGCGTGCGCAGCAGCCTGACCGAGCCGTCGCCGAAAAGGTCGGCGTTGCCCTCCAGCGGCAGCAGCTCGACCCGGCGCAGGCGGTCGATGTCCTTGTCGCAATAGACCGGCCGCGTCCAGGGATCGGGGCAGAAGGCATAGTTCAGCTCGGCCCGCTGCGCGACATGGACGGCATCGGGGAAATATTCCGCGCCGCCCGAGTGGTCCAGGTGCAGGTGCGAATAGACGACATGGCGCACGTCGCCCCGGCCGATGCCCAGCCGTTCGAGCTGGCGGTCGACGATATGGTCGCGGCTGATGCCCTGGGTGCCGAAAGCCTCGGCCAGTCCCGGCGCCCAATAGCCCGCCTCGGGGTCCAGAACCGCACCGTTGATGCCGGTGTCCCACAGCAGGATGCCGTGGCGTTCATGCTCG
Organism: Paracoccus versutus; assembly: GCF_000763885.1. Lineage (GTDB taxonomy): Bacteria > Pseudomonadota > Alphaproteobacteria > Rhodobacterales > Rhodobacteraceae > Paracoccus > Paracoccus versutus. The sequence continues at coordinate 18,675 of NZ_JRKO01000069.1, read as the reverse complement.
ATCACGGCTACCGTTGTCACCAGATCGACATGTCCGGGCTGGAATGTCGCGATCTTTGCCTTTTCCAGCGACAGGGGCGCCACGTCCAGCGCCGTCATCCTGATCCTTGCCATGTTCCTCCTCCCTCGCTTGATTTCAGGCGATGCCTTCGGCGCGCAGGGCGTCGATTTCCGCGGCGCCCAGCCCCAGCCCCTCCAGCAGCGCCTGCGTATCGGCCCCAAGGGCGGGTGCGAGGCTGCGCGGCGCGCGGCCTGCTTCGGTCAGGATCGCGCGCGTGACCAGCGGCAGCTCCGGCGCCTCGCCCGCGCGGATCGGGTCGGTATAATCGGCCAGGCCGGGCAGGCGCAGCGTCTCGGCCGGGGTCAGGCAGGGACAGGAGGGCAGGGAATGCGCCGTGAGCTCCGCCTGGCACTCGGCGACGGTGCGGCCGGCGCACCATTCCTGCTGGATGGCGCTCAGCGCTTCGCCATTCTCGCCCCGCAGCGAATCCGAGGCGAAGCGCGGGTCGGAAAGCAGGTCTTCGCGCCCCATCATCCGCGCCCAGCGGGCGAACATCGGGTCGCCGATGACCTGGATCATCACCCAGCCGTCCTGGGCGCGGAACAGGTCGGAAGGCCCGGCGATCGGGCTGCGGTTGCCGATCGGGCGGCGCGAGCGATAGCCCGAGGCTTCCTCCATCAGCATCGGGTTCATCATGGTCAGCGCCGTGCCCATCAGCGAGCATTGCACATGCTGGCCCTTGCCCGTCCGCGCCCGCTCCAGCAGGGCCGAGGTGGTGGCGAAGGCGGCCGCCATGGCGGTGGCGTAATCGACATAGGACACCGCCTCGCGCGTGGGGGTGTCGCCGAAGCCGGTCAGATACATTGCCCCGCTCAGCGCCTGGCCGGTGCCGTCGAAGCCCACGCGGTCGCGGTCCTCGCCATCGGGCGCGAAGGCCGAGATCGTGGTCAGGATCAGGTCCGGCTTGATCGCGCTCAGCGTGGCATGGTCCAGCCGCAGCTTCAGCAGCGCCTTTTGCGGCAGGTTGACGATCACGACATCGGCCGTCGCGACCAGCCGCTCCAGCACGGCGCGGCCCGCGGGCCTGGCATAGTCCAGCGTCAGCGACTTCTTGTTGGCGTTGACCTGCATGTAAAGCCCGCCGGCGCCGGGGATGCCGATGGGCATGACCTCGCGGTCGGTGGCGCCCTCGGGCGGCTCGATGCGGATGACCTCGGCGCCCTCGTTCGACAGAAGCTGGGCGCAGAAGGGCGCGGCGATATAGCGGCCAAGGTCGAGGACGCGGATGCCGGCAAGCGCGGGCTGGCGGGTCTGGGTCACGGGTTTCTCCTTTCAGCGCCGGGCCAGCGTCAGGGCCGAGGATGCCGCCATGCCAAGCGCAAGCGCCCAGGTCATCGCGCCCGATCCCAGCCCCGAGGCCAGAAAGCCCAGCAGCAACGGTGTGGCGGTTTGCAGGAAATTGGTGATGGCCATGCACAGGCCGATGGCCTCGTTCACCCGGCGCTCGGGTGCGGCGCCATAGATCAGCGCCAGCGCGATGGGCACGCCGATGCCGATGATGACGCCCAGCACCAGGCTCAGCACGGAAAGCGCGGCGAAGTCCCGTGCCAGCGGCAGCAGCGCATAGCCCAGGGCGCCCCCGATCAGCGCCAGCCGCGAGATGGCATTGCCGCTGAAGCGGCGGGTGATCATGCCGACGCTGAGGCGCGAAATCGCGGTGCCGATGGCAAAGGCGCCCAGCATCAGCCCCGCCGCCGCCGGCGACAGCCCGACCTCCAGCGCGTGCAGAGAGATGATGAAGGGATAGATGGTCTGGGCCGAGCTGAACACGGCGCTGATGATCAGCCATTGCCGCAGGGCGGGAATGCGCAGCAGCTCGGTCGTGGGGCCGGGCCGGTCCGTGCGGCCGGCGCTGGGGCTGCGGTCGAAGTTGTGGGGCAGGACAAAGACCAGCAGCGCCGCCAGCAGCGCCGAGGCGCCGATGCTGAACAGCGCGGCCGCCGCGCCCCAGAACTGATAGGCCAGCCCGGCGACCATGGGGCCGAGGAACTGGAAGACGGAATAGGCGACGACCAGATAGCCCAGGTTGCGCGGCCGGTCGGCGATGGCGCCGATCTCGCCCACGGCGCGGGCGGCGGCGACATGGCTGAAGACCGCGCCGGCCCCGATCAGCCCGGCCACCGCGTAAAGCACGGGGGCGGCCGGAAAGACCTCGAAAAGCAGGCTGGCCAGCAGGATCAGCCCCGATGCGCTGAGGATCGGCACCAGCGTCCCCGTCCGGTCCACCCAGCGGCCGAAGCCGACGCTGAAGATCATCGGCACCAGCGTGAACAGCGCCGCCATGATGCCCACCTGGGCGGTGCCGACATGCAGCCCCAGCGCGATCATCGGCAGCACCAGCCGGGCCGAGGCCAGGGTCGCATTGTTCAGCCCCGAGATCAGGATGGTATCGACCAGCAGCAGGCCGTCGCCGTGCCTTGCCTTGCCGTCCTGTTCGGGGGTCTGTGCTGTCACCTTGCTCTCGTCGCGGGGGTTGTTTCGGTGGATCGGCGGTGCCTTGGCGGTCGCGGTCGCCCTGGGAAAGCCCGGCGCTGTCGCCGGCAGCGCTGCCATACGACTATGCATCTAGCGCGGGCCTGCGTCTGCATCAGCACGAAACCACAAAGGTTTTCCCTATGGAGGTTGCAGGCTGCGGGAATGGCTCGGCGCCGGGCATCGACAGCCGTGCCGTGCTGGCCGATCCTTTGGCGATGGAGGGATCAAGATGACAAGCCAAAACCACGACCGGCCCGAACGGCCGGCCTTTGTGCAGGGTGCCAAGAAGCTGCTGATCGGCGGCCGGTGGGTCGATCCGGCGGGCGGAGAGCAGATCGCTGCCATCAACCCCGCGACCGGGCAGGAGATGTGCCGGATCGCCCGCGGCGACGCGCGCGACGTCGACCTGGCCGTCGCCGCCGCCCGCCGCGCCTTCGAGGGTGATTGGAGCCGTTGGACCCCGCACCAGCGCCGCAAGCTGCTGCTCAAGGTGCATGACCTGGTCCTTGATCATTTCGAGGAACTGGCGCTGATCGAGACGCTGGACATGGGCGCGCCGCTGTCGCGGACCCGCAACCTGCGGGAATGGACCTCGCAGGTGCTGCAATTCTATGCCTCGCAATGCGATGCCGGCACGGTGGCGGCGCCCAGGAACTCGCTGCCGGGGCATTTCCTGACGCTGAAGCAGATGATGCCGGTGGGGGTCGTCGGCGGCATCATCCCCTGGAACGGGCCGCTGATCGGGCTGTGGTGGATCTTTGGCCCGGCGCTGGCCACCGGCTGCACGGCGGTGCTGAAGCCGGCCGAGGACGCCTCGCTTTCGGTGCTGCGCGTGTCCGAGCTGATGCTCGAGGCCGGCGTGCCCGAGGGCGTCATCAACGTCGTCACCGGCTATGGCCACGAGGCCGGGCAGGCCCTGGCCGAGCATATGGGCGTCGACCGGCTGGCCTTCACCGGCTCGGTCGGCACCGCGCAGGCGATCACCCGCGCCTCGGCCGGCAATCTCAAGCGGTTGCAGATGGAGCTGGGCGGCAAGTCGCCCGACATCGTCTTTGCCGATGCCGACCTGGACAAGGCGGTGCCGGGCGCGGCGATGGGCGTGTTCACCAATACCGGGCAGGTCTGCGTGGCCGGCACGCGGATCTTCGTGCAGCGCAGGGTTCATGACGAATTCGTGGCGCGGCTGAAGGAGTTCACCGCGACGATCCGCGTCGGCGACGGCTGCGATCCGCAGACGCAGGTGGGGCCGCTGGTCTCGCAACGCCAGCTCGAGCGGGTGCAGCATTACATCGGCATCGGCGGCGGCGAGGCCGAGCTGGTCGCCGGCGGCCGTCGTCCGGGCGGCGAGCTGGCGGCGGGCTTCTATGTCGAGCCGACGGTCTTTGCCAATGTCCGCAACGACATGACCATCGCGCGCGAAGAGATCTTCGGCCCCGTGGCCTCGGTCATTCCCTTCGACGACATGGACGAGGCCTTGCGGCTGGCCAACGACACGCCCTACGGGCTTGCCGGCGGGGTCTGGACGCAGAACCTGGGCACGGCGCACAAGGTCGCTCAGGGCATCCGCGCCGGCACGGTCTGGGTCAATTGCTACGGCGTGCTGGACCCGGCTATCGGCTTTGGCGGCACCAAGATGAGCGGCTATGGCTGGAAGGGCGCCCGCGAGCATGTCGAGAGCTTCCTTTACCCGAAAGCCACCTACATCAACCTGGACTGACCGCGAGGGACAGGGCCATGCGAAAGGGGCGAGGCTGCGAGCCTCGCCCCTTTTCATTTCCTGCCCTTCGATCAGGCGCGTTCGAACACGGCCGCCATGCCCTGGCCGCCGCCGATGCACATGGTCTCCAGCCCATAGCGGGTGCCGCGGCGGGCCATTTCATGGACCAGCGTGGTCATGATCCGCACCCCGGTCGCGCCGATGGGATGGCCCAGCGAGATGCCCGAGCCGTTCACGTTCAGCTTGTCGCGCTCGTCCCAGTCCATGCCCTTCAGGCAGGCCAGGACTTGCGCGGCGAAGGCTTCGTTGATCTCGACCAGGCCCATGTCGGACATCTTCAGCCCGGTCTTTTGCAGCACCTTGGCGGTTGCCGGCACCGGGCCGATGCCCATGCGCGACGGGTCGCAGCCCACGGCCGACCAGCCGTTGAGAAAGGCGATGGGGGTCAGGCCCAGTTCCTCCAGCTTGTCCTCGGCCACGACCAGGCAGGCGGCGGCGGCATCGTTCTGCTGCGCGGCATTGCCGGCGGTGACGGTGCCGTCCTTCTGGATCACCCGCAGCCTGGCCAGCGATTGCGGGGTGGTGTCCGGCCGGATGCCCTCGTCGCGGTCGAAAACCAGCGGATCGCCCTTGCGCTGCGGCACCGCGACCGGCACGACCTCCTGGGCAAAGCGCCCGTCCGCCCAGGCGGCGGCGGCGCGGCGGTGGCTTTCGGCGGCAAAGGCGTCGGCCTCCTCGCGGGTGATGCCGTAGTCGCGGGCCAGGTTCTCGGCCGTCTCGATCATGCCCGAGATATAGCCGAAGCGATGCACGGGCTGCGAGCGTTCGCGGCCCCGGTCCAGCCGGTCGTAGAACTGCGTCGTGCCCGAGCGCCGGCCCCAGCGCATGTCGGTGGTGTAGAACTCGATGTTCGACATCGACTCGACGCCGCCGGCCAGCACCACGTCGCAGGCGCCGGTCTGCACCATCATCGCCGCCGTCACCAGCGCCTGCAAGCCGCCGCCGCAGCGCCGGTCGGTCTGAAGGCCCGGCACCTCGATCGGCAGGCCTGCGTCCAGCGCGATCCAGCGCCCGACGCAGGGGGTTTCCGAATTGGCATAGGACTGGGCAAAGACCACGTCCTCGATCAGCGCGGGATCGAGGCCGGTCTTTTCCAGAACCGCCTTGGTGACGGTGCCGCCCAGAGCTTCGACGGGAACGGGGCGCAGCGCGCCTCCGAAACCGCCGACGGCGGTGCGAAGCGGGCTGACGATGGCGGCGCGGCGCATGGGGTTTCTCCTTGGTGGTCGGGGTTTCGGCGGACGGGCCGCGGCCCGTCCCGGCAGGGCCCTAGCAGGGATCCCAGGTAAAGACGTCCTGGCTGCGCTCCAGCGGGTAGAACGAGGAACGCAGGGCGGGGATGGCGTGGTCGCGGACGGTCTCGGCCGTCCAGTCCCCGTCGCGGTGGACCGAGCGGATCGGGCGGTTCTGGCTGAGCAGGAAGATCTCGTTCCGGCGCACCGAGAAGATCTGCCCGGTCACGTCCCCGGCATCATCCGAGCCCAGGAACACCGCCAGCGGCGCGTTCTTTTCCGGCGTCATCTTCTTGAGGTTCTCGACCCGCGCGATCTGGTCCGGGGTCTCGGTCGGGATATTGCTGGTCATCCGGCCCCAGGCGAAGGGCGCGATGCAGTTCGAGCGCACGTTGTAGCGCTTCATGTCCAGCGCGATGGTCTTCGACAGCCCGACCATGCCCAGCTTGGCGGCGGAATAGTTCGCCTGGCCCAGGTTGCCGATCAGGCCGGAGGTCGAGACCATGTGGATGAAGCTGCCGCTTTCCTGTTCGCGAAAGATCTCGGCCGCGGCGCGGCTGACGAAGAAGCTGCCGTTCAGATGCACGCCGATCACCGCCAGCCATTGCTCGGGCGTCATCTTGTGGAACATGGCGTCGCGCAGGATGCCGGCGTTGTTCACCACGATGTCGAGTCGGCCGAAGCTGTCCCTGGCCTGCGCCACCATGCGCTGCGCCGCGTCCCATTCCGAGACGCTGTCGGTGTTGATGACGGCCTTGCCGCCGAAGGCCTCGATCTCGGCCTTGACCTCTTCGGCCGGGCTGGCCGAGCCGCCTTCGCCCGACAGCGACACGCCGATGTCGTTGATCACCACCGAGGCGCCGGCGCGGGCCATGGCGATGACGATGGCGCGGCCGATGCCGCCGCCGGCGCCTGTGACCAGCGCAACCTTGCCGTCCAGTATCTGGGTCATTTCCGTTGTCCTTTCGTGTCAGGGCAGGTCGAGCACGGCCTTGGCCAGGATGTTCTTCTGCACCTGGGTCGTGCCGCCATAGATCGTGGCCGCGCGGGCGTTCAGGAACTGCGTCGGCATGGCCAGGTCGTTCGACCCCATGAGCGGCGCCAGCAGCCCGCCATCCTCGGCCATCAGCTCCAGCCCGTATTCGGTGATGCGCTGGTAAAGCGCCGTCTGGTTCAGCTTGAGGAAGCTGACCTCGGGCCCCAGCCTCTCGCCCCGGCGCAGCTTGTCGGCGACGCGGCTGAAGATGGCCTGGTGGTCCTCCAGCTCCATCTGGAAGCCGGCGTAGCGGTCGACGAAGGCCGGGTCGTCCAGAAGGCCGTAATGCTGGCCCAGCCGGCGCAGCTTGGCCAGCGCGCTGGCCGACTGCCGCGGGCCACCCAGGAAGATCCGCTCGAAGCCCAGCAGGTTCTTGGCCATGGTCCAGCCCTGGTTGACCTCGCCCACGATATTGCCCTTGGGCACGCGGACGTTGTCGAAGAACACTTCCGAGAACTCGTCGTCCAGCTCCAGGTTGATGATCGGCCGGATGGTGATGCCGGGCGTGTCCAGCGGGATCAGCAGGAAGCTGATGCCCTCCTGCTTCTTGCCGGTCTTGTCGGTCCTGACCAGGCAAAAGATCCAGTCGGCATCGCCGGCCAGCGTGGTCCAGATCTTCTGCCCGTTCACCACCCATTCGTCGCCGTCCAGCACCGCCTCGGTGCGCAGGTTGGCCAGGTCAGAGCCGGCGTTGGGTTCGGAATAGCCCTGGCACCAGATATGCTCGCCCGACAGGATCCTGGGCAGGAAATGCGCCTTCTGCTCTTCCGAGCCGTAGTTGATCAGCAGGGGCCCCAGCAGCATCATGCCGTGGTCGGGGGTGCGGGCGGCGCCGAATTTCTCGAATTCCTCGACATAGATCAGCTGCTTGCCGGGGTTCAGCCCCATGCCGCCATGGTCGCGCGGCCAGTTCGGCGCCAGCCAGCCGGCGGCCGACAGGATCATGTACCAGGGCTCGGCATCGTCCCAATGCAGCCGCTTGGCCGGGTGGCGCAGATGGGGCGGGTGGTTCTGGGCCAGGAAGCGACGAACCAGGGCGCGGAAATCCTCGTCCGGGAGCGCGTTGTAGTCGTCCAGCTTGAACGCATCATGGGCCATGGCTCATGCCTCCTGCATGACGGGTTTCAGACGGGCGAAGCGGGCGCGGTGCTGGGACGGCCCGCCAAAGCGCGCCGCCTCGACCATGGCCTTGCGCAGATACAGGCCGATGTCGTGTTCGTCGGTAAAGCCGATGCCGCCATGCAGCTGGATGCAGTCGCGCGTCACCTTCATCGCCGAGGCCGAGGCCCGCGCCTTGGCGCGCGAGATCGCCGCCTGGGCGGCGGGCGTCGGCCCTTCGCGGTCCCATTGCAGCGCCGCCTGCTCGATGCTGGCGCGGCTGACCTCGATCTCCAGCCGGGCGTCCACGGCCATGTGCTGCAGGATCTGGAACTGGCCGATGGTCTTGCCGAACTGCACCCGCTGCTTGAGATAGGCGACGGTCATGTCCAGCGCGCCTTCCATCAGCCCCAGCAGATAGGCGGCGGTCGCCAGCGCCGCCTCGGCCAGCGCCGGGCGGGGGTCGGCGGCGATCACGGCGCAGGGCGTATCCTCGAAGCGGATGGCGGCGACATGGCCGCCGTCCTGCGTCTCGTCGGTGATGACGGTCACGCCGGGCGCATCGGCGGCGACCAGCGCCGATTGCGTGGCGCCGACGACCAGCAAGGCATCCGCCCCCGCCGCCATCGGCACATGGATCCGGCTCGCCGTGACCTTGCCGTCGCGGATCGCGGGATCGCCCGCGGGCTCCAGCGTGCCGCGCGCCTCGGTCCAGGCCGGGATCACCAGCCGCGCGCCGTCCAGATGTGCCTCCAACGCCGCGCCGTCGAGCAGGGCCGAGGCCAGCACCGCCGGGATCAGCGGCTCGGGCAGCAGGGCACGGCCGGCCTCTTCGGCCAGCGCGGCATAGGGCAGCAGGCCCAGGCCGACGCCGCCCCTGTCCTCGGGCAGGCGCAGGGCGGGCCAGCCAAGGGCGCAGATTTCCGACCAGACCGCGCGGTCGAAGCCGGGCGAGCCATAGCGCAGCTTGCGGATGCGGGTCAGGTCCTGGCCGGTGATGCCGCGCGCGCTGTCGCGGATCATTTCCATCGACGAAAGAACGTCCTCGGGGATCATGTTCGGCTCCGGGTTCATGGTTCGGGGGCGGGATCGAAGCGGGCAAGGCCGCCGTCGATCACCACGGCGTCGCGGGCGGGGACCAGGGCGCGGAAGCGGCCGTCGGCCCAGATCTCGCTGCGGATCGTCTCGCCCGGATAGACCGGCTTGGCAAAGCGCAGCCGCACCGCGCGCATGGTCTCGGCGCGATAGCCGCCAAGCGCCCGCAGCAGCGCGTGGCAGACCACGCCCATGGTGCAAAGCCCGTGCAGGATCGGCCGCTCGAACCCCAGCTTGCGGGCCAGTTCGGGGTCGCTGTGCAGCGGGTTCAGGTCGCCGTTCAGCCGATAGATCAGCGCCTGCGCGTCGGCGGTTTCCAGGTCGACGACATGATCCGGCGCGGTCTGGGGCTCGGGCAGGCGCGGCACGGGGTTTCGCGGCTCCGAGGGCCCGCCGAAGCCGCCGCCGCCACGGATGAAGGTGGTGCGGTTCAGCCGGGCGAAGCGGCGGCCCTCGCCGTCGGAAAGCTCGGTCTCGGCCAGGATCAGCGCCGGCTTGCCCGCGCCCTTGTCGATGACCTCGGTGATGCGGGTGCGGCTTTCGACCGTGCCCTTGCCGGGGATCGGGCCGAGGATCTCGATGGCCTGGTCGGCATGCAGCACGCCCTTGGGGTCGACGCCCGAATCCGGGTGGCCGAGATAGAAGCCGGGATGCGCCATCACCAGCACCATGGCCGGCATGACCTGCGGCCCTTGCAGCGGATCGACGTAAGGCAGCTGCCGCGCGTCCAGCGCATCGCGCCCCATGCCGATCGACAGCGCATAAAGCGCGATGTCGCGTGGCGTCAGCTCCTGCCGCACCACGGGGATCTCCAGCCGCATCAGCTTGTCCAGGTCGATGCTCATGCCGTCACCCTGGCGCTCATGCCGGTATAGCCGCCGGGGCCCTCGGCCCAGAGATCGTGGCCCTCGGCTGTGATGCGGCCGCAGACCTGCATCCGGCCGCCGGCGAACAGCGGCGCCTGGCCGCGAAAGCTGAAGCTGCGGGGTGGCTTGCCGATGTGGCGGACAAAGCCCTCCATCAGCAGGGTGGCGGTCAGGGGGCCGTGGACCACCAGGCCGGGATAGCCTTCCTCGCCCGTGGCATAGGGCAGGTCGTAATGGATGCGATGCGCGTTGAAGGTCAGCGCCGAATAGCGAAACAGCAGCACCGGGTCGGGGTCCAGCGGGTCGCGCCAGTCGGCGGGCGCGACCTCCGCCACCGCCGCCGGCTGGGCGCTGGTCGAGGGTTCGCGATAGACGATGTCCTGTTCCTCCTCGATGGCAAGGCCGGCGCCGGTGGCCAGGCTGTGCCTGACCGTCAGGAAGACCAGCGCGCCCTGGCGGCCGGATTTCTCGGTCACGGACAGGATCTCGCTGGTGCGGCTCACCTCCTCGCCGACATGGATCGGTGCGTGAAAGGTCAGCCTGCCCCCCGCCCACATCCGCCGCGGCAGCGGCACCGGCGGCAGGAAGCCGCCGCGCCGGGGGTGCCCGTCCGGGCCGATCTGCGACTGCGGCGCCTCGGGGGTGAAGAACGTCCAGTGCCAGAGCGGCGGCAGCGCCTCGCCCCTGGCCGGGGCGGGGCGGTCCAGCAGCACCGCCATGCGCCGGACATGGGCGGGCGCGATCACGTCGCGGCTTTCCTCGGTCCGGCCGATCCAGGTTTGCAGATGGGCGATGTCGATGCCGGTCATGCCGTGCCCTCCGAAAGCGCGGCCATCTGCACATAGCGATGTGCCAGCCGCAGATGGGCGATGTCCACCATCTTGCCGTCCACCACGGCGACGCCGTTCGCGGCGCCTTCCAGCGCCGCGATCACCGCGCGGCCCCATTCCACCCGCTCGGGCGCCGGGCGCAGCGTGGCGTGGACGGTGGCGATCTGCGCCGGATGGATGCAGAGCTTGCCGGCGAAACCCAGCGCCAGCGCCTCGCGCGTCTCCAGCTCCAACCCCGAGGCCGCGCGCGGATCGGGAAAGGGCGTGTCGATGGCGCGTACGCCCGCGGCCGCCGCCGCGATGGCGACCTGCCGGCGGGCATGGGCCAGTAGTGGGTTCATCTGCCCGCTCGCCCGCGCCATCACCCCCAGGTCCGAGGCCAGATCCTCGCCCGCAAAGCACAGCGCGGCCAGCCGCGGCGTCGCCGCGCGGTAATCCATGTCGAGCAGCGCCAGCGCCGATTCCGTGACCAGCGGCAGGATGGCGATGCGGCCGGCGGGGCGGTCGAAACCGGCCTCCAGCGCGTCGATGCGGTCGGAAAGCTGCGCCAGGTCCGGCCGGCCGCCGCATTTGGGCAGCATGATCGCATCGGCGCCGCCGCGCACCGCCATGGCCAGATCGGCCAGGTGCCAGGCGGTGTCGGCCGCGTTCACCCGCACCGCGACCGGCAGAGCGCGCGGCGCCGCCAGCGCCTCGGCCACCAGCGCCCGCGCCTCGGCCTTGGCCGCGGGATCGACCGAATCCTCGAGGTCCAGGATCACCGCATCCGCGCCCGAAGCCATCGCCTTGCCCATCCGGTCGGCGTTCGAGCCGGGGCAGAACAGCAGGCTGCGAAGCGGCAGGGTATGAATGTCAGCCATAAGATTTTCCGTTGGGTCGCTGGTCGGCAAGCAGGTTGTTTCCGTTGGCGCCGGCGGGACGGAGAGCAACCGCCAGGCCGGGCTTTTCCCATGTGTTCTCATGGAGAGCGGGGAAATTCCACAGAATCAAACAAGGCAAAACCTGTTGGTATATATAGGAAAAGCCTATATCTGTGCGGGTGGTGAACCTGCCCTTTCCCCGTGGCGGGGCAGGCCATCCGCGACCGCTCAGGCGAAGCGAAACAGCGCCTCTGGCTCGATCCGGGTCGAGCGGAAGCGGTTCGCCGCATCCTCGGGCAGCGCGTATCCGAACGAGATGCCGCAGACGAAATCGCGGTCCTCGGGCAGGTCGAAGGCCGCGCGGATCACCCGTGCGTGCTGGGCCAGCGCCGCCTGCGCCACGGTCGCCACGCCCTCGGCCTGCGCGGCAAGCAGGAAGGACGAGACGAAGGCGCCGATGTCCAGCACGCCATAGGGGCCAAGCGCGCGGGGCACCGAAAGCAGCGCCACATGCGGCGCGCCGAAGAAGCGGAAATTCTTCAGGTGATGCGCGTGGCGGGCGGCGCGATCCTCGCGCGCGATGCCGAGCGCGGCGTAAAGCCCGAAGCCGACCTCGCGGCGGCGGGCCATGTTCGGCGCGGGATAGCTTTCGGGATAGGGGATGTCCGAGGCGATCTCGGGATGCGCCTCGGCCTCGGCCAGCAGCGCCGCGGAAAGCCGCGCCGTCGTCTCGGGCCGGGTGACGATCAGCTCGTCCCAAGGCTGCACGTTCGACCACGAGGCCGCCCAGCGGGCGGTATCGACGATGCGCCGGATGGTTTCCTCGGGCACCGGATCGGGGCGAAAGGCGCGGCAGCTGTATCGCGCCCGCATCAGGCGTCGCAGCACATCGGCATCGCTTTCCTCGCCCGCGGGGATGTCTTCGATCTGTCTCATGCCAGGCCCTCCGGCGCCTTGGGGTCGAGGTAATCCGCCAGTCCCAGGGCGCGTTCTGCGAAATATTGCGTCTCGATCATCAGGCAGCCGGTCTCCGAGCGGATCGGCCCGTGCGGCGTGCCCGGCGGGCGGATGACATAGGCGGGCGCCTTCAGCGTCACGCCGGTTTCCTTTTGCGTCACCTCGCCCTCGACCAGCAGCGCTTCCTCCCAATAGGGGTGGGTGAAGGCGGCGAAGGTCTCGCCGCCGGGCAGGATGCGGACATACCGGGTGCGAAAGCCCTGGCCTGCGGCCTCGTCCAGCGCGCCGCTGAGCGGTTTCACCGCGATGCCCGCGGTTTCGGGGACAGGTTGCCAGCCGGTGGTCAGGTCGACGGGGAACATCGCAGCCTCCGTTCAGCGGATCAGCAGGGCGACCAGGTCGGCCGCCGGCAGCGCCGGATCGCCGGCCTTGATCGTCGCCAGCAGCCGCGCCGACTGCTCGGCACCCAGGGCCAAGCGGGTCAGGTCGTCGAACTTGGCATCCAGGTCGGCCTGCGAGACCGGGTTTTCCGTCGTGCCCAGCGGGTCGAGGATGAACAGCCTTTCCTCGGCCCCGTCGGCCATGCGCGCGGTGATGTCGCCGACCCATTTGCCGGGATGGGCACGGTCGAGTTCCGGCTTGACGGTGATCTTCACCCGCTGCGCCATCCGGGCGACCTCGCTGCCCTCGGAAAGGTCCAGCGCGCCCTGCATATAGGCGGAATGCGTCTCGTAGCCGTTGCCCTTGCCCAGAAGCGACAGGGCGAACTGGAAGGGCAGGGAGTATTGCAGATGCTCGATGGTCTTGGGCGCATAGGCATTGGCGTTGGCGTTGCCGACGATGATGTTGCCGCCGGTCTGGATGCCCAGCTCGATCGCCTCGATCCGGCCGGCGCGGTTGGCCAGCTGGCGGGCGCCGTCGATATAGGCGTGGTTGATGCCGCAGCAGCAATAGGGCTTGATCCAGACTTTCGCGATCTCGAAGCCCTGGTCCTTGCCGAAGCGGGCGGCCTGGTCGGCGGGGATGTCCTTTTGCACGAAGGTGCGGAAGAACCCCTTGGCGCCCGACAGGAAGGTGGTCGGCCCGGTCAGCCCGGCCTCGGCCATTTCCGCGGCGCGGATGCCGTTGCGGGTGCCGATGCCGGCATGGACGCGCTTGATCGACCCGCCCGAGGAGGTGTATTCCGTCGTCCCCGAGGCATGCGACAGCGCGATGGACAGCGCATGGGCGGTGCGCTCCAGGTCGAAGCCGCGCATCCGGGCGACCACGGCGGCGGCGCCGAAATTCGACAGGATCGCATGCGGGTGCCAGCCCCGTTCCAGCAGCTGCGGCGCGGCGAGGTTGCCGATGCGGGTATAGACCTCGTAGCCGGCGACGATGCCCTCGATCACCTGCGCCATGGTCGCGCCGATTTCCTCGCCCACCGCCAGCGCGGCGGGGACCACGCAGCTGCCGGGATGGCTGGAGCTGGCGCGATGCGCGTCGTCATATTCGAAGCCGTGGCCATAACTGCCATTGACGAAGGCGGCGTCGCCCGCGCTCATCCGCTCGCCCGAGGCGGCGACGCGGGCCTTGCCGGGCACGTGGCTGCGCTTGGCCAGCGCCAGCAGCGCCTGGCTCCAGGGCAGGCTGGCGCTGCCGACCTGCAGGGCCAGCTGGTCCTGCATCAGCCGGCGCGCGCCTTCCAGCGCCTCGGGCGGCAGCGCATCGTGGCGCAGGTCGGTGACAAGGCGGGCGACGGCTTCTTCCAGCGGGGGCAGGGTCATGGCTTCCTCACTTGTTGCCGAAATCCGGCGTGCGTTTTTCCAGATGCGAGGCCAGCCCTTCCCTGGCCTCCGGCCCGCCGAAGCCCAGCAGTTCCAGCGCCAGCGAGGCGTCGAAGGCGGGGCCGGCGGCGCGCATCCAGTTGTTGAGCGAATGCTTGGTCCAGCGGATTGCGGTCGGCGCGCCCTCGGCCAGCCGGATCGCGGCATTCATCGCCCGCTCGGCCAGTTCCTCGGGCTCGACGGCCAGCGAGACGAGGCCGATGCGCTCGGCCTCTTCGCCCGTCATCGGCTCGCACAGCATCAGGTAGTATTTCGCCTTGGCGATGCCGCAAAGCAGCGGCCAGATGATCGCGGCATGATCGCCTGCCGCCACGCCCAGCCGGGTGTGGCCGTCGACGATCTTGGCCTTTTTCGAGGCGATGGAAATGTCGGCCAGCAGCGCCGCCACCAGCCCGGCGCCCACCGCCGGGCCCTGGATGGCCGAGACGATGGGCTTTTCGCAATCCAGGATATTGTGGACCAGCTCCCGCGCCTCGTGCCACATGCGCACGCGGGCGCCGAAATCGTCGATCAACTCCTGCACCAGGCTGAAGTCGCCGCCGGCGGAAAACGCCCGCCCCTCGGCGCAAAGCAGGACCGAGCGGACGGCGTCGTCCTTGTGGATCTGCTTCCAGACATCGGCGATCTCCTGGTGGCCGGCCTTGTCCAGCGTGTTCAGGCTGTCGGGCCGGTTCAGCGTCAGCCGCAGCACGCCGGGATGCGGCATGTCGGCGCGGAAGGCGGTGTAATGCGAATAGGCGTCCATCATTTCCTCACTTGCCAAGTGCCGCGATCTCGTCCAGCGCCGCCGGGTTGTCGAGCGAGGACAGGTCGCCCAGCTTTTCCCCCGCATAGGCCTGCCGGATCAGCCGGCGCATGATCTTGCCCGAGCGCGTCTTGGGCAGTTGCGTCACCAGGTGAACCTTGCCCGGCTTGAAGGGTTTGCCAAGCCGGTCGCCCACCGCATTCGCCACGCGCTTGGCCAGGTCGTCGCGATCCCCGGCAAAGCCCGGCATCGGCAGGACGAAGACCACCAGCTTCTGGCCCTTGACCGGGTCGCTGACGCCGACCGCCGCCGCCTCGCTGATCTCCTCCATCTCCAGCACGACCTCCTCGACCTCGGCCGGGCCCAGGCGCTTGCCTGCGACCTTCAGCGTGTCGTCCGAGCGGCCCATGACCACGAAGCTGCCGTCGGGCGATTTCACCGCCAGGTCGCCATGCACCCATGATCCGGGGATCGTGGACCAGTAGCTGTCGATATAGCGCGCGTCGTCCTGCCAGAAGCTGGCCGTCATGCCGATGAAGGGGGCGCGGATCACCACCTCGCCGACCTCGCCCAGGACAGGGTTGCCCTGCGGGTCGGTCACGGTCACGTCGATGCCCGGCGACGCGGTGTTGAAGCCGCCCGCCGCGATGGGCTTGACCTGCACCGAGGACAGCAGCGCGCCCGAAACCTCGGTGCCGCCGGTATAGTTGATGACCGGGCTGCCATTGGCCCCGAAGCGGTTCTGGTACCAGGCGAAATGTTCGGCGTCGATGACCTCGCCCGCGGTGATCAGCAGTTGCAGGCTGGAACGGTCGTGCTTCAGCGCCAGCGCCTCGTTGGCGGCAAAGCCGCGGATCAGCGTGGGGGCCGAGCCGTAATGGGTGATCTTGTGATCCTCGATCAGCTTGCCCATGCGCGACCAGTCGGGAAAGTCCGGCGCGCCGGCGTAAAGCACCAGCGTCGCCCCGCGCAGAAGCGCCGTGGACAGCACCAGCGTGCCGGCGATCCAGCCCATGTCGGCCGGCCAGCAGAACACGTCGCCCGGCCCGACGTTGAAATGCACCGCCGAGTCATGCGCGATGCGCAGCGGAAAGCCGCCATGGGTATGCACCGGCCCCTTGGGCTTGCCGGTGGTGCCCGAGGTATAGATCACCATGAACGGGTCCATCGGCCCCATGCTTTCGGCGGGGCGGTGGTCGTCGTCGGCTTCCGCCACCTGGTTCCAGGTCAGGTCGCCTTGGGGGATGGCCACGCCGGGCGCGTCCTTCCAGATGATCGTCTCGACCGAGGGCAGGTGCTTGCGCGCCTCCTGCATCACCGCCTGCATGTCGACATATTTGCCCCGGCGCGCAAAGCCGGTGGTGGCGATCACCGCCCTGGCCGCGCTGGGTTCCAGCCGCGAGATCACCGCCTCATGCCCGAAACCGGAGAACAGCGGCACCATGATCGCGCCGATATAGGGGATGGCCAGCGCGGAAACCGTCGCCTCGATGCCGTTGTCCAGCAGCAGCCCGACCCGGTCGCCGCGCCCGATGCCCTGCTGGCGCAAGCCATGGGCAAAGCGACGCACCATGACGGCCAGTTCGGCAAAGCTGATCCGGCGCACCGTCCCGTCCTCGGCCTCGTCGATGACGGCGATGCGGTCGGGCGCGGTCCCGGCATGGGCCAGCACGGTATTGACCCAGTTTAGCCGGGCACCGGGCCACCATTGCGGGAACTCCTTGCCGCGCGAGAGATCCACATAGCCCTCGGGCGCCCTGTCCCATTCGATGCCCAGGAAATCCGCGGCCGCCTGCCAATAGGCCTCGGGCTTTTCGACGGACAAGGCCAGCAGCGCATCGTAATCCCGGACGCCCAGCCTTTCGGCCAGCTTCAGCACATGGGCGCTGTCGAGATGCTTCTGCTGCGGAGTCCAGGCTTCTGGGGCTGTCATCTTGATTTCCTCCGGGTTCGCGGCGATCCGGGCGCCGGCTGTGGTTCAGTTGCGAGGGGCCGGGCCCTGCGCGTCGGGCGCGGTCAGGCGCATGACGCGGCCAAGGTCGTCCAGCCGGGGCAGGTCCATGACCAGTTCCACGATGGCCTCGGCATTGCCGCGCGGCAGGATGCCGTCCACGTTGTTCAGGAACTTGGCGATCAGCTCGTCATTGGTCATGTGGCTGGCCGGGTCGGGCGATTTCGTGCCCTTGGGATAGCGCCGCTCGCCGGCATAGGTCCGGCCGCGCGCCCGGATCTCCAGCTTGGCGGGGCGGCTCGCGGCATTGCCGGTCAAGAGCTTGACGTAATCGGGATGCACCTCATGCGTCACCTTGTCCATCAGCCCCATGACCGAGTCGCCGAAGACCAGCTCCGGGTCCATCCAGGCCCGGCCCGGCGGCACGCGATGGGCGCCGACGGCGATGCCATGCGCGATGGAAAACTGCGCGTCATGCGGCAGCAGGATCTCGCGGTTCAGCCAGACCGGCTGCTCGACCATGCCCTCGACATAGACCTTGATGCCCTCGATCTCCTCGACGGCAATCGCGTGCCGGTCCAGCAGATCCTGCATCTCGTCGATCAGCGCGTGCAGGATGCGGCAATGCGGATAGGGCTTGAAGGCCGACAGGTCCACGAACCGCCATTCCCGGCCCAGGTCCGCCACCATCCGGTCGGCAAACCAGCGCCGCGTGCCGATGAAGCGGCGATAGCCGAATTCCTCGTCGTCGAGGATCTGGATGTCGCCGCGATGGCCCAGCTCGGCGGCATAGGCGGCGGTAAAGGCCGATTGCGTCAGGACGCCGGCATGCAGGTATTTGATGGTCGAGCTGGGCGCGTGCTGGAACCAGGCCGTCTGCGCATTGACCGGAGAGACCGAGCCCGCGATCCCCAGCCCGTTCGCCGTCACCTCGGCCGAATGGCCGCGCAGCATCGAGATGGCGGCCGCGGCGCCGAAGATGGTCTCGGCATAGCCGAAGACCGGCGGCGGGTCGACCTTGCCGTCCCTGGTGTCGCGCAGATAGTCCATGCCCATGCCGATGCGGCAGGAGATCTCGTGGCCGACGGCGATGGCCAGGGCGACCGCCTTGCCGTCCCTGGCCATGGTTTCGCCAAGCGCCATGATGCCGGGCAGCACATAGGGGGTGACATGGCCGGGCGGCATGATCGCGTCCATGTCCAGCGTGTTGATCAGCTCGCCATTGGCGAAGGCGGCGCCGAAGGCCGAGACCTTGTCGCCGGTGCCCATGATCGTCGCATCGCCCTGGCTGCCGCCGATCAGCTTGCCGTAGGCGATCCCGGCGCGGCCCTTCAGCTCGCCGATGCCGGCGACGGCGACGCCGATGGAATCGAGCAGGATGCGCGCCGTTTCCCCGATGGCCTCGGCCGGCAGATCCTCGATCCGGGTGCCGGTCGCCAGGTCGGCGAATTTCTGGATCATCGTGGTCATCTTGCAGCTTCCTCCCTGGCGGCCGGTTCTCCTGCCGGCGACTATCGCCCGATCATCTAACAGGCGCTAGAATTTCGTTCATCGTGTGCTTCTGTCCCGGCCAAAGGAAAAACCGATAGCTCGCCTTGTCACATATTCGGGTAATTCGGCCCGTCGCCGCCCTGGGGCGTTGTCCAGTCGATGTTCTGGCTGGGGTCCTTGATGTCGCAGGTCTTGCAGTGGACGCAGTTCTGGAAGTTGACCTGGAAGCGCGGGCCGCCCTCGCCCTCGAGCACCTCGTAGACCCCGGCCGGGCAGTAGCGCTGCGCCGGCTCGGCATAGAGCGGCAGGTTCACCGCGATCGGCACCGTGGGATCCTTCAGCTTCAGGTGGCAGGGCTGGCTTTCCTCGTGGTTGG
>NZ_JRKO01000068.1 GCF_000763885.1 Paracoccus versutus | reverse complement strand
AGGGCGGGATCAGCATGGCGAGCGTGCCCGAGATGGCGACGACGCCCGATGCCATGCGCTTGTCGTAGCCGTATTTCAGCATGGCCGGCAGCGAGGTCGAGGCGAGCGTGGCGGCGGATGCGGTCGAGGATCCGCAGATGGCGCCGAAGCCTGCGCCGGCGAGCGCGGTTGCGATGCCGAGCCCGCCGCGGACGCGGCCGAACCACGCGGCCGCGGCCTGGAACAGGTCGTCGGCGACGCCCGAGCGCAGCACGAATTCGGCCATCAAGAGGAACATCGGGATGGCGAGGAATTCATAGGACGAGGCGCTGTCCTTGGGCATGCTGGAGAGAATGCCGAGCAGCGCCGATCCGCCGCCGATCCAGTAGATGCCAAGCGCACCCGAGGCGATAAGGGTAAAGCCCACCGGCATCCCCAGCGCCAGCAGCACGAACATCAGGAGCAGGATGGTTCCGGTGATCATTCGTGATGCTCCTCGAGTTCGTTGCCATGTTCGATGACATGGGGGTCGCGGCCATGGACGATGAGCAGCGCGGCATGCAGCGCCATGCGCACCACCAGCAGGGCAAAGCCCAGCACGATGGGCAGGTAGGACATCCAGGCCGGCCAGGTGATGTAGCCGGGCAGGAATTCGTTGCGGCTGTAGGCATGGGCCATCTCGCTCCACGACCCGTAGGCGACGATGCCGAAGATCACCACGCCCAGCAGCGACCATGCCGCATCCAGCCGCGCCCGCAGGCGCGGGGCGATGAGATGGCGGAACAGGTCGATATTGATGTGGTCGCCGGCGGTGAAGGTGGCCGAGACCGCGAAATAGGTGCCGGCCAGCATCAGGTAATAGGTGATCAGCTCATAGGCCCAGGGCAAGGGCGCGTGCAGCGCATAGCGCGAGAACGCATCATAGGACACGATGAACATGATCAGGGTGACGGACAAGACTGCGAGCGACAGGCTAAGTCGCTCCAGCCAAGACAAGACGTTTCCCAACGAAACTCCCCCCTTGAAGCGGCCAGGCGCGGGGCATGGCCGGGTGATTGTGATTGATGCAGGGCTCCGATCGACTGGTCGGAAGGCAGCGGCCTCCGGTTCGCGGGCTGACGTCGTCCTGCGTCAGTTCCTTTCAAAAGCATGGAATGGCACGCCGGCGCCTTGCCGATCCTCCGACGGGCTGCGATCCCTTGCGCGATGCCACGCTCTCCCTGCTGCAAAAGCTACATGCGGGCAAGGTGATCCGTCAAGCAGAAATAAGTATCGCATAGCGAAATTACTTGCTGCCCGGACAAGCTGTCAGCCGACGGCCGCGGCGCGGCGAAGCCCGTCGATCTCCGCGGCCGAAAAGCCCCAGTCGCCGAGGATCTCGTCCGAATGCTGGCCGGGCCGCGCGGGCGGGCGCTGGATCGCGCCGGGCGTGCGGCTGAACCGCGGCGCCGGGGCGGGCTGGGTCACGCCCTCGATCTCGACGAAGGTGCCCCGCGCCCGCAGGTGCGGCGCCTGCGGCGCCTCGGAGAGCGACAGGACCGGCGTGATGCAGGCTTCCTTGCCGGCGGCCAGCGCCACCCATTCGTCGCGGGTCCGGGTCTTGAAGGCTTGGGCGAATTTCTCGCGCATCAGGGGCCAGCCCGACTGGTCGTGCTGGTCGGGCAGGCCGGCATCCTCCAGTCCCAGCAGCCTGACGGCATTGGCATAGAACCGTTCCTCGTTGGCGCCGATGCTGACATGCCTGCCGTCCGCAGTCTCATAGACGTTGTAGAAGGGCGCGCCGCCGTCCAGCCGGTTCACGCCGCGGCGGTCCTGCCAATAGCCCGCGGCATGGATGCCGTAGATCAGCCCCATCAGCGAGGCCGAGCCATCGACCATGGCCGCATCGACGACCTGGCCCTTGCCGGACCGGCGGGCCTCGATGATGCCGCTGAGCAGCCCCAGCGCCAGGTAGAGCGAGCCGCCGCCGAAATCCCCGGCCAGGTTCAGGGGCGGGACCGGCGCCTCGCCCGCACGGCCGATGGCGTGCAGCACGCCCGTCAGCGAGATGTAGTTGATGTCGTGCCCCGGCTCCTGCGCCAGCGGGCCGTCCTGGCCCCAGCCGGTCATGCGGCCGTAGACGAGGCGGGGGTTGACCGCCAGGCAGGCGTCGGGGCCGATGCCCAGCCGCTCGGCCGCGCCGGGGCGAAAGCCCTCGATCGCGGCATCGGCGCCGGCCACCAGCCGCATGACCGCCGCGATGGCCTCGGGCTTTTTCAGGTCCATGGCGATGCTGCGCTGGCCGCGGTTGAGCAGGTTGAAGCGCGGATCGACCGGCAAGCCGCCGTCGGTCGCGGTGAGGCGGTCGATGCGCACCACGTCGGCGCCCAGGTCCGACAGCAGCGCCCCGCAGAAGGGCGAGGGCCCGATGCCGCCCAGCAGAACGATCCTTACCCCGGCCAGCGGCCCCTTTGCTTGTGTCATGTCGCTATTCCCTTTGCTTTGCCGCAGGCCGCCAGGCCCGCGGGGTCAGATCACGTTTCGCGCGCGCAGTTCGGCGATGCGGGCGTCGTCCACGCCCAGCCAGCCATGCAGCACCTCGTCGGTATTCTCGCCAAGCGCCGGGGGCAGGCGGGTCTCGATGGGCGGCACGCCGGACATCTTCACCGGGTTGCCCACCACCTGCACCTTGCCCCAGACCGGATCGTCCAGCGTGACCAGCATCTCGCGCGCGGCGGCATGCGGGCAGTCGAACACGTCCTCGACATCGTTCACCGCCGCCGCCGGAACCCCCGCCGCCAGCAGCGTGTCCAGCGCCTCCCGCCGGGTGCGGGCCAGCAGCCAGGGCGAGATGGCGGCCGTCAGCGCCGCGTTCTCGCGGTTGCGCGACACGCCGTCCTTGAAGCGCGGATCGTCCTTGAGGCTGGGCATGCCGATCGCCTCGCAGAAGCGGTGCCAGATATGCTCGCCCAGCACCGCGATGACGATATAGCCGTCCTTCGTCTCGTAGCTGCCGAAGGGGGCGGTCACCGCATGCAGGCCCGGCGCGGATTTGGTCTTCTGGCCCGAATACATCGCCACCGAGATCTCGTTCAGGATCAGGCAGGCGTCGTAGAGCGAGATGTCGATCATCTGTCCCTTGCCGGTGCGCCCGCGCTGGATCAGCGCCAGAAGCGCGCCATAGGCGCCCAGGATCCCGGCCTCGATGTCGGCCAGCGAGAAGCCCAGGTAGGTCGGGCGGTCGCCCTGGCGTTCGGGCCGGTTCATCAGCCCGCTCAGCGCCTGGCCGACGATGTCGAAGGCGGGATAGTCGATGAAGGGGCTGGGCAGGACATGCTTTTGCCCAAAGCCGGAGATGGCGACATAGATCAGCTTGGGGTTGATCCGGCTCAACTCGGCATAGCCGATGCCCAGCCGGTCCATCACCCCGGCGCGCAGGTTCTCGACCACGATGTCGGCCTCTCTGGCCAGTTCGGTGAACAGCGCCTTGCCCTCGGGGTGCTTGAGGTCCAGCGTGATGCTTTTCTTGTTGCGGTTCGAGCGCAGCAGAGACAACCCGCGCGGGTTGCCCTGGGCGTCCTGCCGGACCGGGCTGGTCCGGCGGGCCATGTCGCCGCCGTCGCGGGTCTCGACCTTGACCACCTCGGCCCCGGCATCGGCCAGCCACATCGAGCAATAGGGCGCGGCCAGGAAATTCTCGACGGTCAGCACGCGGATGCCCTCCAGCGGGCGCATGCCCAGCATCGAGGAAAGTCCGGCAGCGGCGGTGTTCAGGTCGGTCATGGCGTCGTCTTTCGTTCTCTGCGCCCCTTGCGGGGCGGTTCAATCCGGCGGCGGCTTGCGGCCGTCAGAAGCGGACCTGCACCGATTTCGTCTCGGTATAGGCCATGATCGAATCGATGCCGAACTCGCGCCCGATCCCCGATTGCTTGAAGCCGCCGAAGGGCATCACCGGGTCGGTCTCGCCGAAGGTGTTGATCCAGACGCGGCCGGCGCGGATGGCGCGGGCGACCTTGTGGGCGCGGCCGATGTCGCGGGTCCAGATGCCGGCGGCCAGGCCATAGGTGCTGTCGTTGCCCTGGAAGACCGCGTCCTCTTCGTCCTTGAAGGGGATGATCGCCACGATCGGGCCGAAGATTTCCTCGCGCGCGATCTTCATCCGGTTGGTCACGCCGGAAAACACCGTGGGCGCGACGTAATAGCCGCGCTCGCCCAGGGTGCAGCCGCCGGTCATCAGGCTGGCGCCGTCCTGGTTGCCGGAATCGACATAGCCCATGATCCGCTGGCGCTGCGTGGCCGAGATCACCGGGCCCAGCTTGGTGTCGGTGTCGAAGGGCGAGCCGACCTTCAGCCCGCCGGCGATGCGGCTGATCTCCTGCGCGACCTCGTCATGGATGCTTTCATGCACGAAGAGCCGGCTGCCGGTCGAGCAGATCTGCCCGGAATTGCGGGTGAACCCGTTCACCGCCGCCGCGATGGCCTTGTCCATGTCGGCATCGGGAAAGATGATGTTCGGGGACTTGCCGCCCAGCTCCAGCGTCACGCGCTTGAAATTCCCGGCCGAGGCCAGCAGGATCGAGCGCCCGACCGCGGTCGAGCCGGTGAAGGACACCTTGTCGATGCCGGGATGTTCGGAAATCGCCGCGCCGACGGTCTGGCCATAGCCGGTCACGACGTTCAGCACGCCCGGCGGCAGCAGCCCGGTTTCCTGAGCCAGTTCCGCGATGCGCAGCGAGGTCAGCGAGGCCAGTTCCGAGGGTTTCAGCACCACGGTATTGCCGCAGGCCAAGGGCGGCGCGATCTTCAGCGCCACCAGCAGCAGCGGCACGTTCCAGGGGTTGATCTGGCCGCAGACCCCCACCGGCTCGCGCAGGGTATAGATGAAGTTCGAGGCATCGGTCGGGTTGGTGGTGCCCAGGATCTTGCTGGGCCAGCCGGCGTAATAGCGGATGGCGTCGATGCACATGTTTACCGCCGCGCCGCTGAACCAGGTCGGCATGCCGTTGTCGAGCGTCTCCAGCGCAGAAAGCTCGTCCTTGTGGCGCTCCACCGCATCGGCGATGGCCAGCAGCACGCGGGTGCGGGCATGGGGCGAGATGCCCTTCCATTCCGGCGCGTCGAAGGCGCGGCGCGCGGCGGCGACGGCGGCATCGACATCGGCCTTGTCGCCCTCGGCGATGCGGGCCAGCTCTTCCTCGGTCGCGGGGTTCAGCACCTCGATGGTCCTGCCCGATTGCGCCTCGACCCAGTTGCCGTCGATCAGCAGCTTCTTGGCGCCGCCGGCAAGCCACCGGCGCGCGGCCTTCATGCCGGGGTGTTCGGGGTGCAGATCGGCTTGGTTCGCGAGTGTCATCCTGTCCTCCCATGTTCGTCGGATGCGGGGCCTTGGCCGCCGCGGTGATCAGCGCCGGAGTGTCGAAGGCGGCTGCCTTGCGACAGATCCATGATCTCTCCCCAAGATCCTCCGGCCTGCTGCGAGCCGCGCCCGCCCGTGATCCTTGCCCGTGATCGGCGCGCAAACGGATGCGCCGGCGCTTGCGTTCTTGCGAATCGCATGCCCGACGATTTCCGCTTGATTGCAAGATTGCCTGTAGATATTCCGCTATGCAATACTAAATTCTGCAAAGTGAGGCGGGATTTCACTTGATCTTAGTTTTGCATTGCAGAAGATGATTTCGAAATATATGGTGATGAACGGGCGCCGGAATGATCCCGCGTTCCCTGCGGCCCGGATGGGATTCACCGGAAAAGTGACCCCGGAAAACGAAAGGGGCGTCTTCGGCGCCTCGGGGGGCGTGGAGGTTCAAGCGGAGGCATCATGTCCGAAGTGCAAGTCGAGAAACTGGAAGGCAGGGTGGGGCTGGTCCTGCTGAACCGTCCCGCCCGGCGCAACGCGCTGAGCATTTCCCTGCGCAAGGGCGTCGCGGATGCCGTCCAGGCGCTGGATGCCGACGACGACATCCGGGCCATCGTCATCGGCGGCGATGAAAGGGCCTTTGCGGCCGGGGCCGATCTTGGCGAACTGGCCGACATGGTGCCGCTGGACCCGCGGTTCGAGGATCTGGCGGTGATGCGCCGCGCCTGCGACGCCTGTGGCAAGCCGCTGATCGCGGCGGTGCGCGGCTATGCCCTGGGCGGCGGCTGCGAACTGGCGATGATGTGCGACCTGGTGGTAGCCGGGCAGGGGGCGATCTTCGCCCAGCCCGAGGTGCGGGTGGGCATCATGCCCGGCGCGGGCGGCACGCAGCGCTTCCTGCGGGCGGCCGGCAAGGCGCGGGCGCTGCGCTGGCTGCTGACGGGCGAGGCCTTCACGGCCGCGCAGGCCGAGGCCATGGGCATCGTTTCCGAAGTCGTGCCGGACGATCAGGTGATGGAACGCTCGGTCGTCCTGGCGCGCAAGATCGCGGCGCAGCCCGCCAAGGCGGTGACGGCGATCCGCGAGGCGATCCGCGCCGGCGACAATGCCCCGCTGGAGACCGCCCTGATGATCGAGAACCGGCTGTTCCAGATGCTTTTCGCCACCGCCGACCAGCGCGAGGGCATGGGCGCCTTCCTTGAGAAGCGCGAGCCGAGCTTTACCGGAAAATGATGGGGTTGCGATGACTTATTCTGTTTCTGGCCTGTCCGTCGTCGGGGTGATCGGCGCCGGCATCATGGGCGCAGGCATCGCGCAGGTGCTGGCGGCCAGCGGGTTTCAGACCGTGCTTTACGACACCCGCCCCGAGGCCCTGGCCAAGGCCCAGGCCGACATCCACGCCCGGCTGGACCGCCTGGCCGAAAAGGGCCAGATGGGCGCGCAGGACGCGGCCCATGCCAAGTCCCGCCTGCGCATCGCAAGCGACCTGGCCGATCTGGCCCCCGCGGGCCTGGTGATCGAGGCCATCGTCGAGAACCTCGAGGTCAAGCAGGCCCTGTTCCGGCAGCTGGAAGAGGTCGTGCCGGAAACGGCGGTGCTGGCTTCGAATACCTCGTCGCTGTCCATCGCCGCCATCGGCCGGGCCTGCCGGCATCGTCAGCGCATCTGTGGCATGCATTTCTTCAACCCCGTGCCGCTGATGAAGCTGGTCGAGGTCATCGCCGGCCCCGCGACCCGCCCGGAGGTCATGCAGCTGGCGACCGACCTGGTCGGCCGCATGGGCAAGGTCGCGGTGGTGGCCAAGGACGGGCCGGGCTTCCTGGTCAACCTGGGCGGGCGCGCCTTCTATACCGAGGCGCTGCATATCGAGGCCGAAGGCGTGGCCTCCCCCGAGCAGATCGACCGGATCATGACCGCGGGCTGCGGCTTTCGCATGGGGCCCTTCGCGCTGATGGACCTGACCGGCATCGACGTGAACTTTCCCGTCACCGGCTTCATCCACCAGGGCCATCAATACGACCCGCGCCTGAAGACCGCGCCGCGCCACGAGCGCATGTTCGAGGCCGGGCTTTACGGCCGCAAGGTGGGTCGCGGCTTCTACGACTATTCCGAAGGTGCGGCGAAGCCTGCCGCGCCCGAACCGCCCGAGCCGGGCCGTGCCCCCTTCCGCGCCCATGTCGCCGAGGCGCATCCGGGCTTCGATGCGCTGGCCGCGCGCGGGCTGGAAAGTGCCGCTGACGCCGACCCGATCCTCGTCAGCCCCTGGGGCGAGGATGCGACCACCGTCGCCGCCCGCCTGCGCCTGCCGGCCGAGCGGGTGGTGGCGGTGGATTTCTCGGGCGCCGAGCGCGGCGTGCTGACGCTGATGACGCCGCCGGTCGCCTCGACCGCGCTGCAACCCGTCGCCGAGTGGCTGGCCGCCGTCGGCTACCGGGTCGAGATCGTGCAGGATTCGCCCGGCTTCGTCGCGCAGCGCATCCTGGCGATGATCGTGAACCTGGGCTGCGAAATGGCCCAGACCGGCGTCGGCTCGCCCGCCGACATCGAGACCGCGATGAAGCTGGGGCTGAACTATCCCTTCGGCCCCCTGGAGCTGGGCGACCGGATCGGTGCGGGCAAGGTGCTGGAGACGCTGGAAAACCTGCAAGCCGTCACCGGATCGGACCGCTATCGCCCCAGCCTGTGGCTGCGCCGCCGCGCATTCCTGGACCTGCCTTTGCAGGCCCGGCCGTAAACCGTCATTCAGGAGGAGACCCGAATGAAACCCATCCGCTCGCTGCTTTTCGTCCCCGGCAACAAGGAATCCATGCTGGAGAAAGGCGCCAAGGCCGGCGCCGACGCGCTGATCCTCGATCTCGAGGATTCGGTGCCCCATGCCGAGAAACAGGCCGCCCGCGCCCTGGTCGCCGGCAAGATCCCGGAGCTGGTCGCGCAGGGCCATCGCATCTGGGTGCGCATCAACCGCAGCGCGCATATCTACGACCTCGACGACATCCTGGCCGTGGTGCAGCCGGGCGTCGAGGGGCTGGTGATCTCGAAGCCCTGGGGCCCCGAGGACATCCACATGGCATCGTGCATGATCGCCGAGGCCGAGGCGCGGGCGAATATCGAGATCGGCACCGTCAAGCTGATCCCGCTGCTGGAGACCGCGCGCTCGATGCAGCTGTGCTTCGAGATCGCCGAGCATCCGCGCGTCGCGGCCATCGTCGGCGCCACCGCCAAGAATGCCGACATGGCCCGTGCCCTGCGCTTCGTCTGGACCGCCGACGGGCGCGAGTCGGATTACCTGAAATCGCGCGTCGTCATGGCCGCCCGCGCCGCCGGCAAGCAGCCGATCGGCGGCATCTGGCAGCAGATCAAGGATCTGGAGGGGCTGGAAAAGGCCTCCAGGCTGGACCGCCAGCTGGGCATGTCGGGCGAGCTGGTGCTGCACCCGATGCAGGTCGAGACGGTGAACCGCACCTATACCCCCGATGCCGACGAGGTCGCCTATTACCAGGGCATGATCGACGCGCTGGACGCGGCGATGGCGCAGGGCCGCGCCTCGGTCATGTATGACGGCGAGCATATCGACATCGCCCATGTGAAAACCGCGCGCGAGATCATCGAACTCGCCGGCTCGTTCAAGTAATCCAACGAAAGGAACCCACCATGTCGCATCAAGTCGATTACGCCGCCCTCGCCACCGGGAAATGGTATGAGGATCTGGAGCCGGGCCTGGTGATCAAGAGCGCGATCACCCGCACCGTGACGGAAACCGACAACCTGCTGTTCAGCGCGCTGACGCATAACTCGGCCTGGCTGCACCTGGACGAGGAATATTGCAAGACGCAGATGTTCAAGACCCGGATCGTGAACAGCATGTTCACGCTGTCGCTGCTTTGCGGCATCCAGGTCGCCGACGTCACGCTGGGCACGACGCTGGCGAACCTGGGCTTTTCCGACATCAAGTTCCCCAAGCCCGTGTTCTTCGGCGACACGATCTATGTCGAGACCGAAGTCCTGGGCCGGCGCGAATCGAAGTCGCGCCCCGATGCCGGCATCGTCGATTTCGAGCATCGCGGCATCAACCAGCGCGGCGAGACGGTCGCCGTCCTGCGCCGCCAGGGCCTGATGTCCAAGCGCCCGGCAAAGGCCGCCTGAGATGGGCGATTACCGGGACATCCTCTATGAGGTCGAGGCCGGGGCGGCCACCATCACCATCAACCGCCCCGAGGTGATGAACGCCTTTCGCGCCCAGACCGTCGAGGAGATGATCCACGCCTTCACCCGCGCCGGCGCCGACAGGAATGTCGGCGTCATCGTGCTGACCGGCGCGGGCAGCCGCGCCTTTTGCACCGGCGGCGACCAGTCGGCGCATGGCGAGGGTGACGGCGACGGCTATGGCGGGCGCGGCGTGATCGGCGTGCCGGTCGAGGATCTGCAATCGCTGATCCGCGACGTGCCGCAGCCGGTCATCGCCAAGGTGCGCGGCTATGCCATCGGCGGCGGCAACGTGCTGGCGACGCTTTGCGACATGACCATTGCGTCCGAGAACGCGGTCTTCGGCCAGGTCGGTCCCAAGGTCGGCTCGGTCGATCCCGGCTTCGGCACCGCCTATCTGGCCCGCATCGTCGGCGAGAAGAAGGCGCGCGAGATCTGGTACATGTGCCGCCGCTACAAGGCGCAGGACGCGCTGGCGATGGGGCTGGTGAATGCCGTTGTCCCCGACGACCAGCTGGACGCCGAGGTGCGCCGGTGGTGCGACGAGATCATGGGTCACAGCCCCACCGCCATCGCCATCGCCAAGCGCAGCTTCAACGCCGACAGCGAGAACATCCGCGGCATCGGCGCCTTGGGGATGCAGGCGCTGAGCCTTTACTACCGCACCGAGGAATCCAAGGAGGGCGGCCGCGCCTTTCGCGAAAAGCGCAAGCCGGACTTCCGGCAATGGTAGGGCGGTAAAGGCAGCGCATGACGGCGATGATGGATGAGAGCCTGCCGCCCATGGCCTCGCGGCAGGGTGGCGGGCCCTGGGGCTTCCTGCTGACGGTGTTCATCGGCTGCATGAACAACGCGCCCTTGATGACGGCCCGGCTGATCCTGCCGATGATCGCCATGCAGGCGGGCGCGAGCCCCGGCTTCGTGGGGCTGATCGCCGCCATGTTCACCGCCTTGCCCATCGTCTTCAACGTGGGTTTCGGGCGGTGGGTGGATCGCTCGGGAACGCTGGTGCCGATGGTGCTGGCCTCGCTGCTGATCGGCGTCGCCAGCCTGCTGCCGAACCTGTGGGGCCGGCCGGCGATGCTGCTGGCCATGGCTGGGCTGATCGGCTGCGGCACGGTGTTTTCCCATGTGGCCACCACCCGCGCCGTGGGCGAGATCGGCCCGCCCGAACAGCGCACCCGCAACCTGGGCCTGCTGATCGCGGCCTATTCGGTGTTCCAGTTCGTCGGCCCCATGGTCGCGGGCGTCACGCTGGAGCATTACGGCAAGGACTGGGCGGTGCTGTCGATCGGCGCCTTCGCCGTCCTGGCGCTTTGCGGGCTGATGCTGCCGGGGCATCTGTTCACGTGCTGGACCACCTTGCGCGACGCGGCCGCGGCCCGGCCCCGCATCCGCGAACTGGTGCGGGTGCCCAGCCTCATGCGCTGGCTGGCGGTCAGCAGCGTGACCAGCAGCGTGGTGACGATCTTTCCCTTCATCGTCGCCCTGCACGCGGCCGAGATCGGCATGTCGGCCTCGCAGGCCGGGCTGGCGCTTGGCGCCTTCGCCATCGGCACCGTGGTCTCGCGGCTGCTGACCGGGCCGATCAGCCGCCATGTCCGGGCGCATGTCGCGATCTCGGCCATGCTGGGGGTCGGCGCCATCCTTTACGCCGCGCTGCCGGCCATGGCGGGCTCTGCCTCCTTTGCCGCGCTCAATGCCGCCCTGGGCCTGGTGCTGGGCATGAGCGTGCCTTTCGTGCTGAGCGTGATCTATTCGGTCGCGCCGCCGCGCCGGGTGAACGAGGCCATCGGCCTGTCGATGACCCTGACCAATGTCATCCAGACGCTGATGCCGCTGGGGCTGGGGTTGCTTGCGGCCCGGCTGGGCGGCGCGGTCATGTCCTGGATGCTGGCCCTGCTGATGCTGGGGGCGATAGGGCTGTCGCGAAAGCCATGAGGAACCGCCCGCATCCACCTGATCTTGCATGAAGGACACGCAGACATGACGACCATTCTCGACGGTATCCGGGTGCTGGATTTCGGCCGCTACATCGCCGGGCCGTTCTGCGCCGCCATGCTGGGCGACATGGGGGCCGAGGTGATCCGCATCGAGCCCCCCGCAGGCGCCGACGACCGCTACCTGATGCCGGTGACGCCCGAGGGCGAGGGCGCGCTGTTCCTGCAGTCGAACCGCGGCAAGCGGTCGCTGACGCTGGACCTGACCAGGGACGAGGGCCGCGCGCTGGCCCGCCGGCTGGTCGAGACGGCGGACGTGGTGATCGCCAACGCCCCGCCCGCCGCGCTGGCGCAGCAGGGGCTGGACTACGACAGCCTGCGCGCCGTCAAGCCCGACATCATCCTGACTGTGGCGACGGCCTGGGGGATGAGTGGCCCGAACCGCAATGCCAGCGGCTTCGACGGCACCGGGCAGTCGGTCAGCGGCGCGATCTGGCTGTCGGGCCAGCCGGGCCAGCCGTTCCGTGCCGCGACCTCCTATGTCGATTACGGCACCGCGATCAGTTGCGCCTATGGCACGCTGGGCGCGATCATCCGCAAGCTGCGCACGGGGCAGGGCAGCCTGGTCGAGACCTCGCTGATCGGCACGGCGCTGACCATGACCACGCCGATGCTGATGGAGGAAGCCACCGGCGCCCGCAGCCGGGTGCCGACCGGCAACCGCAGCCCCATCGCCGGGCCCTCGGACCTGTTCGCGGCCAGGGACGGCTGGGTGCTGACCCAGGTGATCGGGCAAGGCATGTTCCGCCGCTGGGCCAGGCTGGTCGGGCGCCCCGAATTGCTGGACGATCCGCGCTTTGCCACCGACATCCTGCGCGGCGACAATGGCGAGGAACTCAGCCGCATCATGGGCGCCTGGTGCGCGACCCGCACGGTCGAGGAATGCCTGGCGGCGCTGCAGGCCGCGCGCATCCCGGTCACGCGGCTGCTGCGCCCGGCGCAGGTGCTGGAACCCGAGTTCGGCCTGGCCGAAGGGTTCCTGAACTGGATGGATCACCCGGCCTTGCCGGGCCCGCTGCCCGTCGCCCGGCCGCTGGCGACGGTCACGGGCATGGACGCGACCGCGGTCCGCCCCGCCCCGGCGCTTGGCGCGCATACGGATGAACTGCTGGGCCAGCTGGGGATTTCCGAAGCCGAGATCGCCCGGCTCAGAAGCGACGGCATCGTCTAGGAAGGGGCAGGGCGCCCGGCCCTGCCCGATGCTTCAGCGCTGGCCCGGCAGGATGCGGTTCACCGCCGACACCACCGCGGCCAGCGAGGCGGCGACGATATTGCTGTCGATCCCGACGCCCCAGGTTTTGCCCTGCGGATGCTCGATCACCATGTAGCACACCGCATTCGCATCCGACCCGCCCGAGATCGAATGCTCGGAATAATCCGCCACGGTGATCTCGGTGCCGAGCCAGGTTGACAGGGCATGCACGAAACCATCGACCGGCCCCGTGCCCGAGCCCGAGATCTTGACCGGATTGCCCCGGTCCAGGATCGTGGCCTCGACCAGGCGGCGATGCCCCTTGTCGGCCGACATGGCGGGGATGGTGACGTGGTCGACGAATTTCAGCCGTCCCGCCGGCTGGTCGACATAATGCCGGGTGAAAAGGCCGTGGATCTGCTCCGAGGTCAGCTCGGTCCCCTCGGCATCGGTCACGGCCTGCACCTCGCCGGCGAATTCGACCTGCAGCCCGCGCGGCAGGTGGAAGCCATAGTCGGCCTGCATGACATAGGCGATGCCGCCCTTGCCCGATTGCGAGTTGATGCGGATGATCGCCTCGTAGCTGCGGCCCAGGTCCTGCGGGTCGATGGGCAGGTAGGGCACCTCCCATTGCGGCTTGTTGGCCTTGCGCAGCGCCTTCATCCCCTTGTTGATCGCATCCTGGTGTGAACCGGAAAAGGCGGTATAGACCAACTCGCCGACATAGGGGTGACGCTCGCCCACCGGCATCTGGTTGGAATATTCGTAGACGTCCTTGAGCCGGTTGATGTCGCTGCAATCCAGCCCCGGATCGACGCCCTGCGTGTACATGTTCAGCGCCAGCGTCACCAGGTCGACGTTCCCCGTCCGCTCGCCATTGCCGAAGAGCGTGCCCTCGACCCGCTCGGCCCCGGCCATCAGCGCCAGTTCCGTGGCGGCGACGGCGGTGCCGCGGTCGTTGTGCGGATGCAGCGACAGCGTGATCGAATCGCGGCGGTCGAGATTGCGCCCCATCCATTCGATGGCGTCGGCATAAAGGTTCGGCGTCGACATCTCGACGGTGGCGGGCAGGTTCAGGATCAGCTTGCGCTCGGGCGTGGGCCGGACGATCTCGGTCACGGCGTTGCAGATCTCCAGCGCCACCTCCAGTTCGGTGCCGGTGAAGCTTTCGGGCGAATATTCGAACTGGAAATCGCCGCCGGCCTTCGCCGCCATGTCGGTGATCAGCTTGGCGGCGTCGGTGGCGATCTGCTTGATGCCGGCCACGTCCTTTTCGAACACCACCCGGCGCTGCAGTTCGCTGGTCGAGTTGTAGAAATGCACGATGGGCGATCTGGCGCCTTCCAGCGCCTCGAAGGTGCGGGCGATCAGTTCGGGCCGGCACTGGACCAGCACCTGCATGCGCACGTCCTCGGGCACGTTGCCATGCTCGATCGCCCAGCGGGTGAAGCCGAAATCGGTTTCGGAGGCCGAGGGGAAGCCGATCTCGATCTCCTTGAAGCCCATGTCGAGCAGCAGGGCCAGCATCCGCGCCTTGCGGTCCTGGCCCATCGGGTTCACCAGCGCCTGGTTGCCGTCGCGCAGGTCGACGGAACACCAGGTGGGCGGCTGGGTGATCCGCTTGTCCGGCCAGGTGCGGTCGGCCAGTTCGATGCGGGGATAGGGTTCGTATTTGACCGGGGCGTTGGCCATGCCGGCCGGTGCGCTTGCTGGCGCGGTCATCTGCATTCCTCCGAGGCGGTATTCATCTTTTCCCTTGCGATCATACGCCAAGACCGGCGTTTTGCACGGCGGAATCGGCCCAGGGCCATCGGCGCGATCCTGCCGGGTAACGCGGCCGTTTTCAAGGACATGGCCGTAATCCGCAAGGGAAAGCGCGATTTCGGCATTCTGTTCGATCGGCAGGGTGCCACGCCCATGCCGGCGAACTCGCGGATCGGATGCGCCACCCCGTCGGCTCGTCCAGCGCAAGAGCCACAGCGCCGAGATCAGCGCGCGGATGATGGCGACCATCTGGCTGCCGCGGAAGATGCCGGCCACGGTCGAAAGCCGCTCGCGCAGTTCGCGAAAACGGCTCCTGCGCGCTGGACATCCCGCGCCACGTCCTCGCGATCCGGCGCAATCTGGCGCTGGCCAGTGTGGTCGCCGAGCAGATCGGCGGCCGGTTCATCGCAGGCCGAGCCTGGGGGGCCGGGGCGAAGGTGCCGCCCCGGCTTGCGGTTCACGCGACCCGCTTGAAGATCGCGGTCAGGCCTTGGCCGCCGCCGATGCACATGGTTTCCAGCCCGTATTGCGCCTCGCGCCGGCGCATCTCGCGCAGCATGGTGGTCAGGATGCGCACCCCGGTCGCGCCGACCGGATGGCCCAGCGAAATGCCCGAGCCGTTGACATTCATCCGCTCGAAATCCGCCTTGCCGAAGCCCCATTCGCGGGTGCAGGCCAGGGCCTGGGCGGCGAAAGCCTCGTTCAGCTCGATCAGGTCGATGTCCTTCATCTCCAGCCCGGCGCGGGCCAGCGCCCTGGCGGTCGAGGGCACCGGGCCGATGCCCATGCGATGCGGCTCGACCCCGGCCACGGCCCATGTCACCAGCTCGCCATAGGGGCGCAGGCCCAGCTTTTCGGCGGTGTCGATGTCGGTGACGACGCAGACCGCCGCGCCGTCGTTCTGGCCGCTGGCATTGCCGGCCGTCACCGTCGATTCGGGGTCCGAGCCCAGCATCACCGGCCTGAGCGAGGCCAGCTTTTCCAGGGTCACGTCGGGGCGGACATGTTCGTCGCGGTCCAGCACGATCTCGCCCTTGCGCTTGTCCTTGACCGTGACCGGCACGATTTCCTCGGCGAAGCGGCCGTCATCGGCCGCGGCGGCCGCGCGCAGATGCGAGTTCACCGCCAGCTCGTCCTGCTCCTCGCGCGGGATCGCATATTCGCGGCGCAGGTTCTCGGCCGTCTCCAGCATGCCGCCCGGCACCGGATAGCGATAGCCGCCCGAGGTGACGCGGCCGCGCGCCAGCCGGTCATGCAGCTGCGCCGGGCGGCCACCGGTGCCCCAGCGCATGTCCTCGGTGTAATATTCGGCGCGGCTCATGCTTTCGCAGCCGCCGGCCAGCACGATCTCGGCCGCGCCGGTCTGCACCCGCATGGCCGCGTCGATCACCGCCTGCAGGCCCGAGCCGCAGCGGCGGTCGATCTGGATGCCCGGCGTGCGGATCGGCAGGCCGGCGTCCAGCGCCACGACCCGGCCGATCGCCGGCGCCTCGCCATTGGGATAGCACTGGCCGAAGATCACGTCGTCGATCCTTTCCGGGTCGATGCCGGTGCGGGCCAGCACCGCCTCGATCACCGTCCGGCCCAGATGCGTGGCCGGAACGCCCTTGTACATGCCGCCATAGCCGCCCACCGCCGTGCGCACCGGCTCGCAAATCACAACCCGTTTCATCGCTTGTTCTTTCTCCTGACGCTTGTCTGGCCTGCGATTGCCACTGCAGGCCGTTGCCGCTCCCGAATTCCCTGGCCGCGATGGCGGGGCGCCCTTTCCGTCTGTCCGGCGGCAACTGCGCCCTTGCCACGGCTCGAAGAATAAACTATAGAACGAAATCATCTTCCGCAATACGAAATATAAATCGTGCCGCGGAGGGCGTGATCGCGGCATTTCCGGCAGAGAATCAGGCGTCCTGCGCCGGTGCATCCGCCAAGCCGGGCCGCGAAGCCCGGATCGTTCATCGCGGCCTCGCGCCGCTTCTTTTGGGAGGATTCGTCCTATGGCGAACAAGAAATTGCGCACCCCGCTTTGCGACCTGCTGAACATCGAGGTGCCGATCCTTCAGGCCGGCATGGGCGGGGTCGCCTTCGGCCCGCTGGCCGCGGCCGTGTCCAAGGCGGGCGGGCTTGGCACCATCGCCGCGATCTCGCCCACGCCGGCGCGGGTCGAGGAAGAGATCAAGCTGGTGCGCAGCATCACCGACAAGCCGCTCTGCGTCGACATCGGCTTTCCCGCCCGCGCGCCCAAGGATCTGTCCGAGGTCCAGCTGGACAAGATGCCCGAGCCGCTGGAACGGCTGCAAAAGGAGATCGAGGAACTGGGCGTCGAGGTGAAGCCCGTCGACGACCAGGCCATGAGCATCGAGGACGCCAAGGAAAAGCTGGAGATCTGCTTCCGTCACAAGGTCGAGGTGGTGGCCTGCGCGCTCGGCACGCCGAAATGGGCGGTCGAGGCCTGCCATGAAAACGGGGCCAAGGTGATCAGCGTTGTCGGCTCGGCCCGCCATGCCCGTTCGGCCATCCGCAACGGCGCCGACGTGGTGGTGGTGCAGGGCACCGAGGGCGGCGGCCATACCGGCGACGTGGGCCTGAACACCCTGCTGGCCGAAGTGCTGGAATTCGCTACCGTCCCGGTGGTGGCGGCGGGCGGCATCGTCAACGGCGCGCAGATCGCCGGCCTTCTGACCGCGGGGGCGCAGGGCGTCTGGGTCGGCACCCGCTTCATCGCCACCCCGGAATCGAGCGTGGGCCCGAACTACAAGCAGTCCATCGTCGAGGCCGATTACGACCAGACCATCCGCTCGCTGCTGTTCGACGGCCTCTACGTCCGCCAGATCAAGAACCGCTACACCGAGGTCTGGGAAGGCCACGAGGACGAGATGCTGCCCTATCCCTTGCAGCGCAAGGCGCAGGGTCCGGTGCGCTTTGCCGCCGCCGCGGCCGACCTCAAGGACCACCAGGCGCTGCCGGCGGGGCAGGGGTCCAGCGTGATCCGCGACATCCTGCCCGCGGGCGCGGTGCTGGAGCGGCTGGTCGAGGAAACCGTGGCGCAGCTTTCGAGCCTGCAAAACCGGGTTCAGTTCGGCTGAGAAACAGGCATCGTTCCGGCCGCGGGGATCGCGCGGCCGGAACGGGCATCGAGCGAAGGGGGGATTATCTTGACCGAACAGACTGCGACCGCGCCGCGCCCGCTGGAAGGGGTGCGGGTTCTCGACCTGACCGTTGCGCTGGCGGGGCCTTACGGCACGCTGCTGCTGGCGGGGCTGGGGGCCGAGGTCATCAAGATCGAGGCGCCTCAGGGCGGCGACATCGCCCGCTTCAACCCGCCCTTCCACGGCAAGGACGGCATCCATTTCGACGCGCTGGAGGATGGCGACATCTCGCTGTCGATCCTTGCCCGCGCGCGCTCGAAGAAATCGGTCTCGCTGGATCTCAAGACCGACGACGGCCGGCGCATCTTCCACGAACTGGTCAAGCATGCGGATGTGGTCTTCGAGAACCTCAGCGACGGCGTGGTCGAGCGGCTGGGCGTCGATTACGAGACGCTGCGCAAGATCAACCCGCGCATCGTCTACGGCTCCGTCACCGGGCTGGGCCGGCCCAGCCTTTATCCCGGCGTCAAGGCCATGGACATCACCGTGCAGGCGCTGAGCGGGGCGATGGACACCACCGGCTACCAGGACGGCCCGCCCATGCGCTTCGGCCTGCCGATCAGCGACCTGCTGGCGCCGCTTTACGCGGTGATCGGGGTGCAGGCGGCGCTGCGCCAGCGCGACCGGACGGGCAAGGGCCAGCATGTCGTCGTCTCGATGCTGGAATGCCTCAGCTCGCTGCTGGCCTTCGAGCATTTCGACGTGTTCCAGCGCCACGGCTTCCCGGCGCGGTCCGGGAATTATCACAACCGGCTGACGCCCTTCGGCGTCTATGCGACCCGCGACGGCCATGTCTCGATCGCCGCGGCCAACGATGCCTGGACGCGCTCGATCTTCGAGGCGATGGGCCGGCCGGAGCTGATCGAGGATCCGCGCTTTGCCTCGCGCGGGCCCAGGGCGACGAATGCGGACGTGCTGAACCGGCTGATCGAGGACTGGACCAGCCAGCACAGCTCGGAGGAGGTGATCCGCATGCTGGCGACCGAACGCAGCGTGCCCTGCGTGCCGGTGCGCACGGCGCTGGAAAGCCTGTCCGACCCCGCGCTCTTCGCCGCCGGCACCCTGCAGCAGCTGGAACATCCGGTGGACGGCAAGATCGACGCCGTCGGGGGCGGGGTGCCGATCCACATGTCGGGTTCCGCCGTGGGGCTGGAACGGCCGGCGGCGCTGCTGGGATCGGACAATGCCGGGGTGCTGGGGCAGTTGCTGGGGCTGGATGATGCCGCCCTGGCCGAACTCAAGGCGCGCAAGGTGATCTGATCTTGCGCCAGGGGGGCGCGCCGGCTTGCGAGCGCCCCCATGGCGACCATCCCGGTCCCGGACCAGCAGGCGATCCGGGACGCGGCGCTGCGGATCGCGTCGAAATTCGGCCCCGACTGCTGGCCGGAACGTGGTCGCTAGGGTTGCTTCCCCGAGGTCTTCGGCGCCTGTGCGGCGGCGGCTGGGCATCGCCATGCCCGAGGCCTATGGCGGGGCCGGGATCGGCATCACCGAGGCGGCGGTCTTTTGCGCCATGGCGGAAGCGGGCGGCGCGGTGCAGGCGGTCTTTGACCGGCCCATCGGCCAGAACAAGGGCATCCGGCATCCCTTGGCGCAGAACTGGGCGAAGCTGATGATGCTGCATGCCGCAAGGCTGTGGGATGAAGGCAAGCCCTGCGGTTTCAAAGACGAATGCGGCGAAGCTTCTGGCCTTGCAGGCGGCGGTGGCGACCTGCCAGAACGCGATGCTGACCCATGGCGGCTAGAGCTATGCCAAGGAATACCATGTCGAGCGCTTCATGCGCGAGGTCATGATCCTTTATATCGCCCCGATCACCCCGCAGCTCATTCTGTCCAACA
Source organism: Paracoccus versutus (assembly GCF_000763885.1). Taxonomy (GTDB): domain Bacteria; phylum Pseudomonadota; class Alphaproteobacteria; order Rhodobacterales; family Rhodobacteraceae; genus Paracoccus; species Paracoccus versutus. The sequence continues at coordinate 4,685 of NZ_JRKO01000068.1, read as the reverse complement.
TCGTCGAGAAGAGACTCGGCCTGGCGAAGTCGTATTGAGGGCACCGCCCGCCGGGGCGGCCAGCGGGATTCCCAGGGCATACCATAATTTCGTATTGCAAAATTAAATTCCTAAAAGTAGATTTGCGCGAGGGCGCGGCGCAGGGCCGCGCATGGGGAATTCGCAAGATCGATGTGCTGGCCGCAGGGGTGTCCCCCGGCAGACCGGGCATGGCTTGCAAGGGGGGAGGGGAAACCATGTCTTTCAGTCTGTTGGATGTCCGGGACCGGCTTGGGGTGCAACCGGGGCGCATGTTCATCGGCGGCAGGTGGGTGGACTGGGACGGTCCGCGCTTCGACCAGGTCAGTCCCGCGACCAACGAGGTGATGACCAGCTTTGCCGAGGCCGGTCGGCGCGGCGTGGACATGGCCGTCGCCGCCGCCCGCCGGGCCTTTGACGAAGGGCCCTGGCCGCGCATGGCGGCGCAGGACCGCAAGCGCATGCTGCAGCGCATCATCGAACGCATCTACGACGCCGAGGAGGAGCTCGCGCAGCTGCAGACGCTGGACAACGGCATTCCCTATCATTTCAGCCGCAGCTCGCGCCTGTCGGGCAAGGCCTGCGCCGACATCTTCGACCATTACGCCGGCTGGATCGACAAGATCACCGGCGAGACCTATCCGCAATTCTCGGACGCCTCGAACTTCCATTACATGAGCTTTCGCGAGCCGGTGGGCGTCGCCGGGCTGATCACCGCCTGGAACGCGCCGCTGGCGATGTTCGCGATGAAGGCGGGGCCGGCGCTGGCCTGCGGCTGCACCGTGGTGCTGAAACCGTCCGAGAACACCAACCTCGCCGCCACGCGGCTGGCGCAGATCCTTGCCGAAAGCGACCTGCCCGAGGGCGTGTTCAACTTCGTCACCGGCGCGGGCGAGACCGGCGCGGCGCTGGCCGGCCATCCCGGCGTGGACAAGGTCAGCTTCACCGGCTCGGCCGCGGTGGGCGAACGGATCGCCAATGCCAGCGGGCTGAACATGAAGCGGCTGTCGCTGGAACTGGGCGGGAAAAGCGCGGGCATCGTCTTTCCGCAGGCGCGCAGCGTCGCGGGGGCGGCGACCACGCTGTTGGGGCTGTGTTCCACCTTCCTGTCGGGGCAGGTCTGCTCGACCTCCAGCCGGGCGCTGGTGCATGTCTCGGTGCTGGACGAATTCGTCCACCACGCGACCGAGCAGGTCAGGAACGTCCGCTTCGGCAATCCCTTCGACGCCGCCACCACCTCGGCGCCGATGATCACCAGGGCGCATCTGGAACGCGTGCTGGGCTTCGTCGAAAGTGGCAAGGCCGAGGGCGCGACGCTGGCCTTCGGCGGCGACCGGCCCGGCGGCGAGCTGGCGAACGGCAACTGGGTCAACCCGGCCATGTTCGTGGGCGTGACCAACGACATGCGCATCGCCCGCGAAGAGATCTTCGGCCCGGTCCTGTCGGTCATCCCCTTCGAGACCGAGGAAGAGGCGATCCGCATCGCCAACGACAGCGAATACGGGCTGGCCGGGACGCTCTGGACCGCCGACGTGACGCAGGCCTTCCGAGTGGCGCGCGCCATCCGCTCGGGCTCGGTCGGCATCAACGGCTATGCCAGCATCCCCAACGCGCCGATGGGCGGCGTCAGGCGCTCGGGCATCGGGCGCGAGGGCGGCTGGCCGGCCATCGAGGCCTTCACCGAACTGAAGACCATTAATTTCAATCTCGACATCTGACGGGGAGAACCGGGACATGCGCCTCAAGGACAAGCGCGCCATCGTGACCGCCGCCGCCTCGGGCATGGGCGCCGCCGGCTGCAAGCTTTTTGCGCAGGAAGGCGCGACCGTCGCGGTGGTCGACATCCACCCCGAGCGGACGCAGGCGGTGGTGGACGAGATCCTGGCAGCGGGCGGCAAGGCCAGGGGCTTCATCGCCGACCTGTCCAGGCCCGAGGAATGCGGCCGGGTGATCCGCGAGGCCGCCGATTGGCTGGGCGGGCTGGACCTGCTCTAGGCCCATGCCGGCACGCCCGGCCCCGCGCAATTCGAGGAGATGGAGAAGGCGGATTACGACTTTACCGTCAACCTGAACCTGACCTCGGCGGTGCAATGCGCCGCGGCGGCCGGCCCGCTGATGCGCCAGCGCGGCGGCGGCTCGATCCTGTTTACCTCGTCGGTGGGCGGGCTGGTCGGCTCGATGATGGCCCCGATCTATTCCATGGCGAAATTCGGCGTGATCGGCCTGACCATGTCGCTGGCGCAGCGCTATGCCGCGGACGGCATCCGCGTGAACGCGATCTGCCCCGGCCCGGTGGACACGCCGATGCTGCCCTTGTTCTTCGGCCGCAAGGGCGACGAGGACAAGACCGAGGAGAACCGCCAGAAGCTGATGGCCATCGTGCCGATGGGCCGCGCCGCGCAACCCATCGAGATCGCGCATGGCGCGCTGTGGCTGCTGTCGGACGACGCGTCCTTCGTCACCGGCATCGCGCTGCCGGTGGACGGCGGCTACACCTGCCGCTGACGGGATGGGGGACGACATGATCTGGCAAGGACGAACCGACAGGCTGTTCATCGGCGGCGAATGGGTGGCACCCAGTTCCGGCACCTTCGTCGAGGTGATCTCGCCCATGACTGAAGAGCCGGTCGCCAGCGTGGTCTCGGGCGACAGGGCCGATGCCGACCGCGCCGTGGCCGCCGCCCGCATGGCCTTCGACCACGGCCCCTGGCCGCGCATGGCGCTGGCCGAGCGGATCGAGGTGCTGGCCCGGCTGCGCGACCTGATCGCCGAGCGGCAGGATCTGATCGCCAGGCTGGTCACGGCTGAGAACGGCTGCCCGATCAGCACCTCGCAATGGATGCAGGCCGCCGGCCCCAGGGTGCTGATGGACGTGTTCTTCGACCTGGCGCCGCAATACCCGTTCAGCGACCTGCGCCACACGCCGCTTGGCAACGGGCTGGTGCTGCGCGAGCCGATGGGCGTGGTCGCCGCCGTGGTGCCCTGGAACGCGCCGCTGCTGCTGGCGATCCTGAAGATGACTCCGGCGCTGCTCTGCGGCAATACCGTCATCCTCAAGCCGGCGCCGGAAACCCCGGTCAACGCCTATCTGCTGGCCGAGCTGGTGCAACAGGCCGGGCTGCCGCCGGGCACGGTCAACGTGCTGCCCGCCGACCGCGAGACCAGCGAATACCTGTGCCTGCATCCGGGCGTGGACAAGGTCAGCTTCACTGGCTCGACCGCCGCCGGGCAGCGCCTGGGCGGGCTTTGCGGGCAGGAGATCCGCCGTATCACGCTGGAGCTGGGCGGCAAGTCGGCGGCGATCATCCTCGACGATGCCGATATCCCCAAAGCGGTCGAGAACCTGCGCCTTGCCTCCTTGCGCAATTCGGGGCAGGTGTGCAGCAACAAGACCCGGATCCTGGTGCCGCGGCGGCGCCGCGACGAAATCCTGGATGCCCTGACGGCCATGGTCGGCACCATGCCGGTAGGGGACCCGATGGACCCGGCGACCGAGATCGGCCCGATGGTCAGCGCCCGCCAGCGCGACCGGGTCGAGGGCTATGTCGCCAGGGGCAGGGCCGAGGGCGCGACGCTCGTCCTCGGCGGCGGCCGCCCCGGCCACCTGGGCCACGGCTGGTTCGTCGAGCCGACGATCTTCGCCGACGTCGACCAGAACGCGACCATCGCGCAGGAAGAGATCTTCGGCCCGGTCCTCGCCGTGCTGAACTACGACAGCGAGGACGAGGCGGTGGCCATCGCCAATAATTCGCAATACGGGCTGCACGGCTCGGTCTTTTCGGGCGACGACGGCCATGCGGTCGCGGTCGCACGCCGCATCCGCACCGGCTCGGTCGACATCAACGGCGCCGGGGCGGGGTTCTACTCTCCGCTCGGCGGCTTCAAGAAGTCCGGCATCGGCCGCGAGGCGGCGATCGAGGGCTTCGACGCCTATGTCGAGATGAAATCCATCGGCCTGCCCGCAGCTTACGCGGAAACCTTCGCCTGACCGCGGCATTTTCGGAAGAGACGACCATGCCCCGCCTGACCCCCTCGACACCGGCCCCGACGCGTGCCGTCCCGGTCGCCGGCGCCGCGAAGAGAATCCCGCGGAAGCTGGCGCATAGGCAGATCACCGCCTTTCCTGCGGGCCCCGGCGCTTTCGATGCGGACCCGGCCGCAAGATGCCCGTGCCGCAATGGCCCAGGTGGGCGCCAGCGGTCGGCGCAATCCCTGCCGATGGTTGGACGCCGAGATCCAGGCCATGAGCGACAGGCTGGTCATGGGGGATGGCTTCAGCATCACCAGCCTCTTCGCCGAGCGGGCCGCGTCATGGAAAGGGCAGGCCGACAAGATCGCCGACTACGGGTTGGTGGGCGACCTGTTCAGCCTGGTGCCGGAACTGACCGGCAAGCTCTGAACTTCTCTGTTCCGCAAATACTCCGGGGGGAGCGCCCCAGCGGCCCCATCGAGGGGCCGCAGGGGCGCGGGGGGCAGAGCCCCCCGACCCGCGCCCCGCAACCGCCACCAGCCAGCCAGGGAGGCCGAGCCATGTCCGAAGTTGAACGCGAGTCGATGGAATACGACGTTGTGATCGTCGGCGGCGGCCCGGCGGGGCTGTCGGCGGCGATCCGGCTGAAGCAGGTGAACCCGGAGCTTTCGGTGGTGCTGCTGGAGAAGGGCTCGGA
>NZ_JRKO01000067.1 GCF_000763885.1 Paracoccus versutus | reverse complement strand
CCCGGCCGGGGGGGTGGCGTTGGGGGGGGGGCTGGCGGCGGTGGGGCCCTTGGCCCGGTTGCGCCGCGGGGGGAGGGGGCGGCCCCGCGGCCTGACCGCGGCCCGCGGGCGGGGGCCGCGGCTGGCCCGCCCCCCTGCCCCGCCGGCCGCGCCCCTGCCCGAACCGGGCTTTGCCGCGCAGCTGCAAGGCGTCGGGCTGCGCCATCCCGGCGCGGCGCGGGCGGTGCTGGCCGGGATCACCCTGGAGCTGCGCGTGGGCGAGCGCCTGGCGCTGATCGGCGCCAGCGGTGCCGGCAAGTCCAGCCTGCTCGCGCTGCTGGCCGGCGAGGCCGCGCCCGAAGGCGGCCGGATCGCCCGCAGCCCGGCCTGCCTGATGACCCAGCGCAGCGAGCTGTTCCGCGACAGCCTGCGCGACAACCTGCGCCTGGCCGCGCCGGGGGCCGACGACGCCCGGCTGCTGGCGGCGCTGGAGGCGGCGGGCCTTGGCCCCGAGGTGGCGGCGCTGCCGGCCGGGCTCGACACCCGGCTGGGCGAGGACGGGCTGGGCCTCTCGGGCGGGCAGGCGCGGCGGCTGGCGCTGGCGCGGCTGGTCCTGCACGATGCGCCGCTGTGGCTGCTCGACGAGCCGACCGAGGGGCTGGACGCCGCCACCGCCCGCGACGTGATCGCGCGGCTGCAGCCTTGCCTGGCCGGGCGCAGCGCCGTCATCGCCACCCATATCCGGCGCGAGGCCGCACTGGCCGACCGCCTCGTCCATATCGACCAGGGCCGGATCGCCGCGATCCATGCCAGGGGCAGCGCCGGCTTTGCCTCGGCCCTGGCCGGTCTGCGCCCCGACTGAGGGCGCCCAAAACCACCGACGCCCGCCACCGGCGGACGCCTCTGCATGACCCCGGCCCCGGCCGGGAAGAAACAAGGCAAACCGATGGAATTAGACATCGTCACCCTGTCGCGGCTGCAATTCGCATTGACCGCGCTCTACCATTTCCTGTTCGTGCCCCTGACGCTCGGCCTGTCGATCCTGCTGGCGGTGATGGAGACCGTCTATGTCATGACCGGCCGGGCGATCTGGCGCCAGATGACCAAGTTCTGGGGCACGCTCTTCGGCATCAACTTCGTCCTGGGCGTCGCCACCGGTATCGTGATGGAGTTCCAGTTCGGCATGAACTGGAGCTATTACAGCCATTATGTCGGCGACATCTTCGGTGCGCCCTTGGCCATCGAGGGGCTGATGGCCTTCTTCCTGGAGGCGACCTTCGTCGGGCTGTTCTTCTTTGGCTGGGACAAGCTTTCCAAGCTCGGCCACCTGCTGTCCACCTATGCGGTGGCCATCGGCTCGAACTTCTCGGCGCTGTGGATCCTGATCGCGAACGGCTGGATGCAGCACCCGGTCGGGGCCGAATTCAACCCCGACACCATGCGCATGGAGGTCCACGACTTCTTCGCGGTGCTGTTCAACCATGTGGCGCAGACCCGCTTCGTGCATACGGTCTCGGCCGGCTATGTCACGGCCTCGGTCTTCGTGCTGGGCATCTCGGCCTGGTATCTGCTCAAGGGGCGCCATATCGACCTGGCCAAGCGCTCGATCACCGTCGCGGCCTCGTTCGGGCTGTTGTCGGCGGTCTCGGTGGTGATCCTGGGCGACGAGGGCGGCTACCTGGCCTCGGAACACCAGAAGATGAAGCTGGCCGCCATCGAGGGCATGTGGGAAACCCAGCCGGCGCCGGCCTCGTTCACCCTGGTCGGCATCCCCGACATGGAAGCGCGGACCAACCATTACGCCATCCACATCCCCTGGGTGATGGGCCTGATCGGCACCCGCTCGCTTACGCAGGAGATTCCCGGCATCCTGGAACTGGTGGACAAGGCCGAGGACCGCATCCGCAGCGGCATCGTCGCCTATGACGCCTTGCAGGACTATCGCGCCGCGCCCTCGCGCGAGGCGGTGCCGCCCGAGTCGGTCAGGGCCTTCGAAGAGCATGGCGACGACATGGGCTATGCGCTGCTTCTGACCAAATATGTCGAGGATCCGCGCAACGCGACCGAGGAACAGATCGCCCAGGCCGCATGGGATACCGTGCCGCATGTGCCGACGCTGTTCTGGGCCTTCCGCATCATGGTGGGCATCGGCTTCGTCAACGTGGCGCTGATGGCGGCCTTCGTGGTGGTTTCGGCCCGCGGCACGATCACGCGCCGGCCCTGGCTGCTGAAAGCCGCCGTCGCCGCGCTGGCCCTGCCCTGGATCGCCGCCGAGGCCGGCTGGATCGTGGCCGAGTTCGGCCGCCAGCCCTGGAGCATCGAAGGCGTGCTGCCCACGGTCGCCGCCGCCTCGTCGCTGACGGTGCCGACGCTGCTGTTCACCATCGCCGGCTTCACCCTGATCTATTCGGTGCTGATCGTGATCGAGATGCGCCTGATGCTGGCCGCGATCCGCAAGGGGCCGCAGCCCGACCACGGGCCCGAGGCGCCGCTTCTGCCTGCCCGTTTCGTTCCCGCGGAGTAAGACCATGATCCTGCATGAATTGCTGACCTATGAAACCCTGCGCGTGATCTGGTGGGTGCTGCTGGGAGTGCTGCTGATCGGCTTTGCCGCCACCGACGGCTTCGACCTGGGCGTGGGCATGCTGCTGCCTTTCGCCGGCCAGACCGACATGGAGCGCCGCGTGGTCATCAACACCATCGGCCCGGTATGGGAGGGCAACCAGGTCTGGCTGGTCCTGGGCGGCGGCGCGATCTTTGCCGCCTGGCCGCCGCTTTACGCCGTGTCCTTTTCCGGCTTCTACATCGCCATGTTCGCGATCCTTGCCGCGCTGATCCTGCGGCCGGTCGGGTTCAAGTATCGCTCGAAGCGCGAAAGCGCGCGCTGGCGCGGCAACTGGGACTGGGCGCTGTTCGTCGGCGGCTTCGTCCCCTCGCTGATCTTCGGCGTCGCGGTCGGGAACGTGCTGCAAGGCGTGCCCTTCCGGCTGGGCTCGGACCTGCGCATCTTCTACGACGGCGGCTTCTTCGGCCTGCTCAACCCGTTCGCGCTGCTCTGCGGCCTGCTGTCGGTGGCGATGCTGGCCATGCACGGGTCCGCCTGGCTGGTGCTGAAGACCTCGGGGCCGGTCGCCGGCCGGGCGCGGCGCTTCGGCAGCTGGGCGGCCATGGCCACCGTGCTGCTTTACGCGGCGGGCGGGCTGGCGCTGTGGCTGTTCGTCGACGGCTATCGCATCGCCGGGGCCATCGACCCGAACGGGCCGTCGAACCCGCTGGCCAAGACGGTCGAGATCGCGCCCGGCGCCTGGTTTGCCAATTACGCCGCGCATCCCTGGATGCTGGCCGCCCCGGCCCTCGGCTTCCTGGGCGCGCTTGGCGCGCTGTGGTCGCTGAACTCGGGGCGCGAGGTCCGCACGCTCTTGCTGAGCAAGCTGGCGATCTTTGGCATCATCTCCTCGGTCGGGCTGTCGATGTTCCCGTTCATCCTGCCCTCCTCGGTCATGCCAGGGGCGAGCCTGACGGTCTGGGACGCCTCGTCCAGCCACCTGACGCTGTTCATCATGCTGGTCTGCACCGGGATCTTCCTGCCGATCATCGCGCTCTACACCAGCTGGGTCTACAAGGTGCTGTGGGGCAAGGTCGAGGAAAAGGACATCACCGAGGGCGGTCACGCCTACTGAAAGGAAAACGCAATGTGGTATTTCGCATGGATCCTCGGCCTGCCGCTGGCCGTCACCTTCGCGGTGCTGAACGCGATGTGGTTCGAGATGATGGAGGACAAGGCCGCCGCCAGGGAGGACACCGAAAGCGCCTGAACGGCGGATGACCCCGGCACCCGGACGCCGCGGCATGCGCGTCCGGGACAGCGGCCTTGCCGCTTCGGCCGGATCGGCCGCTGCGGCAAGGTGCCGGCCCGCGCCGCCCCACCCATCGCGGGCCGCACAAACGACAAGGCCGCCCGGCAAGGGCGGCCTTTCCTTTCATGTCGCCACGAGGCGGGATCAGAAGCTCAGGACGGTGGTGTCCTCGGCGATCAGTTCGGCGGCCATCGCATCGGGCTTGGCGGGGGTCACGCCCTCCAGCAGCACCGAGGCATCGGCGCCCTTGCCGGGCAGGTAGATGGCGCAGACCTGCACCTTGACGCCGTTCTTCTCGATCATCTGCCGCATCAGGCCCTGGGGGCTGGCGCCCTGGGGCGGCTGGCCGGCGGTGGCGGTTTCCGGCGCTTCCTTCAGCGCCATGTCGCCGGCGGGACCGCACAGCAGGATCTGCGCCTCGGCCCCCTTGGCCACGGCATTCATGGTCAGCACCATCGCCATCAGCTGGGTCTGCGGCTCGGGCGCGGTCAGGATGGTCACGAGCTTGCGCCCCTCTTGGGCCGAGGCCGGCAGCGCGGCCGCAAGGGCAAGGACAGAAGCGGCGAGCAGGGTTTTCATCGGTTTCTCCTGATGCAAGATGCGATAATACGCATTTACGTATATTGCAGATGGCAACCGCCCGGACGGCGACTTATTGTCGCCCCATGCCGCCGGCAGGGACGAGTCGCGGCCGAAGATCGCTTCCAGGTGCCGGCGAAACCGCCTACTCGCAGCGCAGCGCCCGCCGACGCCGCCCTCTTGCCTGATCGGGCCCGATCGCGGCACCGGATTTCCCGCGCCGGACAGCACCCTGTCCAAGAAACTGGCATGACCCGCCTGCCGTGCTATGATCGGGGAACTTGCCTAGCCAGTTTGGGAACCATGCCATGTGCGAAGTCTTCTCCCGCCAGGATCCGCGCCGCTATCAGCCGACGACCCGCAAGCTGCGGCTGAACGGGCAAAGCACCTCGATCCGGCTGGAACAGGCGTTCTGGGACATCATCGACGAGATCGCGGCCGGCGAGGGCATGGCCACGCCCGCCTTCCTGTCCACGCTGCAATCCGAAGTGCTGCAACTTGGCGGCGAGCCGGTGAATTTCACCTCGCTGCTGCGCTGCGCCTGCCTGGTGCAGCTGGAATTGCGCGGCCGCGGCGCGCAGGATTTCCGCAAGGCCGCGCAGCAGGTGGCGCAGGCCGCCTGATCGCGGCATCGCGCAAGAAATCCGCGGCGTGGTAGCATGATGCTACCCGCGGGGCCGGCGTCCTTCCGATACTGGTGCAAAGATCGGAAAGGAAAGCCCGCATGGCCAAGATGATTCATTCGATGATCCGCGTGACGGACGAGGCGCGCTCGCTGGCCTTCTACAAGGCGGCCTTCGACCTGGAGCCGGTCGAGCGGCTGGATTTCGACAGCTTCACCCTGGTCTACCTGGCCAATGCCGAAAGCAGCTTCGAGCTGGAGCTGACCATCAACAAGGGCCGCGAGGAAGCCTATGACCTGGGCAACGGCTACGGCCACCTGGCCGTCTCGGTCGAGGATGTCGCGGCCGAACACCGGCGGCTGACCGACCTGGGCCTTGCCCCGCGCAAGCTGGTCGATTTCGCCCCCGGCGGCACGGTGATCGCCCGCTTCTTCTTCATCCAGGACCCGGACGGCTACGAGATCGAGGTGCTGCAACGCGGGGGCCGCTACCTCTAGGCAGGCAGCCCGCCGGGAGGGGCGGGCCAACCAACTCAGGGAGGAGTAAATGACTGTCATCCACAAATCCCCCTCTGGCAGCGATGTCAGGGGGCTGACCCGGCGCGGCCTGCTGGCGCGCGCCATGGCGGCGGGGGCGACCTTCGTGGTCGGCTCGGGCTTCGTCGCCGCCCGCGACGCGGCCTGGGCGGTCGAGACCGCCGCCCTGAAGCCCGAAACCATGGCGGTGCTGATCCAGATGGCGCGCGACATCTATCCGCATGACCGCATCGCCGACCGCTTCTATGCCATCGCCGTCAAGGCGCATGACGATGCCGAGCAGGCGCAGATGATCGAAGAGGGCGTGGCCGGGCTGAACCTTGTCGCCCAGGCGCAGGGCTTCGACGGCTACCTGGCCGCGGGCTGGGAAAAGGACCGCGTCGCCATGCTGCGCATGATCGAGCATACGCCCTTCTTCCAGACCGTGCGCGCGGGGCTCGTGACCGGGCTCTACAACCAGAAGCAGGTCTGGCCGGTCTTTGGCTACGAGGGCGAAAGCTTTTCGCAGGGCGGCTATATCGAGCGCGGCTTCAACGACATCGACTGGCTGTGAGGGAGGCGGACATGGCTGACAATATTGCAAAATTCGGGCATGACGATGCCTCGGTCGTGGTCGTGGTCGGCACTGGGTCGGGCGGCGGCGTGCTGGCCAACGAACTGGCGCAAAGGGGCGTCAAGGTCGTGGCGCTGGAGGCGGGCGGCCGCTACCTGCCCGAGGATTACATCAACGACGAATGGGACAGTTTCGCGCAGCTGAGCTGGGGCGACATGCGCACCACCTCGGGCGACTGGCGGGTGGCGCGGGACTTTGCCAACCTGCCGGCCTGGATCGTCAAGGCGGTGGGCGGCACCTCGATCCACTGGGCCGGCGCCTCGCTGCGCTTCCAGGAACACGAGTTCAAGGCGGCAAGCACCTATGGCGCGGTGGACGGCGCCAGCCTGCTGGACTGGCCGATCACGCTGGCCGAACTGGAGCCATATTACGACCTGGCCGAGAAGAAGCTGGGCGTCACCCGCACCAACGACCTGCCCGGCCTGCCGGGGAACAACAACTACCTGGTGCTGGAAAAGGGCGCCAAGGCAATGGGCTACAGCAAGGTCTCGACCGGGCGCATGGCGATCAACTCGGTCGACAATGACGACCGCATGGCCTGCCAGCAGACCGGCTTCTGCTTCCAGGGCTGCAAATGGGGCGCGAAATGGTCGGCGGCCTATACCGACATCCCGCGCGGCGAGGCGACCGGCAACCTGGAAGTCCGCGACCATAGCCACGCCACCCGGATCGAACATGACGAGGACGGCAAGATCACCGGCGTGCGCTATATCGACAAGGACGGGGCCGAGCAGTTCCAGCGCGCCCGCATCGTCGCCGTCGCCGGCAACTCGATCGAAAGCCCGCGGCTGCTGCTGGCCTCGGCCTCGGAACGCTTCCCGGACGGGCTCGCGAACAGTTCGGGCCAGGTCGGGCGCAACTACATGCGCCACACCACCGGCTCGGTCTATGCGATCTTCGAACGCCCGGTGCGGATGTGGCGCGGCACCACCATGGCCGGCATCGTCCAGGACGAGGCGCATCACGACCCCGCCCGCGGCTTCGTCGGCGGCTATGAGCTGGAGACGCTGGCCCTCGGCATTCCCTTCATGGCGGCCTTCATGGACCCCGGCGGCTGGGGGCGCGAGTTCACCTCGGCGATGGACAGCTACGAGAACATGGCCGGCATGTGGATCGTGGGCGAGGATCTGCCGCAGGAAACCAACCGCATCACCCTGAACCGCAGCGAAAAGGACCGCTTCGGCCTGCCGGTGCCGAACGTGCATTACGACGACCACCCCAACGACATCGCCATGCGCAACCATGCCTATGGCGTGGGCGAGCGGATCTATCGCGCCGCGGGCGCGACGCGGATCCTGCCGACGCCGCCCTACCCGTCCACGCATAACCTGGGCACCAACCGCATGTCGGAAAACCCGCGCGACGGCGTCGTGAACAAATGGGGCCAAGCGCATGACATCCCGAACCTGTTCGTCTCGGACGGTTCGGTCTTCACCACCTCGGCGGCCGAGAACCCGACGCTGACCATCGTCGCGCTGGCGATTCGGCAGGCGGAGCATATCGCCGCCGAAATGGAGAAGGGCGCGCTGTGACCACGACGCGCCCCGCCCCTGGCGGGCGGGGCCTGTCGGCCTGCCTCAGCTGGCGGGCCGCGCCTTCACCGGGCTGGCGTTGGGCAGCTCGATATTGATCTCCAGGCTGGACAGGTCGTCGCTGCGCTCCAGCTTGATGTCGACCGCATCGCCGTCGATTTCCATGTGCCGGCGCACCACCTCGAGGATGTCGCGCTGCAACAACGGCAGAAAGTCCGGGCTGGTTCCCCCGCTGGAACGCTCATGCGCTAGCAGGATTTGCAGGCGCTCCTTGGCGGTTTGCGCCGAACTGGGCTTTCGCTGACGGAATGAGAAACCGAACATGTCAGGCCGTCCGTCCCAGAAGCCTCTGGAAGAAGCCGCGGCGCTGGTCGCCGGGGTTCACCCGCATCTCGATCTGCTCGCCGACCAGCCGGCCGACGGCGTCGATATAGGCCTTGCCCGCCGGCGACTTCTCGTCCAGCGAGACCGGCGTGCCCTCGTTCGAGGCCTTCAGGACCGAGGTGCTTTCGGGGATGATGCCCAGCAGCGGGATGGCCAGGATTTCCAGCACGTCCTCGACGCTCATCATGTCGCCGTTGGCCGAGCGGGTCTGGTCGAAGCGGGTCAGCAGCAGCTGCGCCTTGACCGCGCTGCCGTCGCCCTTTTCCGCCAGCGCCGTCTTGGAGTTCAGCAGGCCCAGCACCCGGTCGCTGTCGCGCACGGACGAGACCTCGGGGTTCGTCACCACCACGGCCTCGTCGGCGTAATACATCGCCAGATGCGCGCCGCGCTCGATCCCCGCCGGGCTGTCGCAGACGATATAGTCGAACTCTTCGCGCAGCTCGTCCAGAACCTTCTTGACGCCTTCCTTGGTCAGCGCGTCCTTGTCGCGGGTCTGCGAGGTCGGCAGGACATACAGGTTCTCGAGCCGGCGGTCCTTGATCAGCGCCTGCTTCAGCTTGGCGTCGCCCTGGATGACGTTGATGAAATCGAAGACCACGCGGCGTTCGCAGCCCATGATCATGTCCAGGTTGCGCAGGCCCACGTCGAAGTCGATCACGGCCGTCTTGTGGCCGCGCATGGCGAGCCCCGCGCCGATGGCGGCAGAGGAGGTCGTCTTGCCGACGCCGCCCTTGCCGGATGTGACTACGATAACCTTGCTCACGAGCGTTTCCTTTCTCATGGGTTATTTGAGGGACTCGATGCGCAGCACCTCGCCCTGAAGATAGACCTGCACGTAATGCCGCGGCGTGTCGGCCCCCAGGTTCTCGCTGGTGCGATAAAGCCCGGCGATGGCCAGCAGCTCGGCATCGAGCGCATGGCAGAAGATGCGCGCCGAATCGTCGCCGTTGACGCCGGCCAGCGCGCGGCCGCGCAGGCGGCCATAGATGTGGATGTTGCCGGCGGCGATCACCTCGGCCCCGGAACTGACCGAGCCGACGACGATCAGGTCGCCGCGATCGGCAAAGACGGTCTGGCCCGAGCGCACCGGCTGCGCGATCAGGCGGTTCGCCGGTTCTTTCGGCGCCGGCGCGGGGGCCGGTTCGGGGCGGCTGCCCTGGCGCGAGACGCGCTCCAGCGCCGCGTCGCGTCCGCCGGGCAACGAGATCAGCCCGGCCTCGGCCGCTGCCTGCGCCTGCGCGGGCGTGCCGCTCTGGATGCCGAAGACCGACAGCTTGCGCCGGCGCAGTTCGGCGGTCAGGTGCAGCAGGTCCTGGGCGCGGTCCAGCCCCTCGGCCTGCTCCAGGTCGATGACCAGCGGCGCATTGTCGAAAAACAGCGGCGTCTGGTTCAGCCGCGCCTCCAGCGCCTCGAAGAAGGCACGGTCCGGCCGGCCGCTCAGATGCAGCGCGATGGCCGTGAAGGTGCGGCCGCGGATCTGTAAAGGCTTCACGGTCGCCACGGTCTGCGCCGCGCTCTTGCCGGATTGCATCTGTCTGCTCGGTCCCGCTCTGTTCTTCGTATTCGGACGGGCTTGGCCGGCCCGTTCCCTGGGCCATCTTCCTAATACGTCCCGGCCCCAGCGTCCATCGGCATCTGCCGCCCTGGCCGCCTTCGGCGGAACCGTGCGCAGCCGCCCGGCAGGCGCAGCCATTTTCCGGGCGCGTTTCGGGGGCGCGTTTCGGGGCGCGTTTTTGGGGGCAGGTTTTCGGGGCGCGGGAACATTCCCCGGCGGCGGGTGTTCGGTTCGCGGAAAACGAACAAGAAAGGAAGGGGCGGGATGTTCGCAGATCGCACGGATGCCGGCAGGCAGCTTGGCGCCGCATTGTCCGGTCACAAGGGCCAGCCGCTGCTGGTCCTGGCGCTGCCGCGCGGCGGGGTTCCGGTCGGGCTCGAGGTGGCCAGGGTGCTGGACGCGCCGCTGGACGTGATGCTGGTGCGCAAGCTCAGGGCGCCCGCGCATCCCGAACTGGCCATTGGCGCCATCGTGGACGGGGCGCCGCCGCAACTGCTGCTGGACGACCATCTCGTCGCCGCGACCGGGGCGACGCCCGATCACATCGCCGCCGAAAAGGCCCGGCAGCTGCGCGAGATCGAGCGCCGGCGCCAGGCCTATCGCGGCGGCCGGCCGGCACCCGATACCTGGGGCCGGACGGTGATCGTGGTCGACGACGGCATCGCCACCGGCGCCACCATGCGCATCGCCCTGAAGGCGCTGGCGCGGTCGGGCGCGGCCAGGGTGATCGTCGCCGTCCCCGTCGCCCCGCCCGACGTGCTGGAGAAGATCCGCGCCGATGCCGACGAGGTGGTCTGCCTGCGCACGCCCGAGCCGTTCCAGGCCGTCGGCCTGCATTATCGCGACTTCGAGCAGACCAGCGACGAAGAGGTGGTCCGCGCCCTGGCCGAGGCCGATCGCAACCGGGCCTGAACCCCGCCCGCGCGCCCAGGGGCCGGCAGCGGGATTGCACATTGTCGCCATGTGGCGCTAAATCCCTGCCGGACAGCGGAAGGGATTCAGCATGAAACACGTCTTTGCCGCGGCGCTTCTCTGCGCCGCCGTCGCCGCGCCTTCGTTCGCGCAGGAAATCAAGATCGGCTATGCCCTGGCCGAGGACAGCCATTACGGCGCCGGCGCCAAGGCCTTCGAAGCCTCGCTCAAGGAAAGCCTGGGCGACCAGTTCACCTTCCGCCACTTCCCCTCGTCGGGCCTGGGCGGCGAGCGTGAGGTGCTCGAGGGGCTGCAGCTCGGCACCGTCGAGATGACCATCGCCTCGGACGGGACGCTGACCAATTTCGTCCCCGAGGTCGGCGTGCTGGGCGTGCCCTTCCTGCTGCGCGACAAGGACCATGCCCGCAAGGTGCTGGACGGCGAGATCGGGCAAGAGATGCTGGCCAAGTTCGAGCCCGCGGGCCTGCATGCGCTGGCCTGGGGCGAGCAGGGCTTCCGCCACATCACCAGCAATCGCGGCGCAGTCGAGGCGCCGGCCGACCTGGACGGGCTGAAGATCCGCACCATGGAAAACCCGGTGCATATCGAGGCCTTCCGCGCCCTTGGCGCCGCCCCCACCCCCATGGCCTGGCCCGAGGTGATCGGCGCGCTGGAGCAGGGCGCCATCGACGGGCAGGAAAACCCGCTTTCGGTCATCGTCTCGGCCAAGCTGAACGAGGTGCAGAAATACCTGACGCTGGACGGGCACGTCTATTCCTCGACCATCATCCTGGTCTCGCCCTCGCTGTGGAACGGGCTGGACGATGCGCAGAAGGCGGCCTTCGACAAGGCGGCCAAGGACGCGGTCGTCGCGATGCGCGCCTATGTCGACGAGGTCGATGCCTCGGGCGTCGCCTCGATGAAGGATGCCGGGATGCAGGTGAACGAGCTTTCGCCCGAGCAGAAGGCCGCCTTCCGCGATGCGCTGGCCGGGCCCTACCAGCAATATGAGGCCCAGTTCGGCAAGGAGCTGATGGACCGCATCCAGGCGGTCGAGTAAGCCCCGATGCGCCGGATCGAACGCGCCTTCGTCACGCTGAACGGCGCCATCCTCGTGCTGGGGCTGGCGGCGATGTCGGTCATCGTCGGCTGGAACGTCGCCGGCCGCTACGTGACCGGCAATTCGCTGACCTGGGCCGACGAGGTGGCGCGTTACTCGATGATCTGGCTGACCTTCCTGGGCAGCGGGCTGGCCTTGCGCCATGGCGCCCATGCCGCCATCACCAATGCCCAGGACGCGTTGCCCGGCAGGGGCCAGCGCATCCTGCGCCTGGCGATCCTGCTGGTCCTCTTCGCCTTTTTCGGCTTCATGGTCTGGGTCGGCATCGACTACATGAACCGCATGTCGATCCAGCGCTCGGCGGCGCTCCAGGTGCCGATGAAATGGATCTATGCCGCGATGCCCGCCGGTTTCGCGCTGATGATCGTCCATCTTGCGCTGATCGCGCCGCAATACCTGCGCGCCGGCCTGCAGCATTCCGACGAGGCCCCCCTTGGTTGAGATCCTGATCGCCGCCTTCCTGATCCTGATGGTCATGGGGGTGCCCATCGCCTTCGCGCTGGCGATGGCGGCCTTCGCGGCGGTGGGCCTGTCCGGCCGCTATCCGCTGGTCGTGGTGGTGAAAGAGATGTTCACCGGCCTCGACAGCTTTCCGCTGCTGGCCGTGCCCTTCTTCATCCTGGCGGCCGAGATCATGTCCACCGGGGCGATCTCGCGCATGCTGCTGCGCTTCGCCTCGCAATTCGTGGGCCACCTGCGCGGCGGGCTGGGCTATGCCAACGTCCTGACCGGGACGCTGTTTGCGGGGATTTCCGGCTCGGCGCTGGCCTCGGCGGCGGGGCCGGGCGCGATGATGGCGCGGATGATGGAGCGCAGCGGCTATTCCAAGGCCTATGCCGGCGCGCTGACGATTTCCGTGGCGGTGATCGACCCGATCATCCCGCCCTCGATCACCATGATCATCTATGCGCTGCAGGACCGCAACACCTCGGTCGGCTCGCTGTTCATGGCCGGGATCCTGCCCGGCATCCTGATCGCGGCGCTGCTGGCGGCGGTGAACTGGTGGATCAGCCGCAAGCGCAACTATCGCAGCCTGGAGCCGCGCCCGCCGGTGGGCCAGATGGTCCGCAACAGCTTCGCCGCCCTGCCCGCCCTGCTGTTGATCGTGCTGATCGTCGGCGGCATCCGCGGCGGGGTCTTTACCCCCACCGAGGCCTCGGTCGTGGCGGTGTTCTATGCCATCCTGACCAGCGCCTTCGTCTATCGCGGCTTCACGCTGGCGGACCTGTGGGGGGCGTTCCTGCGCTCGGCCATCATGTCGGTGGCGGTGCTGATGATCCTGGCCGCCGCCCGCGCCTTTGCCTGGGTGCTGATCATCGAGGGCGTGCCGCAGGCCATGGCCGATGCGGTGATCGCCATGGACCTGTCGCCCATCGCCTTCCTGCTGATGGTGAACCTGCTGCTGCTGGGTTTCGGCATGTTCATGGACCCGCTGCCGGGGGTGATGATCCTGGTGCCGATCCTGGCGCCCATCGCCCACAACCTGGGCATCGCGGCGGATCATTTCGCCATCATCGTCATCGTGAACCTGACCTTTGGCCTGATGACGCCGCCGGTCGGCGGGCTGATCTTCGTCGTGGCCTCGGCGACCAAGCAGAAGCCCTCGGCGCTGATCCGCGAATTGCCGCCCTTTTTCCTGGCGGCCCTTGCCGCGCTGCTGATCCTGACCTTCGTGCCCGCCCTGTCCACCTGGCTGCCGCGGGTCAGCGGCTTCGCCCGTTAGCGCCCTCATGTCGCAGTCGGCCCGCAAGGGCCGATTCCGGCTTGACCTGCGGCTCGTTGTGTTTGACCATGCATAACGAATGTCATTGGCCGGGGGACGCCATGCGCAGGAATCGAGTGATGCAGAAGTCCGACTCGCCGGGCTGGTCGCGTCTATGCTGGTGATCGGCCTGACCCTGGCCGGGGCGCTTTACGGTCTTTGAGGCCGCGACCGGGGCCACGCCGCAAGCCCCGGCCATCTTGCTGAAAAGCAAGCCTTTTCAAGCGCGGCCTAGCACCCGGCTTCGGCCGGGCGCAGATCGCTTGGCCGGCATGATGCCGCGCCGGGGCGAATTTTGCTGGGAACCTTCTTCGATCCTTCACAGTTCCGTGGAAGATTGAACTGAGGCGTTTTGACGCACGGGTTGCCCAGAAATGATCGATTCCGCAACAGAAACCGATCGTCCCAAGCACCGGAAGCGGGATGAAATCATCGCATTCCTGATCCTGGCCGTGGTGATCTGGCCGATCCTGTCGGTCGCGATCGTCGGCGGCTACGGCTTCCTGGTCTGGATGTGGCAGCTCATTTTCGGACCCCCCGGACCCATACATTAGAGAGCGGCCATGCGCGAGCCAGACAGGACCCCCATCCAGCGACGCGACATTCTGACCGGAAAGCTGAAGCAAGACAGCGGCACGGAATCGCGGTTCCTCCACATCTCCAGCGCCATCGTCACGGCCCGGCCCGAGCGCGCGGCCGACCTGGCCCGGCGCCTTGCCGCCCTGCCGGGGACCGAGGTCCATGCCGTCAAGGACGCCAAGATCGTGCTGGTGCTGGAAGGCGCCTCGGTGGGCGAGATCGGCAGCCGCATGGCCGAGATCTCGGTCATGGAGGGCGTGTTCTCGGCAAACCTGGTCTTTGAACAGATCCTGCCCGCCGACGAGACGGAGGCAATGGCATGACCCTCTCGCGACGCGATCTGCTCAAGGCGCAGGCGGCGGGGATCGCCGCCATGGCCGCCAATATCCCGCTGGCTTCGCAGGCCCAGCCCGTGCCCGGCGGCGTCGAATCGCTGCAGATCACCTGGTCCAAGGCGCCCTGCCGCTTTTGCGGCACCGGCTGCGGCGTCATGGTGGGCGTCAAGGAAGGCCGCGTGGTCGCCACCCATGGCGACCTGCTGGCCGAGGTGAACCGCGGCCTGAACTGCGTCAAGGGCTATTTCCTGTCCAAGATCATGTATGGCCAGGACCGGCTGACCCAGCCCCTGCTGCGCAAGAAGGACGGCGTCTATGCCAAGGACGGCGAATTCACCCCGGTCAGCTGGGAGGAAGCCTTCGACACCATGGCCGCGCAGGCCAAGCGGGTGCTGAAGGACAAGGGGCCGACCGCCGTCGGCATGTTCGGCTCGGGCCAGTGGACCATCTTCGAGGGCTATGCCGCGACCAAGCTGATGCGGGCGGGGTTCCGGTCGAACAACCTCGACCCCAACGCCCGGCATTGCATGGCCTCGGCCGCCTATGCCTTCATGCGCACCTTCGGCATGGACGAGCCGATGGGCTGCTATGACGATTTCGAGGCGGCGGACGCCTTTGTCCTCTGGGGCTCGAACATGGCCGAGATGCACCCGATCCTGTGGACGCGGGTCGCGGACCGCCGGCTGGGCCACCCGCATGTCAAGGTGGCGGTGCTGTCCACCTTTACCCATCGCAGCTCGGACCTGGCCGACATTCCCATCGTCTTCAAGCCCGGCACGGACCTGGCGATCCTGAACTATATCGCCAACCACATCATCCAGACCGGCCGGGTGAACCGCGATTTCGTGGACCGCCACACCACCTTCGTCGCCGGCGCGACCGGCATCGGCTATGGCCTGCGCGAGGACGACCCGCGCGAGATGGCCGCGCGCACGGCCGAGGATCCGGCGGCGACCACCCCCTCGACCTTCGAGGCCTTCGCCGAACTGGTCAGCGAATACACGCTGGAGAAGGTCTCGGAACTCAGCGGCGTCGAACCGGGCTTCCTGGAACAGCTGGCCGAGCTTTACGCCGATCCCGACCGCAAGGTCATGTCGCTCTGGACCATGGGCTTCAACCAGCATGTGCGCGGCGTCTGGGCCAACCAGATGGTCTATAACATCCACCTGCTGACCGGAAAGATCTCGGAACCCGGCAACAGCCCGTTCTCGCTGACCGGCCAGCCATCGGCCTGCGGCACGGCGCGCGAGGTGGGCACATTCGCCCATCGCCTGCCCGCCGACATGACCGTGACCAATCCCGAACACCGCAAGCATGCCGAGGAAATCTGGCGCATCCCCCATGGCGTGATCCCGGAAAAGCCGGGGCTGCACGCGGTGGCGCAGGACCGGGCGCTGCACGACGGCACGCTGAACTTCTACTGGGTGCAGGTGAACAACAACCTGCAGGCCGCGCCCAACAACAGCAACGAAACCTGGCCGGGCTATCGCAACCCGGACAACTTCATCGTCGTCTCGGACGCCTATCCCACGGTGACGGCGATGGCCGCCGACCTGATCCTGCCCGCCGCCATGTGGGTCGAGAAGGAGGGCGCCTATGGCAATGCCGAGCGCCGCACCCATGTCTGGCACCAGTTGGTCGACGCGCCGGGCGAGGCGCGCTCGGACCTGTGGCAGATGATGGAGTTTTCCAAGCGCTTCACCACCGACGAAGTCTGGCCCGAGGAGATCCTGGCCGCCAATCCCAACTATCGCGGGCAGAGCCTGTTCGACGTGCTGTTCCGCAACGGCAGCGTGGACCGCTTCGACATCTCCGGGCTGAGCCCCGACTACGCCAACCAGGAATCGAACGATTTCGGCTTCTACGTCCAGAAGGGCCTGTTCGAGGAATATGCCGCCTTCGGCCGCGGCCATGGCCACGACCTTGCCCCCTATGACACCTATCACGAGGTCCGCGGCCTGCGCTGGCCGGTGGTGGACGGCAAGGAGACGCTCTGGCGCTATCGCGAGGGGCTCGACCCCTATGTCGAGCCGGGCGCGGGCGTGCAGTTCTATGGCAACCCCGACGGCAAGGCCAGGATCATCGCCGTGCCCTACGAGCCGCCGGCAGAGCCCCCGGACGAGGAATACGACATCTGGCTGGTGACGGGCCGGGTGCTGGAGCATTGGCATTCCGGCTCGATGACCATGCGCGTGCCCGAGCTTTACCGGGCCTTTCCCGGCGCCCGCTGCTTCATGAACCCCGAGGATGCCCGCGACATGGGCCTGAACCAGGGGGCCGAGGTGCGCATCGTCTCGCGCCGCGGCGAGATCCGTTCGCGCGTCGAGACGCGCGGCAGGAACCGGATGCCGCGCGGGGTGATCTTCGTGCCCTGGTTCGACGCCAGCCAGCTGATCAACAAGGTGACGCTGGACGCCACCGATCCCATTTCCAAACAGACGGATTTCAAGAAATGCGCGGTCAAGATCCTTTCCGTCTGATCCGGCCCGCCGCCATGGCCGGGATACTGCTGTTCGCCCTTGTCGGTGCCGCGCTGCCGCAGGACGAGCCGACGGTGCAGATCGTGCCGCCCCTGACCGGCTGGGCCGAGCCGATGTCCGAAGGCCAGATCCCGCCCCTGGGCCGGCCGATCACCGACGACGTGCGCCGGATGCGCAACTATCCCGAACAGCCGCCGGTGATCCCGCATTCGATCGACGGCTATCAGCTGAGCGTGAACACCAACCGCTGCATGGACTGCCACAAGCCGCAATTCACCGAAGGCTCGGGCGCGCCCATGATCAGCGTCACCCATTTCATGGACCGCGACGGGCAGGTGCTGACCGACGTGACGCCGCGGCGCTATTTCTGCACCGCCTGCCACGTCCAGCAGACCGACGTGAAGCCCTTGGTGCCCAACCAGTTCCGCGACGGCTATCGCCACGCCGGGAGCCCGTGACATGGGCTGGATCAGGGCAAGCATCCGCTGGGTCTGGGGCCGGGTCACCTGGTTCTGGCGCGTCATCAGCCGGCCCAGCAGCTTTCTCAGCATCGGCTTCCTGACGCTGGGCGGCTTTATCTGCGGCGTGATCTTCTGGGGCGGCTTCAACACCGCGCTGGAAGTCACCAATACCGAGAAATTCTGCACCAGCTGCCACGAGATGCGCGACAACGTCTATCAGGAGCTGATGCCGACGGTGCATTTCTCGAACCGCTCGGGGGTCAGGGCCAGCTGCCCTGACTGCCATGTGCCGCACCAGTGGACGGACAAGATCGCCCGCAAGATGCAGGCCTCGAAGGAGGTCTGGGGCAAGATCTTCGGCACCATCAGCACGCGCGAAAAATTCCTGGAAAAGCGGCTGGAGCTGGCCCAGCACGAATGGGCGCGGCTCAAGGCCAACGATTCGCTGGAATGCCGCAACTGCCATGCGGCGGTGGCGATGGACTTTACCAAGCAGACCCGCCGCGCGGCCCAGATCCACGAGCGATACCTGATCTCGGGCGAAAAGACCTGCATCGACTGCCACAAGGGCATCGCGCATCAGCTGCCCGACATGACCGGGATCGAGCCCGGCTGGCTGGAGCCGCCCGAGCTGCGCGGCGAGGAACAGGCGTCGCTGGGCCGCGGGGCCGAGGATCTGCGCCGCTACCTGGCCACCGTCGAGACCCGCTAGGGCGGCGCGGGCCCGACCCCTCTGCCCATGGGCCCGCCCGCGAAGGGGCCAGGCCTGAAGCCGGCGAGGCGGGTCTCTCGACTCGGGCTGGCCGCGCGGCTAGACTGGGCGCATGACCATGCCTATTCCCCTTTGCAAGAGCCGGTTCGGCACCGGTTTGCTGCTGACGCGCCAGCTGCCCCGGACAGGGGCGCGCTTGCGCTGACCTCGCGTCCGGGGCTTTCCTGATCCAGAAAATCCACCCCCGATCCGCCCCTGCGGCGGCTCCGGCGGGTCATGACATGACTGAAGGAGCCGACATGGCCAGAACATCGCGACCGCCGGTCACCATCGCCAGCGACACGCTCGACCGGCTCGAACGCCTTGCCGAAGGGGCGATGGCGCGCAATCCCGACCTTGCCGACCGGCTGCTGACCGAACTGGCCCGCGCCCGCGTCCTGGCGCCCGAGCGGATGCCCGAGGACGTCGCCGGCATCGGCAGCGCCGTCACCTTCCGCGACGAGACCACCGGGCGCGAGCAGACCGTCGTGCTGGCCTGGCCCGAGGATGCCGACATCGCCGCCGGCCGCGCCTCGGTGCTGACGCCGATCGGGGTGGCGCTGATCGGCCTGCGGGCGGGCGCGCGCTTCACCTGGGAGACGCGGGTGGGCGAAACGCGCGAGCTGACGGTGCTGACGGTCGGCCGCGCCGATCCAATGACCCCGGCGGCATAGGGGGCCTTGCGATGCGACCGGATCGGTCCTGCCGGGATCGCGGCCCCGCGCCGCGGCTCGGCCTGCCGCATCCCTCGGCGATCTTCCCGCTGCTGATCGGTTTCAGGGCCAACAATGTGCCGGGGTTGTCCGCGCGCTGAACGCCGGGCAACCCAAGGCCATTTTCCGAAACCGTCACGCAACCACCGGGGGGCCCTTCTGGCCTGCCCGATGTCGGGGATCGAACATGCCCATCTGGAATACCCTGGCCCGCGCCGGCACGGCGGCGGGCGACGAAATATTGCTGCGACAGCGCGGCGCCCTTTACGAGATCCGCTTCAACGGCCTGGAGCTGATGTCGAACCTCAACCACCAGTCCGAAACCGTGCTGGCCGAGCGCAGCCTGCGCCTGCATGGCCGGCCCGACGCCCGCGTGCTGATCGGCGGGCTGGGCATGGGTTTCACCCTGCGCGCGGCGCTGGAATTGCTGGGCCCCGCCGCGCAGGTCACGGTCTGCGAGCTTGTCCCCGAGATCGCCGGCTGGAACCGCGACCGCATCGGCCATCTGGCCGGCCACCCGCTGCGCGATCCGCGCGTCGCCCTGCGCGTCGCGGATGTGATGGCGGTGCTGGCGGAACCCCGCGCCGGCTTCGACGTGATCCTGATGGACACCGACAACGGGCCGGATTTCACCGTGCGCCCGGAAAACGGCCGGCTTTACGGCGATGACGGCCTTGCGGTGCTGCGCCGGGCGCTGCGGCCGGACGGCATCGCCGCCTTCTGGTCGGCCACCGCCTCGGACCCGTTCGAGCGGGTGTTGGACGCCCAGCCCTGGCATTGGCGGCGCGACGACATCCAGCTGACCGGCGGGCGGGTCGATGCCTTCCATCACATCTACCTGGCCTCGGCCGAGGCCGGGCGGATCGGCCTGCGGGCCCCGTCCGGCGCCTTGCCCGCGCTGGCGCTGTCCTGACCTTCGCCGCAGGGCATCCGGTCCGCCGCCAGCCGGATGCCCTGCTTGCGCAGCGCCGCATCGATCAGGCTGAAGACCTCGTTGCGGCAGGCCAGCTCGCGGTCGTGCTGCGGCACCCAGTATTTCACCCGATAGGTGATGCCGGCGGGGCCGTAATCCGTCACCTGCACCTCGGGCGGCTTGCCGGCCGAGATCATGCGCGCCGCCGCCGCGGCCTCGGCGATCAGCCGTCCCGCCTCGGCCACCGGCAGGTCGGCGGGCAGGGTCAGTTCGGCATGGTCGCGATATTCCTGCCGCGGCGCGCTGAAATTGGTGATTCGCCGCGACGAGATCTGGCTGTTGGGCAGGATGACATAGGTGCTGTCGCGGCTGACCAGCCGGGTGGTGCGCCAGCCGATCTCCTGCACCTTGCCCTCGGCCAGGGTTTCGATGCGCACCCAGTCGCCGATGCGGAACGGCGCCTCGATCCCCATCGCCAGCCCCGAGAACACGTCGGCCACGGCGTTGCGGACGGCAAAGCCCAGCACCGCCAGCACCAAGCCCGAGCCGGTCAGGATCCCGGACAGATCCTGGCGGAAGAACAGCGACAGGCTGGCCAGCGTGGCCACGGCCAGCAGCACGAACCATAAAAGGTCCAGCAGCACCTTGGGCACGGGGCGCCGGCCCTTCCGGCGCCGCAAGAGGCGCCGGGCGGCCAGCCCATGCGCCAGGCGCGCGCCGGCAAAGAAGGCGACGGAAAAGCCCGCGTTGCGCAGCGGCCCCGCCCAAAGCTGCAAGGCGGACAGGTCGGGATGGCGCCGCGCCAGCGGCTCGGCCAGCGTGGCGATGGCCAGCGCCAGGGCGATGGCCGCCGCCAGCCGCCACAGCAGGCCGGGGGCGGGGATGTCATCTTTCGCCATCGTCGCCCCCCTTTGCGCCCTTGCGCCGGGGCAGGCGGCGGGGCTCGGGCACCGAGAACGGCAATGGAAACGGAGAGCGGCAGATCGGACATCGCCGGGCGGCAGCCCTGGGGACATCCTCGCCGCAATGCGGGCAAACCGCCGGCAGGAAGGCGCGCAGCATGACGGAACCTCTTGGGAAAACGGGCTTGATTCAGCTTGACCCCGGCCAGCCGTCCACGCCTTGCGTGTCAACGGGGCCGGGGCAAGCCATGCGCCTGTTCAAGGCGCAGGGCGAATCTGTCCAAGCCGAAGCCTTGCAAGACGAAATCCCCATGCGCAAAATCCAAGAGGCCCCAAGGGGCCCACCCGTAAAGATGGCCATTGCCACTTTGATTTCAAGCCTCTGGAAACCGGCGCCGCCCTTGCCGCGGCAGGGCAACCGCGCTGTCGCGAAGGCGGCGATCCTTTCCGCCCCGCACCGCGGGCCCTATCGCCCCGACCGCGCGGCCCCGTCCCGCCCGGCATCCAGCCGGCGCTGGTGCAGCCAGTCCAGCGTCGCCTCGGTCGGCCCCTTGGGGCGGTATTCCGCGCCGATGGGCCGCATCCAGCCCAGATCGTCCAGAAGCGCGCAGACATGGCGATAGTCCAGCTCGCCCCCGTCGGGCGGGCCGCGGTCGGGAACCGAGGCGATCTGCACATGGCCAAGGATGTCCCGATGCGCCCGCAGCCGGCGCGAAATGTCGCCCTCCATGATCTGCAGGTGATAGCAGTCGAACATCAGCCGCAGGTTGTCGTGCCCGGCCGCCTCGATGATCCGCGCCGCCTGGTCCGAGCCGGCCAGGAAATAGCCCGGCGCGTCGTGCCGGTTCAGCGGCTCGATCAGGATGGTGATGCCAAGCGGGCGCGCCAGCCGGCAGGCATGGTCCAGGTTGGCCAGGAAGGCACGCTCGGCCGCCTGCCCCTCGGCCATGCCCGCCATGACATGCACCGCGCCGCAGCCCAGGGTGGCGGCAAGGTCCAGCGTGCGCGCGATCTCGGCCCGCGCCTCGGCCTCGCGCCCCGGCAGGGCGGCAAACCCGTTCTCGCCCGGCCGGCCGCGGCGGGTGTTCAGGCCCAGCAGCGGCAACCCTGTCTCGACCAGCGCCGCCGCCACCTGCTCATGCGGCACCTCATGCGGCCAATGGCATTCCACCGCGTCGAAGCCGGCGCGGCCGGCGGCGCGAATCGCCTGCGGCAGCGGCAGGTCGGCCCAGAGAAAGCCCAGATTGGCAGAGAACCGCGCCATTCACCCCCCCCCCGGCCCTTGTCATGCAGCGGCAACAAGGCACCCTCCGGCGGCCATGTCAACAGCGTTGGACGATGGTGACGGGCGGGCCGCATCGCGCCTGGGTCTGACCTTCATCGGCACCGATGATTTTTCCGGGCTGGGGCAGGTTCGCGCCGACTGGTCGCAGGCCGGCGCGCATCGGCTGCTGGTCGACCTGGACGGCGATGGCACGGCCGAGTTGACGATCGCGCTGGGCGGGCTGGAGCAGTTGAACGCCTCGGACCTGCTTCTCTAGCGGTCGCGGGGCGCAGCGCATTGCCCCGTGATCGGAGAGGCGCTCAGCAGCCGGTCGGCAAGGTCGGGGTGGCGCGCCCTCGCCCCCTCGGCAGCGCATCGCCCGGCCCTGCTGGCCAAGGGATGTCGCGGTCGGCGGCCTGCACGGCGTGTTCCAGCATCATGCGGCGATGATCCCGGCGGCGCTGCGCGCCGTCCTGCACGAATGCCGCATCCGCTTTCCGGTGGCGGTCGGGGGGCGCAGCACATTGCCCCGTGATCAGCGCATGGCCTGGAGCCTGCGGGTTCAGGCCTGGGCATGGCCGGATGCAGAGGCGCTGTCGGTGCCGGCGGGCCTGGGGCCGATGGGTTCGTGTTCTCGGCGGGGCCGATGGCTGTGCGCCTGCCTGGTGCGCGCTCCGATCCGGCCCTGGGCGGCGAGGGCACGGCACAGGACATGGCGTGCGTCACGGCCCGGATCACGGCCCGGATCACGAAAGGCGGGGGGCCGGGGCGACGCCGCCCCACGCATCATCGTTCGAGGAGTTTCTGGTGGTTTCTCTCGAGCAGGGCGAGGCCGGCGAGCAGGAAGACCAGGGCGATGGCGACGACATAGGCCTGGCTGATATAGCTGGCCTCGTAGGTGGCGTAAAAGCCGCGGC
Organism: Paracoccus versutus; assembly: GCF_000763885.1. Classification (GTDB taxonomy): domain Bacteria; phylum Pseudomonadota; class Alphaproteobacteria; order Rhodobacterales; family Rhodobacteraceae; genus Paracoccus; species Paracoccus versutus. Next base: position 1,469 of record NZ_JRKO01000067.1, on the reverse strand, counting down.
GCATCAGCCCGGTGCAATGGATCAGCGGGTTGTACCACAGCAGGTCCTGCGCCCGGACCGGCATCATGTCGTAAAGGAAGATCACCCCCGAGATCAGGAACAGCGGCCGGGTCAGGATGTGCCAGATCCGCTCCCAGACCGGGAAGGCGTTCATCAGGTAGCAGTTCAGCGTCCCCACCCCGGTGCCCAGCAGCGCCACCAGCAGCAGCGCCTCGAAGACCCCGGCCATGTCCACCGGCCCCGGCAGCTGGTAGGCCAGGAAGATGCCGCCGATCACGATGGCGATCACCGCGACATGGGTCAGCGCGTTCAGCACCACCCGCGCCAGCAGCGCATCGAGGAAGGTCACGCTGGGATAGGCCAGGAAGGGCCGCGAGAAGCGGATCGAGGCGGCGGTCTTGTTGGCCAGGTCGGTGAACATGGCAAAGGGCAGGTAGCCGGTGGCATAGAACAGCGGGAAGTTCGAGCCCAGGCCCGGGCTGCGCAGCGCCATGCTGAACAGCACCGACAAAAGCGCCACGCCCAGCACCGGCTCGAGCACCGCCCAGACATAGCCGCCGGCCGAGCGGCCGTAGCTGGTGGCCATCTCGCGCAGCATCAGGGCCACCACGGTGCGCGGCATGCGAAAGCGCGGCCCGTTGCGCGACGGGCGCTGCGGCCGGCGGGTCGGGCCCGCATGGGCTGCGCCGGCATGGCTTTCGTCGGGTGGGCTTTCGCCGGCTGGGCTTTCGCCGGCACGGGCCTGGCCGGCTGGGCCTTGGGGGTGGCGGATTTCCGGGGCGGTATCGGACATGTGAACGCAAACACTGGTCTGGACGGGCGGCAATATGTAACAACTGCGCCCGAAAGGTAAACCAGCGAAAGCGCACCTGCCCGTGACCACCCCCTCCACACCGGCCGGCGGCAAGGCCGGCCAGCCCGCCGAGCCCGCCACCCGGCAGCCGGGCGCCGCCCTGCCGCGGCAGGCCGAGGCCGAGGCTGTCGCGCCCCGGCCGGCCGCGCCCGCATCGCAATCCGCATCCCAGGCCGCATCCCGGCCGGGGCCGCAAGCTGTCTCGCAGACTACCGCCCAGGCTGGCCCGCAGCGCCCCTTCCAGAACCGGCAGGGCTTGGGCGTGACGCCGCCGAAGCCGCCGGAAGGGGCACGGGAAGGGGCACAGGAAGGGGCACGGGCGGAGACGAAGCGCCAGCCCGAACCGGCGCAGGACCCGGCGCAGGAGAAGCCGGAGCCACCGCAGGAGGCCGCCCAGGAGAAGACGGCGCAGGAGAAGACGGCGCAGGAACTGGCGCGGGAGCGCCGGGCGGCGCGGGCGCGCCGGCTGGCGGCGCAGTCCCAGGCCAAGCCGCCGGCGCTGCGCCCGCAGGGCCAGCCGATCCCGGTCCGGCCCATGCCGCCGGCCCAGCCCGCCGCCCAGCCTGCCGCCCAGCCGCCCGCGCGCCGGCCGGCGGCCCCCGTCCCCGCTCCGGCA
>NZ_JRKO01000066.1 GCF_000763885.1 Paracoccus versutus | reverse complement strand
GTCTATTCGCCCCTCTCCATGGTCGCCGCCCTGGCCAGCGCCTGCGGCATCGGCCTGATCTTCGGCTACCTCCCAGCCGTCAACGCCGCAAAGCTCGAACCCGTAACAGCACTCGAAAAAGGGTGAGATTCCCCCGTTTTGCGCCTTTGCCGCGACTGTTGCAGCAGGCACACAGTCGCGGCACCTGTCCCAAAGGCGAACTTCCCAGACTCGGCTTCCGCGCCCAAACTGCTGGTATGGAAGGAGGAAAGGAACAGGGACAATGAAAGGCACAGTCACTCTTACCGGGCGCAAGGGGGCGCTCGTCTCCGGCGAATACGAGGTCACGGGCGACACCATCCGGGTGTCCTATGCGGGCCACGAGCGATGCGTGCGGCTCGACGGCGGCTCGGTGGATCATCTGGCGCAATCGCTCCTGCGCGATCTGTGGCTGGAATGACGCGGCCCGCCCTGCGGCGGCACCGGCTGCGCGCCATCCCGGGCGCCTGAGGAAAGATGCGCCTTCCGCCCGATGGCGGTTTCATGCCGGAACCCGGCCGGAACCGCCCAGGACGGGGCGCAGCGAAGGCAGGCGATGACCGCGACGATTCCGGCAAGGCGGACCCGCGCGGGGCTGGTTGCGGCGATGCGCAGCCCCCTCGGCCCCGGCCACCGTCCCGCCGCCGCGCCATGTCGGGACGCTTCTGCCCATGGGCCGGCTGGCCGGGCGGCTGATGCCCCGGGTCGCCCCGCGAAATCGGGGGTATCGCCCGGCGCAAAGCGTGATAAGGGATAACCTCGCCAATTCCTTCGTGATACTGGCCGCTCAGCACGGACAATCAGACGACAGAGAACCCAGCCATGCCCGCATATCGTTCCCGCACCACCACCCACGGCCGCAACATGGCGGGGGCCCGCGGCCTCTGGCGCGCGACCGGGGTGAAGAACAGCGATTTCGGCAAGCCGATCATCGCCATCGTGAACAGCTTCACCCAGTTCGTGCCGGGCCATGTGCATCTGAAGGACCTGGGCCAGATGGTCGCCCGCGAGGTCGAGGCGGCCGGCGGCATCGCCAAGGAATTCAACACCATCGCGGTCGACGACGGCATCGCCATGGGCCATGACGGCATGCTTTATTCCCTGCCCTCGCGCGAACTCATCGCCGATTCGGTGGAATACATGGTCAACGCCCATTGCGCCGACGCCATGGTCTGCATCTCGAACTGCGACAAGATCACCCCCGGCATGCTGATGGCGGCGATGCGGCTGAACATCCCGGCGATCTTCGTCTCCGGCGGGCCGATGGAGGCGGGCAAGGTCACGCTGGGCGACGGGCGCAAGGTCTCGCTGGACCTGGTGGACGCCATGGTCGCCGCCGCCGACGACAAGGTCTCGGACGCCGACCTGGCCGCCATCGAGGAAGCCGCCTGCCCGACCTGCGGCTCCTGCTCGGGCATGTTCACCGCCAATTCCATGAACTGCCTCAGCGAGGCGCTCGGCCTGTCGCTGCCCGGCAACGGCTCGACCCTGGCCACGCATGCCTTGCGCAAGACCCTGTTCCTGGAGGCCGGCCGCCGCATCGTCGAGGTGACGCGCCGCCATTACGAACAGGACGACGCCAGCGTCCTGCCCCGCGCCATCGCCAGCAAGGCCGCGTTCCTGAACGCCATGTCGCTCGACATCGCCATGGGCGGCTCGACCAATACCGTGCTGCACCTGCTGGCCATCGCCCAGGAAGGCGGGGTGGATTTCACCATGGACGACATCGACGCGCTGTCGCGCAAGGTGCCGTGCCTGTGCAAGGTCGCGCCGAACACCGCCAATGTCCATATGGAGGACGTGCATCGCGCCGGCGGCATCATGGCGATCCTTGGGGAACTCGACCGCGCCGGGCTGATCGACCGCGACTGCCCGACCGTCCACGCCCCCACCATCGGCGCCGCCATCGACCAATGGGACATCGCCCGCAGCAACGACCCGCAGGCGCGCGAACTGTTCCTGGCCGCGCCGGGCGGCGTGCCGACGCAGGTGGCCTTCAGCCAGGCGACGCTCTGGCCGGACCTGGACCTCGACCGCGAAAAGGGCGTGATCCGCTCGGCCAAGGCGCCGTTCTCCAAGGACGGCGGGCTGGCGGTGCTCAAGGGCAATATCGCGCTGGACGGCTGCATCGTGAAGACCGCCGGCGTGGACGAATCGATCCTGGTGTTTTCCGGCCGGGCCAAGGTCTATGAAAGCCAGGACGCCGCCGTCTCCGGCATCCTGACCGGCAAGGTCGAGGCCGGCGACGTGGTCGTCATCCGCTACGAAGGCCCCAAGGGCGGGCCGGGCATGCAGGAAATGCTGTATCCGACCAGCTACCTGAAATCGAAAGGGCTGGGCAAGGCCTGCGCGCTGATCACCGACGGCCGCTTCTCGGGCGGCACCTCGGGGCTTTCCATCGGCCATGTCAGCCCCGAGGCGGCGGCCGGCGGCACCATCGGCCTGGTCCGCGACGGCGACCGGATCGAGATCGACATCCCCAACCGCTCGATCCGCCTGGCCGTGCCCGAGGACGAGCTGGCCGCCCGCCGCGCCGAACAGGACGCCAGGGGCTGGAAACCGGCGCAGCCGCGCCAGCGCCAGGTCTCGGCCGCGCTCAGGGTCTATGCGCAATTCGCAGCCTCGGCCGACAAGGGCGCGGTGCGCATCCTGCCGGAATAGACCCGCCAAGCCCCCGGTCCTGCCGCAAGGCGGCGGGGCGGGGGCGGCCTTGCCCCGCCGAACCGGCCCCACCGACCGGTCTCGCCGGCGGGGCTTGCGCCGGCCTGCGAAACCCTGATGACTGGCCGGCGAGCATCCAGCCGGACCCCGCCCATGCCGCCCAGCATCCTGTGGCTTTGCCGCGACTTCCGTTTCCGGGACAATGCCGCCCTGGCCGCCGCCGCGGGCGCGGGGCCGGTGCTGCCGGTCTTCCTGATCGACGGCGCCTTGCGGGCGCAGGGCGCGGCCAGCCGCTGGCGGTTGCAGCGCGCCCTGCTGGCCTTCGATGCCGAACTGCGCCGCCGCCACGGCGCGACCGTGCTGGTGCTGGAAGGCGAGCCCTGGGACATCCTGCCCGCCCTGGCCGCCCGCATCGGCGCGGGGTCGCTGCACAGGAACGACTGGCCCGAACCCGCGACCATCGCCGCGCAGCAGCGGCTGGGCCGGGCGCTGGCCGGCACGCCGGTGCGGCTGGTGCTGCATCCGGGCCATCTGCTTGTGCATCCCCGCGCCCTGCGCACCGGCTCGGGCGGCGCCTATCGCGTCTTTACCCCCTTCGCCCGCGCCCTGCGCGCCATCGGCCCCGACCGGCCCGGCGGCGAAGCGGCGAGCCTTTCACCGCTGACCGACCTGCCGCGGGGGCTGGCGCTCGACCGGCTGGACCTGGCCCCGGACCTGCATCGCGGCCGCGCGGTGCTGGAGCGCCACGCCCTGCCCGCGGGCGAGGCCGCGGCGCAGGCCCGGCTTGGCGATTTCCTGGACCGCGCCGCGGGTTACGCCGCGCAGCGCGACCGCCCCGACCTGCAGGCGACCTCGGGCCTGTCCGAGCATCTGGCCATGGGCGAGATCGGCCCACGCGACCTCTGGGCCATCGCCTCGGCCCGCGCCAAGGCCGATCCCGCCGCCAGCCCCGGCATCGCGGCCTTCCTGACCGAGCTGATCTGGCGCGAATTCGCCTGGCACCTGCTGATCGAGTTTCCCCGGCTGGCACGCCAGCCCTGGCGGCCGGAATGGGCGGATTTCCCCTGGCGCGGCGACAGCGCCGCGCTGACCCGCTGGCGCCGGGCCGAAACCGGCATCGCGCTGGTCGATGCCGGGCTGCGCGAGATGCGCGTGACCGGGCGGATGCACAACCGGGTGCGCATGGTGGCGGCCAGCTGGCTGACCAAGCACCTGCTGACCGACTGGCGGCTGGGGCTGGCGCATTTCGCCGACAGCCTGACCGACTGGGATCCGGCCGCGAATGCGATGAACTGGCAATGGGTGGCGGGCTGCGGCCCGGATGCGGCGCCCTTCTTCCGCATCTTCAACCCCGAACGGCAGGCCGCGCAATTCGACCCGCAGGGCCGCTATCGCCGGCGCTGGCTGCTGGGCTGGCAGGGCGCCGAGGGCGAGGAGGCGCGGGCCTATTTCGACAGCCTGCCGCCCGGCTGGGACGTGCCCCGCACCTGGCAGGACCGCGCCACGCCCGAGAGGCTGGCCCAGGGCCGGGCCCGCGCGCTGGCGGCCCATGCCGCCTTCCGCCAGGCCCCAGTCGATGACCGCTGACCACCGCGCCAGCCCGGCGCGGCCCTGGCAGGCTGCTGAAAAAGGATTTCGAGAGGGCGGCGCAGCGGAAATCGTTCTGGATCCAGTTGATATCGGCCCGAAATGGGGTGTTTTCGGCAAGTTTGAGGCGGATTTCCCGGTTCCCGCCCGCGCTGTCCTGTCGCAAGGACTTTTTCAGCAGCCTGCTAGCCCTCCAGCCCCATTTGGCGCAGCGCCTGCCGGACCTGGTCCTCGACCGACAGGGCCATGTCGACCACCACGCCGTCCTCGTCCGCCGCCAGCGGCTCCAGCGTGGCCAGCTGCGAATCCAGCAGCTTGGCCGGGAAGAAATGCCCCTCGCGATGCGACAGCCGGCTTTCCAGAAGCGCGCGCGAGCCATGCACGTGCAGAAAGCGCACCCGCGGCGCGCCCTCGCGCAGGATGTCGCGATAGGCCCGCTTCAACGAGGAACAGCCGATGACCGAGGACTGCCCCAGCGCCTCGTTGCGGCCGATCTCGGCGGCCAGCGCCCGCAGCCAGGGCGCGCGGTCGTCGTCGTCCAGCGGGATGCCCGCGCGCATCTTGGCCACATTGGCCTCGGGGTGGAAGCTGTCGCCCTCGACGAAGGGCCAGCCCAGATGCGCGGCCAGCGCCTCGCCCGTGGTGCTCTTGCCGCAGCCCGAGACGCCCATGACCACGATATGCTGCACCGCGCCGCTCACAGCAGCCACCAGCCGATCAGGGCGAAGCCGAAGGCGATGGTGCCCAGCAGCGTCTCCATCACCGTCCAGGTCTTCAGCGTGGTCTTTTCGTCCATGTCGAGGAACCGCCCGACCAGCCAGAAGCCGGAATCGTTGAAATGGCTCAGCACGGTCGCGCCGCCGGCGATGGCCACCACCAGGAAGCAGCGGTCGAACTCGCTCAGCCCGGTGGTCGCCGCCACCGTCGGCGCGATCAGCCCGGCGGTGGTGGTCAGGGCCACCGTGGCCGAGCCCTGCGCCACCCGCAGCGCCATCGAGATGACGAAGGCCGCCACGATCAGCGGCATGCCCACCGCGTCGAGGCTGGAAGCCAGCGCCTCGCCGATGCCGCTGGCGCGCAGCACGCCGCCGAACATGCCGCCGGCGCCCGTGACCAGGATGATGGCGCAGATCGGCGCCAGCGCGCCGTCCATGATGCGCTCGATCTCGGTCGCGCTGCGGCCGCGGCCCAGCAGCGCCATGGCCACCAGCACGGTGATCAGCAGCGCGATGGGCGTCTGGCCGATCAGCCGCAGCACCGTGACCCAGCCCGCGCCGGCATCGACGACGCCCATGGTCGCCAGCGTGCCCAGCCCGGTGTTCAGGAAGATCAGCGCCAGCGGCAGCAGCAGCACCAGCATCACCGTGCCGAAGCTGGGCGGGATGCGGTCATGGCCCTCGGCCTCGACCGCGCCCAGGATCTCGGGGATCGGCAGCACGAAGCGCCGCCCGGCCCAGAGCCCGAACAGGTAGCTGCCGAAGAACCAGGTCGGCAGCGCCACCACCAGCCCGACCACCACCAAAAGCCCGATGTCCGCGCCCAGCAGGTCGCCCGCCGCCACCGGCCCCGGATGCGGCGGCAACAGCGCATGCATGGCCGCAAAGGCCCCGGCCGCCGGCAGCGCGTAAAGCAGCACCGAACCGCCAAAGCGGTAAGCCACGCTGAAGATGATCGGCAGCATCACCACCAGCCCGGCGTCGAAGAAGATCGGAAAGCCGAACAGCAGCGAGGCCACGCCCAGCGCAAAGGGCGCGCGCTCGGCGCCGAACTGGCCGATCAGCCGGTCCGCCAGCACCTGCGCGCCGCCGGTGATCTCCAGCAGGCGCCCGATCATGGCGCCGAAACCCACCAGCAGCGCCACCGTGGCCAGGGTCGAGCCGAAGCCCTGCATCAGCACCGCGATGACATCGGCCATGGGAACGCCCGCGACCATCGCGGTCATCAGGCTGACCAGGACCAGCGAGACAAAGGCATGCAGCCGGAACCGCATGATCAGGACCAGCAGCACTAGAACCGCCGCCAGGGCGATCAGCAACAGCACGACCGTGCTGTGAACGGGCTCGACAGGATTCATGAAAGGGGCTCCTCCAGCGAAAGGGTCGTGGGACGGCTAGGGCCTGGTCCTGCCGCCCGCAGATTCGGGGGGCGGCCAGGCATCCGTCGGTTTTCGTGGCCGTTAGCGATAACAGATGCCGGGTGAAAAGTTAAGACGTTTCGCGCCGGTGCCGCGCCGCGGTGGCAAGATCGTGCAGCAGCCGCATTTCGTCCGACAGCGCCAGCTCCAGCGCCGCCTCGGGGCCGGACACGACGCCGGGGTCTTCCTGGCCGTCCAGCATCACCTCGCGATCCTCCAGCCATTGCAGCATCTCGGCCTGCACGCTCTCGGGCGAAAGCTCCAGCAGCTTCTGAAAGGTGCGGCGATGCGCGATCACCCGGCCTTCGAGGCCGTCGATCCGCGCGGCCAGCCTGTCCATCCTGTCCATGCGCGATTTCCCTGAGTTTTCCGGGAATCATGATGGCACAGATGCCGGAACCGGCAAAGCCGTTCAGTTCCGCGAGGTCAGGCTGCCGCCCTCGATCCGCCGCAGCGAGATTTCCAGCCGCGCCTCGGCGGCGATGATCTCGGCGCGCACGCGCTTGGTATAGATCATGTGGTCCTGCGCCGCCCGCGCCGCCGCCGGCGCGTCGCGGGCCATGATCGCGTCATGGATGGCGCGGTGCTGGGCGCGCAGCACGTCGCGCACCTCGGGCCGGGCATACAGCTTTTCGCGGTTGTGGAACACGCCCTTGCGCAGCATCCCCGACAGCGCCCGCATGATCTGCAACAGCACGATGTTGTGGCTGGCCTCGTAGACGGCGACATGCAGGTCCACGTCCGCCTCGGCCTCCTCGCGGAAATCGGCCTCGGCATGGGCCTGGTGGATGCGCTCCATGCAGCGGGTCAGGGTCGCGCGGTCCACGTCGTTGGCCCGCGTGGCCGCCAGGCTGGCCGCCATGCCCTCCAGCGTGGCGCGCAGCTCCAGATAGTCGTCCACCACCTCGGGACGCGAGGCCATCAGCTCGACCAGCGGATCGGTGATCGAGGTGGCCAGCGGCGCCACCCGCCGCCCGCCGCCCGGATCGGCGACGATCAGGCCCTTGTCCTCCAGCATGCGGATGCCCTGGCGCAGCGTCGGGCGCGACACGTTCAGCCGCAGCGCCATCTCGCGCTCGGCCAGCAGCGGATCGCCGGGGCGCAGCGAACCTTCGAGAATCAGATCCTCGATATGGCGCGCGGTGGTCTCCGCAGCGGGGGCGCCCTTGTTCACTTCGCTGGCCATCTCCGACTCCTCTGGGCAACCGCCAGAAATTCAGTGGGTTAGGCGGCGACATCCGGTCCTGCAGATTAGCCGCAGCGCCGGGTCGGGCGCAATGGATTTCCCACTTGACCCAAGCGGTAAAATTATTTTACCAAGAAAGAAGGGAAGGTAAAGCAATCTGATCAGCCGGTGCCGTGCAGCGCCGGGTCGATTGCATCAAGGGAGGGGGGAAAGCCATGACGGCAGACCGTGCGGACCTGCTGGACCGCCTGCGCGCCATCGTCGGGCGGGGGCATGTGCTGACCGCGCCCCGCACGACGCGCCGCTACACCCGCGGCTTCCGCTATGGCGAGGGGCCGGTGGCCGCGGTGGTCCGCCCCGGCTCTCTGGTGCAGATGTGGCGGGTGCTGAACGCCGCCGTCGCCTCGGGGCGCGCGGTGATCCTGCAGGCCGCGAATACCGGGCTGACCGGCGGCTCGACCCCTTGGGGCGATGACTACGACCGCGAGATCGTGCTGGTCTCGGTCATGCGCCTGCGCGGCATCCACCTGCTCGGCGCGGGCGAACAGGCGGTCTGCCTGCCCGGCGCGACACTCGACAGCCTGGAAAAGCACCTGCGCCCCCTGGGACGCGAGCCGCATTCCGTGATCGGCTCATCCTGCATCGGCGCCTCGGTCCTGGGCGGCATCTGCAACAATTCCGGCGGCGCACTGATCCAGCGCGGCCCCGCCTATACCGAGATGAGCCTTTACGCCGAGGTCCGCGCCGACGGCTCGGTCGCGCTGGTCAACCACCTGGGCCTCGACCTCGGCGACGACCCCGAGGAAATCCTCGCCCGCGTCGAGGCGGGCAAGCTGCCCGCGCCCGCGCCCACCGACGCCTGGGCCTCGGACCGCGAATATGCCGACCACGTCCGCGACATCGAGGCCGAGACCCCCGCCCGCTTCAACGCCGACCCGCGCCGGCTGCACGAGGCGTCGGGCTGCGCCGGCAAGCTCGCCGTCTTCGCCGTGCGGCTGGACACGTTCCAGGCCGAAAAGGACACGGCGGTCTTCTATGTCGGCAGCAACGACCCCGACGAACTGACCGGGATCCGCCGCCATATCCTGGCGCATTTCCAGAGCCTGCCCATCGCCGGCGAATACATCCACCGCGAAGCCTATGACGTGGCGGCGAAATACGGCAAGGACACCTTCCTGTTCATCCGCCATGCCGGCACCGACCGCATGCCCGCCTTCTTCGCCGCCAAGGCGCGCATGGACGCGCTGACCGAGCGGCTGGGCCTGGGCGCGACGCTTTCGGACCGGCTGGCGCAGGGGGTGGCATCCCTCGCCCCCCAGCACCTGCCCAAGCGCATGAACGACTTCCGCGACCGCTACGAACACCACCTGCTTCTGCGCATGGGCGGGGCGGGCATCGCCGAGGCGCGCGACTACCTGACCGGCATCTTCCCCTCGGCCCGGGGCGACATGTTCGAATGCACCGCGGACGAGGGCAAGGCCGCCTTCCTGCACCGCTTCGCCGTGGCCGGCGCCGCCGTGCGCTACCGCGCCATCCACGCGCGCGAGGTGCAGGACATCGTGGCGCTGGACATCGCGCTGCGCCGCAACGACCGCGATTGGGTCGAGCGCCTGCCGCCCGACCTGGACGCGAAGATCGAGAAGAAGCTCTATTACGGCCATTTCTTCTGCCACGTCTTCCACCAGGACTATGTGGTGAAAAAGGGCCAGGACTGCCTGGCCGTGGAACACGAGATGTGGCGCCTGCTGGACCGGCGCGGCGCCGAATACCCGGCCGAGCATAACGTCGGCCATCTTTACCACGCCAAGCCGGAGCTGGCCGGCTTCTACCGGCAGCTGGACCCGACCAACAGCCTGAACCCCGGCATCGGCCAGACCTCGAAATGCGCGCATTGGCATTGACGCCGGCGCCATCCAAGACGACCGCGCAGGACTGCGCACCCGCAACGGCGGAACCGCCCGCCCCATCTGAGGAGGAAAGATGGCTGGACTAATCACATTCATCCTGGCCCTGCTGCCCATCGCCACGGTCTTCGTGCTGCTGGTGGTGCTGGCGAAATCGGCGAAGTTCTCGATGCTGGTGGCCTATCTCGTCACCGCCGCCACCGCCCTGCTGATCTGGGGCACCGAGCTCAACAAGGTCCTGGGCGCCACCGTCAACGGCGCCGTGACCGCGGTCAGCCTGCTCTATATCGTCTTCGGCGCCATCCTGATGCTCTACACGCTCGAGGAAAGCGGCGGCATCCGCTCGATCCGGGCCGGCTTCACCTCGATCTCGCCCGACCGGAGGGTGCAGGCGATCATCATCGCCTGGCTCTTCGGCTCGCTGATCGAGGGCGCCTCGGGCTTCGGCACGCCGGCGGCCATCGCCGCGCCGCTGCTGGTCGCCATCGGCTTTCCCGCCATGGCCGCCGTCATGGTCACGCTGATCATCCAGAGCACGCCGGTGTCGTTCGGCGCGGTCGGGACGCCGATCCTGGTCGGCGTGCGCACCGGCCTTGCCGACCAGCAGATCGTCGAGGCGACCATCGCGCCCATGGCCTTCGGCGACTACCTGCTGGAGATCGCGGTCAAGGTCGCCACCATCCACGGGCTGATCGGCTTCCTGATCCCGCTGATCCTGGTCGGAATGCTCACGCGCTTCTTCGGCGCCAACCGCTCCTTTGCCGAAGGCTTCCGCATCTGGAAGTTCGCACTGTTCGCGGGCCTCGCCTTCACCGTGCCCTACTACCTCATCGCCGCGACGCTGGGACCGGAATTCCCCTCGCTCCTGGGCGGCATCGTCGGGCTCATGATCGTGGTGCCGGCGGCGAAACGCGGCTTCCTGATCCCCAGGGAAAGCTTCGACTTCCCGCCGCGCCGCGACTGGAACGACAACTGGGTCGGCAAGCTCGACGATCTCGAGGACCACAATGCCCACAAGCCGGTGATGCCGCTGGTCAAGGCCTGGGCGCCCTATGTCTTCGTCGTGGCCCTGCTTGTCATCACCCGCTCGATCGCGCCGATCAAGGCATGGCTCACCTCGCCCGAGATGACGATCGCCTTCCGCGACCTGTTCGGCTCGGGCATCAACGCCTCGGTGCAGGTGCTGTTCCTGCCCGGCACGATCCTGATCCTGGCCTCGCTCTTTACCTTCGTGCTGCACGGCATGTCGGGGCGCGACTACGGCCGGGCGCTCAAGGCTTCGGGCACGACCATGATCGCCGCCGCCCCGGCGCTGCTGCTGGCGGTGCCGATGGTGCAGGTGTTCCTGAACTCGGCCTCGGACAGCTATGCCAGCATGCCCATCGTCCTGGCGCAGGGCGTCTCGTCGGTGGTGGGGGATGCCTGGCCGATGTTCGCGCCGCTGATCGGGGCCATGGGCGCCTTCGTCGCCGGCTCGAACACGGTCAGCAACATGATGTTCTCGCTCTTCCAGTTCTCGACCGCCGAACAGATCGGCCTGGGGGCTGCGGGCGCGGGCACCGTGGTGGCGCTGCAAGCCATCGGCGGGGCCGCCGGCAACATGATCTGCGTCCATAACGTCGTCGCCGCCTCGGCCACCGTCGGGCTGACCGACCGCGAGGGCGCGATCATCCGCCAGACCCTGATCCCAATGGCCTATTACGTCGTGCAGGGCGGGCTGATCGGCTTTGCGCTGCTGACCGGCAACCCCATGTGGTGGGTCGCCGCCGCGATCTGGGCGGGTGCGGTGCTGTTCTTCATGTCGCGCAACCGCGGCCCCCGTCCCGACACCGTCGCCAACTAGGGGGAAACCATGACCGGAGAGCCAAAACCGACAGTCGGTCTGTTCGTGACCTGCCTTGTCGACGCCATCCGCCCGCAGATCGGCTTCGCGGCCCTCCAGCTTCTTGAGGAAGCGGGCTGCGTGGTCGAGGTGCCGCAGGCCCAGACCTGCTGCGGCCAGCCGGCGCTGAACAGCGGCGACGACCGCGACGCGGCGCATCTGGCCCGCCAGACCATCGCCGCCTTCGAGGGCTACGACCATGTCGTCCTGCCCTCGGGCTCCTGCGCGGCGACCATGGTGCATGGCTACCCGGAACTTCTGGCGGGCGACCCGGACTGGGCCGCCCGCGCCCGCGCCATGGCGGCGAAGACCCATGAGATCACCAGTTTCCTCCACGATGTCATGGGCTTCATGCCACGGGGGCGGAGGTGCGATGCCTCCGCCACCTATCACGACAGCTGCTCGGGCCTGCGCGAGCTGGGCGTCGCCGCGCAGCCGCGCGCGCTGCTGACCCAGGTCGAGGGGCTGGAGATGCGCGGCCTGCCCGGCAACGACGCCTGCTGCGGCTTCGGCGGCACCTTCTGCGTGAAATATTCCGCCATCTCGAACGCCATCGTCACCGAAAAGGCCGAGGCGGTCGAATCCACCGGCGCCGACATCCTGCTGGCCGGCGACCTGGGCTGCCTGATGAACATGGCCGGCAAGCTGCATCGCCGCGGCGCCAAGACCCGCTGCTTCCACACCGTCGAGGTGCTGGCCGGCCGCGCCCAGGGCCCCGCCATCGGCGAGGACGCGCCATGAACGCGCCCTTCAAGGCCCCGTTCAAGGCCCCGTTCAAGGCTCGCGCCGCGGCGGCCCTGGCCGACCCGGTGCTGAAGACCGCCATCGACCGCACCACCGGCAATGCCGAGCGAAAGCGCGCCGCGGCCCTGGCCGCATTCCCCGAATTCGAGGCCGCCCGCGCCCGCGGCCAGGCGATCAAGGATCATGTCATCGCCCATCTGGGCCATTATCTGGAGATGTTCGAGCGGAACGCCACCGCCCGCGGCGCGCAGGTCCACTGGGCCGGCGACGATGCCGAGGCCCGCGCCATCGTCACCCGCATCTGCCTGGCCGCCGACGCGAGGCTGGTGACGCGCGCCAAATCCATGCTGGGCGAGGAGATCGGCCTGCCCCATGCCCTGGCCGATGCCGGCATCGAGCGGGTCGAGACCGACCTGGCCGAGCATATCATCCAGCTGGCGGGCGAGGCCCCCTCGCATATCATCTGGCCCGCCATGCACCGCACCCGCGAGCAGGTGGCGGAACTCTTCAAGACCGGCCACCAGCCGCCGCCCGCCGCCGAAGACCCGGCGACCATGGTGCAAAGCGCCCGCCGCGTCCTGCGCGAGAAATTCCTGTCGGCCGACATCGGCATATCCGGGGCGAATTTCCTGGTCGCCGATACCGGCGCCACCTGCACCGTCACCAACGAGGGCAATGCCGAGCTGACCACCACGCCCCCGCGCATCCATATCGTCACCGCGGGGATCGAGAAGCTGGTGCCCTCGACCGCGCATGCCCTTGCGCTGCTGCGCCTGCTGGTCCGTTCGGCGACGGGCGGCGAGATGACGCAATACACCACCTTCCACGCCGGCCCGAAGCGCCCCGGCGATGCCGACGGGCCCGAGGAGATGCATATCGTCCTGGTCGACAACGGCCGCACGAAGATGCTGGCCGACGAGTTCCGCGAGATGCTGCGCTGCATCCGCTGCGGCGCCTGCATGAACCATTGCGTGGTCTATCGCCAGATCGGCGGGCATGCCTATGGCGGCACCTATCCCGGCCCGATGGGCTCGGTGCTGACGCCGGTGCTGGACGGGCTGGCGGCCTCTCGCGACCTGCCCAACGCCTGCACCATGAACGGCCGCTGCGCCGAGGTCTGCCCGGTCGGCATCCCGATCCCCACGCTCTTGCGCGCCTGGCGCCGCCGCAGCTGGCGCGAGGGGCTGGAGCCCGGCCCGGTGCGCGCCGGCATCGGGCTTTGGGCGCAACTTGCCCGCCGGCCGCGGCTTTATCGCCTGGCGACCCGCATCGGGCTGCCTGCGCTGCGGCTGTTCGGCAAGGGCGGCTGGATTTCGCGCCTGCCGCTGGCCGGGGGCTGGACCGACCACCGCGACCTGCCGCGCCCGGCGGCCCGCAGCTTCATGGACCAATACCGCGCCCAGCAGAAGGCCCGCAAATGACCGCCCGCGACCGCATCCTTTCGGCCATCCGCGCCACCCTCGGCCCTGGCAAGCCGCCCGAGCGGATCGCGGCCGAGGCCGCCGCCCTGCTTGAGGATCCCGACGCCGCCCGCCCGCGCCTTGCCGCGCCGGAACTGCCCGAGGCCTTCGCGCTGAAGGCCGCCGCGCTCGGCACCACCATCGACTGCATCGCCACGCTGGCCGAGGTGCCGCGGGCCATGGCCCGCTATCTGGACGCGCATGGCCTGCCGCCCCGCTTCGCCATGCAGCCGGTGCCGGAACTGGCGGCGCTGGACTGGCAGGGCCTCGCCCCGCATCCGGCCGTCGCCGCGGACGAGCCCGCGGCGCTTGGCCTGGCGCTTTACGGCATCGCCGAAAGCGGCTCTCTGGTCATCCATTCGGGACCGCAGAACCCGATCCTGCTGTCCTTCCTGCCGCTGCACCATGTCGTGCTGCTGCGCGAGGCGACGCTCTTGCCCTACCTTGAGGACTATGCCGCCCGCCTTGCCGCCCAGGCGATCCCGCGCAACGCCATCCTGATCACCGGCCCCAGCGGCACCACCGACATCGAGGGCAGCTATGTCCGCGGCGCCCATGGCCCCGGCTTCCTGCATGTCATCCTGATCGCGGGCTGACCGCCGCGCCGATTTGCCCTAGCATTGCGGCACCGATGGGAGGCCGCGATGCCCGACGCCCCGCAAGCGCAGGAAATGCCGCAGGAAACGCCGCGCGAGCATTTCCTGCTTTTCGTCGCCATCCCGCCGCCCGAGGTGGTGGCGCGGATCGAGGCCGCCTGGCAGCTTGCCCAGCGCCGCGACCGCTTTCGCCGTGCGACGCTGCACATGACCATCCTGCCGGTGATCCGCACCCCGCAGCTCCAGCCGTGGATGGCCGAGGCGCTTGGCCGCCCGCTGGAGGGGCTGGATTTTCCCGCCTTCGACCTGGTGCTGGACCAGCTGACCACCTTCGGCCCGCCGCGCCGCCGCGACCGGCCGCTGGTGCTGGTCGGCCGGCAGGAAAACCCCGCCCCCGACGCGCTGTGCCAGACGCTGTGGCAGCGGCTGGCCGGCGCCGGGCTGGGCGTACCCAAGCACCGGGTCACGCCGCATGTGACGCTGGCCTATGGCAAGCCCCTGCCGCCGCAGGGCATCGCGGTCCCGCCGGTGCATTGGCGGGTGGACCAGCTTACGCTGATCGACAGCCTGCAGGGCCTGGGCCGGCACGTGCCGCTGGCGCGCTGGCCGCTGCGCTGAACCTCGGGGCGCCGAAGCCTTATCGACAATCCCCGCCGCCCGCCTTATCCATGGCGCCATGAGCGCGGGATCAGAAGAAACCCTGGCGGTCCGCATCAGCCGCGTGCTGGCCGACCGCATCGTGGCGGGCGAGATCGGGCCCGGCGAGCGCCTGCGCCAGGACCGCATCGCCGAGGAATTCGGCGCCAGCCACGTCCCCGTCCGCGAAGCCTTCCGCCGCCTCGAAGCCCAGGGCCTGGCGATCAGCGAGCCGCGCCGCGGCGTCCGCGTCGCCGCCTTCGACCTGCCCGAGGTCAAGGAGGTGGCCGAGATGCGCGCCGCGCTCGAGGAACTGGCGCTGCGCCATGCCGCGCCGCACCTGACCCCGGCCATCCTGCATGCGGCGGAAGAGGCGACCAAGGCCGGCGACGCCTCGCGCGACGTGCGCTCGTGGGAGGCGGCGAACCGCCGCTTCCACAAGCTGATCCTGACCCCCTGCGCCATGCCGCGGCTGCTGGCCGCCATCGACGACCTGCACGCCGCCAGCGCCCGCTTTCTCTTCGCCGCCTGGCAGTCGAACTGGGAGACGCGGACCGACCACGACCACCGCGCCATCCTGGCCGCGCTGCGCAAGGGCGACGTGGACGCCGCCTGCGCCACGCTGGCGCGCCATGTGCGCTGGATCGGCCGCCGCCCGGCGCCCCCGGCCAGCGACAAGCGCGACGCCTTCGCCATCCACGGCTAGCCGTGCCGCTCGGCCACCAGCCAGCTGGCGACATAGGTCAGCGCGACGCCCCGCGCGCCCCCGTGCAATGCCTCGTAGCGCGCCATGAAGTCGCGCAGCGCGCCCGGCGACCGGATATGCCCGGCGCAGCCGTTGACCCCGGTGGCGCGCAGGTGGCGCAAGACCTCCAGCGCACCGGGGAAATGCAGCACGATCCGCCATTCCCCCGCGCCCCGGACCCCCCAGCCCGCCGGCAGCAGCGCCGCCATCTGCGCCCCGCTCAGGTATGACGGCGCCGCCGCCCGGCTGCCCAGCGCCCGCAGCTCGGGAAAATGCCCCGGCGCAAAGCCCGAAAGCGCCAGCCAGCCCCCCGGCGCCACCGTATCGCACAGCCGGCCCACGACCCGCGCCGGATCGGCGACCCATTGGATCATCGAGGCCGAGGCGGCCAGGTCCACCGCCCCCGGCAGCGCCACCTCGGCGATGTCGCCCGGCCGGTATTCCGCCGCCACCCCCGGCAGTTCCGGCGCGGCCAGGTCATTGAGCCACAGCCGCGCCGGCCGCAGCCCCAGCAGGTGCCGCGTCAGGTGGCCCGAGCCATGGCCCGCCTCCAGCACCCGCGCCGGCCGGTGCCCCGGCGCGGCCCGGCGATAGGCCGCGAACAGCCGCGCCGCGATCCGCCGCTGCGCCAGCGTCGCGCCGTCATAGGTCGCCATGCCGCGCGCGAATGACCGCGCCACCCGCCCGGCCAGCGCGCTCATGCCAGCACCTCGGCCCAGTCGCGCCATTGCGCAAAGGGATTGTGCCCGCACTCCAGCACCCGCGTCTCGACCGGCCAGCCCTGCCAGGCGCGGATCAGGTTCTTCAGCGGAAAGATGCGGTCGGCCGCGCCCAGCCAGATGCGGTCGAAACCCGGCACCTGCCCGGCGTCCCAGCCCATCACCGCCTGCAACTCGTCGCGCAGCGCGGCGGGATCGGCGCCCGCGGCGACGGCGCAACCGGCCCGCCGGCCGAATTGCCGCAGCGAGACCTCGGACAGGTTCGCCGCCGTGGCCCGCACCGTCTCGCGCGGGATGCCCAGGTCGTCGTCGCAGGGCGCCCAGGAACCGCAGGCCGCGACCTTGCGGCGAAAGCCGGCCAGGCCCGGCAGCCGGCAGGCCGCCGCCACGCCAAAGGACCAGGCGACCAGGTCCACCGCCGCGTATCCCCGCGGCCAATCCGGCAGGGCCAGGTCGCGGTAATCCGACAGCACCAGCACATCCGCCGCCCCGGCCAGGTGCCGGAACGGCGCCGCCCCGGCCGCCCAGCCGGTCAGCACCACGATCAGCTCGGACGCGCCCTCGCGGCGCAGCCATTCCGCCCTCATGGCCGGTCCGCGGGCCAGCCCGCGATCTCGACCATGGCGGCGCAGATGCGCGCCACCTCCTCGGGCCGGGCGACAAAGGGCGGCATGCAGTAAAGCAGCCGCCCGAAGGGCCGCAGCCAGACCCCGCTTTCGCGGCAAAAGCCATGCACGCGCGCCATGTCCAGGGCCTCGCGCAGCTCGATCACGCCGATGGCGCCCAGCACCCGCACGTCGCGCACGCCGGGCAGGCCGCGCGCCGGGGCAAGGCCCTGCGCCAACCCCGCCTCGATCCCCGCGACCTGCCCCTGCCAGGCGCCCTCGGCCAGCAGGTCCAGGCTTGCGCAGGCCACGGCGCAGGCCAGCGGATTGCCCATGAAGGTCGGCCCGTGCATCAGGACCGGCGCCGGCCCGTCCGAGATCGCCTCGGCCACCCGGCCGGAGGCGACGGTGGCGGCAAAGCTCATCATGCCGCCGGTCAGCGCCTTGCCCAGGCACAGGATGTCCGGCACCACCCCGGCGCGTTCCATGGCGAATAGCCTGCCGGTGCGGCCGAAGCCGGTGGCGATCTCGTCCAGGATCAGCAGCACGCCATGCCGGTCGCACAGCGCCCGAACCCCGGCCAGCCAGCGCGGGTGATAGAACCACATGCCCCCCGCGCCCTGCACCACCGGCTCGATGATGAACCCGGCGATTTCATGCGCTTTTTCCGCAAGCAGCGCCTCGACCGCCCCCAGCCCGTTCCGCGCCGGATCGTCCGTCCATTCCGCGCCGAAGGGGATGGGCGGGCGCGGCACGAAATGCTGCACCTGCAAGGCGGCGCCGAAATGGCTGTGCATGCCGGTCTCGGGGTCGCACAGGCTCATCGCCTTCCAGGTATCGCCGTAATAGCCGCCGCGGGCCGAGGCGAAAGCCACCCGCCCCGCCTGCCCCAGCCCAAGCTGCGCCTGCACCGCCATCTTCAGCGCCACCTCGACCGCGACCGAGCCGCTGTCGGAATAGAAGATGCGGTCCAGCCCCGCGGGCAGCATCCCGACCAGCCGCCGCGCCAGCCCGACGGCCGGCCCATGCGTCAACCCGCCGAACATGACATGCGGCAGCCGGGCCAGCTGCGCCTGCATCGCCGCGACCAGCCGCGGATGGCGATGCCCATGCGCCGCCGCCCACCAGGAGGACATGGCGTCGATCATCCGCGCCCCGTCCGCCAGCGTGAGCCACACCCCCTCGGCGGCCGCGACCTCATGCACCGGCCCCGGCTCGCGCATCGAGCCATAGGGATGCCACAGGTGCCGCCGGTCGAAATCCCGCATCACAGCACCTCGCGGATCGCATCGACGTCGATGCCGGCGAAACCCGCCTCCAGCGTCCCGGCCGTCACCGTCTCCAGCAGCGGCAACCGGCCCAGGTCGCGCACCGCGCCGATCTCGCGGATCACCCGGCGGCTGTCCTCGGCCTCCTCGCCGATGAAGGCCACGCCCGCCACCCGGCAGCCCGCGGCCCGCAGCGCCACCAGCGACAGCAGCGCATGGTTGATCGTGCCCAAGGCGGTGCGGCAGCACAGCACCACCGGCGCGCGCCAGCCGGAGATGACCTGCAGGTAAAGCAGCCGCCGGGTCAGCGGCACCATCAGCCCGCCCGCGCCCTCGACCACCAGCGGGCCGGCCACCTGCGGCAGCGCCAGCCGCGCCGGATCGATCTCGACCCCCTCGCGCTCGGCCGCCAGATGCGGCGAGGCCGGCAGCCGCAGCCGATAGACCTCGGCCAGCACCGGCCGGCCGGACAGCCGCGCGACGGTCTCGCTGTCGGTCTCCTCCTCCAGCCCGGCCTGCACCGGCTTCCAATAGCTCGCCCCCAGCGCGCGGGTCAGCCCGGCGCTGAAGACCGTCTTGCCGATGCCGGTATCGGTGCCCGCCACGATCACCGCACCCATGCCGCCTCCAGCGCCGCAAACAGCGCCGCGATCTCGACCGCCCCGACATTGCCGGTGACGGACAGGCGCAGCCGCGCCGTCCCCCTGGGCACCGTCGGCGGCCGCACCGCGCGGACGTCGAAGCCCTGCGCCTGCAAGGCCGCGGCCAGCGCCAGCGCCCGATGGTCGTCGCCGACGATCACCGGAACGATCTGGCTCTGCGCCGCGATGCCGCAGCCCCGCGCCGCATCGCGCGCCTGCGCCATGCGCGCCCGCGCGCCCGCGACCAGCGCCGGATCATCCGCCAGCGCCCGCAAAGCCGCGCGCAGCACCGCCGCCGACAAGGGCGAGGGCGCGGTGGCATAGACGAAGGGCCGCGCCCGGTTCACCAGCACCTCGACCAGCACCCGGTCGGCGCAGACCAGCGCGCCCGAGGCGCCCAGCCCCTTGCCCCCGGTATGCAGCGTCACCAGCGCGCAGCCCAGCCCATGCCCCAGCCCCCTGCCCTGCGGGCCAAAGACGCCGGTCGCATGCGCCTCGTCGACCACCAGCACCGCATCCTCGCGCGCGGCCAGCGCCGCCAGCGCCGGCAAGGGCGCCAGGTCGCCCTCCATCGAATAGACGCTTTCGACCGCGATCCAGACCCGGCCGCGCCCGCCGCCCGCGCGCCATTCCGCGACGACCCGCGCCGCATCCGCGGCATCGTTATGGGCAAAGCCGCGGCATTCCGCCCGGCCCAGCCGCATCCCCTCATGCGCGCTGGCATGGACCAGCGCATCGTGCAGCACCAGGTCGCCCTGCATCGGCAGCGCCGAAAAGATCGCCTGGTTGGCCTGGAAGCCGCCGCCCATGTAAAGGCACGCCTCGGCGCCAAAGAAAGCCGCCGCCTCGGCCTCCAGCGCCTCATGCTCGCCGTGGTTGCCGCGCAAAAGCCGCGACCCCCCTGCCCCCAGCGCCACGCCGCGCGCCAGCGCATCCCGCGCCGCCCCGGCCAGCAGTTCCGACCCCGCCAGCCCCAGGTAGTCGTTCGAGGCGAAGTCCAGCCCCGCGGCCGGCGCCACCCGCCGCAGCCGCCCGCGCCGCGCCAGCGCGTCCAGCGCCGCCCGATGCCGCGCAAAGCTCATGCCGCGCAGCCTTCCTGCGACGCGTCCAGCACCTCGGCCCGCAGCCCGAGCCTCGCGAACAGCCGCGCATCCTTGTCCTCGCCGGGATTGCCGGCGGTCAGCAGCGTGTCGCCGACGAAGATCGAATTGGCCCCGGCAAAGAAGCACATCGCCTGCATCTCGTCGCTCATCTCGGACCGCCCGGCCGACAGCCGCACATGGGATGTCGGCATCAGGATGCGCGCCGTGGCGATGGTGCGCACCATCTCGATCGGGTCGAGCTTGGGCACATCCGCCAGCGGCGTGCCCGCCATCGGCATCAGCATGTTGATCGGCACCGATTGCGGCGGCACCTCCAGCCCGGCCAGCGTCTCCAGCATGGAGATGCGGTCCTCCTCGGTCTCGCCCATGCCGACGATGCCGCCGGCGCAGACGTTGATGCCGGCCGCCTGCACCCGCTCCAGCGTCTCGATCCGGTCCTGGAAGGTCCGCGTGGTGATGATCTCGGAATAATAGCGCTCCGAGGTGTCGATATTGTGGTTGTAATAGTCCAGCCCCGCGTCCTTCAGCCGCAGCGCCTGGTCCGCGTCCAACATGCCCAGCGTCATGCAGGTCTCCATCCCCAGCGCCTTGACGCCGCGGATCATCGCCAGCACCGCCGGCATGTCGCGTTCCTTGGGCGAACGCCAGGCCGCGCCCATGCAATAGCGCGTGGCCCCGGCCTCCTTGGCGCGCCGGGCCTCGGCCAGCACCCGCTGCACCTCCATCAGCTTCGAGGCCGGCAGGTCCGAGCCGTTGCGCGCCGATTGCGAGCAATAGGCGCAATCCTCGGGGCAGCCGCCGGTCTTGATCGACAAGAGCTTGGAGCATTGCACGACATTCGGGTCGAAATGCGCCCGATGCACGGTCTGGGCCTGGAACAGCAGTTCCATCAGCGGCTGGCGATAGATCTCGGCGGCGCGGCGCGATTGCTGGGGCATGGATACCTCCCTGAGCCTCATGTGGAGATATCTATAAAACCGGCAGGGCCGCTTTGTTAATCCGTATATATTATCTATTATTTCAGGAACAATCGCTCTCTGGCTGGGCGGGCGCCCCTTCGCTGGGCAAAAGGGCGCCCTGCCCGCTCAATCGTCCCGTCCCCTTTCCTGGAAACTGGCCGGATCGAACAGGACTTCGACCGACAGGCCGGTGCGGTCCTGGCCGTGGACCTCGTAGCAGCCGTCCTCCATCTCGATCTTGCGGACGGTCCAGCCCTTGGCGGCCAGGTCGGCCCGCAATTCGTTGGCCGGACGCCGCTGATCGTGCGGCACATGGCAGCGGTCATAGGCGACGGCCGGGGTCGCCAGGGCCAGAATGGCCGGGATCAAGGCAACAAGACGCATGATTCTTTCTCCTGCATTTGCGTTCCGTGCCACCGCAATAGCAGGACCGGGCTGACAGCCCGCTTACAGCGCCCGCGGCGCTCAGGGGCCCAGGATGCGCAGCTTGCCGACGCGCCCGTCGCAGCGCTGCACGGCGATGCGCAGCCGCTCCAGCAGATGGGTCTGGACGTAATTGGCATGAAAGCGGCTGGGCGCGAACAGCGTCAGGCAGGTCTCGTTGCGCTCGGCCTCCATCAGCCCGGCGAACCAGGCGTCGAACAGCGCCGGATCCTCCTCGGCCAGCCGGGCGCGCGCCTCGGCCCACAGCCCCTCGGCCGGCATCGGCTCGGGCCGGTGCAGCGGCACGACATTATTGGCCGGCTCGGCCCGGCGGCCGCCGACACGCTCGACGAAATCCGGGCCGATGTTCGGCCATTCCGCCTTTGTATCCAACAGGATACGCTCAAGGTTCAGGCTCAGGACCGACACCCGGCCGCGCGCGCCCTGCTGCTTGATCTCGATCCAGCCAAGGGCGCGCAGCTTGGCCATCTCGCGCTTGACGGTGCGCTCGTCCACGCACCACAGCCGCGCGATCTCGCGCTGGCCGATGGTCAGTTCGTCGCGCTGCCAGTTATAACGGGTGGTGATCAGCGCCATCAGCCGCAGCACCAGGCGCTGGCGATGCTTGTCGCCGGCCAGCCCATGCGCCATCATGGCCGAGAGCAAGTCGTATTTCTTCGCCGCCGCCTCTCGGCCGACGGCACGGATCACCTGCATGTCTGCTCCTGCGCCCCGGTATTCCCGGCTGCCTTCCATCTGCCCGCCTTGTCCTGCCTGTCGGGCAAGACCGGGATGACGGCGTCGGTTTGCCACCGTTTGAAACGCTTTTCGTCATCCCTTCCGTATTTGCGTCCTGAAATCCGATTCTGTCAAGCGATTCCCCGCCGGCCCGGTTTCCCCGTCCAAATCATCAAAGAAAATCGGTATCAAACGGTATAGGGGGTCATCTTGGCCGTCCCCCAATAGCGGCGTTTTGTCCCCCAATCCGGGATGCAACGCGCCAACCCGTCCCCCATTTCCGCGTTAGCGTTCCGGGTTTTGCGGCCCAGGGATTCGCCGGCCGATTCGCCGGGCGATGCAGGAAAACCCCGCGATCTCCGCATCCTGGCCATTCCATTAAAACGCCTTTTGCCAAATGTGCAAATCCGGCGTAAAAGCGAAACGGAAGAAAATCTGCGTCCTAGAAATACAGGCATCCTATGTATACGCACGAAGACCTCGCCAAGCTGCAGGCGCAATCCTTGAAGATGCAGGGCTGGATCCGGCGCCAGACCTTCAGCCCGGCCAATGAAAAGACGCTGCGCCGCTTCTCCAGCTGGGAGGTGGCCGAGCTGATCTTCCGCATCAACCAGTCCACCTTCCGCGGCAAGCTCGCCGCCGAGCCGAACCTTCCCCTCGGGGAAGTCGAGGAGGACGGTCGCCAGCGCTGGTTCTCGCTCGACGAGATCAACGAGCTGCGCCGCCGCATCCGCATCAACCGCAAGACGCTGATGCCCTGGCGGGCCGAGGGCAAGCGCGCCTTCCGCGCCGCCATCGCCAATTTCAAGGGCGGCGCCGGCAAGTCGACCGTGGCGCTGCACTTCGCCCATGCCGCGGCGCTGGACGGCTACCGGGTGCTGGTCGTCGACTTCGACCCGCAGGCCACGCTGTCGCATTCCATGGGCCTGACCGACGTGGGCGAGGACCATACCGTCTGGGGCATCATGGCCCGCGACCTGGAACGCGAGACCGACCGCATGAACGCCGCCGCCCGCGGCGCCGAATCCGGCACTGCCCTGCCCCAGCGCAAGCTGCCGGCCTCGATCCGCGACATGGGCCTGGGCATGCTGCGCCCGGCGGACTTCATCAAGCCGACCGCCTGGCCGACCATCGACATCATCCCGAGCTGCGCCAACGCCGCCTTCGTCGAGTTCGCCAGCGCGCAATACCGGCACCTGAACCCGGAATGGACCTTCTTCGGTGCGGTGTCGCGCTTTCTCGACAGCCTGGCGGACGATGCCTATGACCTGATCCTCTTCGACTGCCCGCCGGCCATCGGCTACCAGTCGATGAACGCGGTCTTTGCCGCCGACATGCTCTATATCCCCTCGGGCCCCGGCTATTGGGAATACGACTCGACCACCAGCTTCATCGGCCAGCTGTCCGAGGCGCTGGAAGACCTGTCGCATGGCTTCGAAAACTTCCCCACGGGGAAGATCAAGCTGCCCAAGGCCTTTGCCGACATCCGCTTCCTGATGACGCGCTACGAGCCGTCGAACGAGTTGCACCAGGCGATGTACGGCGCCTTCCAGCAGGTCTTCGGCCAGCACATGGCCCAGCATCCGATCGAGCTGACCCGCGCGGTCGAGCAATCCGGCCGGTTCCTGTCCTCGATCTACGAGATCGACTATCGCGAGATGACGCGCGGCACCTGGCGGCGGGCGCGGGCGACCTTCGACCAGGCCTATGAGGAGTTCAAGTCCCATGTCGTCGCCGCCTGGGACAAGCTGGAGGGCGAGGCATGAGCCGCAAGCGCCGCATGTTCGAGATCGAGATGCCGGACGAGCCCGCGGCGGCCGTGCCGGAAACCTTCCCCGCGGGGAAGGAGGAAAAGGAGCATCGCCGCGGCCCGATGGCCACCGCCATCACCGAGACCGCCGAATCCACCCGCGACCGCGCGCGGCTGGAGGCGCAGATCCGCGCCGAGAACGATGCGCTGGCGCAGGAACATGTGCGGCTGAAGCGCGCCGGGCTGATCACCGACCTGATCCCGCTGGACGCCATCGACGCGCAGAAGCTGATCCGCGACCGCGCCGCCGGGCCGGATTACGAACTGACCGAGCTGGTCGAGTCGATCCGCGACATCGGCCTGTCGAACCCGATCCGGGTCGAGCCGGCCGAGGACGGCCGCTATGAGCTGATCCAGGGCTGGCGCCGGCTGTCGGCCTATCGCCAGCTGCTGGAAGAGACGGGCGACGTCGAGAAATGGGGCCGCATCCCGGCCGGCATCGCGGCGCGCGGCGACGAGCTGGAGCGGCTATACCGGCGCATGGTCGACGAGAACATGGTGCGCAAGGACATCTCGTTCGCCGAGATGGCGCAGCTGGCGCTGCATTACGCCATGGACCCCGTGACCGAGGAGAACGACCCCGAGAAGGCGGTGGCGATCCTGTTCAAATCCGCCGGCTACCAGAAGCGCAGCTATATCCGCAGCTTCATCCGGCTGGTCGAGGCCCTGGGCGATGCCTTGCTGTACGCGCCCGACATCCCGCGCGCGCTGGGGCTGGCGCTGGCGCAACGGCTGGACGAGGTGCCGGGCACGGCGGCCGCGATCCGGGCCGAGCTGAAGAACTGGGATTCGCGCTCGGTCAAGGACGAGCTGGAGCTGCTGCGCCGCTATGCCGGGCTGGCGGGCGACGAGGAATCGCCGGCCGCCGCGCCGCGCAGCACCACGCCGACCGTCCCCGCGGGGAAGGCCCGCATCAGCTTCCAGATCCAGCGGCCGCAGGGCAGCGCCAAATGCACCGCCTCGAACGGGCGGCTGGAGATCCGGCTGCCGCGCGACTTCTCGGCCGTGGACCGGCGCAAGCTGGAGGCGGCGGTGCGGGTGATGCTGGAGAGCCTGGATTGACCTTCCCCGCGGGGAAGGTCCGGCCCCCGCCGCGGGCCTTTCGGGGTCGGCCGGGGGC
>NZ_JRKO01000065.1 GCF_000763885.1 Paracoccus versutus | reverse complement strand
GGCCGCGGCCGCAGCCCCCGCCAGCGAGGATCCGGCCAGCCTGCCCGGCGTCGTGACCTCGCCCATGGTCGGCACCGCCTACCTGGCGCCCGAGCCCGGCGCCACGCCCTTCGTCGCCATCGGCCAGCAGGTCAAGGAAGGCGAGACGCTGATGATCGTCGAGGCGATGAAGACGATGAACCACATCCCCTCGCCCCGCTCGGGCACGGTCAAGCGCATCCTCGTCGACGACGGCAGCCCGGTCGAGTTCGGCGCGCCCCTGATGGTCGTCGAGTGAGGCGCGGATGTTCGACAAGATCCTGATCGCCAACCGCGGCGAGATCGCGCTGCGCGTGATCCGCGCCTGCCGCGAAATGGGCATCGCCTCGGTCGCCGTGCATTCCACCGCCGATACCGACGCGATGCATGTGCGCATGGCCGACGAATCCGTCTGCATCGGCCCGCCGCCCTCGACCGACAGCTACCTGTCGCAGCCCGCCATCATCTCGGCCTGCGAGATCACCGGCGCGCAGGCGGTGCATCCCGGCTATGGCTTCCTGTCGGAAAACGCCGCCTTCGTGCAGATGGTCGAGGATCACGGCATCACCTTCATCGGCCCCTCGGCCGAGCATATCCGCATCATGGGCGACAAGATCACCGCCAAGGAGACGGCGAAGTCGCTGGGCATCCCGGTGGTGCCCGGCTCGGACGGCGGTGTGGCGGACGTGGCCGCGGCCAAGCAGGTGGCGGCGCAGATCGGCTATCCGGTCATCATCAAGGCCACCGCCGGTGGCGGCGGGCGCGGCATGAAGGTCGCCAATGATGAAGCCGGGCTGGAGACCGCCTTCCGCACCGCCCGCGCCGAGGCCAAGGCCGCCTTCGGCAACGACGAGGTCTATATCGAGAAATACCTGCAGCGCCCGCGCCATATCGAGGTGCAGGTCTTTGGCGACGGCCGCGGCCGCGCCGTGCATCTGGGCGAGCGCGACTGTTCGCTGCAGCGCCGCCACCAGAAGGTCTTCGAGGAAGCGCCCGGCCCGGTCATCACCGCCGAGCAGCGCGCCCGCATCGGCGGCATCTGCGCCAATGCCATGGCCAAGATCGGCTATCGCGGCGCAGGCACCATCGAGTTCCTGTTCGAGGACGGCGAGTTCTACTTCATCGAGATGAACACCCGCCTCCAGGTCGAGCATCCTGTGACCGAGGCGATCTTCGGCGTCGACCTGGTGCGCCAGCAGATCCTGGTCGCCGCCGGCGAAGAGATGGAGTTCCGCCAGGAAGACCTGCAGATCCGCGGCCATGCCATCGAGGTGCGGATCAATGCCGAGAAGCTGCCGAACTTCACCCCCTCGCCCGGCACCATCTCGCAATATCACGCGCCGGGGGGGCTGGGCGTGCGGATGGATTCGGCGATCTATGACGGCTACCGCATCCCGCCCTATTACGACAGCCTGATCGGCAAGCTGATCGTGCATGGCCGCGACCGCCCCGAGGCGCTGGCACGGCTGAACCGCGCCTTGGGCGAGCTGATCGTGGACGGGATCGACACCACCGTGCCGCTGTTCCGGGCGTTGATCGAGAATCCCGACATCCAGCGCGGCGATTACTCGATCCACTGGCTGGAACGCTGGCTGGCCGAGATGGCCGTCAGCGCCTGAGCGATGCGGCAGGCGGCACGACCGGCGGTCCCTGCATGAGCAGCAGGGGCCTGACTGCCGAACGGATGCTGGCCGCCTATGCCCAGGGGGTGTTTCCGATGGCGCAATCCGCCTCGGATCCCCAGCTTTACTGGTTCGAGCCGGGGCTGCGCGGCATCCTGCCGGTGGGCGGGGTGCATGTCTCGCGCTCGATGCGGCGCGTGCTGCGCCATTGCGGCTGGCATGCGACCCTCGACCGCGATTTCGTCGGCGTGGTCCAAGGCTGCGCCGATCGCGCGGAAACTTGGATCAACGCCCCGCTGATGGCGCTTTACCGCGATCTGTTCCGCATGGGCCACGCCCATTCGCTGGAGATCCGCGCCGGCGACGCGCTGATCGGCGGCATGTTCGGCCTGACGCTGGGCGGGGCCTTCTTTGCCGAAAGCATGTTCTCGCGCCGGCCCAATGCCTCCAAGGCGGCGCTGATCTGGATGTCCTCGCATCTGGCGCGCTGCGGCTTCACGCTGTGGGACACGCAATATCCGAACCCGCATCTCGCCTCGATGGGTGGCCAGGCCATCCCGCGCCTGGAATATCGCCGGCGGCTGGCGGTCGCGCTAAAGGTCCGCGCCGACCTGACTACCCATGCCCTGCCCGGTGCTCAGGCCCTGTTGCAGGAAATCACCCAGACGTCATAGCGCGGATCGTCCAGCGCCGAGAGCGCCGGGGACGAGGCGATCATCCAGCCCGCAAACAGCCGGGCATTGGCCTGATGGTCGGTGATCGTCAGCTCGGCATAGGCGTCCGAGGTCGGGTCCGCCGCCGGATAGCGGCATTCCGCCAGGCTCAGCTGAAGCCGGCCAAAGGCGACCGACTCGCCCACGGCCAGGGTAAAGTCCTGGGTCCGGCCGGTGATCTTGTCGAGGCCGCGCAGCTGCGCGCCGGTACCGCGCGCCGTCTCGGGGCCGCGGGCGGCTTCGGCGGCGCGCTGCCGCTCAGCCGCCGAGGGCTCGACGGGGACCACCGCATCGGGATCGTCGCTGAAGGCCGGGTCGATCATCAGCTGCTGGTCCTCGGCCGGCTCCTCGTCCTGGGCGAGGACGGGGCTGGCGGCCAGCAGCAGGCACAGGCAGGCGCGGGTCAGAAGATCGGTCATGGGCTGTCGTCCGTGCTTTGCGCATCCACGAATTTCATCATTAGCGAGATCAGGCTGACCGCGCCCTGCACATCCTCGATCTCGTCGCCCGGCGCCAGGTTGTCGGGCGCGCCGCCCGGCTGCAATTCGATATAGGCGCCGCCCAGCAGCCCGTCCGACTGGATCAGCGCCGCGCTGTCGCTGGGCAGGCGAATGCCGTCGGGCAGGCGCAGCCGCGCCTCGGCGAAATAGGTCTGCGGGTTCAGGTCGACCGCCGAGACCCGCCCCACCCTGACGCCGGCGACGCGGACATCGGTGCCGACCTCGATGCCGTCCACGTTGGGAAAGGCCGCGCGCAGCTCATAGCCGCCCGCCAGCTGCGCCCCCAGCCTGCCGCCGGCGGTGGACCAGGCCAGGAAGCCGGCCGCCACGGCCAGGACCGCCGCGCCAACCCAAAGCTCGGCCCGTTCGGCGGTGGTGTTCATGCGCCTACTCGGGCTGCCAGGCGTCGTAGTCGCGCCGCTCGACCGGCTGCGCACGATAGAGCGAGCCCGCCGGGTGATAGGCGCCAGGCGTCCCGGTCAGGTTCGGCTCATGCGGCTTTTCCCAGGTCTTGTGCGGCAGCGGGGCCGCGGTCGGCGGCTCCTTGTAGGTGTGATGCAGCCAGCCGTGCCATTCGGGCGAGATGCGGCTTGCCTCGGCCTCGCCGTTATAGATCACCCAGCGCCGCTTGCCGCCGCCGGACTGGTAATAGACATTGCCCTGATCGTCCTCGCCGACCTTTTCGCCGTAAAGCTTGGTCCAGACCTGGGTGTTCAGGGTCTGGCTGTTCCACCAGGTCAGAAAGCGCAGCAGAAACGACATGGGTGCGAACCTCATCAATCGGGTGTGGCCGAGATATGCCGCAAGTTGCGGCGAAGGTCCAGAGACGCTTGGCCGCAGCCGCGCCCGGACAAGGCAAATCGACGCGGCCGGGGGGCGAATGGTAGGCCGGCCCATCGCGGCGGGATCAGGGCTCTGAAGGAGGCCAACGCCCGGCTCTCCATCGCTCCCCTGCTGAATGCTGGCGAGTTCTCGACCATTTCCGAGAACCTGACCGAGGCCGATGTGGCGATCCGGGAAACCCCCTACGGACAGCGCACCCCAGTTTTCCCAAGATCCAGATCGGGATGAGATCCCCCTCCCGAGTTGCTCTCGGGAGGGTTTTTCATTGCTCCTGGTCGAGGGGCTTGTCTGGAGGGTCTCGGTTCTTGACTGGGGCCTGGAGAGCAAGCCCAGAAGCGTCAGTCGGCCCAGATTGACGCTCTGCTGCACCAACAGAACTGCCGTCCCCAGGATGACTGAAAGCATTCCCAGGAACAGCAGCCCGAAGGCGATCAGGCAGATGATGCGCAGCAGCCGCGCGATAGCGTTGGGTCGGAAACCCGGCGGAGCCCGCGCAGGGACAAGCCGTAGTCGCAGGCCAGCAGGTGGATGCGGTTCACTCCGGCGGAGCCCGCGGGGACAAGCCGATCAGAGCGCGGCCGGGAACCTTACGCGCCGACAAACCATTGCGGCCCGCCGGACGGAGACGTTCTCCGTGCAGATGGACGCGCGCGGAGGGGTAAACGAAAAAGGCGGCGCCCATGGCCCCGCCTGCACCACGTCGACCGACCCGCCGCGGCGCGGGATCGGCAGCCGCCAAGGCGGCCGGCCGAGCCCCTACGCGATGCGGGCCTAGCCCGCGGTCGCGGTTTCCTTTTTCGAATCGGTGTGGATCAGCAAAGGCTTGGCTGCGGGATTGTCCACCGCCTCCTCGTTGACCACCACCTCCTCGACGCTGCTCATGCCGGGCAGGTCGAACATCGTGTCCAGCAGGATGTCCTCCATGATCGAGCGCAGGCCCCGCGCGCCGGTCTTGCGCTTGATGGCGCGGCGGGCGATGGCGACCAGCGCGTCCTCGGTGAAGGTCAGCTTCACGCCCTCGAGGTCGAAGAGCCGCTGATACTGCTTGACCAGCGCGTTCTTGGGCTGGGTCAGGATGGTGATCAGCGCCTGTTCGTCAAGGTCGCCCAGCGTGGCGATGACCGGCAGGCGGCCGACGAATTCCGGGATCAGGCCGAATTTCAGCAGATCCTCGGGCTCGAGCTGCTTGAACAACTCGCCCACGCCCTTGTCGTCGTCCTCCTTGACGTTGGCGCCGAAGCCCATCGCCGTGCCCTTGTTGCGCTGCGCGATGATCCGGTCCAGCCCGGCAAAGGCACCGCCGCAGATGAAGAGGATATTGGTCGTGTCCACCTGCAGGAATTCCTGCTGCGGATGCTTGCGCCCGCCTTGCGGCGGCACCGAGGCGACCGTGCCCTCCATGATCTTCAGCAGCGCCTGCTGCACCCCCTCGCCCGAGACGTCGCGGGTGATCGAGGGATTGTCGGACTTGCGGGTGATCTTGTCGACCTCGTCGATATAGACGATGCCGCGCTGCGCCCGCTCGACGTTGTATTCGCTGGCCTGCAGGAGCTTGAGGATGATGTTCTCGACATCCTCGCCGACATAGCCGGCCTCGGTCAGCGTGGTGGCGTCGGCCATGGTGAAGGGCACGTCCAGGATGCGCGCCAGCGTCTGCGCCAGCAGCGTCTTGCCGCAGCCGGTCGGGCCGATCAGCAGGATGTTCGACTTGGCCAGCTCGATGTCGGTCTTGGAGCTGTGGTTCAGCCGCTTGTAGTGGTTGTGGACGGCCACCGACAGCACGCGCTTGGCATGTTCCTGGCCGATCACGTAATCGTCCAGCACGTTGCAGATCTCGCGCGGGGTCGGCACGCCGTCGCCGGATTTCAGCGCCGAGGACTTGGTCTCCTCGCGGATGATGTCCATGCAGAGTTCGACGCATTCATCGCAGATGAACACGGTCGGACCGGCAATCAGCTTGCGCACCTCATGCTGGCTCTTGCCGCAGAAGCTGCAATAGAGCGTGTTCTTGCTGTCGCCGCCGGTCGGATTGGCCATCAGTTCATCCTCGTATAGCACCGGAGGCCCGGCAAAAGCGCCGGACGACCGCCTGTTCCGGACGTGGCCAGGCCACGCCATGCGTTGCCCATCATGTTACGAGCCCCCCCGGCCCGTCACAATCCCCAAAACGCCTGCCCCGCCAGCTTCCCGCAGCCGTGATCACTGGCCCGGCTCGGCCTTGCCGCGCGCCGTCAGGATCTCGTCGATGAGGCCCCAATCCTTGGCCTCCTGCGGCGACATGAAGCGGTCGCGCTCCAGCGCCTCCTCGACCTCTTCCAGCGTGCGGCCGGTGTGCTGGACATAGATCTCGTTCAGGCGCCGCTTGAGCTTTTCGGTCTCGCGCGCATGGATCAGGATGTCGGTCGCCTGGCCCTGGAAGCCGCCCGAGGGCTGGTGGACCATGATGCGGCTGTTCGGCAGCGAGAAGCGCTGCCCCGGCTGGCCTGCGCACAGCAGCAGCGAGCCCATCGAGGCCGCCTGCCCCACCACCAGCGTCGAGACGCGCGGCTTGATGTATTGCATCGTGTCATAGATCGACAGGCCCGCCGTCACCAGCCCGCCGGGGCTGTTGATATACATGCTGATGTCCTTGGTCGGGTTTTCCGCCTCGAGGAACAGCAGCTGCGCCGAGATCAGCGTCGCCATGCCGTCATGCACCGGGCCGGACAGGAAGATGATCCTTTCCTTCAGCAGGCGCGAGAAGATGTCATAGGCACGTTCGCCCCGGCTGGTCTGTTCGACGACCATGGGGACGAGGGTGTTCATGTAGAATTCTGCCGGATCGTGCATGTCTGTCCTTGCTTTTGTCCCTGCCTGGCCTGTCCGTTTCGCGATTCGTCCCAAGGCCCCTGTCCCGTTCGACCGCTCTTAGACGCGAAAGGTTGACAGAGTCTTAGTAACGCCGGGCCCCGAGGACAAGAGAGCGATAAAATTTGCCCCTGCCCGGCCGGGCCGGTAATCTGGCGCCCGAGCGACGGAGAAACGCATGAAACTGATCGTCGGCCTGGGCAATCCGGGCGCGAAATACGCCGCGAACCGGCACAATGTGGGCTTCATGGCGGTCGATCGCATCGCCGCCGACCACGGCTTTGCCCCCTGGCGCGTGCGTTTCCAGGGCGAGATCGCCGAGGGGCGGCTGGGGGGCACGCGCGTCACCCTGCTCAAGCCCGGAACCTTCATGAACCTGTCGGGCCAGTCGGTCGGCGAGGCGATGCGCTACCTGAAGCTCGGGCCCGAGGACGTGACCGTGCTGCATGACGAGCTGGACCTCGCCCCCGGCAAGCTGCGGCTGAAGACCGGCGGCGGCCATGCCGGGCACAACGGGCTGCGCTCGCTGCACCAGCATATCGGCGAGGGCTATCGCCGGCTGCGCATCGGCATCGGCCATCCCGGCGACAAGAACCGCGTGTCGGGCTATGTGCTGTCGGATTTCGCCAAGGCCGAAGAGGCCGGGCTGGACGACCTCTTGCGCGGCATCTCGGAGGGGGCGGAGGCGCTGGCGGCGGGGGACGATGCGCGGTTCATGAACGCGGTCGCGGCGCGGGTGGCGCCGGCGCGCAACAGCGGCACCCGCCCCGAAAACCCCGGCAAGGGATCGCCGGAAAGGCCAGCGGCGAAACCCGCCAACGACCTCGCCGCCGAGCCGCCCAGCCTCTCCGACCGGCTCAGGGCGCTGACCGAGCGGTTCCGGTGACGGCCTGGCGCGAGGCCTTCGCCTTGCAGGCGGGGGCCTGCCGCGCGCTCGGCTCGCCGCTGACGGCCCGGGTCTGCGAGCAGCTGGCGCCGGTCCTGGCCGAGGGCGACGGCGCGCTGGCGCGGCGGGTGCGAACCTGGCCCGGCGATCCCAGCCACCGCGGCGATTCGCTGCCGCTGCGGCTTTGCGGGGCGCTGCATGCGCTGGTGCTGAACGGGCGCGACCCTGAACTGGCGCGGGCCTATGCCGGGGGTGACGACGCATGGCTTCGCCAGAAGATTTCCAAAGCAATTCATCAGCATCAGCCGCATATGCTGGAATGGCTCGAGCTTGCGCCGCAGACCAATGAGGTCGCCCGCGCCGCGGTGCTGATCGCTGCGGGCCGGCACTTGGCTAGCGAGCTTCCCGGATGCCGCTTTGACTTGCTGGAGCTGGGGGCGAGTGCTGGACTGAACCTGAACTTTCTTCTCTATCATCTTGATATAGATTATGAAGACCAGACTGCCGGAGACGATGCGACGCTTGTCCGGCTTGCCCCGGAATGGCGCGGCGCGATCCCGGCCCATGCCCTGCTGGCGACCGGCGCGGCGCGGGGGGTAGACCTGAACCCGCTCGATCCGGTGCGCGACGGGCTGCGGCTTCTGTCCTATATCTGGGCGGACCAGCACGCGCGGCTGGAGCGGATGCAGGCGGCGCTGGCCCTGGCCCGGAGCCATCCGCCGCGGGTGGATCGCGGCGATGCGGGCGACTGGCTGCCGGCCCGGCTGGCCGAACCTTGCAACCATGGCAGGCTTGTCTATCACACCGTTGCGGCGCAATATTTTCCCGCCGCCACCCGCGCGCGGATCGAGGCCGCGCTGCAGGCCGCCGGCGCGCAGGCCAGCCCCGAGCGCCCCCTGGCGCATCTGTCCATGGAGGCCGACGGCGGCGAGGGCGCGGCGCTGGCCCTGCGGCTCTGGGCCGGCGGCGGGATGCGGCAATGGAGCCTCGGCCGGGCGGATTTCCATGCCCGCTGGATCGACTGGCAGCCGAAGGAGACCTGACATGGACCCCGCGCTCAACGTCCTTGGCGGCAAGCTCGCGCCCTGCTCGACCGCGCCGCTGACCGGATTTTTCCGCGACGGCTGCTGCAATACCGGCCCCGAGGATCGCGGCCGGCACACGGTCTGCGTCGTGGTGACGGCCGAGTTCCTGGCGCTGTCGAAATACCTGGGCAACGACCTCAGCACGCCGCGGCCCGAGTTCCGCTTTCCGGGGCTGAAGCCGGGCGACCGCTGGTGCCTTTGCGCCGCGCGCTTCCTGCAGGCCGCGCAGGAATTCGCCGCGCCCGAGGTGGTGCTGGAGGCCACCCATGCCCGCACGCTGGAGATCGTGCCGCTGGAACTGCTGCAAGCCCATGCCGTGAAGGGCGAGAATTAGCGCCCCACCTGCGCCAGATAGTGCCGCACCGCATCGACGACATGGCGAAAGCGGTCGCCCCCCAGGTTCTTGCCGCCATACCAGCGCGTCACGATCACCACATGGTCGGTCAGCCCGGCCCGCTCCAGCATCTGCAGGATGATCTGGCCGGCGCCGGTTTCGCCGTCGTCGTCGCGCACCGCCTCGCCCGACAGGATCGCGGCCCAGCTGTTGTGCGTCGCCTTGGCGAAACGCTTGTTGCGGCGCAGTTCGGCCAGCAGCGCCTCGGCCTCGGCGCGCGTCCGTGCCGGCCCGCCCGACACCGCATAGCGCGAGCCGCGGTCCGAGATGATCTTGTCGAAGACCGCCAGGTTCATCTCCGCCGCCGGACGTAAAGCTCCAGCCGGTGGCGGACGATCTCATAGCCCATCTCGGTGGCGATCTCGGCCTGCAGGCGCTCGATGCGCTCGTTGACGAATTCCATGACCTCGCCTGTCTCGACGTCGATCATGTGGTCGTGGTGGCTGCCGTCGGCGGGCTCGAACCGCGCCGGCTCGCCCTCGAACTCCAGCTTCTGGATCACGCCCTGCGCCTCGAGCGCCGAGAGCGTGCGGTAGACCGTCGCCAGCGACACCCCCGCCCCCGCCGCCATGGCGCGCTGGTGCAGCTGCGTCGCGTCGGGGTGGTCCTCGGCCCCAGCCAGCACGCGCAACAGCGCCGCCCGCTGGCGGGTGATGCGCACGCCGGCACGGCGCAGCGCGGCCTCGAAGGCTTCGGCGCGGGTTTCGATCTCCATGCGGTTTTCTGGCCCAGATGCGAAGAAATTGCAACTGGCTTGACAGTTGAGAATCGTTCGCAGATAAACGGCAACAGAACCAGGCCCACGGGAACAAGAATCGGACCATGAAGCGCAGAACATTCCTGACCACGGCCCTTGCCGGGCTGGCCGCCCCCGCCATCCTTTCCGCCCCGGCGCTGGCGCAGGGCGGCAAGTTCAAGGTGGCGACCACCTTCACCATCATCGCCGACATGGCGCGCAACGTGGCCGGGGACCGCGCCGAGGTGGTCTCGATCACCAAGCCGGGGGCCGAGATCCACGGTTACGAACCGACCCCCAGCGACCTGATCGGCGCCCGCGACG
This sequence comes from Paracoccus versutus, assembly GCF_000763885.1. Lineage (GTDB taxonomy): Bacteria > Pseudomonadota > Alphaproteobacteria > Rhodobacterales > Rhodobacteraceae > Paracoccus > Paracoccus versutus. Next base: position 15,053 of record NZ_JRKO01000065.1, on the reverse strand, counting down.
CCAGCCTGGTCCTGCGCAACGGGATGAACCTGGAACTGTGGTTCGAACAGTTCCTGCGCAACCTGGGCGACCTGCCCTCGGCCACGCTGACCGAGGGGATCGAGCCGATGCCGATCTCGGGCGGGCATTACGACGGCAAGCCCAACCCGCATGCCTGGATGGCGCTGGACACGGCGCTGGTCTATGTCGACAACATCGCCGCCGCCCTGTCCCAGGTCGACCCCGAGGGCGAGGGCAGCTATCGCGCCAATGCCGGCCGCTACAAGGGCGAGATCGCCCGCACCATCGGCCCGCTGCGCGACGCCGCCCGCGCCCTGCCCGAGGAGCGGCGCTGGCTGGTCACGTCGGAGGGGGCGTTTTCCTATCTGGCGCGGGATTTCGGCCTGCGCGAGCTGTTCCTGTGGCCGATCAACGCCGATGCGCAGGGCACGCCCCAGCAGGTGCGCCGCGTGGTCGATGCGATCAGGCAGCACAAGATCCCGGTAGTGTTTTCGGAAAGCACCGTCTCGGACCGCCCGGCCAGGCAGATCGCGGCCGAGACCGGGGCGCGCTATGGCGGCGTGCTTTACGTCGACAGCCTGTCCGAGGCCGGCGGGCCGGTGCCGACCTACCTGGACCTGCTGCGCGTGACCTCGGAAACCATCGTCGAGGCGCTGAGCGATGCGTGACGCCCTGGGCATCGAGGTATCCGGCCTGACCGTGGCCTATCGCAACGGCTTCACCGCCCTGCGCGACGCGAATTTCACCGTGCCGCAGGGCTCGGTCACGGCGCTGGTGGGGGTGAACGGCTCGGGCAAGTCCACGCTGTTCAAGGCGCTGATGGGCTTTGTTCCGGCCGCCGCCGGCAAGGTGCGGGTGCTGGGCCTGACCGTGCCGCAGGCGCTGCGCCGCAACCTGATCGCCTATGTGCCCCAGGCCGAGGAGGTGGACTGGTCCTTTCCGGTGCTGGTCGAGGACGTGGTGATGATGGGCCGCTACGGCCATATGGGCTTTCTGCGCCGGGCGCGGCCCGAGGATCGCCGCGCCGTGGACGAAGCGCTGGCGCGGGTGAACATGCAGGACTTCCGCCACCGCCAGATCGGCGAGCTTTCGGGCGGCCAGAAGAAGCGCGTCTTCCTGGCCCGCGCCCTGGCGCAGGGCGCCTGGGTGATCCTGCTCGACGAGCCCTTTACCGGCGTGGACGTCAAGACCGAATCCGCCATCATCGCGCTGTTGCAGGAAATGCGGGACGAGGGGCGGGTCATGCTGGTCTCGACCCACGACCTCGGCTCGGTGCCGGAATATTGCGACCGGGTGGTGCTGATGAAGAACACGGTGCTGGCCCATGGCCCCACGGCCGAGGTCTTCACCCCCGACAACCTGCGGCTGGCCTTCGGCGGCGTGCTGCGCCATTTCGTGCTGGGGCCGCGGCACCTGCACGACGACGACGACCCGCGCGGCCTGACCGTGCTGTCGGACGACGAGCGCCCGCTGGTGTTTTACGACGACAAGCAGCGCAGCGCCCGCGAAGAGGCGGCGCCGAAATGATCCGCACGCTGCTGGTGCCCTTCGAATACAGCTACATGACCGACGCGATCTGGGTCTCGGCGCTGGTCGGCGGGGTCTGCGCCTTCCTGTCGGCCTATCTGATGCTCAAGGGCTGGTCGCTGATCGGCGACGCGCTGTCCCATTCCATCGTGCCGGGCGTCGCCGGGGCCTACATGCTGGGCCTGCCCTTCGCGCTGGGGGCGTTCCTGTCGGGCGGGCTCGCGGCGCTGACCATGCTGTTTCTGAACAAGCGCACGGGCCTGCGCGAGGATGCGATCATCGGCCTGATCTTCACCGGCTTCTTCGGGCTGGGGCTGTTCATGGTCTCGCTCAACCCGATGGCGGTTTCCGTGCAGACCATCACCATGGGCAACATCCTGGCGATCACGCCCGGCGACACGCTGCAGCTGGCGCTGATCGGCGGCATCTCGGCGCTGGTGCTGGCGGCGAAATGGCGCGACCTGATGGTGGTGTTCTTCGACGAGAGCCACGCCCGCACCATCGGGCTGAACCCGCAGGCGCTGAAGGTGCTGTTCTTCACCCTGCTCTCGGCCTCGACCGTGGCGGCGATGCAGACCGTCGGCGCCTTCCTGGTCGTGGCGCTGGTGGTGACGCCGGGCGCCACAGCCTATCTGCTGACCGACCGCTTTCCGCGGCTGATCCTGCTGTCGGTGGCGATCGGCTCGCTCACCTCGGCCATTGGCGCCTATGTCTCGTTCTTCCTCGACGGCGCGACCGGGGGGGTGATCGTCTGCCTGCAGACGCTGATCTTCCTGGCCGCCTTCCTGCTGGCGCCGAAGCACGGGCTTCTGGCCGCCCGCCGCCGCGCCCGCGACGCGCTGAAGGAGGCCGCGTGATGGACTGGCTGCTGATGCCCTTTTCCTTCCCCTTCATGCGCGATGCGGCGCTGATCGGGCTGATGATCGCGCTGCCGGCGGGGCTTTTGTCCTGCTTTCTGGTGCTCAAGGGCTGGTCGCTGATGGGCGATGCGGTCAGCCATGCCGTGCTGCCCGGCGTGGTGCTGGCCTATGTCGCGGGCCTGCCGCTGATCCTTGGCGCCTTCCTGGCGGGCCTGGGCTGCGCGGCCCTGACCGGCTGGATCCAGGACAACAGCCGCGTCAAGGCCGACACCGTGCTGGGCGTGGTCATGTCGGGCATGTTCGGGCTGGGGGTGGTGCTTTACACCGCGATCCAGACCGACCTGCACCTGGACCATATCCTGTTTGGCAACATGCTGGGCGTCGGCCCCGAAGATCTGCGCCTTGCCGGCGGCATCTCGGCCATGGTCGGGCTGGTGCTGGTGCTGAAATGGCGCGATTTCGCGCTCCTGGCCTTCGACCCGGTGCAGGCGCGGGTGTCGGGGCTGGCGTTCAACCTGCTGAACTACGGGCTGCTCGCCATGATCTCGGCCACGGTGGTCGCCATGCTCAGCTCGGTCGGCATCATCCTGGCCGTGGCGCTGCTGATCGCGCCGGGGGCGGTGGCCTTCCTGCTGACGCGCCGGCTGTCCGCCATGCTGGCCACCTCGGTCGGCGTCGCGGCATTCGGGGCGGCCAGCGGGGTCTGGGCCAGCTTCTGGCTGAACAGCGCCCCGGCACCGACCATCGTGCTGGTGCTGACGGTGCTGTTCGTGCTGGCCTTCCTGTGGCGCAGCGCGGCCACGCGGCGGGCGCAGGGCGTGACGGGCTAGACCGTCCGCCCGCCATCGACCTCGAGGATGACGCCGGTGATGAAATCGGCCTCGTCCGAGGCCAGGTAAAGCGCGGCATTGGCGATGTCGCGCGGCTTCGACAGCCGGCCCAGCGGGATGGTCGAAAGGAAGCGGGCGCGGTTCTCGGGCGTGTCCTCGCAGCCCATGAAGCGCTCCAGCATCCCGGTCTCGCCCATGACCGGGGCAATGGCGTTCACGCGGATGCCCTCGGGCGCGAGTTCCGCCGCCAGGCTGCGGGTCAGGGTGTTCACCGCGCCCTTGGAGGAATTGTACCAGCTCAGCCCCGGCCGCGGCCGGATGCCGGCGGTCGAACTGACGTTGATCATCACCCCCTGCCCGCGCGTCCGCCAATGCGGCAACACCGCATGGGTCATGTGAAAGATCGACAGCACGTTGATGTCGTAGATCTTGCGGAACGCCGTCTCGTCGGTGTCCAGAAGCGGGCCGTTCGGCGTGGTCCAGCCGGCGTTGTTGACCACGATGTCGAGGGCGCCGAAGGCTTCGCGCGCCTTGTCCACCGCCGCGCGGACCTGGTCGCCCCGGCTCACGTCGCAGGCCAGCGCGAGCCCGTCGATCCCCTCGGCCACCACCGCCGCGCCTTCGCCGTCGATGTCCAGCACCGCCACCCGCGCCCCCTCGCGCGCGAAGGTTTCGGCGATGCCGCGCCCGAAGCCCGAGGCGCCGCCCGTCACCAATGCCGTCTTGCCTTGCAGCCGCATGATCTTTCCCTCCCTTTATGCGAAACGATGAACCACGGTCTTCAGCCGCGAGAATTCGTAAAGCGCGGCGAAGCCCTTTTCGCGCCCGTGGCCGGATCTGCGCAGCCCGCCGAAGGGCAGCTCGATCCCGCCCCCGGCGCCATAGGCATTGATGAAGACCTGTCCGCAGCGCATGGCGCGGGCCATGCGCGCCTGGCGGTCCCCGTCGCGGGTCCAGATGCCGGCGACCAGCCCGTATTCGGTGCCGTTGGCGATGGCCACGGCCTCGGCCTCGGTGTCGAAGGGGATGGCGGCCAGCACCGGGCCGAAGATTTCCTCCTGCGCCAGCGGGCTTGCCGGATCGACCGGGCCGAAGAGCGCCGGCGCGACGTAGAAGCCGGTCGCCGGCGCGTCCCCGGCAATGGCGCCGCGGGCGATCAGCGGCGCCGCGGCCCCGGCGATGTAGCCTTCGACCCGCGCCTTCTGCCGGGCCGAGATCAGCGGGCCCAGCAGCGCGCCTTCTGCCGGGCCCGCCTCGACCGAGCGAAAGCGTTCGGCCAGCATGGCGGTCAGCCGGTCCCAGATGCCGCGCTGGATCAGCACGCGCGATCCGGCCGAGCAGGTCTGGCCGCCGTTCTGCACGATGGCACCCACGATCACCGGCGCGGCGGCCTCGAGGTCGGCGTCGTCGAAGACGATCTGCGGCGACTTGCCACCCAGTTCCAGCGTGCAGGGGATGTGATTGCGCGCCGCGGCGATCCCGATGGCCTGGCCGACCTGGGGCGAGCCGGTGAAGCTGATGAAATCGACGCCGGGATGTTCGGACAGCGCCCGCCCGGCCACCGCGCCGCGCCCGGTGACGATATTGATCGCGCCGGGTGGAAAGCCGGTCTCGGCCGCAAGCGCGCCCAGGCGCAGGATGGTCAGGCAGGCATCCTCGGCCGGCTTGGTCACGGTGGCATTGCCCATGGCCAGCGCCGCGCCGACCGAGCGGCCGAAGATCTGCACCGGATAGTTCCAGGGGATGATATGGCCGGTGACGCCATGCGGCTCGCGCAGGCTGATGGCGTCATGGCCGTTCAGGAAGGGGATCACCTCGCCATGCAGCTTGTCGGCCGCGCCGCCGTAATATTCGAAATAGCGCGCCAGCGCCGCCATGTCGGCGCGGGACTGGGCGATGGGCTTGCCGTTGTCGCGGGTTTCCAGCTGCGCCAGCGTCTCTGCCTCGGCCTCGATGCGCAGGGCAAGGCGCAGCATCAGCCGGCCGCGCTCGGCCGCGGTCAGGCGGCCCCAGTCGCCCTCGAAGGCGGTGCGGGCGGCGCGGATCGCGGCATCCACGTCCTCGGGGCCGGAATCGGCGATGGCGGCGAAGGGCCGGCCGTCGAGGGGCGAGATCATCGGCATCTCGCGCCCCGAGGCGGCCGGGCGCCAGGCGCCGCCGATCAGGTTGCGCGGCGGCGGCAGGATCGGGTCGTGGAGCATGTCACCTCCGTCCGGCGGGATTCGCCTGGCCGCAGCGTGACGGCGCCGGGCGCGGGACGCAAGGCTGGCAAATCCGGCGGGGCCGGTTAATCTGCCCGCGATGCAGCAGCCGAGGCCAGCCATGAGCAAGCAACCCAGCGCCCATCCCGACGATCCGCATTACGTCAGCCGCCTGGGCTGGCTGCGCGCCTCGGTGCTGGGGGCGAACGACGGCATCGTCTCGACCGGCGCGCTGATCACCGGGGTCGCCGCGGCCGATCCGGGACGCGAGGCGATCCTGATCGCCGGGCTTGCCGGGCTGGTCGCGGGGGCAATGTCCATGGCCATGGGCGAATATGTCTCGGTCAGTTCGCAATCGGATACCGAGCGCGCCGACATCGCCCGCGAACGCACGGCCCTGCGCGAGATGCCCGAGGCGGAGCTGCACGAGCTGGCCGCCATCTACGAAACGCGCGGCATGAGCCCCGGCACCGCCCTGCAGGCCGCGCGCGAAGTGACCGAGCATGATGCGCTGGCCGCCCATGTCCGCGACGAGCTGGGGCTCAGCGAGGCGTCGAACGCGAACCCGCTGCAAGCGGCGCTGGCCTCGGCCGCGACCTTCAGCACCGCGGCGTCGGTGCCGCTCTTGGCGGCGGTGTTCGCGCCCGGCGGCCAGGTCGTCGCCAGCGTGCTGGTCGCGGTGCTGGTCGCACTGGGAACGCTGGGCGCGCTGGGGGCCTGGGCCGGCGGCGCCCCGCCCGGCCGGGCGGTGCTGCGGGTGACTGCGGGCGGAACCCTGGCGCTGGCGGCCACCGCCGGCATCGGCAAGATCTTCGGCGTGGCGGTCTAACACTACTTTGGCAGAAGTGCATTTTCAGGATTCCCAAGAGTCACTTGCGGTGATTCATAGAGTGCCAGCTTGTGGAGGCTGGCGATGGCGGATGATCGACGGGACGATCTGACGGAGTGGCTTCGTCCCTTTGTGGCAACATTGGGCGACCGGCGCCGGGCGCGGATGTGTCCGGCTTGCGTTGAGGAGCTGATTGGTCCTGGCGATCGCAAGAGCGTGCAGCCCATGGCGATGCGTTCGCCCGGGATTGGTTATGACCAACTTCATCATTTTATTGGTGCCGCGCTGTGGGCCAGCGCGCCGCTGGAGAAGGAACTGTGCCGGCAGGCAGACGCCTTGGTTGGTGGCAGCGATGCTTGGCTGATTATTGATGATACCGCGTTGCCCAAGAAGGGGCGTGCCTCAGTTGGGGTAGCACCGCAGTACGCGTCGGCGCTCGGCAAGAACGCCAACTGCCAGACCCTTGTGTCGGTGACGCTGGCATCAGGCGAAGTGCCCGTGATGATCGGGCTTCGGCTGTTTCTGCCCGAGAGCTGGACCAGTGATAGGGCGCGCATGGATCGGGCAAAGGTTCCTGACGAGGCGCGCACCTACCGTACCAAGCCGGAGATCGCATTGGCCGAGATCGACCGTGTGCGCAGCGCAGGTGCGCGCTTTGGCGGCATCCTGGCCGACGCCGGCTATGGCCTGTCTGGCCCGTTCCGGCAGGCGCTCACCGAGCGTGGACTGATGGGCCGTGGGCATCGCTCACAAGCAGAAGGTCTACTCGGCCAACCTTACCCTGATCTTCCCGGTCGCCGGGCGCGGGCGACCGCGTAAGAACCATGTCCCCGATGTCCCATCTCGTCCGGCGCAGGATACTTGAGAATGCGAAGTGGCAGGCCGTGAGTTGGCGGCGCGGCACGAAAGGCAAGCTCTCAGCCCGGTTCGCTGCCATGCGCGTCCGCGTTGGCCTGCGGACCGCCGCAGCGCATTGGCAATCTTGGCCAGCAGCATCTGCCCGGCGAGGAGGTCTGGCTGGTCGGCGAGCACCGTTCCACCGGCGAGCGCAAATACTACCTCAGCAACCTGCCGGCCGACACACCGCTCAAGAAACTGGCCGGGGCCATCAAGGCCCGTTGGGTCTGTGAGCAAGCCCATCAGCAGCTCAAGGAAGAGTTGGGCCTTGACCACTTCGAGGGCCGATCATGGCAGGGCCTGCACCGACATGCGCTCATGACCATGATCGCGTTCGCCTTCCTGCAAGCCCGACGCCTGAAGGCAGCGGGTCGGAAAAAAAAGGGCCCCAGCTGCCCCGCCGCAACCGAGCCTACCAGCTATCAGACAGACGATCTTGATCCAGCTCAGTCAGCCGCCGCCCAACTGTCCCCACTGCCGTAGGAAGTGGCGAAAAATGCTCAACAGACTTCTGCCAAAGTAGTGCTAGGATTCGCGGACATAGCCGGCGCTGGCGGCGATCAGCGCGCGGGCGTAATCGCCCTGCGCCGCGCCCGCGCGCAGGCTGGCGGCGTCCATTTCCTCGACGATCCGGCCCGCGCGCATCACCGCCAGCCGGTCGCACATATGCGCCACCACCGCCAGGTCGTGGCTGACCAGGACATAGCTCAGCCGCCGCTCGGCCCGGATGTCGGCAAGCAGGTTCAGGATCTCGGCCTGCACGCTGACATCGAGCGCCGAGGTCGGCTCGTCGAGCAAGAGGAGCCTGGGCTCGGCCGCGAGCGCGCGGGCGATGGCGACGCGCTGGCGCTGGCCGCCCGACAGCTGGTGCGGATAGCGGAAGCGGAAGCCCTGCCCCAGCCCGACCTGGTCCAGAAGCCGGGCGATGCGGGCGTCGATCCGGTCCATGCCCTGCAGGCGCAGGGTTTCCGACAGCACCCGGTCCACGGAATGGCGCGGATGCAGGCTGGCATAGGGATCCTGGAACACCATCTGCACGGTCTTGTGGAAGCCGCGCGAGCGGCGGCGGCCGGCGACGGCTTCGCCCGCGACCTCGATGCGGCCCGACCAGCTGTCGACGAGCCCGGCGATGGCGCGCAGGATCGTGGACTTGCCCGAGCCGCTTTCGCCGACGAGGCCGAAGCTTTCGCCCGGCCGGACGGCGAAGCTGGCGGATTTCACCGCATCGACGCGCTCGGGCGGATGGCCGAACCAGACGTCCAGATCCTCGACCGTCAGCATGGGTTGCACCGGCGCGGATGGGTATTTGGGGAACGAAGAAGCCGCATCATGCCGCGCCCTCGGGCGGGGCGTCGCGCCAGCCCGCCTGCCTTTGCAGGACCGCGAGCCGTTCCACCGGGCGGTCGAGGCGCGGCAGGCTGTTCAGCAGGCCCTGGGTATAGGGGTGGCGGGCGGCGTGCAGATCGCGCGCGGGCAGTTCCTCGACCACGCGGCCGGCATACATGATCAGGACGCGGTCGCAGAATTGCGCCACCAGGTTCAGGTCGTGGCTGATGAAGATCAGCCCCATGCCGCGTTCGCGCACCAGCCGGTCCAGGATGCGCAGCACCTCGTTCCTGACCGAGACGTCCAGCGCCGAGGTGGGTTCGTCCGCGATCAGGATCTCGGGGTCGGGGGCCAGCATCATCGCGATCATGATGCGCTGGCCCATGCCGCCCGAGACCTCGTGCGGATAGGCGTGAAACACCCGTTCGGGGTCGCGGATCTGCACGGCGGCGAGCATTTCCAGCGCCTTGTCGCGGGCCTGGGCGCGGCTGACGCCCGTGTGCAGCCGGTAGCCCTCGACGATCTGGCGGCCGACGGTCATCACCGGGTTCAGGCTGAACTTGGGATCCTGCATCACCATGCTGATGCGCGCGCCGCGCAGGCGGCGCATCCGCCGCTCGGGCAGGTTCAGGATCGATTCGCCGCTAAGCGCCATGCGGTCGGCATCGACCCGCCCCGGCGGACGCACGAGGCCGAGGATGGCGCGGCCGGTCATGGTCTTGCCCGAGCCGCTTTCGCCGACCACGCCCAACCGCTCGCGGCCCAGCTCGAAGCTGACGCCGCGCACCGCCTCGAACAGGCCCGAGCGGGTCGGGAAGGCGACGCGCAGGTTCCGGACCGAAAGCAGCGGCGTCATTCCCGCCCTCCCCTGGGATCCAGCACGTCGCGCAGCCCGTCGCCGAGCAGGTTGAAGGCCAGGGACACGACGAAGATCGCCAGGCCGGGCATGGCCGCGACCCACCAGAAGTCCAGGATATAGCTGCGCCCGTCCGAGATCATCGCCCCCCATTCCGGCATCGGCGGCTGCGCGCCGAGGCCCAGGAAGCCCAGCCCCGCGGCCGAGAGGATGATCCCCGCCATGTCGAGCGCCACCCGCACGATCAGCGAGCTGACGCAGAGCGGCCAGACATGGCCGATCAGCAGCCGCAAGGGCCCCGCGCCCTGCAGCCGGGCGGCGGCGATATAGTCGGCGCGGCGGATGGTCAGCGTCTCGGCCCGCGCGAGCCGCGCATAGGGCGGCCATGAGGTGATGGCCAGCGCCAGCACCGCATTGCCGATGCCGGGGCCGAGGGCGGCGACGAAGGCCAGGGCCAGGATCAGCTTGGGGAAGGCCAGGAAGATGTCGGTGATGCGCATCAGCACCTGGTCGACCCAGCCGCCGGCGAAGCCCGCCACCGTGCCGACGAAAAGCCCGATCACCGGCGCGATCAGCGCCACGGTGCCGACGATGAACAGCGTGATCCGCGAGCCGAAGATCAGCCGCGACAGGATGTCCCGCCCCAGCGCATCCGTGCCCAGCCAATGCTGCGCGGAGGGCGGCTGCAACCGCTGGGCCAGGTTCTGCGCATAGGGGTTTTGCGGCGCGATCCAGGGCGCGAAACCCGCGACCAGCACCAGCAGGACCAGGATCGCGAGCCCGACCATCGCCAGCCGGTTGGCGCGAAAGGTCAGCCAGCCCTGGTAGAGCGCCCCGAGCCGGGCCTGCCGCCTTGTCTGCGGCGCGTCCGAAAGCAGCCATGCGCGGGTGGTCCGGGTCATGTCGCCCTCGGGTCCAGCAGGCGGTAGAGGATGTCGGAAAGCAGGTTCAGCGCCACGAAGCAGGTGCCGACCACCACGGTCCCGCCCAGCACCGCGTTCATGTCGCCGGCCAGCAGCGCCTTGGTGATATACTGGCCGATGCCGGGCCAGGAGAACACGATCTCGGTCAGCACCGAGCCTTCCAGCAGCGAGCCGAAGCTCAGCGCGATCACCGTGACCAGCGGCACCAGGATGTTGCGGAAGGCATGGCCCCAGATCACCCGGCGCTCGGACAGGCCCTTGACGCGGGCGGTGACGACATATTCCGCCGAAAGCTGCTCCAGCATGAAGCTGCGGGTCATGCGGCTGATATAGGCAAGGCTGAAATAGCCCAGAAGGCCGGCCGGCAGCACGATATGGCTGAAGGCGTCGCGGAAGGCGGCCCAGTCGCCGGCGACCAGGCTGTCGACCAGGATCAGCCCGGTGACGGTGGGCACCATGCCGTCGTAGACGATGCCCTGCCGTCCCGGCCCGCCGACCCAGCCGAGGATGCCGTAGAACAGCAGAAGGCCCATCAGCCCCAGCCAGAAGATCGGCATGGAATAGCCGACCAGCGCCACCACGCGGGCGACCTGGTCGATCCAGCCGCCCCGGCGCGCGGCGGCGACCACGCCCAGCGGCACGCCGACCAGCACGCCGATCATCGTGCCCAGCGTCGCCAGCTCCAGCGTGGCCGGGAACACCCGCCGCAAGTCCTGCGCCACCGCATGGCCGGTCGAGATCGAGCGGCCGAAATCGCCGCGCAGCACCTCGGCCATGTAGCGCAGGAACTGCTGCCAGATCGGCTTGTCCAGCCCCATGGCCTGATAGGCCGCGTCATATTGCGCCTGGGTCGCGCGCTCGCCCACCACCTTCAGCACCGGGTCGATCGGCATGATGCGGCCGATGACGAAGGTGACGAGCAAAAGGCCCAGCAGCGTCAGCACCAGCGACAGGGCCACGCCGGCGAAGCGACGGCCCAGCCGCATGGCGCGCCCCGACGGCGCGCCGGCGGCGGGGGGCGGCCCGTCCCGCCCCGGCTGGTCCAGCATGTCGGGCTGGACCACGCCCTATTCCTTCGTCACCTGGCGATAGAGGACCGAGCTGACCGAGCCGCCCGAGGTCCAGTTCTGGACGTTCTGCTGCATCGCCACCTGCTCGATCTTCTGGAACATCGGGATGATCGGCGCGATTTCGCGATATTGGCTCTGGATGTCCAGATACATCTGCACCCGCTTGTCGGTGTCGCCCTCCAGCGTGGCGGCCTCGACGGCGCGGTTCATCTCGTCGGGCACCGCCCAGCTGTTGCGCCATGCCAGCTGCGACAGGCCGGCATCGTCGGCATTGTTCGGGTTATGGGCGAAGGTCGAGGCATTGGTATGCGGATCGGCGTAATCCGGCCCCCATTCGCCGATGAAGACCGGCACCTGGCGCGCGCGATAGGCGTCCAGCACCTGCGCCCCGGTCATCTGCTGGATCTCCAGCGTCAGCCCGACCTGCGCCATGGCGGCCTGCAGGGTCTGGGCGGCGTCGACATATTCGCGGATGTCGCGCACGATGGTCCTGACCGTGCCCGAGGTGATGCCGGCATCGGTCAGGATCTGGCGGGCCTTCTCGATGTCATGGGTCCAGGGGTTCTCGTCCGAGGCGCCCAGGTAGCCCTCGGGCAGGAAGTTCTGATGCACCTTCCACTGGCCCTTGAGGAAGCTCGATTCCATGCCCGCATAGTCGATCAGGTATTTCATCGCCTCGACCATCTCGGGGCGGGACAGCAGGGGATCCTTCTGGCTCAGCCCCATGTAGAGGATGCGGCCGCGCAGCTCGTCCATCACCTTCAGCCTGTCGTTGCCGGCGATGCCCTCGACATCGGTCGGCGTCAGGTTGCGGGCCACGTCCACGTCGCCCTGCTCCAGCAGCAGCCGTTGCGCGCTGCTTTCCTGGACATGGCGCACGATCACCCGCGCCAATGCCGGAGCGCCCTGCCAGTAATCGGGATTGGCGGTCAGCTGCACCGCCTCGTTCGGCCGCCATGTGGCCAGGGTGAAGGGCCCCGAACCCGCATCGTTGGTGGACAGCCAGGCATTGCCGAAATCCTCGCCCTCGGCATGGGCCATCACGGTTTCCTTGTCCACGACCGAGCCGACCTCCGAGGCCAGGCAGTTCAGCACGTAGCTTTGCGCATAGGGCTGGTCGAGTTGCAGCACCAGCCTGTTGCCGTCGAAGGTCACGCGCTCGTCCACGTTCTCGGCGGTGAAGCCGAACTGGTTCAGGATGAAGGCGGGCGACTTGTTCAGCTTGACGGCGCGTTGCAGCGACCAGGCGGCATCCTCGGCCCGGACCGGATTGCCGGAATGGAACTTCACCCCCTCGCGCATGGTCAGCGTGATGGTCTTGCCGTCCTCGCTGACCTCCCAGCTTTCGGCCAGGCTGGGCTTGATGCCCGCCGCCAGGTCCAGCGGGTCGATATCGACCAGCCGGTCGTAAAGGTTCCTGACCACGTCCTGGCCCGAGAACTCGAAGCTCTGGCCGGGGTCCAGGCTGATGATGTCGTCGATCTGATGAGCGATCACCAGCGTATCGGCGGGGGTCTCGGCCCAGGCGGCACCGGCCGGCGCCAAGGCCACGGCCGAGGCCAGCATGAGCGCGCGAAGCGGGAAACGGTTCTGCATGACGGATCATCCCTGTTGTCGCGCCCCGTCGCTCGCGGGGCTGGAATGGTAGCAGCTTGGCGCGAAGCCGGCCCTGCCGCAAGCCCCGCGTGAAACCCGGCCTGCCGGGGGGCGAAGGGCGGCCGATGCACCGACCCGCACGGCCAGAAAATAGCGGCGCAGGCTTGCGCCGAGGCGCCGCCCCGTCCTATCTCGGGCGGAAGGAGAGACCATGGAAAAACGCACCCTTCCCGAGCGGCCCGGCTGGCGCGACGAGGCCGAGAAGCTGGGCTTCAGCTTCGCCGACATGGGCGGCGAGCCCTATTGGGACGAAACCAGCGCCTATCGCTTCACCCTGCGCCAGGTCGAGGAGGACATCGAGGCACCCGCGACGGAACTGCACGCGCTCTGCCGCGAGGCGGTGGACCGCGCCGTCCGCGACGAATCCTGGCTGACCCGGCTCGACATCCCGCGCGAGCATTGGGATCTGGTGGCCGCCAGCTGGGCGCGGGGCGAGCCCGAGCTTTACGGCCGCATGGACCTGGCCTATGGCGGCCATGGCCCGGCGAAGCTGCTGGAATACAACGCCGACACCCCGACATCGCTCTACGAATCCGCCAGCTTCCAATGGCTCTGGTTCGAACAGCAGCGGGCGGCGGGGGTGCTGGATGCCGATGCCGACCAGTTCAACAGCATCCACGAGGCGATCGTGGCGCGCTGGACGCAGATCTGCACCGACGGCGAAGAGGTGCATTTCACCGCCGATCCCGACAACCCCGAGGATTACGCCACCGTCGAGACCCTGGCCTGGGCCGCGCGCGAGGCGGGCCTGGGCGCGCATTTCACCGCGCTTTCCCAGATCGGCCTGACCGAGGAGGGGCAATTCGCCGACGACCAGTCCCGCGTCATCGGCACGCTCTTCAAGCTCTACCCCTGGGAGGACATGCTGCGCGACGACTTCGCCCGGCACCTGCAAGGCTCGGGCACCCGCTTCATCGAACCGCCCTGGAAGGCGGTGCTGTCGAACAAGGGCATCCTGCCGCTTCTGTGGCAGATGTTCCCCGGCCACCCGAACCTGCTGCCCGCCTTCTTCCTGGCCGACGTCGAGGAGGCGATGGCGGGCGGCAGCCCCGCCCCCGAGCTGGCCCCGGCCTTCGAAGCCGCGCGCGAAACCCTGGCCCAGGGCCATGTGACCAAGCCGATCTTCTCGCGCGAGGGCGCGGGCGTGGTGATCCGCGAGGCGGGCCGCGAGGTGGCGCGCACCGGCGACGACAGCTATTCGCATCACCCGATGATCGTGCAGGGCCTGGCCCGGCTGCCGGATTTCGGCGGCTTCCACCCGGTGCTGGGCGCCTGGATCGTGGGCGAGACCTGCTGCGGCCTCGGCCTGCGCGAGGACCGCTCGCCCATCACCCACAACCTGTCGCGCTTCAAGCCGCATTTCATCGAGGGCTGACCATGACCGACCGCCTCCCCCGCAAACGCTCGCGCCATGTCGCGCTGGTGCTGGCCGGAACCGCGACCCTGGCGCTGGCCGCCTGCGAGGACGACCGCATGGACGCGCAAAGCTTTCCCGACCTGGAAAGCTGCATCGCCGCCAGCAAGCAGGAAACCCTGTGGTTCACCGAGGAGGACTGCCGCCAGAACTTTGCCGCCGCCCAGCAGGAATTCCTGGAAACCGCGCCGCGCTACGAATCCAAGGAGCTGTGCGAACAGGAACATGGCGTCGGCAATTGCGGCGGCGACCCGGCCCAGGAACAGCAGGCGCAGGGCTCGGGCGGCGGGTTTTCCTTCATGCCGCTGCTGGTGGGCTACATGATGGGCTCGATGCTGTCGCGCGGCGGCGGCATCTTCTCGCAGCCGATGGTGAACACGGCCGACGGGCGCTATTCCACGCCCAAGGGCGACCAGAGCTTCGCCAGCAACCGCGGCGCGGGCAAGGTGCCGGCCGCGGCCTTTCAGCGTGCGCCCTCGACCATCGGCAAGCCGCCGATGAGCGCGACCCAGGTCAGCCAGCGCGGCGGCTTCGGCGCCTCGGCCACCGCCCGCTCGGGCGGGCGCAGCAGTTTCGGCGGCTGAAGCCTTTCTCCGTTGCCGAAATACCCTCGGGGGTGAATTGCGGCCTTGGGCCGCAAGAGGGGGCGGACATCCCCCTGTCC
>NZ_JRKO01000064.1 GCF_000763885.1 Paracoccus versutus | reverse complement strand
GGTGGTGCTGGAGCTGGGCGGCAAGAACCCCTGCATCGTGCTGGACGATGCCGAGGACCTGGACGCGGTGGCGGCGCATGTGGTGAACGGCGCGTTCTGGAACATGGGGCAGAACTGCTCGGCCGCCAGCCGCCTGATCGTGCAGCGCGGCATCAGGGACCGGCTGCTGGAGAAGGTCCGGGCCGAGGCGGCCGGCTGGCTGGTGGGCGATCCGCTGGATCCGGCGAACCGCGTGGGTCCGCTTGTCTCGAAGGCGCATTTCGACAAGGTCAGCAGCTATCTGGATGCGGCGAAATCGGAAACCGTGCTGGTCGGCGGCAAGGTGGTGGCCGAGGGCTTCATCGAGCCGACCATCGTGGAGACCGCGCGCGATTCCCGGCTGGCGGTGGAGGAGATCTTCGGCCCGATCCTGACGGTGATCGTGGTGGACAGTTTCGAGGAGGCGATCCGGGTTGCCAACGACACCGACTACGGGCTTGCGGCCTCGATCTTCTCGGCCAACGGCAAGCGGGCCTTGCGCGGGGCGCGGGCCTTGCGGGCGGGCACGGTGACGGTGAACAGCTTCGGCGAGGGCGACGTGACCACCCCCTTCGGCGGCTACAAGCAATCGGGCTTCGGCGGCCGCGACAACAGCGTCCACGCCCACGACCAGTACACCCAGCTCAAGACAATCTGGATCGATTTGAACGACAGCGCCGACGCGAGCCTCGACTGAGACCGACAGGTTAAGGCCGCTCGCGCCCTTGCCGCGAGCGGTCTCGCCGCCCCTCACGATTTGATGCCTGCATAACGATTCTGCTTGTTAGGGGCCCGTGCTACCGTTCGGAAGTCAATCGAATTTCCAATTCATCAGCAGAAAGAACACCGTCTTATGTCCGGGAAGAAACAATATCGTAGCAAAGACTGGTATGGCTCGCTCGGCAAAGACGGCTTCATTCATCGCTCATCGATGAAGGCAATGGGTCTTCCCGAGCATGTGTTCGATGGAAGGCCGGTTATCGGCATCTGCAATACCTGGTCCGAATTCAACCCTTGCAACGCAAGCCTGCTTGGCTTGGCAGAGGCGGTCAAGCGTGGAGTATGGGAAGCGGGCGGGTTACCCGTCGAGTTTCCTGTAAGCTCGCTCAATGAAGATCAGGTTCGCCCAACCACTATGTTGTTCCGAAACCTGCTGGCAATGGATGTTGAAGAGGCCATCCGGTCCCAGCCTATCGATGGCGTCGTGCTGATGGGCGGGTGCGACAAGACCACACCAGGCCAGCTTATGGGAGCGGCCAGCGTAGATCTGCCCTCGATCGTCGTGTCGGCGGGGCCATCGCTGAGCGGACGATTCAGAGGCCAGATCCTGGGATCGGGAACGGATATCTGGCGTCTTTCCGAGGAATTTCGGGCCGGAG
Source organism: Paracoccus versutus (assembly GCF_000763885.1). GTDB lineage: Bacteria > Pseudomonadota > Alphaproteobacteria > Rhodobacterales > Rhodobacteraceae > Paracoccus > Paracoccus versutus. Next base: position 24,010 of record NZ_JRKO01000064.1, on the reverse strand, counting down.
ATCTCTCATTGAAGGATTTCATGGCTGCCGAGGCGGGCATCGCCCGTTCCTTTGGCGTATGCAACACCATGGGCACCGCTTCGACAATGGCTTCCCTGGTCGAGACCATGGGGCTGAGCCTGCCGATGAACGCCTCGCTGCCCGCAGCCGATTCCAGACGGATGGCCCTGGCGCATCTCAGCGGAATGCGGATCGTCAGAATGGTCGAAGAGGACCTGAAGATCTCTCGGGTCGTCAGCCGAAACAGCTTTGAGAATGCGGTCATTGCGAATGCTGCCTTCGGAGGATCCACAAATGCGGTGGTGCATCTGCTGGCGCTGGCAAAGAGGCTGGAGATACCTTTCGATCTCCAGGATTTTGAACTTGGTGCGGACATCCCCTTGCTGGTCAACTGCATGCCATCCGGGACCTATCTTATGGAGGATTTCTGCTATGCGGGCGGCGTTCCGGTTGTCCTGAAAGAACTGAGCCATCTGCTCAGGGATGCCTTGACGATCACAGGGGCTTGCATCAAGGAGGTCGTCGCAGATGCAGAGTGCTTTAATACGGATGTCATTCGCTCGTTCAACAGCCCCGTAAAGGAAAAAGCCGGGATTCGGGTGCTGCGGGGGAACCTTGTGCCGAACGGCGCCGTGATCAAGCCAGCGGCTGCCAACGAGAATCTCCTCAAACATGAGGGACAGGCGTTGGTGTTCAGTTCCATTGAAGACATGCGGGCACGAATCAACGATCCGGCCTTGCCCGTCACGGCGGATACGGTTCTTGTGCTTCAGGGGTGCGGACCGCGAGGTTACCCGGGAATGGCCGAGGTAGGAAACCTGCCTATTCCAGCACGTCTGCTGGAGGCCGGAGTGCGCGACATGGTGCGTATTTCGGATGCAAGGATGTCGGGGACCGCATATGGGACTGTCGTTCTGCATGCGTCCCCCGAAGCAGCGGTAGGAGGCCCTATCGCCTTGGTGCAGTCCGGCGACACAATCAGACTTGATGTGGCCGGGGGAAGCCTGGAACTGCTTGTGGATGAAGCCGAACTCGCCCGCCGCCGCGCCAACTGGGTAGAACCTCAGGTCCAGGCGGATCGAGGTTATCTGCGTCTCTATCAAGATCATGTCTTGCAGGCGGAGGAAGGTGCCGACCTCGACTTTCTCGTCGGAAGAAGTGGGGCATCGGTATCAAGGGAAGCGCATTGATCTGGTCCCAGGGAACCCCGCACGAGTCGCAAGCGATGCGCTTGAGAAACTGAGGGTTCGGTCAACCGCGTGAAATTGCTACACGGATCCTCTGCATCCGACCAAAAGGGGCCGTGCCGACCGGAGAGTCTGTTCAACCCATCATCCCGGCGTCGAGCCTTCTCGATATCTGCGATCCGCCGCTCGCTCCGATCTGGAAAACTGTGTTCGCCGGGCTAGAATGGCGGTCCGCTCATTGAGGGGTTTCACTGCCATGCCGTCGATCAAGCGCCGCTACCTGACATCTCTTGGATCCTTCGCGACCTTCGAGATGGCCGCAAAGCACCTTAGCTTCACCTTGGCGGCAAAGGAACTGAACGTGACCCAGGGCGCGGTCAGTCAACAGATCCGCCAGTTGGAGCGCGCGCTGGATTTGCTCCTGTTCGTGCGAAAGCACCATGCGCTCGAACTGACGCCCGAGGGCGCGAACCTCTATTCCGCGGCCACCTCCGGCCTCGACACGATTAGTGCGACGATCTCGGCGCTCATAGGCGATGACGGGCCACAGACCGTAACCATATCGGCAACGGATGCGCTTGCAAAATACTGGCTGAAGCCATTGATCAAGAGTTTCCGGGTAGAACACCCGGATGTCGGGTTCGTCGTGCTGGCTTCGGATGCCGATGATACGCTGCGAAACTATTCAGAGGTGGACATCTCCATTCTATGCGGCAATGAGCGCTGCGAGGTCGGCGAAGAATTGCATTTTCTGTTCCAGGAAATCGCCCAGCCGGTCTGCACCCCGAGTTTTCTTGCGGAACACGGCCCCTTCAAAGAGGTCGATGATTTCAATCGCGTGAATCTTCTTCACTTGCACGATCGCCATTGGAGCGCGGATGCCATCGGCTGGCAACCTCTCGGTTGGCCGGAATGGTTCCGTTCTCAGGGCGCCGAGTGGAACAAGGCCCCCTCAAGCCTCTCGACCAACAAGGTAGGAATGCTGATAGATGCCACCCTTGAGGGAGAAGGCGTCATGCTGGGTTGGCGACCCATGGTCCGGGCGTTCATCGAACAGGGTAAGCTGGTCTTCGCTCATCCGACCCCTATCACGGCTGGACGCGGCAACTTTATGATTTGCAAGAAGAAATCTCTTAACAGAGTCGGCGTAGCCAGCTTTGTCGAGCACGTTCTGTCATCACTTCAGGCGTGAACCAGATATACCTCTCACGACCAATGCACCCGATGAGACGTGGGAGTTTTACTAATGCTTCACCGCAGAAAAATTCGTTTGCCCATAATTCAGCTGTCGGTGATAAGTCCGTGTATTCAGGGCGTCGGAACGCTTTGGATAAAGCCGGTCAAGAACCCTAAAAATTAAGACTCGTCTATCGGGCGGTCGGGAATGGCGTTGCGGCCGTAATCGCAGCGAAGGATTGCTTATGTCCCTCTCCCCGACTCGGCTCGATTTAATCCAGATCAGCGGAGGATTACATGCGCAGATTTTTCAAAGCCATCCTTGCCGGCGCCGTGGCGCTGGGGCTTGCCTCGCCGGTGATGGCGCAGGACAAGGTGATCAAGATGGGCACCCTGTCCTGGGAAGACCTGACCCCGATCACCGGCATCACCAAAAAGGTGCTGGAGGACAAGGGCTTCACTGTCGAGCTGACCGAGTTCTCGGAATGGGGCATCGCCTATGCCGCGCTGACCAAGGGTGACATCCAGATCATCGCCTCGCAGACCGATTACGTCGCGCAGGACTACTGGAACCGGAACAAGAACCGGCTAGAAAAAATCTCGCCGGTCTCGCACGGGCTGTATCAGGCCATCGCGGTGCCGAAATACGTGCCCATCGACTCGATCGAGGAGTTGAACGACAACGCCGACAAGTTCGGCGGCAGGATCATCGGTATCGAGCCCGGCTCGGGCCTGATGCGTGAAGCGGCAGACGCCGTCGATGCCTATGGGCTGAAGCTGCAACTGATCGAGGGCTCGACCGCCGGCATGACCGCGGCGCTGAAATCGGCGACCGATCGTCAGGAGTGGATCGCCGTCACCCTGTGGGAACCGACCTGGATGGCGCTGAAGTTCGACACCAAGTTCCTTGCGGATCCGAAGGGCATCTTCGCCCCGCCGCAGGGCTATTACTGGATCGGCCAGAAGGGCTTTGCCGAAGCGAATCCCGAAGCGCGCGAGGTCATCGCCAGTGTCTATGTCCCGATCGCCGACATCGCCAGGATCAACGCCGCGGTGAACGACGGCAAGACCATGGACCAGGCGGTCGCCGAATGGACCGCGGCGCATGAAGATCTGCTGAAGCGTTGGGAAAACATCAAATCCTACTGAAGCGGGCGGGCGGCCTTCGGGCCGCCCCGAACCGACAAGCAGCGACAGGGAAAGCACATGGAAAACTCTGAGGTTCTGATCGACTGCCGGTCGGTGTGGAAGGTCTTCGGTGACCGCTCGCGCGAGGCGATCGGGGCGATCACCGGCCGGGGCCTGGGCAAGCAGGAGGTGCTGAGGGAGTTCGGCTGCGTGGTCGGTGTCTCGGATGCCTCGATCCAGGTGCGGCGCGGCGAGATCTTCTGCATCATGGGGCTGTCGGGTTCCGGCAAATCCACGCTGATCCGGCTGCTGAACCGGCTGATCGAGCCGAGCCTGGGGCAGGTCAAGGTCAAAGGCCGCGACATCGCCGCCATGGACGCCGCCACCCTGCGCGAGACCCGCGCGCGCCATATCGGCATGGTGTTCCAGTCCGTCGCCCTGCTGCCGCAGCGCAACGTGCTGGAAAACGCCGCCTTCGGGCTGGAGGTGCAGGGCGTGCCCAAGGACGAGCGCAACCGCGCCGCCGAGGCCGCGCTGGCCAAGGTCGGCCTGTCGGACTGGATGCTGCGCTATCCGTCGGAGCTGTCGGGCGGCATGCAGCAGCGGGTCGGGCTGGCGCGGGCGCTGACCTCGGACCCCGAGATCATCCTGATGGACGAGCCGTTTTCCGCGCTGGACCCGCTGATCCGCCGGCAGTTGCAGGACGAGTTCCGCCAGCTCACCAAGGATCTGGGCAAGTCGGCGGTCTTCATCACCCACGACCTCGACGAGGCGATCCGCATCGGCGACCGCATCGCCATCATGAAGGACGGCGTCATCATCCAGACCGGCACCGCCGAAGAAATCGTGATGAACCCGGCCGACCAGTATGTCGCCGATTTCGTCGCCGGCATCTCGCGGCTGCATCTGATCAAGGCGCATTCGGTGATGATCTCGGCTGGGCAATGGCAGGGTGCGGTGGACGGCTTGCCGCGCTGCTCGCCCGAGGCTGATATCGACGCGCTGATCGGCCAGATCACCGAGACCGGCAGCGATGCCATCGCCGTCGAGGAGGATGGCAAGCTGGTCGGCATCGTCACCATCCGCAACCTGCTGCTGGGCGTGCGCGGCGATGCCGATGCTAGCGCGCATTAAGGGGGCGTCATGGAGAATTTCGTCACCGCTTTCGACACCACCATCGACAATGCGCTGTTCTGGCTGACCGACCATGCCGCCTTCATCTTCGACGGCGCCCGCGCGCTGCTCAAGGGGTTGTTCGACGCCGTGCAATGGCTGTTGCTGCTGCCGCCCTTCTATGTGACCGCGGCGCTGGTCGGGCTGTTGGCCTGGCGGGTGCTGGGCCTGGGGGCCGGGGTGGCGACGGCACTGGCGCTGGCGGTCTGCGCCGCGATGGGGCTGTGGACCGAGACCATGGCCACGCTGGCGCTGGTCATCGCCGCCACCGTCATCGCGCTGGCGATCAGCCTGCCCTTGGGCGTGCTGGCCGGGCTGATGCCGCGGCTGGACCGGGCGTTGGTGCCGGTGCTGGACCTGGTCCAGACCATGCCGCCCTATATCTACCTGCTGCCCTCGATCGCGCTTCTGGGCTTCGGCCCGGCCACGGCGCTGGTCGCCACGGTGATCGTGGCCATGCCGCCGGCGATCCGGCTGACCAGCCTCGGCATCCGCCAGACCCCGCACGAGTTCATCGAGCTGGGCCAGGCCACGGGCGTGACGCCGGCGCAGATGTTCTGGAAGATCCGGCTGCCCTTCGCGCTGCCCTCGATCATGGCCGGCGTGAACCAGAGCCTGATGATGGCCTTCGGCATGGTGGTCATCGCCGGCATCGTCGGCTCGGGCGGGCTTGGCGAGACGATCTACGGCGCCATCCGCACGCTGGACATCGCCACCTCGATCAATGCCTCGATCGCCATCGTGGTGCTGACCATGGTGCTGGACCGCATCACCCAAAGCCTTGCGAGGACGAAATGACCGTCAATCCCGGAGCCTTTCTCGCCCCCGTCGTCGACTGGCTGAACGCCAATTTCCACGGCTTCTTCGCGGTCGTCACCCAGGTCATCGAGGCGGTGCTGGGCGCCATCGAGGGCGCGCTTCTGGTGCTGCCGCCTTGGGCGCTGATCGCGCTGGTCGCGGTCGCGGCCTTCTTCGCCGCCGGGCTGCGGGTCGCGGTGCTGATCGCCGTCGCCATTGCCTTTCCGCTGGGCATCCTGGCCGCGCGCCGGCCGCGGGTCGAGGCGGCGCTGCGCCCGGTCCTCGACGTGATGCAGACCGTGCCGCCATGGGTCTACCTGATCCCGGCGGTGATGATCTTCAGCCTGGGCAAGGTGCCGGCGATCATCGCGACCATCGTCTATGGCATCCCGCCGATGCTGCGCCTGACCACGCTGGCCTTTCGCGGCGTGCCCAAGGACCTCAAGGAACTGGGCGAGGCCATCGGCGCGAAGCCCGGCACCATCCTGTGGAAGATCGAGTTCCCCGCCGCCACGCCCACGCTGCTGGTGGGGCTGAACCAGTGCATCCTGTTGTCGCTGGCCATGGTGGTTCTGGCGGGGCTGGTCGGCGCCGGCGGGCTGGGCGCCGAGGTGACGCGCGGCCTGACCCGCATGGAGATGGGCCTCGGCCTGCGCGCCGGCCTCGCCATCGTCGCAATCGCCCTGCTGCTCGACAGGCTCTCCCGCGGTGCGCTGGATCGCAAGCGAAAGGGAGCCTGAGCCATGCGCCACAGGTTCTTCTGCATCGACAGCGATACCTGCGGCAACCCGGTCCGGGTCGTGGCGGGGGGCGCGCCGCTCTTGCCGCATCTGCCGATCTTCGAGCGCCGCGACCTGTTCCTGCGCGACCACGACTGGGTGCGCACCGCCCTGATGTTCGAGCCGCGCGGCCATGACATCATGTCGGGCGTCATCGTCTACCCGGCCCATCGCGAGGATTGCGACCTTGCGGCGCTGTTCATCGAGGTCTCGGGTTGCCTGCCGATGTGCGGCGCCGGCACCATCGGCCTGGCCACCGCCGCCATCGAGGAAGGGCTGGTCACGCCGAAGACCCCCGGCCGGCTGGCCATCGAGACCCCCGCGGGCCGGGTCGACGTGGAATGCAGGATGCAGGGCGAGCGCGTCGCCTCGGTGCGGCTGTTCAACGTGCCGAGCTTCCTGCACAGCGCCGATGTCCGGGTGGATGTGCCGGGCCTTGGCCCGCTGACCGTGGACATCGCCTATGGCGGCAATTTCTATGCCGTGATCGAGCCGCAAGAAAACTGGCCCGGCCTGACCGGCATGACCGCATCCGAGATCGTGACCCACAGCCGCGCCCTGCGCGAGGCGCTGGCCGAATACGGCGAAACCGTCGTTCACCCAAAGGACGACCGCATCCGCGGCGTCCATCACGCGGTCTGGTGCGACGGCCCGGACGGGCCGGATTGCGACGGCCGCGATGCGGTCTTCTATGGCGACAAGGCCATCGACCGCTCGCCCGGCGGCACCGGCACCTCGGCGCGGATGGCGCAGCTTCACGGCAAGGGGCGGCTGGCCGTTGGGGACAGCTTCCGCAACAAGAGCCTGATCGGCACCGTCTTCGAGGGCCGGGCCGAACAGGCGGTGACGGTGGGCGACTACCCCGGCATCCTGCCCAGCATCGGCGGATGGGCGCGGATCACCGGCCACAATACCATCCTGGTCGATGACGACGACCCGCTGCGCCACGGGTTCCAGATCGCCTGACGATCCGAACCACCACGTTGCTGGCGTTTCTCATAGCGGAACGCTTGCTGTCCTACGGCCATACAACAAGAGGTAATCCAAATGTCCTTCAAGCGGACGATCCACGCTATCGACACCCATGCCGGAACACCTATGCGGGTCGTTACCGGTGGGATTCCCCATATTCCGGGCAACACCACTTACGAGAAAATGAAGTGGCTAGAGGAAAACGACGATCAGCTTCGCCTTCTGCTGCTGCGTGAGCCGCGCGGATATCCGGCGCACTGCTGCAATATTCTCGTTCCTCCATCCCATCCCGAAGCGGATGCGGGATACATCATCATGGAGCAGATCGAATATCCGATGATGTCCGGGGGAAACACTATTTCGGTCGCCACCGTCCTGCTGGAGATGGGTATCCTGCCGATGACCGAGCCGGTCACCGAACTCGTTCTTGAAGCTCCCGCCGGGCTTATTCGCATCATCGCGGAATGCTCCGGCGGAAAGGTCAAGAGCGTCACGTTCAAGAACGTGCCGGCATTCGGTGTCCATCTGGATGCCGTCATCGACGTTCCGCATCTGGGAAAGGTCACCGTCGACGTTGCCTGGGGCGGCATGTTCTACGTCATCGCCGATGTTCGCCAATTCAAGGGGCTTGAAATCATTCCCGAACATGGCGCCGAACTCACGCGCGTGTCGTCAATGATCCGACAGGCGGCCATCGAACAACTGCCGGTCGAGCATCCGGATTACCCCGGCGTCGGGATCACGGTATCGCAACTTTCGGGCCCGACCGAAGCCCCCAATGCCGACTGGAAGAATACTGTCACCATGTCCACTGGGGAATTCTCATGGGACGATCCGTCGACATGGACCGGGGCGCTGGATCGGTGTCCATGCGGGACCGGCACATGCGCAAAAATGGCGGCTCTTCACGCAAAGGGAGAATTGCCGCTGAACAGGAAGTTCCGCCACCAAAGCATCATCGGGAATATTTATACCGGGGAACTTGTCGAGGAAACGAAGATCCATGGCCGGCAAGCGGTCGTCCCCACGATCAGTGGAACAAGCTGGATTACCGGCATCAACACGCTCGTCCTGGATCATGACGATCCATTCACGCATGGCTTCACGATCGGTGACATCTGGGCATAGCGACATCGCCCGAACGCCGCTCCTTCGCTACGTTATCCTGCCAGATGTGGTTTTGATCCGCGTTCATGAAGGGATGAAGAAGGCAAACCCTTTCCATCGGCCAGAGCATGAGGGTCCCTGGACGCGATCTCCTTCTGTTGTCTGGGGATCCTGCATGCCGCGAGCGCATCAAGAAAAAGCGATATATGGACCGGGGTCGTATCTGAAAACAAAAACTTAGTTGGCTTATCTGCTGCATGCGGCAAATGTGCGATAGCCGGGCACATTTGATGTGGTCCGGCTATCCAGGATGGTTCACGAGCGCATTTTACTACCGATACGGCTCGATCAATGGGGCCATCATACCTTCCTCTTCCGAGGTCAGATTCAACCTGTCCCGGTTCTGTTCCGGTCGGGTGCTCATGTTAGGCGGCCCATTGTTCGAAGGCCACGGGTGATTTCTAGCCTGGCAACTGTGTCTATCGACGCGGCTGAGCCTGCCATGGGGCGCCGGTTTTGAGGATTGCATTTGCGATTATGATCAATCTGCGCGCGATGGCAACGATGACCAGTTTGTGGGGCTTGCCTCGCATCTTGAGGCTCTGCGCGACAGGTTTCAGGACAGGATTGTGACACGCTGCAGCCAGTGCTGTCTGGAACAGGACACGCCTCAGTGCGCGCCGGCCTCCTGCGATTGCTCGCTTCCCACGCAGTGCCCCGCTGTCATGAGGTATGGGGGCAAGACCGGTCATGGCCGCAGCTTCGCTGGATGTTATCCGCCCGAGCTCCGGCAGTTCCGCGATCGGCATGGCCGCAGAAACCGGACCGATCCCGGGGATGGACAGCAGAAGCCTTGCTTTGACGGCTGACGCTTCCTCCTGCGCGATGACGCTATCGATCCGCCGCTCAAGGTTACGGATCTGAGTGTCCAGCATGGCCACAAGTCAGCATCCATACCCTCGAGATCGGCGGGGATGTGTTGCTTATTACGCGCCGCGATCTATGCCGAAAGCCGTTTGCCCATGTCCACGATCTGCGCCCTGCGTGTTGTCAACGTTCTGAGAACACGCAGATTCTCTTCCGGCAATCTTCTATCCGCTTCTGGCCTGAACAGCATGAACCGCGCGATGAGCTCGGCATCGATCCGGTCGGTCTTTGCCCGAGTGCCCCAGGAAAGGGCAAAGGCTTTGATCTGTGCCGGGGGCAGTTGCACAGCCTCCACCCCTGCCGCCACAAGCGTGGCCCAGAGCACCCATTCCTGACCGCCCGTTGCTTCAAATCCGATCCGCACCGGCTGGGGCAAGGCCCGGAGCTGCACAAGAAGTTGGGCATGGCCTGCCACGGTGTTGGGGAGACGGAGATGCCGCCCGCTCGACGCACAAAAGCCGTCGAGCCAATCGCGGGAAACATCTATGCCGATCACGGCTGCTGCTGGTATCATATCACTCTCTCTTCCTTATGCTTCGCGGTCCCGCAAAACGGGCCGCCGTCAACTGTTCGAGACGGTGAAGAGAGGCGGGAGGCGCAATATTCCTGGCTTGGAAGTGGTGGCTTGCTCAACGCCGGACGGCACGTTCTATTCCGACGACAGGATGTATTACTTCGACGAATGGTGGGTTGGAGATGAACCGGAATCCTACACCATCGCTTTTATTTGTGACGATCCGAACATTTTCCAGAACAGCCAGCTTTACATGGCAGGAAAAGGCAATGTCAGCACGCTTTTCGTTGGCATAGATATCGATAAGAGCGGTAACCGGACCATCGTGGACGGAGTTTACACAAATACGCCCTGGAGCAGTTGGTGGACGCCGGGGTTCAGCTATAGCCTTAGTTGGATGTCTTCATCTGGAAGTCCGGTCAGCGGGACAATATCTTTCACGCCCGATCGCAAGGCTCGCTTGACCGTTGGAAATTGCACCTGGACAGAAGGCGCGAAGAGGGCCGGAAACTCCGTATCAGGGGATCCGGACCTGCATGAAATTATCAAGTCCTGCAGCTGAAGGTATTGTCTCTGTTGATCAGAGAACAGGTGAATTTTAGCGAACGCTGCTACCCATGGCAGATTGGCTCGATATACCGCCGGAATGCGGTGACGATTGCCGCGTCCTCATGGCCAAACCGTTGCGCCGGCGCGCAGCCGAAATCGACGTGGGCGCGGGTCAGCCAGTAGCAAAGCCTCAGGTTGCTGATGCAGGCTGGCCTGAGCCTCAGGATGTCACGGACGACAGCAAAGACAAGGCAGTTCGCCAAGTCTAACTGGAACCGCGGGAACATGGTCCTGCCATTCTGGGCCAGGGCGATGATGGCATCATCTCGGACCATGGCCTGCATGATAGCCTCCGGTGCATCGGTGTCGATGCGCAAGAGCGCGCAAGCCTGCGCCGCATCGATCAGCTCGATGCTGGCGAGGAGACGGTCCTCGACCCTGGCTTTGTCAGTGGAATTGTCATGGGGCATTCTATTTCCCCTTGGGCACGGCGCGATTCCGCAACTCGTCGAAGACAAACCTGGCCGGAAGCGTGACCTCCCCGACGGAAAGGTAGCCGCCGGTGCATTCCGGGCAGACATGCCGGCCCTCCGGCAGCCATCCGCGCATGGCCGTTCCCAGGGTGACGATCGTCTCACCCGTCGCGGCCACGACGATCCGACCCTTGCGCACCACGGCATGGCCGGAGACCAAGGCCGGGTCGAGGATCCGACCGCAACCCGCGCACAGCACCGTGGGCCAGGCGCGGCCGGGTTCGACCTGATCCCAAAGAGGATTGACGGGGAGTCCGGCTGCGCGGCGCAAGATTTCCGGCAGCGTGACCGGGCGGAAGTTCCAGACATCAACGCCCACGTTCACGGAGTTGCGCGAGCCCATCCAGTTCCGATGCACATGACCGAAGAGCTGCAGCCCCTGGTGCCGCGCGCCCGGCCAGGTGATCATGGGATAGTGACAGAGAAACAGCCGACGCTTGTCCACGACGATGTCGGCGGTCTCGGCCACGCTGTCCCAAGGCAGGTCGTGAACCCAGTCTTCATCGTGATTGCCCCGGATCAGGTGCCGACGGCCCGGCAACGTATGGAAGATGCTCCGGACCTCGCGCCGCCGCGCATCGGTTGATCTGCCTGCAGTAAAGTCTCCCAGAATCCAGAGGTCATCATCCGGCTGGACCTTGGCGCGGCATTCGGCCAGCAGCTGGGCGTTCATCGCGGCCACGTCCGGGAACGGACGGCCGCAAAAGCCGATGATCCGGTCATGGCTGTAATGTGGATCGGCGGTAAACCAATGCATGTCACTCCTCCTCTTTGGAGGCGGCCCGGTCCGCCGCGTCGATCCCACGCACCCGCGCGATATATGTGGCCAGAAGCTTCTGAAGCAGCTTCGGGTCGTCGATGTTGGCGAATCCCGGCAGGGCTAACTGGACGGAACCCGCAACCTTCGCCTTTCCGTTCATGGATTCAGCCAGTTCCGCCTCGAGGGCGTCGATGGATCGGCCGAGCCGATACCAGCGCGATGCGGTCCGGGCCCAACCGGCCTCGGGATCGATCGCGATCAGCTGCGAGGTGTGGATGCTTGCATTGCCGAGAAGCGGGTGATCGACCACCTCACCCCAAAGCATGACATGACCGCCAGGCGAGATCGCCGCCTTCCAGTCGGACAGGATCGGCGCCTGCGCGAGAACTTCTTCGGACGGTCCGGCTTCGGCGGCGGCAATGGCGCGCAGCACCTTGTCGAACCATTCACGGTCGCTGGGTGAGAGTTTCATGATGATATCTCCGTTTCGATGGCATGAAGGGAGGGGGCGTCTGCGGCGATGCCGCAGGCGCGTTGGATTCAGGGAAATAAGGAAAGGGCGTAGGTGCCACACTCAGTGGAGCGGCGGCCTCTGTTCGAGATCAGAGGCGTTTTGCAACATGCGGGACGCAACCCGAAGGCTGGGACGATGCTGCTGCAGGGACGGGTGGGCGAGAACCTCGCAGATCGTCTCGATCGATGTCTCGGACAGCGCCCGCTTCTTGCCCTCGCGGCGCACAAAGCCGGACAGTTCCGCCACGGTCAGATGGCGCAGCCGGATCGGCGGGCAGCGGTTGAGCAGCGGTTCCGGCAGCCGCCGGTAGTCGTTGGAGGTCAGGATCCAGATGACCCAAGACATGTCAAATTTGACCTGGTAATAGGGGCAGCTCCAGCGCTTCGCGGTCATCGGTTCCAGCAAGGGCAACAATGCTTCAGCCAGGCCGAAGGTCTGACCCTTCATCGACTCCGGGGAACCGGCCTTTTCGATTTCGTCGATCACCATGATCGGATTGGCAACGCCGCTTTGCAGCACGGTTTCGATCAGGCGGCCCGGGTGGGAACCGCCCCAACCACGCTGAGAACCGACCACGCCGAAACTGGCGTTCTCGCCGGTCGCCTCGATCACGGTGGTGGGCGCGGCCAGCAGCTTCCCAAGAATCCGGCCCAAATAGCTTTTGCCGATGCCCGACGGGCCGGTGAGATTAAGCGACTCCACCTTGAGCCCCGGCAAGCCCTCGCGCATGGATCGGCGCATCCCGTGCCAGATGACCTCGGTGGCCGGCGCCATCCAAGGCATAGCTTCGTGAATGGCGGCGGCAATCTCATCGGCACGATGTTCACTGGGGATACTGATCAGCCGCGCGCCATCTTTCAGCACCTCCAGCCGCTCACGATCATCTTTCTTCAGATGCTCGAGGCCACTTGCGGCCTTGCGACGTTCAAAGATTCGGCGGGCCCGGCGACGGATCCGGTCTTGTTCCGGACCCGAGAGATTAACCTTCCAGAACGGGTCAGGGAGCGCATCGCATTCGTTTCCGAGATCTTCCGGCGGCAGGCCTGATCGCCGGCCGCGCAATCGTCGCAGATAGGTCTCGAACCGGGTTTCCAGGGCGCTGCGGGTGTCATTGAGGTTGAAAAACCTGGCTTCGGCGAATGGGATACGGGACATGGGGGGATTCCTTTTGGCAAAGCGGGACCGGTGGCCGGAAAGACCGGTCGTAGGAAATGGTGGCGATGATGATTGTCAGACGGCAGAGAGGATCAGGCGGGGCGCTGAAGCCCTCCGGTTGCCTACGGCCGCCTGCACAGATCACGGATCGAAAGATGAAGGGTGATCTGATTGGACAGGAGGGCCAGGAATGGCGCGGATCGGGGACATGAGCGGACCTCCTTTCAGAGGCAAGACTGGGCTGGTCGGAAAAGCGGGCGCTTTTCCGGTGGTAATGGTGACAATACGTGAGGCTTCGGGGGCGGTAGGGCGGTGTGACCGGCTGCTGATCCCGGAGCGGGTGTCTGGACGATGCGGGCTCATACCCGGTTCGTCAACAGGTCCACGCCCTCATCAAGCCGACCTGGAGTGGTCGCTAAGCCTGAAAGAACAAAATCCATCAGGGTATTGATAAATATAATAAAAATAAGCACTGGAAAATCCAGGGCTCACTTTATGCTTGCAAAAAGGCTCAAAGAGTCCGGGTAAAGCTCATTTTATGCTTGGCCGCACACCTATCAGCCGCCGGTCAGCCGCATTTCGAATGGCCGCAGGACGGGCAGGTCATGCAGCCCTCGATCATCCGCATGCCGTATTGGCCGCAGGCCGGGCAGGCCGGGCCGCGCGGGCGCTCGCCCACGGCCATGACCTCGGCCTTGGGATCGGATTTCAGCCCCATGCCCTCGCCGGCCAGGAAGCCGGTGGCGACCATGTGCCGCTCGATCACCCCGCCGATGGCGGCGAGGATCGAGGGCACGTAGCGCCCCTCGATCCAGGCCCCGCCGCGTGGGTCGAACACCGCCTTCAGCTCCTCGACCACGAAACTCACGTCGCCGCCGCGCCGGAACACGGCCGAGATCATCCGCGTCAGCGCCACCGTCCAGGCGAAATGCTCCATGTTCTTCGAGTTGATGAATACCTCGAACGGCCGGCGGTGGCCGGCCTGCACGATGTCGTTGATGGTGATGTAGATCGCATGTTCGCTGCCGGGGAACTTCAGCTTGTAGGTCGCGCCCTCCAGCGCCGCCGGGCGGTCCAGCGGCTCGGTCAGGTAGACCACGTCGGCGCCCTTGTCGGCCTGCGGCGCCTCCTCGGCCTTTTCGCTGACCGACAGGACCGAGCCGGTGACGTCGTTCGGGCGATAGGTGGTGCAGCCCTTGCAACCCTTGTCCCAGGCGGCCAGGTAGACGTCCTTGAAATCCTCGAAGGAGATGTCCTCGGGGCAGTTGATGGTCTTGGAGATCGAGCTGTCCACCCATTCCTGCGCCGCCGCCTGCATGGCGACATGGTCCAGCGGCGCCAGGGTCTGGGCGTTGACGAAATACTCGGGCAGGGGGGCGTCGCCCTTCAGGTCGCGCCACATCTGCACGGCATAGTCCACGACCTCTTCCTCGGTGCGCGAGCCGTCCTTTTGCAGCACCTTGCGGGTATAGGCATAGGCAAAGACCGGCTCGATGCCTGAGCTGACATTGCCGGCGTAAAGGCTGATCGTCCCGGTCGGCGCGATCGAGGTCAGCAGCGCGTTGCGGATGCCGTGCTGCGCCACCGCCTCGCGCAGATCCGCATCCATGCGCTGCATGAAGCCCGAGGCCAGGTATTTCTGCGCGTCGAACAGCGGGAAGGCACCCTTTTCCTTGGCCAGGTCGACCGAGGCCAGATAGGCCGAGCGCGCGATGGCCTTCATCCAGACGCGGGTCTGCTCGACCGCGTCGGCAGCGCCATAGCGCAGGCCCAGCATCAGCAGGGCATCGGCCAGCCCGGTGACGCCCAGCCCGATGCGGCGCTTGGCCTGCGCCTCGGCCGCCTGCTGCGGCAGGGGGAATTTCGAGGCGTCGACCACGTTGTCCATCATCCGCACCGCGGTGCGCACCAGCTCGTCCAGCGCCTCGGGGTTCAGCCGGGCCTGGGGCGTGAAGGGCGCCTCGACCAGCCGGGCCAGGTTGACCGAGCCCAGAAGGCAGGCGCCATAGGGCGGCAGGGGCTGTTCGCCGCAGGGATTGGTCGCGGCGATCGTCTCGGCATAGGCCAGGTTGTTCTGCTGGTTGATGCGGTCGATGAAGATCACGCCCGGCTCGGCATAGTCATAGGTCGCGCGCATGATCCGGTTCCACAGGTCACGCGCCCGCACGGTGTGATAGATCTTGCCGTCGAATTGCAGATCCCAGGGGCCGTCGGCCTTGACCGCCTGCATGAAGGCATCCGTGACCAGCACCGACAGGTTGAACATGCGCAGCCGGGCGCTGTCCTGCTTGGCCTCGATGAAGGCCTCGATGTCGGGATGGTCGCAGCGCATGGTCGCCATCATCGCGCCGCGGCGCGAGCCTGCGGACATGATGGTGCGGCACATGGCGTCCCAGACATCCATGAAGGACAGCGGGCCCGAGGCGTCGGCGGCCACGCCCTTTACCTCGGCCCCGCGCGGGCGGATGGTGCTGAAGTCATAGCCGATGCCGCCGCCCTGCTGCATGGTCAGCGCGGCCTCTTTCAGCATGTCGAAGATGCCGGCCATGCTGTCGGGGATGGTGCCCATGACGAAGCAGTTGAACAGCGTCACCTCGCGCCCGGTGCCGGCGCCGGCCAGGATGCGGCCGGCGGGCAGGAACTTGAAATCCTCGAGCGCGGCATAGAAGCGGTCCTCCCACAGCGCCGGATCCTTCTCGACGCGGGCGAGGTCGCGGGCGACGCGGCGCCAGCTGTCCTCGACCGACAGGTCGATGGGCTGGCCGCCGCCGTCCTTGAGCCGGTATTTCATGTCCCAGATCTGTTCGGCGATAGGGGCTGAGAATCGGCTCATGGCGGGTGTCCTTGGCTTGGGGTCGGAAACGGGGCGAGCGGGTCTTATACAGCCGCGCGCGCCCGGTTAAAGTCGGAAAGGTGAGGACTCAGGAATATAGGCGAAACCGGCGCAAATTTCCAGATATTGCGGCAGCTGCCTGGGGCTTGCGCAACCTATTGGTGCTGCTTGCCCGCCAGTTCGTCGATCACCTGCAGCCACAGCGCGGCGGGCTGGGCGCCCGTCACCACATGGGCATCGGCGACGACGAAGGTCGGGACCGAGTTCACGCCGCGCTGCCTTGCGTGCATCTCGCGCGCCTGCACCGTGTCGCGGTCCGCGTCCGAGGCCAGCAGCCGGCGGATCACCGCCCCGTCCATGCCCGCGCCCTCGCCGATCTCGACCAGCACGTCGGGGTTCGAGATGTTGCGGCCCTCGCGCCAATGCGCCCGCATCAGCGCCGCCATGACCGGGGTCTGCGCGCCCTCGAGTCCCGCCCAATGCAGCAGGCGATGCGCGTCGAGCGTGTTCGGCATCCGTTCGATCAGCGAGGGGTTGATCCACAGGCCCAGCCGCTCGCTGGCCTCCATCACCGGCTTCATGGCGGCGATGATGCCTTTTTCGTCGGTGAACTTCATCTTCATGTAGGCGACATAGTCCATCCCCGCCCGCGGCATCTGCGGGTCCAGGCGGAAGGGCTGCCAGGTGATGGCAAAGGGATGGTCGGGGCGGCTTTCCAGCGCCCGGTCCAGCTCGGCCTTGCCGATCAGGCACCAGGGGCAGACGGGATCGGCGAAGATGTCGAGGCGGATCTGCTGGCTCATGTCCGGTCCTTGCGATGGGTGTCGTGCTGTGCGCGGGAAGAGGTGTCGTGCTGTGCGCGCGACGGGGTGTCGTGCTGTGTGGGCGACGGGGTGTCGTGCTGTGTGGGCGGATGGGGGTCGTGCTTTGCACGCGAATGGACATCGCGCAGGGCGCGGCGGTTGATCTTGCCCGTGGGCGTGCGGGGCAGGGCGGGCAGGTGGATGTATTCGCGCGGCTGCTTGTAGCGCGCAAGCCCGCGTTCGGCGGCCGCGCGCAGCCGCGCCTCGTCGGCGCTGCCGGTCCAGAAGGCGGCGATGATGCTCGACCCCGGCCCGACCGGCAATTCGGTCGCGGCGATCTCGCCGATTTCGGGGATCTGCGCCAGCGCGTCCTCGACCTCGCCCGGCGAGACGCGGAAGCCGCCGGCGTTCATCATGTCGTCGTCGCGCCCCAGCAGGCGGATCGCGCCCTCGGGCGTGGTCTCGGCCAGGTCGCCGGTCAGGAACCAGTCGCCGCGGAAGCGGGCGGCGGTTTCCTCGGGCTGGTCGAGATAGCCCAGGAACAGGCCGGGGTCCGCGCGGTGGACGGCCAGGATGCCGGGGCCCTGGGCCGGGGCGCCGCTGTCGTCGAGGATGGCGATGCGGCGGCCGGGCTGGGGAAAGCCGGCCGTGCCCTCGGGCGCGGGGCGCGCGGGGCTGCCGGACAGGAAGGTCGAGCATTCCGACATGCCCATGGCCTCGTGCAGGTCGGTGCCGGTGCGCGCCTGCCAGGCGCGGCGCAGGCCGGGATCGAGCCTTTCGCCGGCGGTCAGGCCATGGCGCAGGCCCGGCCAGGGCCGCCAGTCGGCGCGCAGCATGCGGCGGAAGACACCGGGTGCTGCGGCCAGGATGGTGGCGCCATGGCGGCCGGCGATCAGCGGGATCTGTTCGGGCGCGATGCCGGGGGCGGGGATCAGCGCGGTGGCGCCCAGCGTCCAGGGGTCCATGAGGCCGGTGCCCAGGGTGAAGGTCCAGTTGAAGGCGCCGGCATGCAGCAGCCGGTCCTGCGGCGTCAGCCCGTACCAGCCGTCGAACATCATCCGGCGGGCGAGGATGGCGCGATGCGCGTGGCAGACGGCGCGCGGCTGGCCTGACGTGCCCGAGGTGAAGACGATATAGGCCAGGTCGTCCGGGTCGTGTTGTGCGAACCCGGCCGGCGGCAGCAGGGCGAATTCGCCGAGGCGGGCGGCAGGCAGCACCGGCGCCGGCTGGTCGGGCAGGGTGATGTCCGGGTCGGCGATCACCATGGCCGGCCGGATCGCGGCGGCGATGCGGGTGATCTCGGGCGTGGTCAGCATGGGAGAGGTCGGGACCGGGACGATGCCGGCGGCGATGGCGCCGAGATAGGCCACGGGAAAGCCGGGGTTGTTTCCCAGCCGCATCAGCAGCCGGTCGCCGGGGGCGAGGCCGGATTGCAGCAGGCCGGTGGCGGTGCCCAGCACCGCCTGGCGCAGGCGGGCATGCGACCAGCGGTCGGCGCGGCCCAGCCCCAGCACCGACATGGCCAGCCTGTCCGGCGTCGCAAGCCCCGCGCTGAGCACATGTTCGGCCAGGTTCATCCCATCGCCCCGTTTCTGTTCCGGGCTTGGGGATAGAGGCTGTCGGTGCGCATGGGAAGGGGGCTTTGCCCCCGCGCCTCGCCTGCCCCTCGATGGGGCAGGCGAGGCGCTCCCCCAGGATATTTCGACACGGAAGAAGCCGGAAGGGGACAAAAGGAAACGGCCGGCGCCATGCGGGCCGGCCGTTTCCGAAATTCCGGGCGCTGCCGAATCAGAGCAGCTTCAGATCCGAGGCCGAGCTGCGGCCGTCGCGGCCCGATTGCAGTTCGTAGGCGATCTTCTGGTTGTCGTTCAGCCCGGTCAGGCCGGCGCGCTCGACCGCCGAGATATGGACGAACACGTCCTTGCCGCCGTCATCGGGCGCGATGAAGCCATAGCCTTTGGTGGCGTTGAACCATTTTACGGTGCCGGTAGCCATTATACCGTCTCTCCTTCAAGTCATCCTGGGGCGAGATTGCACCCAGGCCGTGCAGCCCTTTCCCGTCAAGTCCGGCTGCCCCGTGAAGGGAGGCGGTAGAAAGTCGTGCTCACGCGGACGAGAGGATGAACGATTCGCCGAAAAACGCAAGCACGAATGCGCCGCGCAAGGTGACGTAGGGTCATCTTGCGCGTTCGCATCGGCAAATTGTCGCCAAGCCGGGGCGCTCAGCGCAGGTCCGGTGGGGTGGCCTCGGCCCGCAGCGTGGCCACGGCCGATTCGAGCCCGTGGCTTTCGCTGCCCTGGCGGTCGAGGCGGCGGATCGAGACGCTGCGCTCCTCGACCTCCTTCAGGCCCACGGCCATGATGACTGGCACCTTGCCGACCGAATGCTCGCGCACCTTGTAGTTGATCTTTTCGTTGCGGGTATCGGCCTCGGCCCGCAGCCCGGCGGCGCGCAGGGCAGCCACGACCTCGTGGACGTAATCGTCGGCGCCCGAGACGATCGAGGCGACCACCACCTGGCGCGGCGCGAGCCAGAGCGGCAGCTTGCCCGAGTAGTTCTCGATCAGGATGCCGATGAAGCGCTCGAAGCTGCCCAGCACGGCGCGGTGCAGCATGACCGGCATGTGCTTGGCGCCGTCCTCGCCGACATACTCCGCCTCGAGCCGCTGCGGCAGGTTGAAGTCGCATTGGAAGGTGCCGCATTGCCATTCGCGGCCGATGGCGTCGGTCAGCTTGAAGTCCAGTTTCGGCCCGTAGAAGGCGCCGTCGCCGGGGTTGACCTCATAGGGCAGGCCGAGATGCTCGATGGCGCCTTTCAGCGCCGCCTCGGCCTTGTCCCAGATATCGTCGGAGCCGACGCGGACATCGGGGCGGGTCGAGAGCTTGATGTCGAATTTCTCGAAGCCGAGATCCTTGTAGACCGAGGACAGCAGTTCGATGAAGCCGGCGCATTCCGCCTCGATCTGGTCCTCGGTGCAGAAGATATGCGCATCGTCCTGGACGAAGCCGCGCACCCGCATCAGCCCGTGCATCGAGCCCGAGGGCTCGTAGCGGTGGCACGAACCGAATTCCGCCAGCCGCAGCGGCAGGTCGCGATAGCTCTTCAGGCCCTGGTTGTAGACCTGGACATGGCAGGGGCAGTTCATCGGCTTGAGCGCATTGATGCGCTTTTCCTTGGCGCCTTCCTCGTCCACCTCGACGATGAACATGTTCTCGCGATAGGCTTCCCAATGGCCGGATTTTTCCCACAGGATGCGGTCGACCACCTGGGGCGTCTTGATTTCCTTGTAATCGGCGCGGATCAGCCGGCGGCGCATATAGGCTTCCAGCTCGCGATAGATCGACCAGCCGTTCGGGTGCCAGAACACCATGCCCGGCGCTTCTTCCTGGAAGTGGAAGAGCTCCATTTCCCGGCCGAGCTTGCGGTGGTCGCGCTTGGCGGCCTCTTCCAGCATGGTCAGGTGCGCCTTGAGGTCGTCGCGGTTCCTGAAGGCCACGCCGTAGATGCGCTGCAGCATCGGCCGCGAGGCGTCGCCCAGCCAATAGGCCCCCGCGACATGCGTCAGCTTGAAGGCGTCGGCCGGCACCTGGCCGGTATGCTGCAGATGCGGGCCGCGGCAGAGATCCTGCCAGTCGCCGTGCCAATACATGCGGATCGGCTCGGCTTCCGGGATGCGGTCGAGGAGTTCGATCTTGAAGGGCTCGCCCTGCGCCTCGTAATGGGCGCGCGCACGGTCGCGGTCCCAGACCTCGGTGCGGACCGGGTCGCGGGCGGCGATGATCTGCTTCATCCGCGCCTCGATGGCGCCGAGGTCCTCGGGGGTGAAGGGCTCGGCGCGGTCGAAGTCGTAGAACCAGCCCTGGTCGCGGACCGGGCCGATGGTGACCTTGACGTCGGGCCACAGCTCCTGCACGGCGCGGGCCATGATATGGGCGAGGTCGTGGCGGATCAGCTCCAGCGCCGGCTCGCTGTCCTTCATGGTGTTGATGGCGATGCTGCCCCCGGTGGTGATCGGCCATTGCAGGTCGATGTGCCGGCCGTCGAGGCTGGCCGAGATGGCGTTTTTCGCCAGGCTCGGGGCGATGGAGGCCGCGACCTCGGCGGCGGTGATGCCGGCGGGGTAGTCGCGCGCATTGCCATCGGGAAAGGTCAGGGAGATCTGGGACATGAGTCCTCCTCGTCGGTTTGGCGCCCACGGAACGCCCGGTTGCGGGTATGTCGCGCGGGTGTGGCGCGATTGCCCGGCGTTGTCAATGCGGCTAGGTGTGCAGGGGGGCTTTGCGCCCCCGTCGCGTTCCGCGACTCCCCCGCAGGATATTTGGACACGAAAGAATGACGCAGTTTCTGGAAGGGCCGCAGGGGCGGCGCATCGCCTATAACCGGATCGAGGGGCAGGGGCCCGGCGTGGTGTTCCTGGGCGGGTTCCGCTCGGACATGCAGGGCACCAAGGCGCTGTGGCTGGAGGATTGGGCGCGCGAGCGCGGCCGGGCCTTCCTGCGCCTGGACTATTCGGGGCATGGCGAATCCTCGGGCGCCTTCGAGGAGGGCGCGATCGGCGACTGGCTGGCCGATGCCATGGCTGCGATCCGCGGGCTGACCGAGGGGCGGCAGGTTCTGGTCGGCTCGTCCATGGGCGGCTGGATCAGCCTGCTGCTGGCGCGGACCATGCCCGAGCGGCTGGCCGGGCTGGTCACGGTGGCGGCGGCGCCGGATTTCACCGAGCGCGGCTATTGGGCCGGGTTTTCCACGGCCGAGCGCGCGGCCCTGGCGGAGCGCGGCCAAGTCGAGCAGCCCAGCGGCTATGGCGATCCCTATGTCATCACCCGCCGGTTGATCGAGGACGGGCGCGACCACCTGGTGCTGGACCAGCCCTTGCCGCTGCCTTTCCCGGTGCGTTTCCTGCAAGGCACCGGGGATGCCGAGGTGCCGATGTCCTGGGCGCTGGACCTGCTGGCCCATGCCTCGGGCGAGGACATGCGGCTGGTGCTGGTCAAGGGCGCCGATCACCGCTTTTCGACCCCCGATTGCCTGGCGCTGATCGGCGCGGCGCTGGAGGAGGTGCTGGCGCGGGCAGCCTGAGGCGGGCGCGGCCCGCCGGCCGCGCCCCGTTCCCGCGGGCGGTCAGACCGCGATCTTGGAATCGTGTTCGGTGAGGTTGCTGACGCCGCAATCGACCGGGACCGGGCCGCTGCGGCGGCGCTTGCGCTGGCCGGCGGGCTGGACCTGCTCGTCGATGAAATCCAGCACCAGCGGGCGGATGTTCAGCCGCCAGCTTTTCCCGGCGAAGATGCCGTAATGGCCGGCGCCGGGTTCCAGGTGCTGGGTCTTGCGGCTTTCGGGCACGCCGGTGCAGAGCGCCAGCGCGGCGACGCATTGGCCCGGCGCCGAGATGTCGTCGTTGGCGCCCTCGACCGTCATCACCGCGACATCGGTGATCTTGCCCAGGTCGACCGGCTTGCCGTTCACGCTGAAGCGGTTCTGCGCGATCTCGCGTTCCTTGAAGATGCGCTCGACCGTCGAGAGGTAGAATTCGGCGGTCATGTCCATGACGGCGAGATATTCGTCATAGAAGGTGTTGTGCTTGTCGCCCTCGGAGCCCTGGCCGCGGGCCTCGGCGAAGATCTTGTCGAGGAAGGCCTTGGCGTGGGTCTCGGCATTCATGGCGATGAAGGAGGAAAGCTGGGCGAGGCCGGGATAGACCATGCGCCCGGCGCCGCGATACTTGAAGCCGACCTGCTGGATCATCAGGTAGTCCAGCTCGCCCATGGTGATGCGGTTGCCGAAATCGGTGACTTCGGTCGCCGCCGCGTCGGGGTCGATCGGGCCGCCGATCAGGATCAGCGAGCGCGGCTGGGCCTTGGGGTCTTCCTCGGCCAGAAGCGCGGTCGCGGCCAGCGCGAGCGGCGCCGGCTGGCAGACGGCGATCACATTGGTGTCGGGGCCGAGATGGCGGATGAAGTCGACCAGATACTGGGTGTAGTCGTCGATGTCGAACTTGCCGCAGCTGACCGGGATGTCGCGGGCATTGTGCCAGTCCGTCACATAGACTTCGCAATCGGGCAGCAAGGATGTGACCGTGGTGCGAAGGAGGGTGGCATAGTGACCGGACATGGGCGCGACCAGCAGGACCTTGCGCGCAAGCGGCGCGCGGCGGGCGACGCGGAAATGCACCAGGTCACCGAAGGGGCGCTCGATCACCGGCTCGATATAGACGACATGGTCCTGGCCGTCCTCGGACACGACGGGGGGGATTTCCCAGTCCGGCTTGATGACCATGCGCGCGAAGCTGCGCTCGGTCACCCGGCCCCAGGCCGACATCAGCTTGAACATCGGATTGGGCAGCAGCGCGAAGGCCGGATAGGAGGCCAGGGCCCGCGCGCTGGCGCCCATCCATTCGTTGGTGTTGCGGATCGTCTCCATCGCATCATAGGAGATGATCCCTCTCAAACCCTTGTACGTCGTCATTGCCACCTTCTCCCATGAACCCGCCGGATTCGGCCTTGCCGGCAAGGACACGGCTTTACCTGCGTATTGTGCTGGGCATAATGATTTTACGGTTCAGGGAGGATTGTCAATTATGGCGGGCAAGGACGAAAAACCGGAAGCTGCGGACGCGGCCGAAGCCGGGGGCAAACCACGCAGGGGCCGCGGGGCAGGGGCCAAGGCCCGCGCCGGGGCCGAGGCCGCGAAACCCGAGCCCAAGCCTGCCGATTCGGAAAAGCCGGCGCGGGCGCGGCGCGGGAAGGCTGCGGCAAAGGCCGAGCCGGCGCCGGCGCCGCCCGCCAAGTCCAAGCCGTCCGCCAAGTCCAAGCCGGCCGCGGCGGCCGATGCGGCCGATGCGGCCAAGCCCGCCGCCAAGTCCGGCACGCGCAAGCCCGCCTCGCGCGGGCGGGCGGCCGGGCGCAGTGATCCGCGCCCTGGTCCGCGCCGCAAGCCCACGGGCAAGGCGGCGGCGAAGGCGCAGGCCGAGGCCGCCTCGATCAGCATGGCCGACGAGGCGCTGCGCCCGCTTGGCGCCGTCGGGCCGGGCACGGTGCCGCCGATGGCCGCGCCCCGCGCCCCTGCAGCCGCCCCGGCCGGGACCGACAAGCCCCCCGTTCC
>NZ_JRKO01000063.1 GCF_000763885.1 Paracoccus versutus | reverse complement strand
CCCTTGCGACAGTCCGGCGAATTTTGCCGCCCCGGTCCCGCAGGCGGTTTTCGCGGCCGCGCCTGCATGTTACGCGGTCCCTGCGCCGCGCCCAGACCACCCGAATCCCGACCCCAGCACCGGAGGCAGGATGTACGAACTTTGCCCCGAAACCCCCGCCGACGCGCCCGAGGTCGAGGCGCTTCTGGACCTGTGCTTTGCGCCGGGGCGCACGGCGCTGTCTTCCTATCGGCTGCGCGAGGGGGTGGCGCCGGTCGGGCCGCTGTGCCTGATGCTGCGCGACGATTTCGGCGCGCTGATGGGCGCGATCCGCTATTGGCCGGTGCGCGTGGCCGGGCGGCCGGTGCTGCTGCTGGGCCCGGTCGCCGTGCATCCGACGACGCAGGGCGAGGGGCTGGGCGCGCTTCTGATGCGCGAAAGCCTGACCCGCGCGGCCGAGATGGGCTGGCAGCGGGTGATGCTGGTCGGCGATCTGCCCTATTATCAACGCTTTGGCTTCTGGAAGCTCGAAGATGTCGAGATGCCGCCGCCCACCAACCCCGACCGCGTGCTGGGGCTGGAGCTGGTGCCCGGCGCCTGGGCGGGCGTCACCGGCCTGGTCGAGCGCGAGACCGGCGAATCCGCGCCCGGCCAGCGCGAGATGCGCCGCGAGGGCTGCACCCAGGTCGCGCCGCCCGATCACTCGGCATAGAGGAAATCCTGCGGGTGATTGGCCAGGCTGCCGGTCAGCGCGGCATAAAGGATGGTGCGGCCGTCGATGGTCTCGGGCCCGCCGGCCATGCCGAGCCAGGTCAGCAGTTCCGCCCCCTCGCCGTCGCGCACCGAAAGCACGCCATAGGCCGTGCCGCCGGCGGGCGCGTAAAGCACCGCGAACTGGTTTTCGCCGCAGTCGTGCTGCTTGCAGGCGGTCATGGCCAGGTATTCCCGGCCGCCGAAGGCGACCTTCTGGCTGGGCGAGATCACCGCGCCCTCGCGCAGCCATTCGGGCATCTGGTGGCCCTCGGCCATCTTCTCGACCGCCGCGGTCAGGCCCTGGTCCTTGCCCAGATCGGCCAGCGTCAGCCCCATCTCGGGCGCCGCGGCCTGGGCGGTCGCCTGCCCTGCCGGTTGCTCGGCCGTCGCTTGCGTGCCCGTGTCTTGCGTTCCCGTCTCCTGCGTCCCGCTTTCCTGCGCCAGGGCGGCGGGCCCCAGCATCAGCGCGGCGGTCAGGGTCAGGGCCGGGATCGTGCGGCGGATGTTCATGGCGGTCTTCCTTGTCCTTGTTCTTGCGTCGTTCTTGCGTCCCGCCCTTCCGGCGGCGGGCTGCCGATTCGCCACAGGAACCCGCGGCACGGGTTGCGGGTTCCTTTGCCAGTGCCCAGTTCTAGCACAGCCATGACATCGCAGGGTATCCACAGGATGACCGAACAAAGCCAGATCCCCGTCCGCCAAACCGTCCTGCCGCCGATCGACGACCCGACCGTGCATGCGGCGATCGACCGGCTGGCGCGGCGCTATCTCCAGGCCGGCGGCGTGGCGATGGAGCTGCTGACCGCCATCGGCGGCAAGGCCGAGGGGTTGCTGGAACGCCTTCCGGCCCCGGTGCGCGGGCGCATGGACCGGCTTACGCTGACGGCGCTGAACCGCGCCTTCGACGCCGCCTCGCGGTCGCGCGGGGTGCTGCGGGACCGGGGCGACCTGTTCAACCGCCTGCTCTCGACCACCTCGGGCGCGGTGGGCGGGCTGGCCGGGATCGGCGGCGCGGCGCTGGAACTGCCGGTGACGGTGACGCTGCTCTTGCGTACGATCATGGACATCGCCGCCGAGCACGGCTTCGACCCGGTCTCGGACGAGGCCCGGCGCGAGGCGCTGCATGTCTTTGCCTCGGCCGGGCCGCTTTCGGATGACGACGGCACCGACCTGGGGCTGCTGGCCGCGCGGATGACCATCACCGGCCAGACCGTGCAGGCGCTGATCGCGCGGGTGGCGCCGCGGCTGTCCGCCTCGCTGGCGCAGAAGCTGGCGGCGCAGGCCGTGCCGGTGCTGGGCGCGCTTGCCGGGGCCTCGATCAACTACAGCTTCACCCGCTACTACCAGGAACTGGCGCGGGTGCATTTCGGCCTGCTGCGGCTGTCGCAGGAAACCGGCATCCCGCGCGAGGCGCTGGCCGAGGCGCTGGAGTTGCGCATGATCCAGCTGCGCCCGAACACGGCGGCGCGCAAGCTGTCGCGGCGCGCCTAGGCCTCGGGCTCGGCGGCCAGTTCCAGCACGGCCGCCGGCGCCTCAAGGTGCTCGATGCCCAGCGGCGCCGAGGGCCGGGCGAGGCGCGATTTCACCACCCAATGCAGCCGCTCCTGCGCGCGGGTGATGGCGACATAGGCCAGCCGCTTCCACAGCGCGATGCCGGCTTCCGAGCGGCCCGACCAGGCGGCGGCGGCGATGTCGGGGGCAAAGACCTGCACGTCGGGCCATTGGCTGCCCTGCGCCTTGTGGATCGTCACCGCCGCGCCATGCAGGAAGGTCGCGCCCATGCGGGCGGCAAAGGGGATGAAGGGCTCCTCGACATCCGGGATCTCGATCTTGACGATGCTGGCGGCGGAAAGCCGCGGCTCCTCGGCCCCCACGACATGCAGGCGCGAGAAGCCGGGCTTGCGCCCCGGCCCCAGATAGACCACCTGCGCCCCCTTGATCAGCCCGCGCGCCTCCAGGTCGATGCGCTTCTTGCGGTGCTTCAAGGGCAGTTCCAGCCCGTCGCAGATCAGGGGCTCGCCCGGCAGCAGCGCATCGCCCGGCGCGCCATAGGCCGAGCGAAAGGCCTGGATCAGCTTGATGCGGGTGATGTTGCGCCAGACCAGGACCGGGCTTTGCGCCATCAGGTCGGATTCGACCCGCTCGGCCCAGGTCACGCGCGGATCGCGGGCGGCGGCCTCGCGGATCATGCGTTCGAAGGCGTCGAACTCCAGCCTGGGATCGGCCAGCGCATGGGCCAGGTCCAGGATCGGGCTGTCGCCCTCCTGCCGGTGGATGCGGCTCAGCATCAGCCGCTGCGAGGCCGCGAGCCGATCAAAGACCATCTCGCCCGATTGCCCGACCGGGGCCAGCTGCGCCGGATCGCCGAACAGGATCAGAAGCGGAAAGATCTCGCGCAGGTCTTCGAACTGGCGCTCGTCCAGCATCGAGGCCTCGTCGACCAGCCCGATGTCCAGCCCGTCCTCGCGCCGCTTCCAGCCGCGGATGAAGTCCGAGCCGCGCAGGCCGGCCGCGGCCAGGGCGCCGGGGATCGAGGCATGCTGGTCGTAGAAGGCCTTGGCCCGGTCGAGCGCCGCCTCGGTCAGCCCCTCCATCAACCCTTCGACGGAAGGGCGCTCGCCCACGCCGGTCAGCCAGTCGGCGATACGCTCGTATTCCGGGTCGTAGACCGGGGTATAGAGGATACGGTGGATGGTGGTCGCCGGCACGCCGCGCATGCGCAGCACGAAGGCCGCCTTGTTGGTGGGGGCCAGGATGGCAACGGTGCGGCGGTCCTTGCGCTTCTTGCCCTCGTAGTCGCCCGAGACGACATCGACCCCGGCCGCCTTCAGCGCCTTGGTCAGCTCGGCAAGCAGCAGGGTCTTGCCCGAGCCGGCCTTGCCGATCACCGCCATGACCCGGCCCTTGCCGGGCTTCGGCGGCGCGATCTCTTCCGAGACGAGGTCGATGCCGGACTCCTCGAGCGCGGCGGCAAGCGCATCCCAGGCTTCGGCCTGATCGGGGGAAAGGGCGGGCAGGGTCATGCGCCCTTGTTAGCCCGCGGTGCGAGGGGCGGAAAGGCCGATCCGGTGGCGCCGCCGCGATTTGGGTATTTGTGCAACGAAGAAGAAGCCGGCTGCGGCCCCGATCTTCTCTGTTCTCCAAATACCCATGCGGGGCGCGCGCGCGTTCGTCATGCGCAGGGGTCTTTCGGGGCGCAGGCGGGCGGGCTTATCCGTGGCTTGCCGCGATCAGCGCGGCGACGCCCAGCACGATCAGCGCCATGCCCGCCATCTGCCGCCCCGAGATGCCTTCGCGGAACAGCCGGCCCGAGACGAGCTGCGCCATCACCACCTCGACCAGGGCCAGCGTGCGGACATTGGCCGCCGCGGTCAGCGCGAAGCCCAGGAACCAGAACAGCGAGGCCAGGGCCCCCAGCGCGCCCGCGCCCAGCGAGCCGCGCCAGTGCCGGGCGATGCCCGTCAGCGCCCTGCGGTCGGCGGCGACCAGCCAGGCCAGCATGATCGCGCTTTGCAGCGCCAGGCTGAGCAGCAGGACGGTCGCGGCCCGCACCGGCTCGGCGCCGAAGGGCAGGGCGAGGATCGCGCCGCGAAAGCCGATGGCCGAGAGGCCGAAGAGCGCCCCGGCCGCGATGCCCAGGCCGCCCGCGCGCCAGCCGCCGCGCCGCCAGTCGGCCCCCGACATCAGCACCACGCCCAGCGTGGCCGTGGCGATCGCCGCCATGCGCACCGGGCCCAGCGGCTCGGCCAGCAGCAGGGCGCCGATCAGCGCCAGCGTCACCGGCTCGGTCTTGATCAGCGCTGTGGTGACGCCGAAGCCGCGGCTTTCCATCGTCAGCAGCATTAGCGCGGTGGCGGCGATCTGCGAGCTTGCCCCCAGCGCCGCCCAGCCCAGCACCGCCGCATCGGGCATGGGGACCGGCACCAGCACCGCCATGCCGGCCAGGACCAGCGCAGCAAAGGGCAGGCCGAAGAGAAAGCGCACCGCGGTCGCGCCCATGGTGCCGAGTTCCGCGGTCAGCCGCCGCTGCGCCGCGTTGCGCCCGGTCTGGGCCGCGGCGGCGATCAGCGTGGCGAGGATCCAGCTCAAGCCCCGGCCTCGCCCATCAGCCCCGGATCGCCTCCAGCATCCGCGTGACGTTCTCGGGGTCGGCCTCGGGGGTGATGCCGTGGCCGAGGTTGAAGATATGCGGCCCCTGCGAGAAGGCCCGCACGATCCGGCGCGTCTCGGCCACCAGGGCGTCGCCGCCCGTCACCAGCAGGCGCGGGTCCAGGTTGCCCTGCACGCAGCCGTCCTTCTGCACCTCGGCCGCCGCCCAGTCGGCGCTGACCGAATTGTCCAGCGCCACGCAATCGGCGCCGGTGGCGCGGGCAAAGCCCGCATAGCGCGGCCCGGCCTCGCGCGGGAAGGCGATGACCGGGATGCCGGGATGGCGCGATTTCAGCGCAGCGATGATCCGGCGCGCGGGCTCGACCGCGAAATCGTCGAAGTCCCGGCCCTTGAGCGAGCCGGCCCAGCTGTCGAAGAGCTTGACCACCTCGGCCCCGGCCTCGATCTGGGCCGAGAGATAGTCGATGGTCGCCTCGGTGATGCGGTCGATCAGCACGGTGAAGGCGGCGCGGTCCTCGGCCTTGAAGGCATGTGCCGGGGCCTGGTCGGGGGTGCCGCGGCCGGCGACCATGTAGGTCGCGACGGTCCAGGGCGCGCCGGCAAAGCCGATCAGCGTGGTCTCGCGCGGCAGTTCGCGCGCGAGGATGCGCACGGTTTCATAGACCGGCGCCAGCGTGTCGTGGATCGCCCCGGTCGGCTTCAGCGCCGCGACCCCGGCGGCGGTGGTGACGGTGGAAAGCCGCGGCCCCTCGCCGGTCACGAACCACAGGTCGAGCCCCAGCGCCTGCGGCAAAAGCAGGATGTCGGCAAAGAGAATCGCCGCGTCGAAACCATAGCGGCGGATCGGTTGCAGCGTGACCTCGGCCGCCAGGTCGGGGGTGTAGCACAGCGACAAAAAGTCGCCGGCCTGGGCGCGGGTGGCGCGGTATTCCGGCAGGTAGCGGCCGGCCTGGCGCATCATCCAGACGGGCGGAACGGGCAAACGCTCGCCCTTGAGCGCGCGCAGGATGGTTTTTTCGGACATAATTCACCTCTCGCCCCCTTCATGGCGCGCGCGTCCCCGTTGTCAAGGCCGAGGGGGGGCGCTAAGCCCTGTGCCATGACCCAGATGCCCGACCCCCAGAACCCCATCCGCATCGGCACCCGTGGCTCGGCCCTGGCGCTGGCGCAGGCGCATGAAACCCGCGACCGGCTGATGGCTGCGCATGGCCTTGCGGCCGACGCCTTTCAGATCGTGGTGATCAAGACCACCGGCGACCGCGTGCTGGACCGCCCGCTGAAGGAGATCGGCGGCAAGGGCCTGTTCACCCGCGAGATCGAGGATGCGCTGCTGGCGCAGCAGATCGACATCGCCGTGCATTCCATGAAGGACATGCCAACGCTGCAACCCGACGGGCTGGTGATCGACTGCTACCTGCCGCGCGAGGATGTGCGCGACGCCTTCGTCAGCGCGCAGTTCGCGGCGATTTCCGAGCTTCCCCAAGGGGCTGTCGTCGGTTCCTCAAGCCTGCGGCGGCGGGCGCAGCTGGCGGCACGGCGGCCCGACCTGAAGCTGGTGGAGTTTCGAGGAAACGTCCAGACCCGACTGAAAAAGCTTGAGGAAGGCGTCGCGGTGGCGACCTTCCTGGCCATGGCGGGGCTGACGCGGCTGGGGATGCTGCATGTGGCGCGCGGCGCGGTCGCGCCCGACGAGATGCTGCCGGCCGTGGCGCAGGGCTGCATCGGCGTCGAGCGGCGCAGCGATGACGCGCGCATCGCCGCGATGCTGGGCGCGATCTCGGACCGCGACAGCGCGCTGCGGGTGACGGCCGAGCGCGCCTTCCTGGCGCGGCTGGACGGTTCCTGCCAGACGCCCATCGCCGGGCTGGCGGAACTCGATGGCGACCGGCTGCGGCTGCGCGGCGAGATCCTGCGCCCTGACGGCAGCGAGGTGATCGCCGGCGAGCGCATCGGGCCGGCCGCGGACGGCGCGGCCATGGGCACCGACCTGGCCGAGGAATTGCGCGGTCGCGCGCCTGCCGATTTCTTCGACTGGAGCTAAAGCGCGAGGGCCAGCGCCAGGCCCAGCCCCAGCAGCGCCATTGCCCGGCGATACAGCGCCAGCCCTCGCAGCAGATCCGCCGCGCCGGGGTCGCGGGCGCCCGCGTTCAGCCAGGGTTCGAGGCTTTCCACGCCGTGATAGCGGCGCGGGCCCGACAGGCGCACGTCCAGCGCGCCGGCCATGGCACCCTCGGGCCAGCCGGCATTGGGCGAGCGGTGGCGGTGCGCGTCGCGGCGCATCACCCGCCAGGCCCGCCGCGACCCCGCCGCCGCGACAAAGAGCAGCCCGGTCAGGCGCGAGGCCGGCAGGTTCACCAGGTCGTCCAGCCGCGCCGCCACCCGCCCGAACAGCGCGTGACGCGGGCTCATGTGGCCGATCATCGAATCGAGCGTGTTGATCGCCTTGTAGGCGGCGATCCCCGGCAGCCCGGCCACCGCCGCCCAGAACAGGGGCGCGACCACGCCGTCCGAGGCGTTCTCGGCCAGGCTTTCCAGCGCGGCGCGGGCGATGGGCTCGGGCCGGTCGTCGAGGTCGCGGCCGACGATCATCGCCACCGCCGCCCTGGCCGCCGGAACATCCCCGGCAGCCAGGGGGCGGGCCACGGCGGCGACGTGATCGTGCAGCGAACGGGTGGCGACCAGCGGCCAGGCCAGCACGCCCAGAATCACCGGGCCGAAGGGCAGCCCCGCCAGGGCCCAGGTCAGCAGCAGCGCCGGGATCACCGCCGCGCCCAGCGTCACCGCCACCGCCACCGCACCGCGGGCGATGCGGTGCCGGCCGCGGTTCCAGCGCGCATCCAGCGCCGAGATCAGCCGGCCGATCCAGACCACCGGATGCGAGATGCGGCGATAGAGCGCATCGGGCCAGCCGATCAGCGCATCGACCAGCAGGGCGGTCAGGGCGATGGTCAAGGTCTCGGGCGTCATGGCGCGACCCGGTTGACGGCCTCGACAGCCCAGCCGGCCGGGCTGCGCGACAGGATGGTCAGCGACAGCGGCGCCACCGAGAATGACAGCGCCGCCGGGCCGACCGCCAGGGCCAGCGCAGCGCGCACCGTGCCGGCATGGGCGACGATGGCCACCGTGCCGCGGGCCTGCTCCAGCAGCGGCTGCACCCGCGCCGCCATGTCGAGGAAGCTTTCGCCCCCCGGCGGGCGCTGGCGGGCCAGCGCCTCGGGCGGCAGCGGGCCCAGGTCGGGGATCATGGCGCCGGGCTCCTCCCAGGCGCCGAAATCCTGCTCCCACAGGCCGGGATGCCATTCGGGGGCCAGGTCCAGCGCCGCGCAGGTCTGCCGGCAGCGCAGGGCGGGGCTGGACCAATGCTTGCCCGCGCCGCGCAAGGCCGCGCGCGCCCAGTCGAGCGCGGCGCGGTCGCTGCAATCCGCCGCCACATCGCGCCGCCCGGCCAGCCCCGGTCCGGCCAGCGGCGCATGGCGCAGGATCAGCAGCCGTGCGGCGGTATCGAAAGGCGGGCTCATCGGGCATCCTTGCGGCTGGGCGCGGCAGGAATGGCGCGGGGGCGCGGGCTTGTCAACGAAGCCCCGGCCGGCGCAGGATCGGCGGCAAGAAGAGGTGCCGCGACAGCAGGCTTGACGCCGGCCCGGTTCCGGCGGCATAAACCAGTTAAATGAACACTCGTTCAATAAACGGAGGAGATGGCCGATGTTCACCGCGGGAATGCAGTTCGACCTGGGCGAGGACGTGAACGCGCTGCGCGAGACCGTCCATCGCTGGGCGCAGGAGCGGGTGAGGCCCATCGCGGCCGAGGTGGACCGCAAGAACGCCTTCCCGAACGAGCTGTGGCGCGAGATGGGCGAACTGGGTCTGCTGGGCATCACCGTGTCCGAGGAATTCGGCGGTAGCGGCATGGGCTATCTGGCGCATGTCATCGCGACCGAAGAGATCGCCCGCGCCTCGGCCTCGGTCAGCCTGTCCTATGGCGCGCATTCGAACCTTTGCGTGAACCAGATCAAGCTGAACGGCACCGACGAGCAGCGGCGGAAATACCTGCCCGACCTGTGTTCGGGCCGTGCCGTGGGCGCGCTGGCCATGTCCGAGGAGGGCGCGGGCAGCGATGTCGTCGGCATGAAGCTGCGCGCCGAAAAGCGCAACGACCGCTATGTGCTGAACGGCAGCAAATACTGGATCACCAACGCGCCCGACGCCGATACGCTGGTGGTCTATGCCAAGACCGACCCCGAGGCGGGCAGCCGCGGCATCACCGCCTTCATCGTCGAGCGCGGCATGAAGGGCTTCTCGAGCAGCCCGCATTTCGACAAGCTGGGCATGCGCGGCTCGAACACCGGCGAGCTGATCTTCGAGGATTGCGAAGTGCCCTTCGAGAACGTGCTGGGCGCCGAGGGCAAGGGCGTGCGCGTGCTGATGTCGGGCCTCGACTACGAGCGGCTGGTGCTGTCGGGCATCGGCACCGGCATCATGGCGGCCTGCCTCGACGAGGTCATGCCCTATGTCAAGGAACGCAAGCAGTTCGGCCAGCCCATCGGGTCGTTCCAATTGATGCAGGGCAAGATCGCCGACATGTATGTCGCGCTGAACACGGCGCGCGCCTATGTCTACGAGGTGGCGCGCAGCTGCGATGCCGGCCGCGTCACCCGCCAGGACGCCGCGGGCGCGGTGCTTTACGCCAGCGAGCAGGCCATGGTGCAGGCGCATCAGGCCGTGCAGGCGCTGGGGGGCGCGGGCTTCCTGAACGATTCGGTCGTCAGCCGGCTGTTCCGCGACGCCAAGCTGATGGAGATCGGCGCCGGAACCTCCGAGATCCGCCGGATGCTGATCGGCCGCCAGCTGATGGAGATCGCCTGATGCGCGCGCTGGCGCTGTTCCTGCTGATGGCTGCGCCGGCGCTGGCCCAGGACGGGCCCGGCTATGACGGCAAGCCGCTTGCCGCCTGCCTCGACCGCATGGCTGGCGAAGGGGGCGACCGGCGCAGCTGCATCGGCGCGGCCTCGGGGCCCTGCATGGACCAGCCGGGCGGCCAGACGACCGCGGGCATGGTGCAATGCCTGACGGCCGAGGCCGCGGATTGGGACCGGCTGCTCAACCGCTGGTATTCCGCGGCGATGAGCCGGGCCGAGGCCATGGATGCCGGCCAGGGCGACGGCCAGGACATGGAAGAAACAGCGCCGGTGCTGAAGCAGGCGCAGCGCAACTGGATCGCCTTTCGCGACGAAAGCTGCCGGTTCGAGGCGCTGCGCTATCAGGGCGGCACCATGCGCGGCATCGCTCATGTCGGCTGCATGATGCAACTCTCTGCCGAACAGGCGCTGCGGCTGCGCGTCCTTGCCGAGGAGGAGGGGTGATGCGCGCGCTGGCCTTCCTGCTGCTGCTGGGCACGCCCGCCTTGGCCGGCGATGCCTCGGGCTTCGATCCGGCGGCGATCGACCAATGCCTCGACGCGGCCGAAACCCAGGGCGCGCGGGCCGATTGCGCCGGGACGGGGATGGATGCCTGCCTGGATTACGCCCGGCAGAAATACACCGGCGACGACCCGGATTTCCCGATGGCGAACTGCCTCGACGCCTCGCACCAGGCATGGGAGGCGAAGCTGACCGCCGTCTACCAGGCGGCGCTGGAGGCCGCCGATCCGCCAGAGCCGCTGCGCCGGATGGAGCGCAGCTGGATCGCCTTTCGCGAGGCGCTGTGCGAAGGCGCCGGCGATCTGGCCCGCGCCCGCTGCATCCGGGACGAGACGGCGCGGCAGGTGGCGCTGCTCATGTCGCTGGCGGACCTGCGATGAGCGGCGGTGGGGAAAAGGGGCGCCCCCGGTGGTGGCGGCGCCGTCCAGGCCGTGACGGCGGCCTAGAATTTCATCACATAGCTGATGCCGGCGACGAGCGGATCGACCTCCACGGTGCCGATCTTGGTGCCGTCCAGCTCGACATCGGGGTCGATGTCGATCCAGCGCAGGTCGGCGCGCAGCGCGGCGCGGTCGTTGATCCAGTGATCCACGCCCAGATGCGCAGCCAGGCCCAGGCTGTTCTTGACCCGCAGATCCTGGCCGGCCAGCGGCCCCTTGGCCTCGCCGTCCCAGAAGCCGGTAAAGTTCACGCCCAGGCCGACAAAGGGCTTCCAGCGCGGATGCACGTCGAAGTGATATTGCACCGAGACCACCGGCGGCAGGTGCTTGACCGTGCCGATCTCGGTCCCGTTCGACTTGATCGAATGCTTGAGGGGCAGGGCGCCCAGCACCTCGATGCCGATATTGTCGCGAATGAAATACTCAAAGGTGATGCTGGGGCGGGTGCTGTTGCCGACATCCACCGGCGTCGGCCCCGCCAGCACGCCATTGTCCGATTTCGGGTTCACATGCGCGATCCCGAAGCCAAGCGTCCAGTCGCCTTGCGATTGCGCAAGCACGGGGGAGGCAAGCGTGGCGAGTGCCGCGGCGATGGCAAGCTTGTGTCTCATGGCGATCCTCTTTTCTTGTCGCATGCTCGCTCATCGCGCCTTGTTTCGGGCTTCGACGTTGATCTGGATCAATATTTCCGCTTTTGGCCGGCCTGCGACAAACTGGCGCAGACCTCCGGCGCTTCGACCGAAAGGATGATGCGATGAAGCTTGGCACCTCGGTCCTGCCTTCCTCGGAAACCTTCCGCGCCAATCGCGCGGCGCATCTCGCCATGCTCGAGACGGTGCGCGAGGCGGCGCTGGCCGCGGCGGCGGGCGGCGGCGCGAAGGCGCTGGAGCGCCATGTCGCCCGCGGCAAGATGCCCCCGCGCGAGCGGGTGGCGAACCTGCTCGATCCCGGCTCGCCCTTCCTGGAAATCGGCGCGACGGCGGCGCATGGCATGTATGACGGCGCCGCACCCTCGGCGGGGGTGATCGCCGGCATCGGCCGGGTGCATGGGCAAGAGGTGATGGTCGTGGCCAATGACGCGACGGTCAAGGGCGGCACCTATTACCCGATGACGGTGAAAAAGCACCTGCGCGCGCAGGAGATCGCCGAGGAATGCCATCTGCCCTGCGTCTACCTGGTCGATTCCGGCGGGGCGAACCTGCCCAACCAGGACGAGGTCTTTCCCGACCGCGACCATTTCGGCCGCATCTTCTACAACCAGGCGCGCATGTCGGCCAAGGGCATCGCGCAGATCGCCGTGGTCATGGGCTCATGCACGGCGGGCGGCGCCTATGTCCCGGCCATGTCGGACGTGACCATCATCGTCCGCAACCAGGGCACGATCTTCCTGGCCGGCCCGCCGCTGGTGCGCGCCGCCACCGGCGAGGTGGTCTCGGCCGAAGACCTGGGCGGCGGCGATGTCCACACCCGCCTTTCCGGCGTCGCCGACTACCTGGCCGAGGACGACGCCCATGCGCTGGCCATCGCCCGCCGCGCCGTCGCCAACCTGAACCGCCGCCGGCCGGAGGGCGTCGCATGGCAATCCCCCGAATCCCCGGCCCATGACCCCGAGGAAATCCTCGGCCTCGTCCCCGCCGATCTCAAGACCCCCTACGACATCCGCGAGGTGATCGCGCGCGTGGTGGACGGCTCGCGCTTCGACGAGTTCAAGGCCCGCTTCGGCGAGACGCTGGTGACGGGCTTCGCCCATCTCGAAGGCTGTCCCATCGGCATCGTGGCCAACAACGGCGTGATCTTCTCGGAGGCCGCGCAGAAGGGCGCGCATTTCATCGAGCTCTGCTCGATGCGGGGCATCCCGCTGGTTTTCCTGCAGAACGTCACCGGCTTCATGGTCGGGCGCAAATACGAGAACGAGGGCATCGCCCGGCACGGCGCCAAGATGGTGACGGCGGTGGCGACGACCAATGTGCCCAAGATCACCATGCTGGTCGGCGGCAGTTTCGGTGCCGGCAATTACGGCATGGCCGGCCGTGCCTATTCGCCGCGATTCCTCTGGACCTGGCCCAATTCGCGCATCTCGGTGATGGGCGGCGAACAGGCGGCGGGCGTGCTGGCCGCCGTGCGCCGCGAGGGGATCGAGCGCCAGGGCGGCCGCTGGAGTGCCGAGGAAGAGGCCGAGTTCAAGCGCCCCACCATCGAGATGTTCGAGCGCCAGTCGCACCCGCTCTATGCCTCGGCCCGGCTCTGGGACGACGGCGTCATCGACCCCCGAAAGACCCGCGACGTGCTGGCGCTCAGCCTGCGCGCCAGCCTCAATGCGCCCATCGAGCCGACGCGCTTCGGCATCTTCAGGATGTGACGCCGATGCGCATTTCCACCCTGCAAGGCGACATCACCCGGCTCGCCATGGACGCCATCGTCAATGCCGCCAATCGCACGCTGCTGGGCGGCGGCGGCGTCGACGGCGCCATCCACCGCGCCGCCGGCCCCGAACTGCTCGCGGAATGCCGCGCCATCGGCGGCTGCCCGACCGGCGAGGCCCGCATCACCAGGGGCTACGGCCTGCCGGCCCGATACGTCATCCATGCCGTCGGCCCGGTCTGGCAAGGCGGCACGGCGGGCGAGGACGACCTGCTCGCCAGCGCCTATCGCCACAGCCTGCTTCTTGCCCAGGCCCATGACATCGCCCGCATCGCCTTCCCGGCGATCTCGACCGGGATCTACGGCTTCCCGGCCGAGCGCGCCGCCCGCATCGCGGTCGCGGCCATCCTCGACCATGCCGCCGGTCTCGAAGTGATCCTGGTCGGCTTCGACGCCGGCAGCCATGCCACGCTCCGCCAGGCGGTGGACGAGGCCCGCCGATGATTTCTCCGTTTTCCAAATACCCCACGGGGGTCCGGGGGTGTGAAACCCCCGGCCCGACCGCTGCCACAGGAGCCGCCGGATGTTCCAGAAGATCCTGATCGCCAACCGCGGCGAGATCGCCTGCCGCGTCATCGACACCGCCCGCAAGCTCGGCGTGCGGACCGTCGCGGTCTATTCCGAGGCCGACCGCGGCGCCCGCCACGTCGCCCTGGCCGACGAGGCCCTGCCGATCGGCGGCCCGGCGCCCAAGGACAGCTACCTGCGCGGCGATGCCATCATCCGCGCCGCGCTCGACACCGGCGCCGGAGGCATCCATCCCGGCTATGGCTTTCTCAGCGAGAACCCGGATTTCGTCGATGCGGTGACGGCGGCGGGGCTGACCTTCATCGGCCCCTCGGCACAGGCGATCCGCAAGATGGGCCTCAAGGACGCCGCCAAGGCGCTGATGGCAGAGGCCGGAGTCCCGGTCGTCCCCGGCTATCACGGCGAGAACCAGGACGCGGACCACCTCCAGGCCCAGGCCGACAGGATCGGCTATCCCGTCCTGATCAAGGCGGTGGCCGGCGGCGGCGGCAAGGGCATGCGTCTGGTCGAACGCGCCGGGGACTTCCCCGCCGCGCTGCAATCCGCGCAGGGCGAGGCCGCCACCGCCTTCGGCAACCCGGCGGTGCTGATCGAGAAATACATCTCCAGGCCTCGCCATATCGAGGTGCAGGTCTTCGGCGACGGCCAGCGCGCCGTCCACCTCTTCGAACGCGACTGCTCGCTGCAACGCCGCCACCAGAAGGTGATCGAGGAGGCCCCGGCCCCCGGCATGACGCCCCAGATGCGCGCGGCCATGGGCGCCGCCGCCACCCGCGCCGCCGAGGCCATCGGCTATGCCGGCGCCGGCACCGTCGAATTCATCGTCGATGCCAGCCGGGGCCTTCGCCCCGACGGTTTCTGGTTCATGGAGATGAACACCCGCCTCCAGGTCGAACATCCCGTGACCGAACTCGTCACCGGCATCGACCTGGTGGAATGGCAGCTCCGCGTCGCCAGCGGCGAGCCGCTGCCGGCCCGGCAGGAAGACCTGGCCATCACCGGCCATGCCTTCGAGGCCCGGCTCTATGCCGAGGACGTGCCCGCGGGCTTCCTGCCCGCCACCGGGCGGCTGGCGCATCTGCGCTTTCCCGACCATGCCCGGATCGAGACCGGGGTGCGGCCCGGCGATGCCATCTCGCCCTGGTACGACCCGATGATCGCCAAGATCGTCACCCATGGCGCGACGCGCGCCATCGCCCTGCGGGCGCTGGAATCGGCGCTCGTCGATACCGAGGTGGCGGGCTCTGTCACCAATGTCGATTTCCTGATCGCGCTGACCCGCCACGAAGGCTTCGGCCGGGGCGAGGTCGACACCGGCCTGATCGCCCGCGACCTCCAGGCGCTGGTCGAGGCCGCCGAACCCGACTCGCGGGCCAAGGCGCTGGCAGTCCTCGGCCTTGCCGGGCTCGACGATCCGACGCTGCGCGGCGGCATCACGCTGTGGCAACCGCTGCGTCGCACCATCGCCTGGGACGGCGGCGAGGCATTGCTCGAGGTGCTGGGCCCCGGCGCCGCCCGCGTCACGCTGGACGGCGGCACGCATGAGATCGGCTATGAGGGCGGGCGCTGGTGGGTCGACGGCAGCCCGCGCCGCTCGCGCATCGTGAACCATGCCGCGGGCACCAGCGTCTTCGGCGGCCGCTCGCTGACGCTCATCCCGCTCGACCCGCTGGCCCGCGGCGGCGAGGAGGCGGGGGGCGGCATGACGCTGTCGCCCATGCCGGGGCTCGTCAAGGCGATCTTCGTCGAGCCGGGGCAGCAGGTGGCGGCGGGCGAGCCGCTGGCGATCCTCGAGGCGATGAAGATGGAACACACGCTGACCGCCGCCCGCGACGGCCGCGTGGCCGAGGTGCTCGCGGCTGCCGGCGACCAGGTCGAGGCCGGCGCCGCCCTGATCCGGCTGGAGGAGGAAGAGGACGCATGATCCTGCACCATGTCCCCGGCTCGCGCTCCATGCGCGTGCTCTGGCTGATCGAGGAGCTGGGGCTCGATTGCACCTTGCGCTCCTGGTCCTTGACCGACGGCAGCCTGCGCAGCGCCGAGTTTCGCGCGCTGTCCCCTGCCGGCCGCATCCCGGCGCTGGAAATCGACGGCCGCGCCATCTTCGAATCCGGCGCCATCCTGCAATACCTGACCGAGCGCGAGGGCAGGCTGGCCCCCAGACCGGGCGAGCCCGAGCGCGCCGATTTCCTGGAATGGGTCCATTTCGCCGAAACCCAGGCCAATATCCTGCAGGCGCTGAACATCCACCACATCTTCCTGCGGCCCGAAAGCGCGCGCTCGGTGCCGCTGATGCGGCTCGATACCCGGCGGCTGGCCGTGACCGCCCAGGCGCTTGACGCGCATCTGGCAGGGCGCGAGACGCTGCTTTCCACCTTCTCGGCCGCCGATTGCATGCTGGGTTTCAATATCGAGGCGCTGTTCCGCTTCCTGCCCGCCGCCGGCTATCCGGCGCTGGCCGCCTATCGCGACCGCATGCTGGCGCGGCCGGCCTATCGCCGCGCTCTGGCCCGCGCCGGGGGCGACGCCATCTATGACCGCGATTTCTACGAGGTGCCCGATGTCCAAGGTTGAGATATTCGAGGTCGGCCCGCGCGACGGGTTGCAGAACGAAAAGCGCCTGATCCCGGCGGCGGAAAAGATCGCCCTGGTCGACCTGCTGTCGCAGGCCGGCTTCCGGCGCATCGAGGTGACAAGCTTCGTGCCGCCGAAATGGGTGCCGCAGATGGCGGACGCGGCCGAGGTCATGGCCGGCATCGCCCGC
Organism: Paracoccus versutus; assembly: GCF_000763885.1. Taxonomy (GTDB): domain Bacteria; phylum Pseudomonadota; class Alphaproteobacteria; order Rhodobacterales; family Rhodobacteraceae; genus Paracoccus; species Paracoccus versutus. Next base: position 9,006 of record NZ_JRKO01000063.1, on the reverse strand, counting down.
CAGCCGGGCATCCGCTATGCGGTGCTGACCCCGAACCTGCGCGGCTACGAGGCGGCGCGGGCCGCCGGCGCGGACGAGGTGGCGATCTTCGCCTCGGCCTCCGAGGGGTTTTCCAGGGCGAACCTGAACGCCACCATCGCCGAAAGCCTCGCGCGGCTCGCGCCGGTGGCAGAGGCGGCGCGGGCCGACGGCATCCCGCTGCGCGGCTATGTCTCGGTGGTGACGGATTGCCCCTTCGACGGCAAGGTGGCGCCCGCAAGCGTCGCCCGCGTCGCGGCCAGCCTGCGCGACATGGGCTGCTACGAGGTGAGCCTGGGCGACACCATCGGCCAGGCCCGGCCCGAGGCGATCGACGCCATGTTGGCCGCAGTTCTGGAGGAACTGCCGCCCGAAAACCTGGCCGGCCATTACCACGACACCGCCGGTCGGGCGCTGGAGAATATCGACGCGAGCCTCGCGCGCGGGCTGCGGGTCTTCGACGCCGCCGTGGGGGGCCTGGGCGGCTGTCCCTATGCGCCCGGCGCCGCGGGCAATGTCGCGACCGAGAAACTCGCCGCGCACCTGGCCCTGGGCGGCCACGACACCGGGCTCGACATGGCGGTGATCGAAAAGGCCGCCGCCATGGCCCGCGGCATGAGAGGAGGCGCATGATGGAAACGATCCGCATCGAGACCGATGCCCGCGGCGTCGCGCATCTGTGGCTGGCGCGCCCGGACAAGCACAATGCGCTTTCGGCGCAGATGATCCGCGAATTGACCGAAGCCGCGCAGCGGCTTGGCGCCGACCCGGCCGTGCGCGCGGTGGTGCTGGCGGCCGAGGGGCGCAGCTTCTGCGCCGGCGGCGACCTGGGCTGGATGCAGGAGCAGATGCGCGCCGATGCCCAGACCCGGCGGGCCGGCGCGCGCGAACTGGCGATGATGCTGAACGCGCTGAACACCCTGCCCAAGCCGCTGATCGGCCGGGTCCAGGGCAATGCCTTCGGCGGCGGGGTCGGCCTGATCTCGGTCTGCGATGTCGCCGTGGCCGTGCCCGAGGCGCGCTTCGGCCTGACCGAGACCCGGCTCGGCCTGATCCCCGCCACCATCGGCCCCTATGTCCTGGCCCGCATGGGCGAGGACAGGGCGCGGCGCGTCTTCATGTCCGCGCGCCTCTTCGACGCGGGCGAGGCGATGCGGCTGAACCTGCTGGCGAGCCTTGCCGATGCCGCGGTGCTGGACGCGGCCGTCGAGGCCGAGATCGTGCCCTATCTCTCCTGCGCCCCCGGCGCGGTGGCGGCGGCCAAGCGCCTGGCCCGCCGCCTCGGCCCGCCCATCGGCGAGGCCGAGATCGAGGCCAGCATCCAGGCCCTGGTCGATGTCTGGGAAGGCGACGAGGCCCAGGAAGGCATCGCCGCCTTCTTCGACAAGCGCAAGCCGCGCTGGCAGCCGGGCTGAGGCGCTGGCCCGACAACTTCTTCGTTCTGAAAATACTCATCGGAAGGTTTTCTGCAGCGCCGCGATTGCAGGTTCAGTCGCCGCATCGACGCTGCGCCTGCCCGCGCTGCGGGATTTGAGTATTTGGGGAACGAAGAAGACAACCGGTGGCATGCCGTCGCAGCCTTGCGCCTATTGCATGTCAGGGCTTCGCGGCGGGCGGCTTGGCGGCATATGGTCGGATCTGTTAACGCTAGCGGGCCTGATTTTCCCACATCCGCCAGCCCTGAAGGTGCCGCCATGCCGCCGCAGCCCAATCTCAAGCTTGCCATCCTTGCCCTGGGCCTTGGCGCCTTCGCCATCGGCACCTCGGAATTCGCCGCCATGGGGCTCTTGCCCTGGTATGCGAGCGACCTGGGCATCAGCGAGCCGCAGGCCGGCCATGTCGTGTCGGCCTATGCGCTGGGCGTGGTGGTGGGGGCGCCGATCACCTCGATCCTGGGCGCGCGGCTGCCGCGGCGGCGCTATCTGGCGGGGCTGATCGCGGCTTACGGGGTGATGAACCTGCTGGCGGCGGTGCTGCCGGGCTATGGCACGCTGGTCGGCACGCGCTTCCTGGCCGGCCTGCCGCATGGCGGCTTCCTGGGCGTGGCCATGCTGTTTGCCGCCGATGCCCTGCCGCGGGACCAGCGCGCCAAGGGGGTGACGCAGGTGCTTCTGGGCCTGACCGTCGCCAATATCGCCGGGGTGCCGCTGGCCGGGGTGCTGGGGCAGGGGCTCGGCTGGCGCTGGGGCTTTGCGCTGCCCGGCGTGCTGGCGCTGCTGGCGGGCTGGCTGATCCTGCGGCTGGCGCCGCGGGTCGGCGCGCCCAGGGATGCGCGGCCGCTGGCCGAGCTGAAGGCGCTGCGCAATCCGGCGGTCATGCTGATCCTGCTGGTCGGCGCCATCGGCTTCGGCGGGCTTTTCGCGGTCTATTCCTATCTCTCGGCCGCGATGCTGGCGACGACGCAGCCGCCGGGCTGGGCGATCCCGGCGACGCTGTCGGCCTTCGGCATCGGCGGCACGCTGGGCAGCATCCTGGCCGCCCGGCTGACCATGCGCCATGGCACCTGGGGCGCGGCGCTGCGGCTGATGCTGTTCATGGCCGCGACCCAGGCTTTCGCCGCCTGGGCGGTCGGCGACTGGGGGATGATGCTGGCCTCGTCCTTCCTGCTGGGCCTGGGCTCGGGCATGGTGGTGCCCTTGCAGACCCGGCTGATGGAGGTCGCGGGCGAGGCGCAGAGCATGGCCGCGGCGATGAACCACGCCGCCTTCAACGCCGCCAATGCGCTGGGGCCCTGGCTCGCCGGGTTGGCGCTGGCGGCGGGCTGGGGCTGGCGTTCCTCGGGGCTGGTGGCGGTGGCGCTGTCAGGGGCGGGGATGCTCGCCCTCGGGCTTGCCTGGCAGCAGGCCCGTCTCGCCGGGAACCGGCTTCATGATCGCCCGGCGCGAGTGTGAGGCGAATTCGCGCCGCCACGAGATGAAAAGCACGTAGCTGGTGGCCAGGAACAGCCCCCAGGGCCCCGCCAGCCAGCCAAGCGCCCCCAGCGCGAAATAGACGCAGCGCAGCCCCGAGTTGAAGCTTTTCGCCGCGGTGATGTTGATGTCGGCCGCCTGCATGGCCAGCGGCGCGGCGCGGGGGTCGTCGGGCTCGTTCGGGACCGAGGCCATGATGATCGCGCAATAGCCGAACAGCCGGTGCGACCAGACGAAGCGCAGAAGCGCGTTGGCCACGAAGAACAGCACCACGACGATCTTGATTTCCCATTTCAGCGTCGGCACGTGGCCCAGGTCGAACTGGCGCGCCACGCCGGCCAGCTGGTCGGTATTGCCGATCAGCGCCAGCCCGCCCCCGACCGCGATCAGGCAGGCCGAGGCGAAGAAGGCCGTGCCCTCGCGCAGGGTGGTCAGGATGGCGCTGTCGAAGATGCGCGGGTCGCGTGTGATGAATTGTCGCATCCATTCGCGGCGATAGGCCTTCATCAGCACCGTGACCGAGGGATGGGCCCTGGGCGGGTTCTCGGTGATCCAGCCGATGCCCAGCCAGGCCAGGAACAGCCAGAGCAGGGCGGCAAGGTCGGCCGGCGACAGCGGGCCAAAGGCGGGCAGGCCGGGCAGGGCGGTGTTCGGGTCCATGGCGCGGTTCTATCCTCGTGGTCTTGCTGTTGCCAGCCTGCGTCGCGGCGTCTATCCAGCAACCTGGTTATCTTTGTACCGGAGCAGATGAAAATGGCAGCACCCCACGCCATCCACGAGGAATTTCCCAACGATGCGAAGCGCATTCACGAGCTGAAGCTCTCGGATGCGCATTTCGCGCGCCTGCTTGAGGAATATGACGAGGTGAACGACCAGGTCGCCGCGGCCGAAAGCCGCCATACGCCGATGTCGGAAGAGGCCGAGACCCAGCTGCGCAAGCAGCGCGCCGGGCTGAAGGACGAGATCGCCCGCATGCTGGCCGCCGCCCGCGCCTGACGGGCCGCCCGGCTGCCGGCCTGGGGCTGGATGGGGCGTGCGGCGGGTCCGCGCGCCCTTTTTCCTTGCCTGTCCGGCCCGCGGGCCGGGGCTTGAAAGCCGCCGGGCGCATTCCTACTTCAACCCTGTCGGAGGGCCCCTGGGGCGCCGACGGACCTGCCCGCCCGCACCGGGGGGCAAGCCTTTGTATCGCTTGAAGAAGGATGCGAAACATGCGCAATTTCGACCTGACTCCGCTTTATCGTGCCTCGGTCGGCTTCGACCGCATGGCCGATGTCATGGACCGTGCCCTGTCGGCCGACATCGCCAGCTACCCGCCCTATAACATCGAGAAGACCGGCGAGAATGCCTATCGCATCTCGATCGCCGTCGCCGGCTTTTCCGCCGACGAACTGAGCGTCGAGGTCAAGGACGGCGCCGTCATCGTCTCGGGCCGCAAGGCCGCCGAGGACGAGGGTCGCAGCTACCTGCATCGCGGCATCGCCACCCGCGCCTTCGAACGCCGCTTCACCCTGGCCGATCATGTCCGGGTGCAGGGCGCCAGCCACGAGGACGGCATGCTGAACATCGACCTGGTGCGCGAGATCCCCGAGGCGCTGAAGCCGCGCCGCATCGAGATCGCCAAGCCGGCCAAGGCGGTGGAAAAGCTGGACGCCTGACGGCGCGGCCGGGGGCGCCGCCCCCGGACCCCCGGAGTATTTGCAGAACGGTGAAAGCCAAGGGGCGCCGGTTTCGGAGCCCCTTTTGTCATGCACACCGCCGATCCGTGTCCTGCGTCTTTCTCTGTTGTGAAAATACCCTCGGGGTCCGGGGCAGAGCCCCGGCTCGGCGGGCGCCGCTAGAACTGGCGGCGGGCGCGGAGCGCGGCGGTGATGGTGCCGTCGTCGAGATAGTCCAGTTCCCCGCCGATCGGCACGCCCTGCGCCAGGCCGGTGACGGCGACGCCGGTGGGTGCCAGCGCCTCGGCGATGTAATGCGCGGTGGTCTGGCCCTCGACCGTGGCCGAGAGGGCGAGGATGACCTCGGTGACCTTTTCCTCGGCGATGCGGGCGATGAGCTGGGGGATGCGCAGGTCTTCGGGGCCGATCTCGTCCAGCGCCGAGAGGCTGCCGCCCAGCACGTGGTAGCGGCCGTGAAAGGCGCGGCCGCGTTCCAGCGCCCAGAGGTCGGCCACGTCGGTCACCACGCAGATCTCGCCGGTGGCGCGGCCGGGATCCTCGCAGATCGGGCAGATGTCGGACTGGGTGATATTGCCGCAGACCAGGCATTCGCGGGCATGCTCCGCCACGCTGGCCATCAGCGCCGCAAGCTGCGCCATCTGCCCGGCGCGGCGGCGGATCAGGTGCAGCACGATGCGCCGGGCCGAGCGCGGCCCGAGCCCCGGCAGCCGCGCCATGGTGGCGATCAGCGTCTCGATCTCGTCGCCGGAGGTGGGCGGCATCGCCTAGAACGGCATCTTCATGTCGGCGGGCAGGCCGAGTTCGCGGGTCAGGCGAGCCATCTCCTCGGCCGCCTTGTCCTGCGCCCGGCGCTGCGCGTCCCTGACCGCGGCCAGGATCAGGTCCTCGACCACTTCCTTGTCCTCGGCCCGGAAGATCGAGGGGTCGATGTCGAGCGCCGTCAACTCGCCCTTGGCCGTCGCGGTGGCCTTGACCAGCCCGCCGCCCGATTCGCCGGTGACGGTCAGGCGGTTCAGCCCTTCCTGCATCTCGGCCATCTTGGTCTGCATCTGCTGGGCGGCTTCCATCATCTTCGACAGGTCGCCCATGTCGCCAAGGCCCTTGAACATCGCCTAATCCTCGTCCTCGAAGGGATCCCATTCCTCGACCTCGGCCACCGGGCCTTCGGTCAGCTCATGCGGGGATGTATCCTCGCCCGCCGGTTTTTCAACCGCGACCGGCACCGGGATCGGCCGGATCCGGGTGATCCTGGCGCCGGGGAAGGCGGCGAAGATCGCCTGCACGGTCGGGTTCTGCATGGCGCGGGCGCGGGCCTCGGCCTCGCGTTCGGCGCGCTGTTCGCTGATCGAGGGCCGGCCGGGGTCCGAGGTCACGGTCACCGCCCAGCGTTGGCCGCCGGTCCAGCCGCGCAGCCGTTCCGCCAGCCGCTGCGCCAGGTCGCGCGGCGCCTGCTCGGTTGGCTGGAACTCGATCCGGCCGGGGGAATAGCGCACGAGACGCAGGTGATCCTCGACATCGAGCAGCAGCTTCATGTCGCGCATGCGCCGGATCAACTCGATCACCGATTCGAAGTCCGGGAACCCCGCCAGCGCATCGGGCGAGACCGCCAGCGCCGCGGCGCTGCCGTCCTGGCGCACCGCCATGGGCGCGCGGGGCGCGGCGGCGGCCGCCCGCGGCGCCTCGCTGCGCGCGGCGGGCGGCGCGGCGCTGCGGCTGAACGCGCCCGCCGCGGCGCTGGCCTGCACCTTGCGGATCAGCGCCTCGGGGTCGGGCAGGTCGGCGACATGGGTCAGGCGGATGATCGCCATCTCGGCCGCCATCATCGCGTTCGGGGCCTGGCCCACCTCTTCCAGCGCCTTCAGCAGCATCTGCCACAGCCGGGTCAGCGCCCGCATCGGCACCTTTTCCGCGATCTGCTGGCCGCGGGCGCGTTCGTCCGGGCCGATGGTCGGGTCGTCCAGCGCCTCGGGCGTGATCTTCACGATCGAGACCCAATGCGTGATCTCGGCCAGGTCGCGCAGGACCGCCATCGGGTCGGCGCCATCGGCATATTGCGCCTGCAACTCGGCCAGGGCCTCGGCGGCGGCGCCGCGCAGGATCATGTCGAAGAGGTCCAGCACCCGGCCGCGGTCCGCCAGTCCCAGCATGGCGCGGACCTGCGTCGCCGTCGTCTCGCCCGCGCCATGGCTGATCGCCTGGTCCAGCAGGCTGGTCGCGTCGCGGGCCGAGCCCTCGGCGGCGCGGGTGATCAGCGCCAGCGCGTCCTCGGTGATCTCGGCGCCTTCCGCCGTCGCGATGCGGCGCAGCAGCGCGATCATCACCTCGGGCTCGATGCGGCGCAGGTCGAAACGCTGGCAGCGCGACAGAACCGTGACCGGCACCTTGCGGATCTCGGTGGTGGCGAAGATGAACTTCACATGCGGCGGCGGTTCCTCCAGCGTCTTCAGAAGCGCGTTGAAGGCGCTGGTCGAAAGCATGTGGACTTCGTCGATGATATAGATCTTGTAGCGGGCCGAGGCGGCGCGATATTGAACCGATTCAATGATTTCGCGGATGTCGTTCACGCCGGTTCTGGATGCGGCGTCCATCTCCATCACGTCGACGTGCCGGCCTTCCGAGATCGCCACGCAATGCTCGCAGACCCCGCAGGGCTCGGTCGTCGGGCCGCCCTGGCCGTCGGGGCCGGTGCAGTTCAGCCCCTTGGCGATGATGCGCGCCGTGGTGGTCTTGCCGGTGCCGCGGATGCCGGTCATCACGAAGGCCTGCGCGATGCGGTCCGCGGCGAAGGCATTCTTCAGCGTCCGCACCATCGCGTCCTGGCCGACCAGGTCGGCAAAGGTCTCGGGGCGGTATTTCCGCGCCAGCACCTGGTAGTTCCGTTCGCTCTCGCTCATGCCTCGGCCTTTGTTGACCGGCGCAGATTAGCGGCGCGGACGGGGGGCGGCAACCGCCCTTAGGCGGGCTGCCAGTCGAAGGCCAGTTCCTCGCGGAAGGCGAAGCGGGCGATGTGGCTGTCGACGATGTGGCGCATATGGGCGGTGGTGTCCTCGGGCGCCTCCAGCCGGATTTCCAGCGCCTCGGGCGTGGCGGTCAGGGTCACGATGCGATCCTCGGGCATCACGATGCGGCCCTGGGCGGGGTCGAAGGCGACCTCGAACTTGTGCGCCCAATGCTTGCAGAGCTGCTGCAGGTAGCGGCTGCCGTTCGGCGTCGCCACGCGGCAGGTCGAAAGGATGACGGTCTGGGACATGGTCTTTCCTGTCTTGCGGGTCCGGCTGGCGGCGGCTGGCGGACATGGAAGGGTCACGAAACGGTGAGCGGGCTCGGCCCGGACCCGCTGTCCCCCATATAACCCGGATGAGGCGACGTTCAATCCTGCTTGCCCTGCCGCTGCTGGCCCTGCCGCGCCTGGCGCCGGCCTCGCCGCGCGAGGTGCTCGAGGCGGCGGACCTGCCGCAATTGCGCGCCGTCGCCGTCTGGCGCGACGGCGAGGAGGTGGCGGCGCGCGGCTTCGGCGGCTTCACGCCCGACCGGGCGACGAACATCAAGTCGGCCTCGAAATCCATCGTCTCGGCGCTGGCGGGCATCGCCATCGCGCGCGGGCTGTTTTCCGGCACCGACCAGCCGGTGGCCGAGCTGCTGCGTGCCGACCTGCCCGCCGACCCCGACCCGCGCCTGGCGCGGCTGACGCTGGGGCACCTGCTGTCGATGCAGGCGGGCCTGCAGCGCCAGTCCGGGCCGAACTACGGCCGCTGGGTCGGCAGCCGCAACTGGGTGCGCGCCGCGCTGGCCGCGCCCTTCGTCGCCGATCCGGGGCAGGGGATGCTTTACTCCACCGCCTCGACGCATCTGGTCTCGGCCATGCTGGCGCGCGCCTCGGGGCGCTCGACGCTGGCGCTGGCGCGGGACTGGCTGCGCATCCCCGGCTTCGCCATCGCCGCATGGGACCGTGATCCGCAGGGCATCCATCTGGGCGGCAACCAGATGGCGATGAGCACCCGCAGCCTCCTGGCCTTCGGCGCCGCCTATGCCGCGGGCGGGCAGGGCGTGATCCCGCCGCGCTGGATCGAGGCCAGCTGGCAGCCGCGCACCCGCTCGATCTTCAACGGCGAGGCATATGGCTATGGCTGGTTCATCAGCCGCATCGGCGGCCGGCCGGTGCGCTATGGCTGGGGCTATGGCGGGCAGATGATCTACGTGTTTCCCGGCCGGGTGCCGGTCGCCATCGCCATGACCTCGGACCCCGACCAGCCCTCGGCCCGCTCGGGCTATCGCACCGAGCTGCATGCGCTGGCCGGCCGGCTGGTGGCGGCGCTGTGATTTCCCGGCCGTTTCTCCGTTGCGAAAATACTCCGGGGGAGGCCCGCAGGGCCGGGGGCAGCGCCCCCATCCCGCCCCCATCC
>NZ_JRKO01000062.1 GCF_000763885.1 Paracoccus versutus | reverse complement strand
TCGCGCGCGGGGTCATCCCGGCGGTGAAGATCAGCGATCCGTGCCGCGTTGCCGCGACGTAATCGCCCTGCGGCAGCGGGTTGCCCTGTCCGGGAGCCGCGCTCATGCGCGATACCGTTCGACCAGCGCCGCCAGGCGCTCGACCGCGGCCGTCGCCGCCGCATGGTCCTGCGAGAAGTTCAGCCGGATGCTGTCGCCGGAATGCGGGCCGAACTCGGTGCCGGGGGTGACGATGACACCCGCCTGCAACCGCAGCGCCTTGACGAAATCCGCGTGGCCAATGGCCAGCGCGGGCAGGCTGGGAAACAGGTAGCTGCCGGCCTGCGGCGCGCGGACGAAACATCCCTCGATGCCGCCGAACAGCGCCAGCAGGTCGTCGCGGATCGCCTGGTGGCGGGCGATGCGCTCGGCCATCCAGCCCTCGGGCTCGGCGAACCAGGTCCGCAGCACCGCCTGCGAATAGCCGGCCGCACGCAGGGACACGATGGCTTGCAGCTTTTCCATGCGGGCGATGACCTGGGTCGAGCCGAAGGCGACCCCCAGCCGATAGCCGCTGAGCGATTCGGTCTTGGACGGGCCCATGATGGTCACGACGTTTTCCGCGTCGATGTCCATGGCGCGCAGATGCGTATAGGAGGCCGAGGGGTAGAGCAGCCGCGAATACAGCTGGTCCACGATCACGGTCGCGCCGTATTGCGCCGCCAGCGCCGCGATCCGGGCGATCTCGTCCTGCGAATAGACCACGCCGGCGGGGTTGTTCGGGTTCGAGAACAGAAACAGCCTTGCCCCGGCGCGGAATGCCACCTCCAGGCCCTCCAGGTCCAGGCCCGCCTGCCCCGCCGCAGCCTCGCGATAGGCCAGCCGGACGGGAAGCATCTCGCCCTCGAAAAACTCGACCAGCTTGCGGTTGGCGAAATAGTCGGGCTGGACGATGGCGACCTTGTCGCCCCGCGAAACCGTCGCGGCCACGGCCAGGAACAGCGCGCCCTGCGTGCCGGGGGTGATGATCAGCCCGTCCCGCGCATCGACGGGCGCGCCGGTAAAGCCGGCCAGCCGCGCGCCCACCACCTCGCGGATGCCCAGGTCGCCGCGATATTCGGTATAGGCCTGTGCCCCGCCCAGGGCGACGCCGGCCGAAAACGCCTCGAAGGCGCCGGGCGTCGGCTCATGCGCATCCACGTCGCCATGCGAGAAATCGACCGGGCGGCCCGAGAGCTTGTCCCCCCGCAGGAAGCCCTCGGCGCCCGCCGTGCCTTGCCTGACCTCTTGTCCGGGGGCGTTATCGGTGCCCAACTTGCTGAATTTGCTTTGGATCGACATGGTGGTTTTCCCTTTCCCGCAGCGGGGGTTTGATGTTGCGGGCAGCCTATTGCCTTTGGGTCGATGGTAAAAACTGGCTTTTGTAGAATCAGACGATAGGAAAACCGTCGTCCGGCGCCGCGGCCGCCCCCTGCCGCCGCAGGGTGGCGGCCAGCGCATGCCACAGCGACCCGGCCATGCTGCGCATTCCCAGCACCGCCAGCCGGTCGGGGGCGCGGCGGATCAGGAAGACGCCCATGTGATGCGCCAGGGTCCGGGTGGCGCTGCCGGGGCCGAAGCCGTCGGGGTCGATATTGGCCAGCCTTTCCAGCAGCGCCCGGATCGGCGCCTCGCCCCGGTCCGAGACGATCTCGAACGCCGCCCAGCCGTCGGTCTGGTCCGTGACCGAGCAGCCCGGCATCCCGGCGGCCAGCACGGCCGCGAAATCTTCGGCGGCGCGGCCGGGGGCCTCGACCATCCACTGGCCGGGGCCGGTCCAGAAGGCGGCGATGCCCTGCCCCTCGGCCCATCGCCCCGGTCCGGGCAGGGCCAGCCCCAGCGGCGCGGGCTGGGCGGCGCCCCGGCGCAGCGCCAGCGACGCCAGGGCAAGGCCGGCATTCTCGGTGATGCGCAGCGCGCCGAAACGCTGGTCGGCGGGCGTGGCGGCGCCAAGCGCGGTGATCGGGGTCAGGTCAGTCACGCAGGCGCCCTCCTTCGGGGTCGATGAAATGGGGCGAAACGACGCGCAAAGGCACGCTCTGCCCCTGCAACGGGTTGGCGGCGACGATCACCTCGCCCATGCGGGCAGCGCCGTTTTCCAGAAAGCCCAGGCCGATGGCATGGCCCAGATGCGGCGAATGGCAGGCCGAGCTGATCCAGCCCTGATCGGTCCAGGTGTCCTGCGCATCACCCTGGCGGAACAGGTGCGAGCCGGGGACCACCGGCTGCGCCGGATCGACCGGCTGCAAGCCGACCAGCACGCGGGTCTCGGCCAGCATCCCCTCGCGCCGCGACATGACCGCGCCGATGCCATCCTTTTTCGCCGACACCATCCGGCCCATGCCCAGCATCTGCGCGCTGGTCTGGCCGTTCAGCTCGTTGCCGGCGGCATGGCCCTTTTCGATGCGCAGCACCCCCAGCGCCTCGGTGCCATAGGGGGTGGCGCCCAGGTCGGCGCCCGCCTCGACCAGCCTTGCCATCAGCGCATCGCCATAGCGCGCCGGCACCGCGATCTCATAGGCCAGCTCGCCCGAGAAGCTGATGCGGAAGAGCCGCGCCCGAAGCCCGCCGCAGACGGTCAGCCCGGCGCAGGCCATGAAGGGAAACGCCTCGTTCGACAGGTCGAACCCGTCCACGATCCGCTCCAGCAGCCGGCGCGCGTTCGGGCCGGCGACGGAAAGCTGCGCCCAGGCGTCGGTGGTCGAGATCAGCTGCACGTCCAGCTCGGGCCACAGGCATTGCCGGGCGAACTCCATGTGGCGATAGACCGGGCCGGCCTGCGCGGTGGTGGTGGTCACGACGTAATGGTCCGCGGCCAGCCGGGCGCAGGTGCCGTCGTCCCAGGCCACGCCGTCCTCGCGCAGCATCAGCCCATAGCGGGTCATCCCGACCCTGAGGCTGGCCATGGCGTTGCAATAGAGCCGGTCCAGGAACGCGCCCGCGTCCGCGCCCTGCACGTCCACCTTGCCCAGCGTGGTCACGTCGCAGATGCCGACGCCCTTGCGGGTGGCCAGAACCTCGCGGTCCACGGTCTGGCGCCAATGCGTCTCGCCCGCGCGGGGGAAGTATTGCGCCCGCATCCAGGGCCCGACCTCGACGAAGACCGCGCCCTGGGATTGCGCCCAGGCATGGGTCGGCGTCAGGCGGCGGGGGCGGAAATGCGCGCCGCTGTCGCCGCCGCCCAGCACCGACAGCGAGACCGGCGTATAGGGCGGGCGGAAGATCGTGGTGCCGGTCTGCGCGATCGGCTTGCCGGTCAGTTCCGACATGACCGCAAGCGCGGTGACATTCGCCGTCTTGCCCTGGTCGGTCGCCATCCCCAGCGTGGTCCAGCGCTTCAGATGCTCGACCGGGCGCATGTTTTCCTGATGCGCCAGCGCGATGTCCTTGACCGTCACGTCGTTCTGGAAATCGACCCAGGCCCGGCCCTTGCCCGGCACATGCCAAAGCGGGTGCAGGTTCTGCGCCTGGTCCTCGGCCTGCGGCAGGTCGGGCAGCGGGGCATTCACGTCCAGCTCGGCCAGGGCGCGGCGCGCGGCCTCGGCGCCCGAGCGCAGGGCCTGCGCGGTGCTGCCCCGGCCCTCGGCCGCGCCGGCCGCGATCAGGCCGGCCGGGCCGTCCTTGCCGGGGACAAAGGCGTGCAGCGCGTCGCTCCAGACCGGCCGGCCGCGGTGATGCGAGGCCAGGTGCAGGTTCGGGTTCCACCCGCCCGCCACGCCCAGCGCCCCGCAATCCAGCCATTGGCTGCGGCCATGCTGGCGAACCTCGATCCGGGTCAGGCCCAGCCGGCCCCTGGTGTCGCCGATGACGGCGCCGGCGAACAGCGGATAATCCCCCACCGCCACCGCATCCGCGCGGCTGTCGATGACGCCGGCGATGCCGACCCCCTTGGCCGCCAGGTCGAGCGCGGTGCGATGGCCGTCGTCGTTGTTGGTAAAGACGGCCACCCGCTCGGCCGGACTGACCGCCCAGCGGTTGGCATAGGCCCGCATCGCACCCGCCAGCATGATGCCGGGGCGGTCGTTGTTGGCAAAGGGGATATGGCGCTCGGTCGCGCCCGCCGCCAGGATCGTCCGCCTGGCGGTGATGCGCCAAAGCACCTGGCGCGGCCCGCCCTGCGGTTGCGGCAGGTGGTCGGCCAGCCTTTCGACCGCACCGTGGACGCCGTGGTCGAATGCCCCGAAGACGGTGGTGCGGCGCATGATGCGCAGGTTCGGCAGGCTGGCCAGCTCCGCCTCGACCCCGGCCACCCATTCGGGGGCGGGCGCGCCGTCCAGCGGATGCGTCTCGGCCAGAAGCCGGCCGCCCAGGCGGAAATCCTCGTCCGCCAGGATGACCCGGACCCCCGCGCGCGCCGCGGTCAGCGCCGCCGCCAACCCCGCGGCCCCGGCGCCGATCACCAGCAGGTCGCAATGCAGGAAGCCCTTGTCGTATTCGTCGGGGTCGGGCTGCATCGACAGCCGGCCCAGCCCCGCCGCCCGGCGGATCGCGGGCTCGTAGAGCTTTTCCCAGAAGGCGCGCGGCCACATGAAGGTCTTGTAATAGAAGCCCGCCGCGAAAAAGGGCGACAGCCGGTCGTTCACCGCCATCAGGTCGAAACGCAACGAGCCGACGCGGTTCTGGCTGCGCGCCCGAAGCCCGTCGTAAAGCTCGGCCACGGTGGCGCGGGTATTGGGCTCTTGCCGGGCGCCGTCGCGCAGCTCGACCAGCGCGTTCGGTTCCTCGGATCCGGCCGAGATGGGGCCGCGCGGGCGGTGATACTTGAAGCTGCGCCCCATCAGCCGCACCCCGTTGGCCAAGAGCGCCGAGGCCAGCGTATCGCCGGGATGGCCGGAATAGCGGCGCCCGTCGAAGGTAAAGCTCAGGCTGCGCGAGCGGTCGACCAGCCCACCGGACAGCCGGGTCATGCCGCACCGCCTTTCAGCTTGACGTCGCGGGCCAGTTCGGCGCCCAGGATGCGATGCGTCACCGTATCGCGGGTCACGATCAGCCACGAGCGGTCGCCCTGTTCGTGGAACCACAGCTCGCGATGCACCCCGGCCGGGTTGTCGCGCAGATAGACGTATTCGGCAAAGGCCGCCTCGGCGCCCTCGGCCATGCCGTCGGGCCGCGCGATCAGGCGGGCATCGCCCAGATAGGTGAACTCCTGCGCGTCGCGGGGGCCAAGCAGGGGATGGGGGATCAGCATCACATGACCTCAGTGCAGGTTCGGCGTGGGGCCCACGCCCTTTTCGTCGATGACATGGCCGCGCGCGAAACGGTCCAGCCGATAGAAGCGGGCGGTGTCGTGCGGGGTGTCGGTGGCCATGAGATGCGCAAAGGCATAGCCGCTGGCCGGCGTCGCCTTGAAGCCGCCATAGCACCAGCCCGCATTCAGATAGAGCCCCTCGACGGGGGTGCGGTCGATGATCGGGCTGCCGTCCATCGACATGTCCATGATCCCGCCCCAGATCCGCAGCAGCCGCGCCCGCCCGATCATCGGCATCAGCGCCATGCCGCTTTCGGCGACGTCCTCGACCACCGGCAGGTTGCCGCGCTGCGCATAGGAGTTGTAGCCGTCGGGATCGCCGCCAAAGACCAGCCCGCCCTTGTCGGACTGGCTGACGTAGAAATGCCCGGCGCCGAAGGTGATGACCCCCGGAATGGTGGGCTTGAGCCCCTCGGACACGAAAGCCTGCAGGACATGGCTTTCGATGGGCAGGCGCAGCCCCGCCGCCGCCATCACCCGGCTGGACGAGCCCGCCACCGCCACCCCCACCTTGCCCGCGGCGATAGGGCCGCGCGAGGTCTCAACCCCGCGGATGCGGCCGCCTTCGATGCGAAAGCCGGTGACTTCGCAGTTCTGGATCAGGTCGACCCCGGCCATGTCGGCGCCGCGGGCATAGCCCCAGGCCACGCCGTCGTGGCGCGCGGTGCCGGCCCGGCGCTGCAGCAGCCCGCCCTTGATGGGAAAGCGGGCGTTGTCGAAATTCAGGAAGGGCGCCATAGCCCGCACCTGCTCGCGGTCCAGCAGTTCCGCATCGGCGCCGGCCAGCAGCATGGCATTGCCGCGCCGGCGATAGGCGTCGCGCTGGCCGTCGCTGTGGAACAGGTTCAGGATGCCGCGCTGGCTGACCATGGCGTTGAAGTTGAACGCCTGCTCCAGCCCCTCCCACAGCTTCATCGAGAACTCGTAGAAGGGCTCGTTGCCCGGCAGCAGGTAGTTCGAGCGGATGATGGTGGTGTTGCGGCCGATATTGCCCGACCCCAGCCAGCCCTTTTCCAGCACCGCGATGCGCGACTGCCGGAAGGTGTTGGCCAGGTAATAGGCCGTCGCCAGCCCATGCCCGCCGCCGCCGACGATGACATAGTCATAGGCCGGCTGCGGATCGGGATTGCGCCACAGGGGCTTCCAGCCCTTGTGACCCCTTATCGCCTCGGCAAATACCCTGAGTGCTGAAAAGCGCACCTTCGACCCCGTATTGACGTTTCGCCGCCAGATTACGGCTTTCCCGCCGCCAGTCTTTATCCAAGGCGGCCATGTTCTTGCCCATATGCGCCAGGGCTGCTATGCGGTGGCGCATGACCCCGCCCGCCTCCATCGGTTTCCTGCTCTTGCCCGGCTATGCGATGATGTCGCTGGCCTCGGCGATCGAGCCGCTGCGGGCGGCCAACCAGCTGGGCCCGCGCCCGCTTTACCGGCTGGATTTCCTTGCCGCCGAAAGCGGGTTCGTCGCCTCATCGGTCGGCGGCGGCTTCAACTGCGCCGCCCTGCGCGAGGCGGCGGCCGACCTGGACCTGCTGTTCGTCGTCGCCGGCGGCAACCCGATGCTGCATGACGATCCGGCGCTGATCCACGGCCTGCGCAACCTTGACCGCCGCGGGGTCCGGCTGGGCGGGATTTCCGGCGGCGCGGCGGTGCTGGCGCGGCATGGGCTGATGGAGGGGCGGCGCTTCACCGTCCATTGGCTGCATATCGAGGAATTGCAGGAACTCGCGCCCGGCCTGCTGATCGAGCGCGCGCTTTATGTCATCGACCGCGACCGCTACACCTGCGCCGGCGGCGTCGCCGCCTTCGACATGATGTGCGCGATGATCGCCAGCCAGCACGGCGCCGCATTCGCGCATGAGGTCAGCGACTGGTTCATCCATTCCCGGATGCGCACCGCCTCCGAGCCGCAGCAGCTTGATCCCGCCCGGCGCTACAACCTGCACCACCCCCGGCTCGAGGCGGCGGTGCGGCTGATGACGACGCATATCGCCGATCCGCTGTCCGCGGCGCAGCTGGCCGGCCTGTCCGGTTGCAGCACCCGGCAGCTGCAGCGCCGCTTTGCCGATCATTTCGGCATGAGCATCTCGGATTTCTATCGCAACCTGCGGCTGGAAAAGGCCGACGAGCTGCTGCGCCATTCCGCCCTGCCGCTGGCCGAGATCGCCCAGCTGACCGGCTTTGCCACCGTGCAGCATTTCTCGCGCTGCTTTGCCCGGCATTTCGG
Organism: Paracoccus versutus; assembly: GCF_000763885.1. Taxonomy (GTDB): domain Bacteria; phylum Pseudomonadota; class Alphaproteobacteria; order Rhodobacterales; family Rhodobacteraceae; genus Paracoccus; species Paracoccus versutus. The sequence continues at coordinate 17,952 of NZ_JRKO01000062.1, read as the reverse complement.
CACGCCCCCCGCGCGGCGCAGGCGGGACGGGACGGTGGGCGGGGGCCTTGCGCCGCCGCCCGCGCCCGCGCAATCTGCAACGCCATGGAAAACCTCAAGCGAAACCTGCCGCCGCTGACCAGCCTCGTCGCCTTCGAGGCGGCCGCCCGGCTGGGCAGCTTTTCCGACGCGGCGCGCGAACTGAACGTCACGCGCGAGGCGGTCAGCCGCCAGATCCGCGCGCTCGAGGCCCATCTGGGCCTGTCGCTTTTCGAGCGCAGCGCCAACAGCACCGTGCTGCGCGACTGGGGCGCGCGCTATTTCGAAACCGTGTCGGGCAACCTGGAAAACATCGCCCTGGCCTCGGTCGCGATCCGCGGCGACGAAAACGACGAGGAACCGCCCGAGCTGCCGATGGAATCCGACCAGGAGCGCATCCTGATCGTGGACGACATGCCGGCCAATATCCGCAGGCTGCACGACGTGCTGCACGGCCGCTATCAGGTCGTCGCCCATACCCGCGCCGAGGACGCGCTGGACTGGCTGCTGGCGGGCGGCGAGGCCGACCTGATCATGCTGGACGTGCGGATGTCGGGAATGGACGGCTATGCGCTGTGCCGCCGGCTCAAGGCGATGCCGCGCCTGGCCAAGGTGCCGGTGATGTTCCTGACCAGCCTGGACGCGCCCGAGGACGAGACCGAGGGCTTTTCGGTCGGCGCCTGCGACTATGTCGCCCGGCCCTTTGCCCCGGCGGTGCTGCTGGCGCGGATCAGGGTGCAGCTGGACCTGCGCCGGTCGAACATGGCGCTGGAAAACCTGCTCCAGCGCCGCGCCGACCGGCTGGAGCGGGCCGAGGCGCTGCTGGCCGGCATCCGCCGCAGCCTGGCCGATTTCCAGGGCTGATCGGGGCGCGGCTAACCGGGCGACGGCTCGCGCGTCTCCTCGGGCCGGGTCGCGGCCTCGCCCAACCGGTCCAGGGCCGCGGCGATGCGGTCCATGTCCACCGGGTCTTCCTGCACCGCATGGCAGACCTCGGCCGCGCCCAGTTGCAGCGCCGCGCCCCTGATCGCATGCAGCGCCTCGGCCAGCGGCATCCCGCCCGCCAGCAGGCCGCGCCATTCCTCGATCTCCTCGGGGATCCGCGCCCGCCATCGCGCCGCAAGCTGCCGGTCGCCGCCGGTGTTGCGGTCCAGCGCGGCGTGATCCAGCACCGGCAGGGCATCCTCGAGCACCGAGGCCAGCGTCCCGGCCAGGGCGGCGCCGGTCACGGGCTTGGGCAGGAAGGCCGCGAAACCGGCATCGCGGCAGGCCAGCCGCGTCTGGGTGGACACGTCGGCGCTCGAGGCGATGACCGGGATCGCCAGCCCCCGCGCCCGCAATGCGCCCATCAGGGCGATGCCGTCCATTTCCGGCATGTGCAGGTCGGTGATGATCGCATCGGGCAGCGGATGGCCCAGCGCCGCCAGCGCCACACGCCCGCCCGGCGCCGAGGCGACCCTGACGCCAGAGCGCCGCAACAGCTCCTCCATCACGTCGCGGTTGATCTTGCGATCCTCGACCACCAGGACGCGCCTTGCCCGCAACGCCGGCGAGGGGGCGGGACCGGCGGGCGGGCGATCCGCGGCCAGGCGCAGCTCGCGATGGGTCAGGGGCTGCGGCAGGGCCGCCCCGGCCAGGGTCAGCCCGCCGTCGGCAAGCCGCAGCACGGCGCCCTCCGGCGTGCCCGTCATCCGCGCGCGATCCAGCATCCGGCCGATGCGGCGGCGCAGGGCCGGGTCGGGGACGTCCAGCAGCGGGCGCGGCAAGACCGGCGGCGGATCGGCGGCCGGCGGACCGGGGTCCAGCGGCAGCTCCAGCACGAAGAGGCTGCCCACCCCCGGCCTGCTGCGCAGCGCCAGGCGGCCCTGCATGCCCTGGGCCATCTGCCGGGCGATGGCCAGGCCCAGGCCCGTGCCCGACACCTCGCGCGAGATCGTCGCATCGGCCTGGGTGAAGGGATCGAAGATGGCCGCCTGGTCCTGTTCGGCGATGCCGTTGCCGCTGTCGAAGACCGAGAACCGCAGCCGATCGCCCCGGCGAAAGACCCGCAGCGCGATCCGGCCCTGGGCGGTGAACTTGACGGCATTGCTGGTCAGGTTCAGCAGGATCTGCGTCAGCTTCTGCCGGTCGCCCAGGATCGTCGCCGGCACGTCGGCGGCGATGTCGCCCTCGAGCCGCAGCGGGCGCGACCCGATCAGCGCGCGGGTCTGGGCGATCACCTCGTCGAAGACCGCGTCCACCGCAAAGGGCCGGCGCTCGAAGACCATGTGCCCGCCTTCGAGCTTGGACAGGTCCAGCACGCTGTCGATGCTGCCCAGAAGCTGCCTTGCCGCGCCTTGCATGTCGGCGACCTGGCGGCGCGAGGCGGCGGGCAGCCGGTCGGCCAGCAGCAGTTCCGAAAGGCCGGTGATCGCGTTCAGGGGCGTTCGCAGCTCATGGCTCATATTGGCCAGGAAGGCCGATTTCGCCCGCGACGCCGCCAGCGCGTCGTTGCGCGCCACCACCAGCTCGGCGGTGCGCTGCTCGACCTCGTCGCGCAGGTGGTCGCGATAGCGTTCCATCTGCGCGACCGTGCGGGTGAAATCCTGCGCCAGCCGCGCGATCTCGTCGTCGCGGGAACGCAGCCGCCCGGCCGCCGGGCCGGTCAGGCGGAACCCCCGCCCCTCGCGCAGGCCCTGCGCCGCCCGGCTCAGCGCGCCCAGGGGCGAGATGACGTAGCGCCTTGCCAGCAAAAACAGCAGCCCGGCCAGCAGCAGCGCCTGCAGGACGGCGGTCAGCACGATGCGCAGCGCCTGCCGGGTGAAGTCGTTGTAAAAGCCCACGAACGAGAAGGTGACGTCGAGCCTTGCGATCTCGGCCACGCCGTCGGGCGCCCGCAGGACGACCGAGCGGGTCTGCGTCAGGCGCTCGGGCGGCAGCATCCAGCCCTTCAGCCAGGCCGGCAGGGCGGCGGCAGGGCGCTGGACCTGGAAGCGGGGGATCTGCGCCACCCGCAGCTGCTCGGGCGACAGCAGCAGGTCCTCGATCCGCAGCGACAGGATCAGCGGCGCATCGACCAGCCGGTCCAGGATGGCCTGGACCGTGGTCAGGTCCACGTCCCAATAGGCGCGCTCAAGCTGCGGCGCGGCGGAATAGAGGATCCGCTCGGCATTGCCCGTCGCCACCGCGATGCCGCGGCGCAGGTCCGCGACGGCGCTGGCCCCGCCCAGCCCGATCCCCGAGACGATGCTGACCAGCGCCCCGGCCAGCACCATCCGGCGCGCGATGCTGCCCGTGCCCATGCCGCGCCTCACCCGCCCAGCCTGTGGCGCAGGATCGCCGCGATCCGCCCCTCGGCATGCATCCGGCGCAGCACGGCGCCCAGCCGCTCGGCCTTGTCCCGCCCGGCATCGCTGCGGGGGAAGCCGACATAGCGGCCGCGCACGTCCAGCGCGGTGGGCAGGACGCGGACCCGGTCCTCGACCGCCAGCTTGCGCATGGCGTGGCGCAGGTTGGCCTCGCCGCCCACCACCACGTCGGCCCGGCGCAACAGCAGCTTGCGCAGGCTGGTCTCGTCATCGACCGAGCCTTCGTGCAGGAAATGCGTCGAGGCGTCGAAGGCGGGGGTATAGGTAAAGCCGTCGACCACGCCCACCGAATACCCGGCCAGCGCGCCCAGGCCGGCAAAGTCGCGCAGGGGCGAATCCGCCATGACGACGAAGACCAGCCGCGTCGTCCGCAACGGCCCGACCATCAGCCAGTTGCGGAACCGCTCGGGGGTCGGCGCCAGCTGGAACAGCCCGTCCGCCTCGCCCATGCCCGGCGCCAGCAGCGCCCGGCGCCAGGGCAGGGGCACGAAGCGCATCCCGATCCCCAGCCGCAGGGCGGCATCGCCCAGGATGTCGATGTCGGCGCCGACGAACCGGCCACTGTCCAGGTAGTTGTAGGGCGCGAACTCGTCCATCCCGACCATCGTCCAGGTTTCGGGCCCCGCGCGCAGGGCCGAGGGCGCGGCACAGGCAGCCGCCCAGCCCGCAAGCCCGCCCAGCACGCGGCGGCGCGCGACCGCGGCAGGGGGCGCGGCGCATGATGGCGCGGCCTTCCCGCCTTTGTCCGGGGAAATAATGTTGCCGCAGCAGGGCAATGTTTTCGTCTCTCACGCTCTGTCGGAGGGCTTTGCTAGTCCTCTCATAATCAACAGGAGAGTCCCATAGATGAAAACCATCCTCGCCACCCTTCTGGCGTCCGCGGTCGCGCTTGCGCCGCTGGCCGCCGCCGCCGAAAGCTGCACCAATGCCGGGCTGAAGCGCATCCAGGATCGCGGCACCCTGATCGCCGGGGTCAAGGCCGACTACAAGCCCTGGGGCTATCGCGACACGGCCGGCAACATCGTCGGGCTGGAGATCGACATGGCGCAGATGGTCGCCGACACGCTGGGCGTCAAGCTGGAGCTGGTGCCGGTGATCGCGTCGAACCGGATGCAGTTCCTGCAGCAGGGCCAGATCGACCTGATGATCGCCACCATGACCGACACCGCCGACCGGCGGGCGATGGTGGGGATCAAGGGGCCGAACTACTATGCCTCGGGCACGGCGGCGCTGACGCCCAAGGCGATGGGCTTGACCGATTGGAACGCATTGCGCGGCAAGCCGGTCTGCGGCGTGCAGGGCTCGTTCTACCTGCAGAAGATCGAACAGGAATACGGCGCCACCATCGCCGCCTTCGGCAACGCGGCCGAGGCCAAGCAGGCGCTGCGCGACAAGAAATGCGTGGCCTTCGTCTATGACGACACCACCATCGGCGCCGATTACGCCGCGGGCGGCTGGGACGATTTCGAGATCTCGCTGCCGGTCGAGGATTTCGCACCCTGGGGCCTGGCCGTCGCCAAGTCCGAGGAAAGCTGCGCGCTTGGCCAGATCGTCTCGGGCCTGCAATACGCCTGGCACCGCGACGGCACGCTGATCGAGCTGGAAAAGAAATGGGGCGTCGCCGCCAGCCCCTTCCTGGCCGACATGCACGCGCGGATGGCCGATCCGCTGGCGCAGTAGGGGCCGCGCGCCGATGCTGACGGACATGCAGGATTTCTTCCGGGAACTGGCCGCCACCTCTCCGCACTGGAACTTCATCTGGCTTTACGATCCGGTCCAGATGGACCGGGTTCTGGGCGGGCTGTGGATGACCATCAAGCTCAGCCTGGCCTGCCTGGTGTTTTCCGTCGTCATCGGCGTCGTCGGCGCCTGGGCGCAGGAGGCGAAAAGCCGCCTTCTGCGCAGCGCGGTGCAGGGCTATGTGCAGTTCTTCCGCAACACGCCGCCGCTGATCCAGCTGCTGTTCTTCTATTTCGCGCTGGGGCAGTTCACCCCCAGCTACAGCCCCGACGGCTGGCTCGAGGTGCCGATCATCTCGAACGTCGGCTGGGCGATCATCGCGCTGTCCTTCTTTGCCGGCGCCTTCAACATCGAGATCTTCCGCGCCGGGATCGAGGCCGTGCCCCATTCCACCCGCGAGGCCGCGGAATCGCTGGGGATGACGCGGCTTCAGGCCTATACCAACGTGGTGCTGCCGCTGACCCTGCGGATCTCGCTGCCGGCGCTGTCGGCCAATCTCATCAACCTGGTCAAGACCACCAACCAGGCCTATGCCATCGCGGTCCCCGAACTGCTTTACCAGTCCGTCTCCATCTGGAACGATTTTCCCTCGGCCCAGAACCCGACCATGCTGCTGATGATGGTCTGCTACCTGGGGCTGGTCGGGCTGTTGTCCCTGGGCATGGGCCAATGGGAACGCAAGCTGAGGATTCCAGGCTATGGCGTATAAAACCCCCGTCCCGACGGCCAAGGGCGCGCTGCCGGTCCTGCTGCCCTTTGCCCCGCGCGGCCCGGCCTATGACGCGTTCTTCGCGACGCGCTGGCTGGCCGCGATCCCGGCCGGCTGGATCGTGGCGCTGGCGGCGCTGTTTCCCGCCATGGTCCTGGCGCAGGCCGGCGCCGCCGCCGCCATCGAAACGCCGCTGGAAAAGCTGCTGCGCTGGATGCCCTTCCTGTTCACGCAGGGCTTCCTGTTCAACGTGCTGATCTCGGTCCTTGCCATGGCGATCGGGACGGCGGTCGGCGCCTTTGCCGGGCTGGCGCTGATTTCGCGCGCGCGGCTGTTGCGCGCCGTCGCGCGGGTCTATGTCACCTTCTTCCGCAACGTGCCCTGGCTCGTGCTGCTGTTCATCGTGCTGCTGGCCTTTCCTTTCCAGATCAAGGTCTTCGGCATGACGATCCCCCTGCCCGGCTGGATCAAGACGGTGATCGGCCTGGCCATCCCGGTATCGGCCAACATCGCCGAGGTGGTCCGCGGCGCCGTCCAGTCCGTGCCCACCGCGCAATGGGAGGCGGCCGAGTCGCTGGGCTTCACCCGCCGCCAGACCATCTGGCAGATCATCCTGCCGCAATGCTTCAAGCGGATGCTGCCGCCCTGGATGAACTGGTACGCGATCCTGACCATGTCCACGCCGCTCTGCTCGCTTCTGGGCGTGGGCGAGATCATCAGCCTGACCCGGCAGGCCATGGAGGCCGAGGGCAACCGCCCCGAACTCCTGATCCCCTTCTACGGCTTCGCGCTGCTTCTGTTCCTTGCATACTGCTATCCGATCGCCCGCCTGACCCTGCGGCTGGAACGTCGGTTCGCGGTCAAAAACTGAAAGGGTGTCCCATGACAAACTGGACCGCCGACCAGCCCATCGTCCGCCTGCGCGACGTCCACAAATCCTATGGCCAGGTCGAGGTGCTTCGCGGCATCAGCATGGACGTGATGAAGGGCGAGGTGATCTGCATCATCGGCCCCTCGGGATCGGGCAAGTCGACGCTGATCCGCTGCATCAATGCGCTGAACGACATCCAGGCCGGCTCGATCCAGGTCGAGGGGCAAGAGGTCCACGACCCCAGGCTGGACAAGCTGGCCTTGCGGCGCAAGGTCGGCATGGTCTTTCAGCAATACAACCTGTTCCCGCACAAGACCGCGCTGCAGAATGTGATGATGGCGCCGGTCAAGGTGCTGAAGGAAAAGCCCGCCGAGGTCGAGACCCGCGCCCGCGCCCTGCTGAAGAAGGTGCGGCTGGAGGGCAAGGAGAACCACTATCCGGGCGAATTGTCGGGCGGCCAGCAGCAGCGCGTCGCCATCGCCCGCTCGCTGGCGATGCGGCCCGACGTGATGCTGTTCGACGAGGTGACGGCGGCGCTGGACCCCGAGACGGTCAAGGAAGTCCTCGTCACCATCAAGGATCTGGCCGCCGAGGGCATGACCTGCATCCTGGTCACGCATGAGATGGGCTTTGCGCGCGAGGTCGCCGACCACATCTATTTCACCGACCGCGGCGTGATCGTGGAACACGGGCCCCCGGCCGAGTTCTTTACCCAGGCCAAGGACGCGCGCACCCGCGACTTCCTGGACCAGGTGCTGTAGCGCCGGCTAGAACCCGAACGCCCGCCCGATCCGGCAGATCGGGCGGGCGTCTTCATGTTCGCCAAAGGGGGCCGGGCGATCAGCCCGCCAGGCGGCCCATCTGGAATCCCGCCAGCACGTCGGCGACGAAATCCGCCGCATAGTCCGACGAGGCCACGTCGAACAGCATGTCCAGGCCGGGCTGGCCGTTGCGGTCGTTGCGGACCAGCACCGCATCCATGTGCAGGGCGCGGGTCTGGACCACGGCGCCGGGACCGAAAACATGCGGCCGGGTATCGACCGCGGTCAGCAGCGGCAGGGCATCGGCCAGGCCCGGCCCGGTCAGGGCCAGCCAGCACCAGGTCTCCTCGCGCCAGGCGTCGAAGCCCTTGGGGCCGGCGGCCTGCTGCCAGTCCTGCCGCAACGCGGCCAGCCCCGTTGGTCCGGCGAGGGGATCGGCCAGCAGGATGACCTCGTCGCCGCCCAGCCGGACAACGGTCATGCCGGGGGCCTCGGCCGTGCGGTGGATGGTGTCGGGCAGCGGGCAGCCGCGGCCGGACAGCCAGGCGGCCGTGCCGGGCCCGCGCAGCCCGAAACGCGGCAGCGCGGACAGGTTGAGCATCCAGTCCCGGCCGTCCTCGGGCCAGGCGTCCAGCAGCGGCAGCCGGTCGGCAAGCGGCCATATCCGGGCCGGTGCGGCAAGCGCGGTCATCTCACATCTCCTGTCGTGCGTTGTCTTTGTCATGGAAGGGCAGCGCGACGACGGGCGCCTCGACCTCGGCGCCGGCAAAGCCGCGCAGGGTGATCCGCGACCCCGGCTCGGCCTGGTCGGGGGCGACATGGGCCAGCCCGATCCATTGCCCCAGCGTCGGCGAATACCCGAAGGAGGTGACATGGCCGACAGGCTTGCCGTCCTGAAGCACCAGCGCGGATTCGCCCACCCCGGCCGCATTCCCCTCGTCCGGCAGGGCAAAGCCGCAAAGCCGGCGCTTGTCGCCCAGGGCGCGGCGGCGCTCGACCGCGGGCTTGCCGATGTAGAAGGGCTTCTTGCGCGACAGCGCCCAGCCCATGCCCAGCTCGTCCGGCGTGGACAGCGCATCGGTGTCCTGCCCGATGATGATATGGCCCTTTTCCAGCCGCAGGATGCGCGACGCCTCGAGCCCATAGGGTCGCAGCCCCAGGTCCGCCCCCGCCTCGAGCAGCGCCGCCCAAAGCCCGGCGGCATGGGATTGCGGCAGGTGGATCTCGTAGCTCAGCTCGCCGGTGAAGCCGATGCGCATGACCCGGACCGGACAACCCGCCAGTTCGCCCTCGCGCCCGTCCAGGAAGGCAAAGCCCGCGCGGCCGAAGTCGATGCTGCCGGGCAGGCGCTCCAGCACCTCGCGGGCCCTGGGGCCGGTCAGGTTCATGGCGCCGAAGGCCGCGGTCACGTTCTGGATGTCGACCCTGGCGCCCATGATGGTCTTTTGCAGCATCATCTCGGCGAAAAGCCGATCGACCGCGCCGGTGGTCGCCGTCACGTAGAAATGCTCGTCCGACAGGCGGAAGGCCACGCCGTCGTCCAGGATCGAGCCCATCTCGTTCAGGGCCAGGCAATAGCGCACCCGGCCCACCGGCTGCCCGGCATGGGCCATGGTATAGATGCGGTCCAGGAAGGCCCCCGCATCCGGCCCGCGGATCTCCAGCTTGCCCAGGGTCGAGACGTCCAGCATCCCCGCCGCCTCGCGCACCATGCGGATCTCGCGCCGGATCGCATCCTCGGGCGCGTCGGCGCCGGGATAGACCAGGGGCCGCCACCAGGCGCCCACCGGCGTCATCCGGGCCCCGGCCGCCAGATGGGCGGCGTGCAGCGGCGTGCGGCGGTGGCGTTCGGGCGTGGTATCGGCCAGAAGGCCCAGCCTTTCCGGGCCGAAGGGCGGGCGCGCGGTGGTGATGCCGACCTCGGCCAGGCTGCGCGCGGTCTTGCGGGCGACGATGCGCGCCGTGGCCAGCGCCGAATGCCGCCCCTGCGACGGCCCCATGCCGACGGTGGAATAGCGCTTCACCAGCTCCAGTTCGCGATAGCCGTCGGCGATGGCGTTCTCGATGTCCTTGACCTGGAGATCCTCGTCGAAATCGACGAAGTCGCGGCCCTTGGGATGGGCCGGCGAGGGCGCGGCGCGGCGCCAGCCGGCCTGCACCGGCGCCGGCAGTTCCTGCGCGGGCGCCAGGCCCAGCCCGGCCGCGGCGCGCAGCCCGGCGATCCGGCCGCTTTCGATCACCGCCGCCAGGTCGGACAGGCCCGCCGCCGCCCCGGCAAGGTGGACATGATCCGGCACCCCGGTGATCGAGAAACGCGTGCCGCCGTCGTCCGAGGACAGCCGCGCCCCGGCATGAAGCGCAAGCTGGTAGCCCGGCGTATAGCCGCCGGCCATGACCAGCAGGTCGCAGTCCAGCCGGGTTCGGCCGCCCTGGCGGTCCTGGACCTCGACCGCCTTCAGGTGCAGGCCGCCGCGGGCCTGCCGGATGGTGCAGCCACGCATGACCGGCACCCCGCGCCGCGCCAGCTCCGGGGCAAGGCCGTCGCGGTCCTCGGCCTCGGGGTCGATCACCGCGGCGATCCTGACGCCGGCATCGTCCAGGTCCAGGGCCGCCAGATAGCCGTCGCGGTCGCCGGCATAGACCACCGCCCGCCGGCCCGGACGCACGCCGTAATGCCGCATCAGGCGCTGCGCGGCCGAGGACAGCATGACGCCGGGCAGGTCGTTGTTGCGAAAGATCAGCGGCTGCTCGTGCGCGCCGGTGGCCAGCACCAGCTCGGCCGCGCGGATGCGGATCAGGCGGTCGCCTTGCAGCACCGGCAGCCAGTTGTCGGCGAAATGCCCGTTGCAGGTCGCGCCGGACAGGACCGCGATCCCGGCCGCCGCCGCCTGCCGGCGCAGCGCGTCCAGGTGGCGGGCCGCATCGGCGGTTTCGACGCCGAAGCGGGCATAGGTCAGCGCGCCGCCCAGTTCCGGCTCCTTCTCGGCCAGGATCACGTCGGCGCCCGCCTCGGCGGCGGCGATGGCGGCGGCAAGGCCGGCCGGCCCCGCCCCCACCACCAGCACGTCGCAATGCCGGGTTTCCTTGAGATAGCGGCGCGGCGCCGGGTCCAGGCTGACGGTGCCCAGCCCGGCCGAGGCGCGGATGATCGGCTCCCACAGCTTCAGCCAGCTGTTCCTGCGCGGCCCGAAGAAGGTGCGGTAATAGAAACCCACCGGCAGGAAGCGGCCCAGGTGGTCGATGATGCGGCCGCGATCCCGGCGCAGGCTGCCGCTGACGTTCAGCGGCGTGACCGCCATGCCCTCGGCCACCTGGCGCAGGTCGGCGCGGACATTGGCCTCGTCGCCGATCTGCACCAGGGTATTGGCGTCCTGCCCGGCCATGGTCAGGATGCCGCGCGGGCGGTGATACTTGAAGGACCGCGACAGGATCCATTCGCCCTTCGCGGCCAGCGCGCTGGCGATGGTGTCGCCGGGATGGGCAGAGACGGGCCGCCCCTCGAAGGTGAAGCCGATGGCGGCGTTGCGGTCGATGCGGCTGCCCCAGCCGTGGCCAAGTCTGTTGCTCATGCGGCGCTCGTGGGTTTGTCTGCGTCCGAACCCTTCAGCCAGGTGCGCAGGATTTCATCCGAGATCAGGTTGCGTTCGGCGATGAACACCGTGTTCGAGGGGGTGTGGCGCCACCATTCGCGCAGCACGCCCATCGGGTTCGGCGCCAGGAAAAGCCGCTCGACCAGGGTTTCGTCGCGGGCCTCGTCCTCGGCATGGACGGGGCCGAGCCATTGGAATTCGGAAATATTGCGGGGCCCGTTCACCGGGCAGGTCATGATCTTCATCGCAGCACCTCAATGCCCGGCCGCCGTGGCGCCCATTTCGTTCAGAAGCTCGAATCGCGCAAAACGCTCCAGCGCAAAGGGCATCAGGATGTCGGGCACCCGCCCGGTCGCGATGGTTTCGGCCATGCGCTTGCCCGCCACCGCGGTCGCCTTGAACCCCCAGGTGCCCCAGCCCGCGTCCAGCCAATAGTTCTGCAGGGGCGAGGCGCCCATGATCGGGCTGAAATCCGGGGTGATGTCGGTGATCCCCGCCCATTGCCGCAAAAGCTTGACGTTGTGCAGGAAGGGCATCAGCTGCAGCGCGCCGGTGGCCAGCGCCTCTTTCTGCGGCAGGCTGGAGCGGGTCGAGGCCAGCTGGTAGGGGTCGGTCCCGCCGCCGATCACGATCTCCCCGCGCGAGGACTGCACCAGATAGGTATGCAGGTTCGACGAGGACAGCAGGATGTCGAGGAACGGCTTGAGCGGCTGCGTGACCATGGCCTGCAGGGGAAAGCAGCGGATCGGCAGCCGGATGCCGGCCATTTCGGCGATGCGCCCGTTCATCCCGCCCGCCGCCTGCAAGACCTGCCCGGCCAGGACGGTGCCGCGGTTGGTCCGTATCTCGGTCACACGGCCACCGGCGATGCCGAAGCCCGTGACCTCGGTGCGCTGGTGGATCTCGACCCCGCGCTCGGCGGCGCGCTTGGCATAGCCCCAGGCGACGGCATCGTGGCGCGCGGTGCCGCCGTCGGCGTGCCACAGCCCGCCCAGGACCTCGTGCTGGCCGCCGAAATCCATGTTCACATGCGGGCACAGCTCCTGCACGGTCTGGGCATCCACGACCTCGGCGCGGATGCCGGCATGCTTGCCCATCTCGGCCCGCAGGCGAAAGCTGCGCATGGCCGCGTCGGAATGGGCCAGCGTCAGCTGGCCGCGCTGCGAGAACATGACGTTGAAGCCCAGCTCCTGCGACATGGTCTCGAACAGCGAGACGCCTTCGCGATAGAACTCGATCGAGGGCAGCGTCAGGTAGTTCGAGCGCACCGTCGTCGTGTTGCGCGCCGTGTTGCCGCCGGCCAGATAGCCCTTTTCCAGCACGGCGATGTTCGAGATGCCGTGGTAATGCGACAGGTAATAGGCCGCCGCCAGCCCGTGGCCGCCGCCGCCGATGATGACGACATCGTAGCTTCTGCGCAGCTCGGGCGTGGAGGGAATGTCGCGATAGGGCCGGTGGCCCCGTCTCAACCCGTATTTCAGCAATTCGATCGGCATGCGTCGTCCCCGGTTTTCCGCCGCCAGTCTTGCTGCCGGCCGCTGCGCGGGCAAGAAACGGAACCTGGCCCTCAGACCCCGTTTTCGTAATGGCCGGAAAAAGAAAACCCGCTGGCAAGGGGCAGGCCGTCCCGCCATAATGACCGGCGGCCCGGCAGATGAGGATCGGCCCCATGGACCTGCGCTTTCTGGAAACCTTCATCGCCATCGCCGATTGCGGCTCGATCGCCGAGGCGGCCCGGCGGCTCAACCGCACGCCGGCGGCCCTGACCCAGCGCCTGCACGCGCTGGAGCAGGAGCTGGGGCACAAGCTGGTCCTGCGCTCGGGGCGCACGGTGCAGCCCACGGCCGAGGGGCTGGCGATCCTGGATCACGCCCGCGCGCTGGTGCAGGGCGCGCGCGATCTTCAGGCGCTGGCGGCGAACGGGGTGCCGGCGGGGCAGTTGCGGCTGGGCGCGACCGCGACCTCGCTGACCGGATTGCTGCCGGCCATCATCACCCGGCTCAGCGCCGACTATCCCTCGATCGAATATTTCGTCCAGCCCGGCTCGTCGGTCGATCTCTACCATCGCGTGGTCGAGGGACAGCTGGACGCGGCGATCATCGTCAGGCCGCAATTCGCCATCCCGAAATCCACCGACTGGCTGACCATCCGCGACGAGCCGCTGGTCTTCATCGCCTCGCAATCCGCGCCGCCGCTCGACCCGCATGTGCTGATCGAGCGGTCGCGCTTCATCCGCTACGACCGCAACCAATGGGGCGGGCAGATCGTGGACAAATACATCCGCGACCACGGGCTGAAGGTGCAGGAATGGCTGGAGCTGGACGCGCTGGACGCCATCGCCGCGCTGGTGGACCGGGGCCTGGGCGTGGCCATCGTCCCCGACTGGGCACCGCCCTGGCCGGATGGGCTGCGGCTGCGCAAGACCCTGCTGCCCGCCGGCGAGGCGCGGCATACCGGGGTGATCTGGCAGCGGTCCGGCGCCCGGCATCCGGCGGTCCACGCCTTTGTGCAGGCCTGCCGGACGGTCTTTGCCGGGCCGGCCGCCGGCGGCAGGGGCCGGCCGCAGCCCTGAGGCGGGGCCCCACCAGATCTGCGCCGGCCGCGCGATCATCAGCCAGAAGATGCCCGGCACGGCGGCAAAGGCCGGAAAGCCGAAGGCGAACCAGGCCCGGAACAGCCGAAAACAGCGCGGCGGCAGCGCCCCCCCCCGGTGCAGCACCGCGACGGCCAGGTCGCGCATCTGCATCTGCATCTGCATCCAGACCACCGACAGCCAGAAGGCGCCGGTCAGCAGATAAAGCAGCAGCGACAGCACGATCCGATGCTCGCCCAGCCCATAGCCCAGGTGCCAGGCCAGCGCGCCCGCGACCACCCCCGGCCCGGCCAGCGCCCGATGCAATCAGTTCCAGCCCGTTCTCGAAATCCGTGGTCAGCGAGATGATCGCGGTCAGCGTCCAGAACAGCACCAGCACCACGAACAGCACCGGCTTGATGGGATAAAGCCGGGCGAACCAGCGCTCCCGCACCGCGGCCGGGCGCGCGCGCAAGGTCTCCTCCAGGCTGCGGGGCCGGATGCCGGTCAGCTGGGTCCAGGGCGCCGGGTCGCCGACGGCGCCGTGGCGGATCTCGGCCCGCGCGGTGCTGCGCAGCGGCGGGCGCCGGCCCAGCCTGCCCGCCAGGTCGCCCGCCCGGTAAAGCAGGCCCGCCGCCCAGCCAGGCAGCGCCAGCGGCCGCGCCGGGCGCCAGCCCAGCCAGGCGCGATGCAGCGCCCCCACCTGGGCAAAGGACAGTCGCTCTGGCCCGGCCAGTTCCAGCGCCAGCCGTGCCGGCCGGTCGGGCGGGACGAAGAACGCCACGGTTTCGGCCACATCCTCCAGCGCCGCCCCCGGCAGGGGGCCGGTCTCGGGCATCACCGGCAGCACGGGCAGGGCCGCCAGGCCGCGGATCAGCGCGCTGGCGCCAAAGACCGGCCCGCCCAGCACCACCAAGGGCCGCAGGATCACCCAGTCCGGGTCCAGCGCCATCAGCGCCCTGTCGCCCTTGAGCTTGCTGGCCGAATAGGCCGAGGCCTGCCGCCGATCCACCCGATGGCCGAGAAATGCACGACCCGCCGCACCCCCGCCGCCGCGCAGGCGCGAAACAGCGCCTCGGCCCCGGTGGCATGGGCGGCGGCGGTATCCTCGCGCGCATTGTCCTGCAGCACGCCGACGCAGTTCACCACCGCGTCGATCTCGCGAAGATGCGGCAGCCAGGTTTCGGGCTCGCGCGCCTGGCGGAAATCCACCCGGATCCAGCCCGAGACCGCGCCGGGCGCCACCGGCGCGGCGCTGCGGGTGGTGCCCAGGACGACATGGCCGTCGGCGACCAGCCGGGTGCAGACGCTTTGCCCGATCAGCCCCGTCGCCCCCGTCACCAGCACCCCCATGGCCGGCCTGCATCGGGGGCTGTATCGGAGGCTGGGCCGGCCGCCTCACGCCTGATCGGGCGGCTCATCGGTCGTCTCTCCCTGGGATTTGCACGAGAATTCCGCGAGGACCAGGTGAAGCGCCCGCAAGCGGCTTTGTTCCAGCGCCGCAGCGGATCAGGAACCATGTCCCCTTCTGCGTCGTTTTACACGCATGACGTGTCCGACGATCGCCGGCACAGCCCCAGGGCGCTGCGACCCGCATTTCCATCGTGCTTTCGTTCAGGTTTTTCCAGTCGTGCCGCAGGCGTTCTTCCATCGCATCAGGAGGAAAACACGATGCCGCACGAAATCCCCCACCCCGCATGCACGGCGGTTGCGGCCTGCCTGCTGCTGGCCGCCTGCACCGCGCCGCCAAGCGCCGGGCCGGACAAGGCCTATGACGTGCAGGTCTCGGCGCCGGGCCTGGTCGAATGCAGCGCCCCCAGCCCGCAGGTCGTCCGGTCCGGCCTCAGCGCCACCAACCGCGCCCGCAGCCAGGCCGGGCTGCCCGCGGTCCAGGCCAATGCCCTGCTGTCGCAGGCCGCGGCCGCCCATGCCTGCGACATGGCGCAGCGCGGCCGGATGAGCCATGCCGGCAGCCGCAGCAGCGGCCCGGCGCAACGGCTCAAGGCGCTGGGATATGCGCCGCGCATCACCGCCGAGAACATCGCCGCCGGCCCCTACGGCGCCGACCAGGTGTTGGGGGAATGGAACAGCTCCAGCGGGCATCTGGCCAATATCCTGATCCCGCAGGTCCGGCAGTTCGGCATCGGCCACGCCACCGGCGCGGATGGCCGGACCCGCTTCTGGTCGGCCGTCTATGCCGCGCCAGCCGGGCGCTGAACGCAGCGGGTCGGGCCGCCGCTAGGACGCGGCGACCGGCCCGGGCTCTGCTGTCTGGACGGCGGTTACGGCTGCTGCGTCGACGATGTCTTTGACGGAGCATCCTCGCGAGAGGTCGTTTGCGGGTTTTGCCAGTCCCTGCAGGATGGGCCCGATGGCGGTGAGGCCGCCCAGGCGCTCGGCGATCTTGTAGCCGATATTGCCCGCGGCGAGGTCGGGAAAGACGAAGACGTTCGGCCGTCCCGACAGCCGGCTGGCCGGCGCCTTCCTCGCCCGGATCGCCTCGTCCAGCGCGGCGTCGAACTGCATCTCGCCATCCACCTCGAGATCCGGGGCCGCGGCGCGGATCAGCGCCAGCGCCTCGCGCAGCCGCCCGAGGCTCGGGTGGTCGGCCGAGCCCGCGGTCGAGAAGGACAGCAGCGCCACCCGCGGCTCCTCGGCCAGCAGCCGGCGGCAGCTTTCGGCGGCCGAAAGCGCGATGGCGGCGAGCTCATGCGCGTCGGGCTGGATCACCAGCCCGCAATCGGCAAAGATCATGCCGCCCTTGATCGGCGCGCCCGGCCCGCAGGACAGCATCAGGAAAAAGCTCGACACGATGCCGGCATCGGGGGCCCGGCCGATGACCTGCAATGCGGCGCGGACGGTGTCGGCGGTGGTGGCGACGGCGCCGCCCAGCGTGCCGTCGGCCTGGCCCAGCCGCACCCGCATCGCCGCCTGGCGGATCGGGTCGCGCATCTCGGCCAGCGCGCGTTCGCCGGTCATGCCCCTGGCCGCGCGCATGCGGTGCCAATGGTCGGCCAGTTCCGCCAGGTCGGGCGCGCCGGCCGGGTCGATGCGGCGGGCGCCGGGGATCTCGGGCCCGCCCATCAGGGTGACGCGCGCCAGCCCCTCGGCCAGCAGCCGGCGGGCGGCCTCGGCCACGCGCGGGTCGTCGCCCTCGGACAGGATGATGTGGCGGTCCAGCGCCTTGGCGGTCTGGTGGATGCGCTCGAGCGGTTTCATCTCTTACCCCAGGAAATGCAGGCCGGCGACGACGAAGACGCCCAGGAACACGGTCTCGGCCACGATCAGCCCGATGGCGCCGGCGCCGACCTCGAGCATCTTGCCGAGCGAGGTCTTGATGCCGACGGCGGCGATGGCGATCAGCAATGCCCAGCGGGACAGCTGCCCGGCGAAGTCCGAGACCGCCGGCGGCACCAGCCCCAGGCTGTTGAGCGTGGCGAGCGCGAGAAAGCCGATGACGAAGCCCGGCAGCAGCGGCGGCGCCTTGCCGCCCCGGCGGTCCGAAAGCCCGCGCGCCCGGATCGCCAGGGAAAAGCACAGCACCACCGGCGCCAGCATGGCGACGCGGATCAGCTTGACCAGGGTCGCGGTCTCGCCCGCCTCGGGGCCGATCGAGAAGCCGGCGCCGACCACCTGGGCCACGTCATGGATGGTGCCGCCCAGGAAGACGCCGGAATCGCGGGCGGTGAAGCCGAAAAGCCCGGCCAGCATCGGGTAGAGCACCATGGCCACGGTCGAAAGCACGGTGACGGAGAGCACGGTGAAGACCAGGTCGCGTTCGGATTTCTCGTGCCGGGGCAGGACGGCGGCGATGGCCATGGCCGCCGAGGCGCCGCAGATCGCCACCGAGCCGCCGGTCAGCAGCGCAAAGCGCCAGCCGCGGCCGACCAGCCGGCTGGCGGCAAGGGCGAACAGGATGGTCAGCACCACGCCCGCCGCCACCAGCGCGATGGCGCCCGGCCCCAGCGCCGCCAGCATGCCGGCCGAGATGCGCGCGCCCAGAAGCGCCACCCCCAGCCGCAGCACGGTGCGCGCGGTAAAGGCGATGCCGGGGGCGGTGCGGGTGCCCTCCTCGGCCAGGAAGTTCAGCGCCAGGCCCAAAAGCAGCGCCATCAGCATGGCGGGGGCGCCGTAATGATCCGACAGGAACTGCGCCGTGGCCGCGACCAGCGCCGAGACGGCGAAGCCCGGAAAGGCTTCCTCGATCAGGCCGCGCGAAGGGATCATGGTGGAAATCATCGTCCTCACCGGGATGCGGGGATGGGCCGGGGCGCTTGTTGCTGCGCGCCGGCCCATCCCCGCATCCCGGTGAGGACGATGATTTCCACCATGATCCCTTCGCGC
>NZ_JRKO01000061.1 GCF_000763885.1 Paracoccus versutus | reverse complement strand
CGAACGACATCGTGAACCCGGCGGCGCAGGAGGACCCGAACTCGCCGATCGCGGGCATGCCGGTGCTGGAGGTGTGGAAGGCCAAGCAGGTGTTCGTCTCCAAGCGCGGCCAGGGCACCGGCTATTCGGGCATCGAGAACCCGCTGTTCTACAAGGAAAACACCCGCATGTTCTACGGCGACGCCAAGAAATCCATCGACCAGCTCCTGCCCATGATCGAGTGAGCGGGCGCAGCGGGCTCACCTGGTCGCCCCCGCGATATATCGGGAAGAGCCGCGCAATGCGGCTCTTTTCATTTTTCGGGAATGGGTAAGCGGTATCGCCCGTTTCCGATGCTGGCAAGGAGATGCGATGCGCCGCCTTGCCGCCCGCGCAGTTGCCGGGCTCGAACTGCCGAAGGCCAGAGCCCCTGCGCATCTGTCCCAAAGCGCCTAGCACGGCGACCGGAAAGCCGGCGCCTGCGAAGGCGGAGGCATTCGCCCGCGCGGGCGAACAATCGTTCAGAATGAAAGAGTGCCCGTGGCGATATCGGCCCTTAGTTCGGCATGGCTCGGCATCGTCGGGGCCTTGTCACTCCTCCAGTTGTCTGGCCTGACCTGCCCAAGGCCGGGCGTATGGCCGGCCTATGCGCATCTGTCCAAAAGCGTCCAGTCCGGCGGCTGGAAAGCCGGCGTCTGCGAGGGCGGAAGCATTCGCCCCGCCCGCCTCGGCAAACCAATCGTTCAAGAAGGATGGAGGGCCGTCGCGATGCGGCCTCCGCTCGGCATGGTCCGGTATCGTGGGGGCCTTGCTGTCCCTGCGGCTGTCGGGCCTGACCGGCACATGGCCGGCGCCTGCACATCTGTTGTTCGAAAGCGCCCAGTCTGGCAACCAAAAAGCCGGCGCCTGCGAGGGCGGAACCATTCGCCCGCGTGGGCAACCATCGCTCAGAAAGAGGGAGTGCCCGTGGCGATACCGGCCCTCAGCTCTCGGCAGGGCCCGGCATCGCCGGGGCCGTCATTCCGCGGCGTGGCCGGTGACGGGGCTGGGGACGCCGGAGGATTTCATGCGAAAGCCGCGCTCGAGCTGGTCGAAGGGCGCCACCGGATATTCGCCCGAGAAACAGGCGTCGCAATATTGCGGGCAGGCATTGTTGCGGCCCTTGGCCTCGCCCACGGCGCGATAAAGCCCGTCCAGCGACACGAAGGCCAGCGAATCGACGCCGATCCATTCGCGCATCTCTTCCTCGGACATCTGTGCGGCCAGCAGCTTTTCTCGGTCGGGCGTGTCCACGCCGTAGAAGCAGGGCCAGGCGGTGGGCGGGCTGGCGATGCGGAAATGCACCTCGGCCGCGCCCGCGTCCAGGATCATGTCCTTGATCTTGCGCGAGGTGGTGCCGCGCACCACCGAATCGTCCACCAGCACCACCCGCTTGCCCTTGACCAGCGCGCGGTTGACGTTGAGCTTGAGCCGCACGCCCATGTTGCGGATCTGCTCGGTCGGCTCGATGAAGGTCCGGCCCATGTACTGGTTGCGGATGATGCCCATGCCGAAGGGAATGCCGCTTTCATGGGCATAGCCGATGGCGGCCGGGGTGCCGCTGTCGGGCACCGGGCAGACCAGATCGGCCTCGACCGGGGCTTCGCGGGCCAGCTCCACGCCGATCTGGCGCCGGGTCTCATAGACGGAACGGCCGCCGATGATCGAATCGGGGCGCGAGAAATAGACATGCTCGAAGATGCAGAAGCGCCCCGTCGAAGGGCCGAAGGGGCGAGAGCTTTCGACCTCGCCCTTGGAGATCACCACCATCTCGCCCGGCTCGATCTCGCGCAGGAACTCGGCGCCGATG
This sequence comes from Paracoccus versutus, assembly GCF_000763885.1. Lineage (GTDB taxonomy): Bacteria > Pseudomonadota > Alphaproteobacteria > Rhodobacterales > Rhodobacteraceae > Paracoccus > Paracoccus versutus. The sequence continues at coordinate 25,004 of NZ_JRKO01000061.1, read as the reverse complement.
ATGTCGAGCGCGCAGGTTTCCGAGGCCAGCACGAAGCCGTCGTCGCCGATGCGGCCCAGCACCAGCGGCCGCACGCCCAGGGGGTCGCGCACGCCGATCAGCTTGGTGCGGGTCATGGCGATCACCGCGAAGGCGCCCTCGACCCGGCGCAGCGCGTCCTTCATCCGCTCGGGGATGTTGCGCTGGATGGACCGCGCCATCAGGTGGATGATGCATTCGGTATCCGAGGAGGACTGGAAGATCGAGCCGCGCTCGATCAGCTCGCGGCGCAGGGCCATGGCATTGGTGATGTTGCCGTTATGCGCCACGGCGCAGCCGCCCATGGCGAATTCGCCGAAGAAGGGCTGCACGTCGCGGATCGCCGTCGCCGCCTTGGTGCCGGCGGTGGAATAGCGCACATGGCCGATGGCGAGCGAGCCGGGCAGCGTCTCCATCAGGCTTTGCTTGGTGAAGTTGTCGCGCACATAGCCGAAGCGATGGGCGCTGTTGAAGCCCTGCTCGGCATCATGGCTGACGATGCCGCCGGCCTCCTGCCCGCGGTGCTGCAAGGCATGCAGCCCCAGGGCGACGAAATTGGCGGCATCCGTCACTCCGATCACACCGAACACGCCGCATTCTTCGTGCAGGCGGTCGGAATCGAAGGGATGGGCAAGGAATGGCTGCATCATCACCGACTCTTGGGGCTATTCCGGGGGCTGGGTAAGGGGACGCTTGACGCCAATCTAGGGTGTCATGCGGGCGAAGTCACGCCCCACGGCCGTCGCGGGGCGTATTTTATGTCACAAATTGGCCATATCGGCTCAATTCGCCGGTGCTGCGGGCGTGGGGGCCGGCGTCTGGGCATCGACCGGCTGGCCCGTGGGGGCGCAGCTGCGCACCAGCTGTTCATAGCGGCTGACCACCCAGCCCGGCGCGTCCTGCGGGATCTGCTGGTCCATCTGGCCGCGCATGCGCTCGAACACCTGGGCCGAGCGGGAGTTGTCCACCACCGCCACGGGCTGGCTGGCCATCACCCGGTCATAGACGATGAAGGCGATGGCGACGAGCAGGATGCCGCGCGCCACGCCGAAGAGGAACCCCATGCCCTGGTCGACGCCGCCAAGCGCCGAGCGCTGCACGACCGAGGAGAACAGCGGCGTGATGATGGAAAACAGCACCAGCGCCAGCGCGAAGACCGCAGCGAAGCCGGCGATGGTGGCAAGCTCGCAGCTGTCGGCCAGGAACTTGTTGAGCCCCGGCACCTGCGCCACCATCGGCCGCACCGTCGGCGCGAAGATGAAGGCCAGCACGGCCGCGCCGATCCAGCCCAGGATCGCCAGCGATTCGCGCACGAATCCCCGCGCATAGGCCAGGATCGCCGAGAGGATGATCACGGCTGCGACGATGCCGTCGATGATGGTGAATCCGTCCATTTTCACGCCCTTTCGCGGGATTGCCCGCGTCTTTGGGACGAGTTCATCCGGCGCCGAATGTCTCGCCCACGAAACTTGTCAGATCCGCGATGCGGTCGATCCGCATCCCGGCCACGCCCTCGACCTTGGTCGCCGAAGGCAGGATCGCCCGTGAAAAACCAAGTTTCTGCGCCTCTTTCAACCTGTTTTCCGCCTGGGCGACGGGGCGCAGGGCGCCCGACAGGCTGATTTCGCCGAAAAGCACCGCCTCGGGCGGCAGCGCCACGTCCTCGCGCGCGCTGAGGAGCGCGGCGGCGATGGCCAGGTCGGCGGCGGGTTCGCTGACCCGCATCCCCCCGGCAACATTGAGGAAAACGTCGAGGCCGGCGAAGGGGACGGCGCAGCGCGCCTCGAGCACGGCGAGGATGGTCGAGACCCGGCCGGAGTCGAGGCCGACCACGGTTCGGCGGGGACTTGCCAATGTCGAGGGGGCGACCAGCGCCTGCACTTCGGTCAGCACCGGGCGGGTGCCCTCGATCCCGGCAAAGACCGCCGAGCCGGCGCTGGCCTCGCCGCGTTCGGACAAAAACAGCGCCGAGGGGTTGGCGACCTCGGCCAGCCCGCCGCCGGTCATCTCGAAGACGCCGATCTCGTCCGCCGGGCCGAAGCGGTTCTTGTGGGCGCGCAGGATGCGGAACTGGTGGCCGCGCTCGCCCTCGAAATAAAGCACGGTGTCGACCATGTGCTCGACCACGCGTGGGCCGGCGATCTGGCCCTCCTTGGTGACATGGCCGACGAGGATGACCGAGGTGCCGCGCCGCTTGGCGAAGGTGACAAGCTCATGGGCGCTGGCGCGGACCTGCGCCACCGAGCCGGGCGCGGCCTCGATCCGGTCGGACCAGAGCGTCTGGATCGAGTCGATCACCGCGACATCGGGCCGCTCGGCGTCGAGCGTGGTCAGGATGTCGCGCAACGCGGTCTCGGCGCCCAGGCGGACGGGCGCGTCGCCGAGGCCCAGGCGCTGCGCGCGCAGCCGGACCTGGGCGCTGGCTTCCTCGCCCGAGACATAGATCGCCTGCTGGCCGGCGCGGGCGAAGGCGGCGGCGGCCTGCAGCAGCAGGGTGGACTTGCCGATGCCCGGATCGCCGCCGACGAGGATGGCCGAGCCGGGGACCAGCCCGCCGCCCAGCACCCGGTCGAGCTCGGCGATGCCGGAGGTGGCGCGCCGGGGCGGCGCGTCCTGCGTGGCAAGGCCCGAGAGCGGGATCGGCTTGCCCTTGAGCGTGCCCAGGCCGCGGCCGGGGCCCTGGGAAAGCGGCGCTTCCTCGATGATGGTGTTCCAGGCGCCGCAGGCGTCGCAGCGGCCGGCCCATTTGCGATGGCTGGCGCCGCAGGCGGTGCAGGTGAAGGCGGTGATCGGTTTGGCCATGGCCGTTATCTGGCAGATTGCGCCGGCGCGCGCCAGCCGGGAAGGGCGCGCCCGGCGGTGCGGTCCCTTGGGTATTGGGGGAACGAAGAAGTCCGGGGCGGTGCTGGCTGGGCCGGCCGGATGAGTATCTGGGAAACGGCGAAAGGGGGCTCAGGTCACGCCCAGGCCGGCGCGCATCATGATGCGGCGCACCGGGGCGACGGCATAGAGCCCGCCCAGGGCGGCGGCGCGCAGGTCGCGCAGCGGGCGGGCCGAGATCATGCTGGCGCGGTTCAGCGCGTCGATGCCGACCAGTCGGGCCAGCGCTTCGGGGCGGCGGCGGCGTTCGTAGGCGGCAAGCGACCGGGCGCTGCCGGGATCCCCGGCCGAGAGGTCGATGAGCGAGGCGAGATCGGCGAGGCTCATGTTCAGCCCCTGCGCGCCGATGGGCGGGACGACATGCGCGGCCTCGGCGATCAGTGCCGTGCGGGGGCCGGTGAAGCGATCGGCGATCTGGCTGATGATCGGCCATTCCGTCAGCCGCGTCGCCTGGGTCAGCTGGCCCAGAACGCCGGCCGAGCGGCGGTTCAGTTCCGCCTCGAATGCCTCGCGCGGCAGGGCGCGCAGCCGGGCGGTTTCCGGCCCGCGCTCCATCCAGACCACGGCCGAGGAGGGCTTGCCGTCGCGGTCGGGCAGGGGGACCAGGGTGAAGGGGCCGCCCGAGCGGTGGATCTCGGTCGAGACGTTGTCGTGCGGGCGTTCGTGGGTCACGGCGAAGGCCAGCGCCTTTTGCCCATAGCGCAGCGTGCGGGTGCCGATGCCGAGCGCCTCGCGGGTGGGCGAGTTGCGCCCGTCGGCGCCGATCACCAGCCTGGCCCGGATGCGGCTGCCGTCGGTCAGCGTGGCCAGCGCCTCGCTGTCGCGGACCAGCAGGCCCGCGGTGCCGGTGCCGGGCAGGAAGCGGACGTTCTGCAGGCTGGCGAGCCGGGCCGAGATTTCCCGCTTCAGGAGCCAGTTCGGCAGGTTCCAGCCGAAGGGCTGGTCCGAGATCTCGGATGCGTCGAAATCGCGCGTCAGCCGCGCCTCCGACAGTTTCCCGCCGGCGTCGATGATGCGCATGACCTGGAGCGCGGTGGCATGCGGCGCGAGCCGGTCCCAGAGCCCGGCCGCCTGCAGCACCGCGATCGAGGGGTGCAGGAAGGCGGTGCTGCGCAAGTCCGAGCCCTGGGCGCCTTCCTCGGTCACGGGCGGGGCGGGGTCCACGCAGGTCACGGAATGCCCGGCGCTGCCGAAGGCGGCCGCGGCGATCAGCCCGGCGATGCCGCCGCCGGAAACGAGGATCTCGGTATCGTCGATCTGCATGGTCTGGCGCCGGGTCTGGTGAGGGGGTCGGTGCGGGTCGGCCTAGAACCCGGCCGCATAGGCGCCGAGCATGAGGAACATCAGCAGCGTCGCCGCAAGGCCGAGTATGCCGAGCGCCGGCAGGCCCCAGATCAGAACGCCGACAACCGCCAGCACGACGACCAGCAGCGCGAAGATGTAAAGGGCGGTGGCGGTGCGCGCCTCGGCCTGGGCCTCGGCGGGAGTAAGCGGTTCGGACATGCGCGTTCCCTGTTCTTTTTTCGGTTTCCTGTCGGCGAATTTCAGATCTTACCCAAGCTTGGGCTTGCGGCAAGCCCGTGCAGGAAGGCGCCCAGATCCCCGGTGCGGTAATGCACATGCGGGCCGTGGTCGTGATCCTGGGCCAGCTCGTCCGGGCCGTGGCGGCCCGCACCGACCAGAATCGTCCGCATTCCAAGCGAATGCGGGATGGCGAGGTTCCTGGGGTCGTCCTCGAACATGGCGGCCTGGGCGGGGTCGAACCCCTCGGCGGCCTGGACTGCGGCATAAGCGCGCGGGTCGGGTTTGGGGTGGAAATCCGCCTCCTCGACGCCGTGGATGGCGTCGAAGACCATCAGCCCGCGATGTTCCAGCACCCGCGCCGCATAGGCGCTGTCGCCGTTGGTATGCACGATCTTGCGACCGGGCAGGGCCGATATCAGCCCGGCCAGCGCCGGGTCGGGCGTCAGCACGGTGAAGTCGATGTCATGGACCTCGCGCAGATAGGGCAGGGGATCGACGCCATGCTCGGCCATCAGCCCCGCCAGCGTGGTGCCGTGCTGGCGCCAGTAATGGTTGCGCAGCCGGTTGGCCTCGGCCTCGGTCACGCGCAGTTCGCGCATGACAAAGGCAGTCATGCGCCGCTCGATCTGGGCGAAAAGCCTGACCTCGGGCGCATAAAGGGTGTTGTCCAGATCGAAGATCCAGGTGGTGACATGCCGAAAATCCATGATCCCTGCCTAAACCTGCGGCATGGCGCTTGCAATCGCCGTTGCAAGCGCGGATCGTGCGTCCCATGAAAGACGCCTATTCCCTGATCCTCTCGGCCATCGACAATGGCATTTACCGCCCCGGCGACCGGCTGGTCGAATCCGAGCTGGCCGAACGCTTCGGCGTCTCGCGCACCCCGGTCCGCGAGGCTTTGCAGCGGCTGGAGACCCAGTCCATGCTCAAGCGCGACGGGCGCAGCCTGATCGTTGCCACGCTGGACCACAACCAGCTGGCCGAGCTTTACACCGTGCGCGCGGAACTCGAGGCGCTGGCGGCGCGGCTGGCCGCGCGCCACGCCACGCCCGAGGAGGTGCGCGTCCTGGCCGGCATGGTCGAGGACGACCGCGCCATCCTGGGCGACCCGCAGGCGCTGGCGCGGGCCAATCGTCGCTTTCACCATCAGATCCACCTGGCCTCGCACAACCGCTATCTGGTCCAGCAGCTGGACCTGGTGCATCGCAGCATGGCCTTGATGGCGCGCACCAGCCTGGCGGCGCAGGGCCGCGACGTGGTCACGCTGGACGAGCATCAGGCCATCGTCGAGGCCATCGCCGCCCATGACGGGCCGGCTGCCGAACAGGCGCTGCGCCACCACATCTCGATGGCCTTCGAGACCCGGCTGAAGGAAGAGGCGCGGCTGGCCGACGAGGACGAGGGCTGATGCGCGAGATCCGCGCCGCCGCCGACCTGGAGGAAGGCGCGGCGCATCTGATGCGGGCCTGCCCGGTCTGGGCGCGCGAATTGCCGGCGCTGCTGCCCCTGCCGCTGCGGCGCTGGCCCGAGGGCTTTCCGGCGATTCGCGATGCCGTCGTCTCGCAGCAGATCTCGGTCCAGGCGGCGAATGCCATCGGCGCGCGCATGGCCGCGGCCGGCCTGGCCGACGAGGCGGGGATCGCTGCCGCCGATGACGAGGCGCTGCGCGCCGCCGGCCTGTCGCGGCCGAAGATCCGCTATCTGCGCGGCATCGCCGCGGCGCAGCTTGATTGGGCGGGGCTGCGCGCCTTGCCCGACGACGAGGTGATCGCCCGGCTGACCGCGCTGCCCGGCATCGGGCGCTGGACGGCCGACATCTATCTGAAATTCGCGCTTGGCCGCGCCGATGCCTTCGCCTCGGGCGACCTGGCGCTGGCCGAGGCGGCGCGGCTGCTCTACGGCCTGGCCGAGCGGCCCCGCCCGGCGGCGCTGGCCGAACTGGCCGAGCCCTGGCGGCCCTGGCGGGCGGTTGCGGGCCGGGCGCTCTGGGCCTATTACCGGGTCGCGAAAGGGCGCGAGGGCGTCCGCTGAAGGGGGACGAGATGCCGCGCGAGTTGAAATCCGAACGCAAGGGCCCGCGCAAGGCCGATTCGGTGGTGGTCTTCCTGCACGGCTATGGCGCCGACGGGGCCGACCTGCTGGGCCTGGCCGATCCGCTGGCGCCGCATCTGCCCGGCACCGCCTTCCATGCCCCGAACGCGCCCGAGCCCTGCCTCAACAATCCGATGGGCTACCAGTGGTTCCCGATCCCCTGGATGGACGGCTCGTCCGAGGCGCAGGCCCAGGCCTCGGCCGCGCAATCCTTCGAGGACATCAACGCCTTCCTGGACAAGATCATGGCGGATGAGGGGCTGGCGGCGGACCGGCTGGCGCTGGTCGGCTTTTCGCAGGGCACGATGATGGCCCTGGCCGTGGCGCCGCAGCGCGACGAAGAGATCGCCGGGGTGGTCGGCTTCTCGGGCCGGTTGCTGGACCCCGAGGGCGCGGGGCAGGCGCGGGTCAAGCCGCCGGTCCTGCTGATCCATGGCGACCAGGATCCGGTCGTGCCCTTCGAAAGCATGGGCATCGCCGGCGAGGCGCTGCAAAAGGCCGGCTTCACCGTCTACGGCCATGTGATGAAGGGCACCGGTCACGGCATCTCGCCCGACGGGCTGTCGGTGGCGCTGGCCTTCCTGAAAGAGCGGTTTGCCGCGAGGTCGTGACGCTTTGAGCGATTTCGCACTTGCGAAAGGAACAGCAGTTCCTACCTTCCTGATAAGAGGATGAGACGAGGAGAACGCACATGACCCTGATCTGGATGACCGCAATCGCCCTGATTCCGGCCGGCTTGGTTTCCCTGCGTCTTCTGGCGCCGCAGCCCGTGGCGGTGCGCGCCCGACGCTGATCCCTGCGGCCGAGCCGCCGGTGCCGGGTCACGCCCAGATGGCGGGATCGGCGATCTCGATGGAGTTTCCGGCCGGGTCGCGGAAATACAGCGACCGGCCGCCTTGGGGCCAGAAGAAATCGGCCTCGATCTCTACCCCCGACGCTTCCAGATGCGCGCGCCAGGCGTCCAACATGCCCGGCTCGGCGCCCATGCAGAAATGCCCCGGCCCCTCGCTGCCATGCGGCGGCACGGGCAGGCGGGCATCGGGCTTGGGCGGCACGCGCGTCGCACTGGCGCGGAACACCAGCAGCACCTGCGCCCCGCAGCGAAAGAACACGTGCCGGCCGGGCACGCGGGCGATCTCGGGCAGGCCGATGATCTCGGTCCAGAAACGGGCGGCCTCGTCCAGATCCTCGGCGTAAAGCGCGGATTCCAGCGTGCCGGTCAGCCGGGGCGGCGTTGTCGGGGGCTTGGTCATGGCCCGATCTTGCCAGCAATCCGCCGGGCAGGCCAGCCCGGCTTGACCTTGGCCGCGTCGCGCGCAACAGCTTGCCCGAAAGGACGGGAGGCGCGGCATGGCATGGATCTATCTGGGCGTGGCGGGATTGTTCGAGGTGATCTGGGCCTTTGCCATGAAGCAGTCCGAGGGCTTCACCCGGCCCTGGCCCACCGCGATCACCCTGGTCGCCATGGTGGCCAGCGTCTGGTTCCTGTCGCTGTCGATGAAGGTGCTGCCGCTGGGGACCGCCTATGTCATCTGGACCGGCATCGGCGCGGTCGGCACCTTCGTCCTGGGCGTGTTGCTGCTGGGCGAATCGGCCGACGCGCTGCGCCTTGTCGCCGCCGTGCTGATCGTGGCGGGGCTGGTGCTGATGAAGATCGCCTCGCCGCAATAAGGCGCGGCAAGCCCAGTCAGTCCTTGTCACGCGCCTGTCACGCCCCCCGGCTATTTGTGCGCCAGGCATATATTCAGGGACTTGTCAGCCCGGAGCCGCGATATATAGTCGGTGCCATGTTCTGACCCGTCCCGGACAAGGCGAAGCGAGGGCCGATGCTGGACGACCATGGCGAATTTCGAACCCAATTCGTGCGCGAGCCATCCTTCTCGCGCCACCATCCCGCACTGGTTCTAAACGCCGACTTCAGACCGCTCAGCTACTATCCGCTGTCGCTCTGGCCCTGGCAGGAGGCGGTGAAGGCGGTGTTCCTGGACCGGGTCCAGATCATCGCCGAATATGACGAGGTGGTGCGAAGCCAGCATCACGCGATACGCATCCCCTCGGTCGTCGTGCTGAAAGATTTCGTCAAACCCCAGAAGCGCGTGGCCTTCACGCGCTTCAATCTTTTTCTGCGGGACGAATTTTGCTGCCAGTATTGCGGCGCCAAGGGCGAGCTGACCTTCGACCACGTGGTGCCGCGTTCGCGCGGCGGCGTGACCAGCTGGGAGAATGTCGTCGCCGCCTGTTCGCCCTGCAACCTAAGGAAGGCCAACAAATCGCTGAAGAATTCGGGGCTGCGGCTGCGCCGCCCGCCGCGCCGGCCCACCCCCGACGAGATGCATGCCATAGGCCGGCGCTTCCCGCCGAATCACCTGCATGAAAGCTGGATGGATTTCCTCTACTGGGATACGGAACTGCTGTCGGACTAGGCACGGCCGCGCCGGACGCAGCGGATTTATTGCAGCGCCGCGCAATGCCGGTTAAAGAAACCGTCAGGTTTGCGTGATGACATCAAGCCTGATGACGCGCCGATTCGGATTCGTCCGGCGCTGCGACCATCGTCCGCGCGCATGGCTGCCCGCAAGTTGCGGCCATGCAGGGCGATCAACGAAAAGACAAGAAAGGATCTCGTATGTGGACACGTATTCAGACCGTGGTGGACGGCAAACCCGTTTCGGGCGACTGGACCATTTGCCGCAATGAGGAGCCGGTCGGGCGCATCTGTCACGATCCGAAACAGCCCGGCGTCGCCGCCTGGGCCTGGACGGTCCTGAACGATCCGAATGCGAATGGGCGGGCTTGGACGGAAGAGGCGGCGCTTTCGGCCGTCAAGGAAAGCGCCGAGAAGCCGGGCAATGCCGCGGCGTGACGCCGCAGAAAAAACGGAAAACGGCGCCAGCAGCGCCCTTTCTCCAACCCCTCCGCCTGCTGCGGCGGGGTGACTAGCTTCGGTGATCGCGCGTCGTCAGATGCGCGATCGCCGCCGCCAGCAGCGCCAGGAACCCCAGCGCGAACAGCGGAATGCCGATGGCGCTTGCAGCCCAGATCGTCAGCCCGGCGGCCAGGATCACGGCAAGGATCAGGATCAGGAAATGCGGCAGCGGCATGGCATCCTCCGTTGCCTTCAATATGGCCCCGCCGGGGCGCGCCGAAAAGCCCCCGATCCGGCTTTGCGCGTTCCGCTGCCGATTCCAGCTGCGCTTTCGCGGCGCGATCTGGAAAATGTTCACGTAATGTTCTAGTCTGGTGGCATGAGCCTGCCACCCCGCAATCCCGACGAGATCCTGCGCGCCCGCGGCGCCGACTCGCGCCCCGCCGCCCGGTTCGAGCCCTACCGGACCGAGCGCGAGCATGACGGCTGGGACATCCCCGAAGAGCAGGACCTGCTGCGCACCGAGGTCACGCAGGAGCGGGCGCGCTCGATCATCGCCCGCAACACGTCGCCCGACATTTCCTTCGACCGCTCGATCAACCCCTATCGCGGCTGCGAGCATGGCTGCATCTATTGCTTCGCCCGGCCGAGCCACGCCTATCTGGGCCTGTCGCCGGGGCTGGATTTCGAGACGCGGATCGTCGCCAAGCCCAATGCCCCCGAATTGCTGGAGGCCGAGATCGGCCGTCGCGGCTATGCCGTCGCGCCCATCGCCTTCGGCACCAATACCGACCCCTACCAGCCCATCGAGGCCAAGCTGGGCATCATGCGCGGCTGCCTGCAGGTTCTGCACGATTGGAACCACCCGCTGAGCCTGGTGACGCGGGGCGCGACCGTCATGCGCGACGTGGACCTGCTGGGGGCGATGGCGGCCAGGGGGCAGGTGCTGGCCGGGGTCTCGATCACCACGCTGGACGCGGAACTGGCGCGGCAGATGGAGCCGCGCGCGCCGGCGCCGGCGACCCGGCTGCGCATGATCCGGGCGCTGGCCGGGGCAGGGGTTCCGGTCCGCGTCATGGTGGCGCCGGTGATCCCGGTGCTGACCGAGCATGAGGTCGAGCGCATCATGCAGGCCGCCCGCGATGCCGGGGCGACCGCTGCCAGCATGATCCCGATCCGCCTGCCGCTGGAGGTGGCGCCCCTGTTCCGCGACTGGCTGGAGCGCCATCATCCCGGCAAGGCCGCGCATGTCATGGCGCGGGTGCAGGCGATGCGCGGCGGGCGCGACAACGACCCGCGTTTCGGCAGCCGCATGCGCGGCGAGGGGCCCGAGGCCGGCCTGCTGCTGCAGCGTTTCCGCCTGGCCCGCAAGCGGCTGGGATTGCAGCGCGAATCCGAAGTGCTGGATTGCAGCCGCTTCGGCCCGCCGCCCAGGGCGGGGGACCAGCTGTCGCTGTTTTGACTATTCGCCCGGCCCCATGGCCTGGGCGATGCGGGCCGAGATGCGTTCGGGCGAGGGGCGCGGGCCGCGCGGCGCGGCGACCAGCGCATCGCGCATGGCGGCCAGATGCGCGGGCGTGGTGCCGCAGCAGCCGCCGATGATGCGCACGCCCATGTCGCGCGCCAGCACGGCGAATTCGGCCATGACCTCGGGCGTCGCGTCATAGATCAGCCCGCCGTCCTGATAGCGCGGCACCCCGGCATTGGGCTTGGCGATCAGGGGGCGCTCGTTGCCCGAGGCGGCGAATCCGGCCACGGCCAGCAGCAGCTCGGCCGGGCCGGTGCCGCAATTCGCGCCATAGGCCAGGGGCGGATGCGGCAGCCGGTCGATCAGCGAGGCAAGCTGCGGCGGCGTCACCCCCATCATGCTGCGCCCGCCCGGCTCAAAGCTCATCATGCCGCACCAGGGCATGCTGACGCTTTGCGCGGCCTTGGCGGCGGCGCGCATTTCCTCGGCGGCGCTGATCGTCTCGATCCACAGCACGTCGGCGCCGCCCTCTTTCAGCGCCTGCGCCTGCTGGGTGAACATGGCGGTGGCATCGGCCTCGGTCAACCGGCCCATGGGCGCCATGATCTCGCCGATGGGGCCGACCGAGCCGGCGACGACGACGGCGCGGCCGACCTCGGCCGCGGCCTCGCGCGCCAGGCGGGCGGCGGCGCGGTTCAGCGCGGCCACGCGGTCCTGCGCCTTGGCCAGCCGCAGCCGGCTGGCATTGGCGCCGAAGCTGTTGGTCAGGATGATATCCGCGCCCGAGGCGATCATCTGCCGGTGCAGCGCGCGCACCTTGTCGGGATGGGTCTCGCACCACAGGTCCGGCGCCTGGCCCGATGCCAGCCCCATGTTGTAAAGATTGGTCCCGGTCGCCCCATCGGCCAGCAACCATGGGCGTTCGCCGAGCATCCTCGACAATTGATCAGGCATGGTTTTTCCCGTTTTGCGGCAGGATGGGGAATCATAGCCCATCCTGCGGGGAAGTCATTGAAACATTCGGTGGGACTGCCCGGCGCTCAGCGCGAGCGGATCATGCCCATGATGTCCTTGGTGCGCTCGACGATCGGGTGGGCGATGGCCTCGGCCTGGCCGGCGCCGCGGCCCAGGATGCGGTCGATCTCGGCCGGGTCGGCCATGAAATCGGTCATGCGCCGGGTGATCGGCGCCAGCGCCTCGACCGCGACCTCGGCCAAGGCCGGCTTGAAGGCGCCGAAGCCCTGGCCCTCGAACCGCGCCAGCACCTGGTCGCCGCTCTCGCCGGTCAGCGCGGCGTAGATGTTGACCAGGTTCTTCGCCTCGGGCCGGTCCTTCAGCCCCTCCATCGACCCCGGCAGCGGGTCGGCATCGGTGCGCGCCTTGCGGATCTTCTGCGCGATGGCGTCGGCATCGTCGGTCAGGTTGATGCGGCTGGCGTCCGAAGGATCGGATTTCGACATCTTCTTGCTGCCGTCGCGCAGGGACATGACGCGGGTCGCCGTGCCCTCGATCAGCGGCTCGGTGATCGGGAAGAAATCGACGCCGTAGTCGTGGTTGAACTTGGCGGCGATGTCGCGGGTCAGTTCAAGGTGCTGCTTCTGGTCCTCGCCCACCGGGACGGCGGTGGCGTGATAGGCCAGGATGTCGGCGGCCATCAGCGACGGATAGGCCAGCAGGCCCAGGCTGGAATTTTCGCTGTTCTTGCCGGCCTTGTCCTTGAACTGGGTCATGCGATACATCCAGCCCACCCGCGCCACGGTATTGAAAAGCCAGGCAAGTTCGGCGTGCTGGCTGACCTGACTCTGGTTGAACAGGATCGAGACCTCGGGGTCCACGCCCGAGGCCATGAAGGCCGCCGCGACCTCGCGGGTGTTGTGGCGCAGCTTTTCGGGATCCTGCCAGACGGTGATCGCATGCAGGTCCACGACGCAATAGATCGTTTCGGCCCCCTTGCCCTGATAGTCCGCAAAGCGTTTCAGCGCGCCCAGGTAATTGCCCAGCGTCAGCCCGCCCGAGGGCTGGATGCCGGAAAAGATGCGCTTGGCGAAGCTCGTGGTCATGGCACTACCTGCTTGGAAAATCCCGGTGGCTGGCTTACCCCTTGCCCCGTCCGGGCGCAACAGCCCACTGGAAAGGAGCCATGATGCGACCCGGTTACGACGAATCGCCCCTGAACCCCGTGCCCGCCGTGGTGTGGATGATCGCCCTGCCGATGATCGCCTGCGAGGCGGTGTTCGGCCTGGCTCAGATGGGCTTTCTTGGCGGCGGCGGGCCGGGCGCCGGCCTTGCCATGCGCCAGATCGCGGTCGAGCGCACCGCCTATATCCCCGAACTGGTGCTGCGGCTGTGGCAGATGCGCATGGTGGTGCTGGACCAGAGCTGGCGCATCCTGACCTATTCCTTCGTGCATCTGTCGCTGACGCATGCGCTGTTCGTCATCGTCTTTACCCTGGCCCTGGGGAACCTGATCGCGCATCAGTTCCGCGCCTGGGCGGTCGTGGCGCTGTTCTTCGGCTCGGCCATCGGCGGCGCGCTGGTCTATACGCTGGCCGCGGGGCTTTTGCCGCAATTCCGCTTCCAGGCGCTGATCGGCGGCTATCCGGCGGTCTATGGTTTCGTCGGCGCCTTTACCTTCCTGCTCTGGACCCGGCTGGGGCAGGAGAACGCGAACCGGCTGCGGGCCTTCGTGCTGATCGGCATGCTGCTGGCCTTCCAGCTGGTCTTCGCCATCCTGTTCCAGGACGGCAGCCTGACCTGGATCGCCGAGATCGCCGGTTTCTGCTGCGGCTTCCTTTTGTCCTTCGTGCTGGTGCCGGGCGGGATCGCGCGGGTGATGCGCCAGATCCGTCAGCGCTGACGGCGCAGGCCCGCGCGCAGGTCCGAGGGGCGGAAGGCGCCAAGGACCAGCGCCGCCGCGCCATAGGCGGCCAGCCCGCCGAAGACCAGCGCGGACAGCGCCAGATAGCGGGTGCCGGGCTGCTCCAGCGCATCGCCCAAGGCCAGCATCAGCCCCCAGATCACCGCGCCCATGACGGCGGAGGCGGCGCAGATGCGGGGCAGGCGGTGGCGGAAGCGGTCGTCAAGCGCGGCCGCCTCGCCAAAGGCGCGGGTGCCGCGCCACAGCTGCGCCGCCATGGTCCAGCCGGCGATGGTGGTGCCCCAGGCGGCGGCGGAAAAGCCGATGAAGGGCGCAAGCCCCAGCGCCACCACCGCATTGACCACCATGGACCAGACCGCGAAGCGGAACGGGGTGCGGGTGTCCTCGCGCGCGAAATACAAGGGTTGCAGCACCTTTTGCAGGACAAAGGCCGGCAGCCCCAGACCATAGATCGCCAGCGCCAGCGCGGTCGGGCCGACATCGGCGGCCAGGAAGGCGCCACGCCGGAACAGCACCGAGATCAGAGGATAGGCCGCGATGACCAGCGCCACGGCCGCCGGAACGGTCAGGAACAGCGCAAATTCCGCGGCGCGGTTATAGGCATGGCGGCCGCCGCCCGTGTCGCCGTTCTTCAGCCGGCGCGAGATGTCGGGCAGCAGCACGATGCCGATGGCGATGCCGACGACACCCAAGGGCAGCTGATACAGCCGGTCGGCATTGGTCAGCCAGGCGATGCCGCGGTCGAAGAACGAGCCGACCTGGCGGCCGACCAGCAGGTTGACCTGCACCACGCCGCCCGCCAGCACCGCGGGCGCCGCCACGGCCAGCAGCCGGCGCATGTCCGGCGACAGCCGCGGCCGGCGCAGGCGCAGCGCAAAGCCCATGCGCTTGGCCGCCCACCAGACGGTGAAAAGCTGTGCCAGCCCCGAAACCGGCGTGGACCAAGCCATGGCCAGCCCCATGTCCCAGCCATGGCGGTCCGCCAGCAGCATGGCCGCGATCAGGATGAAGTTCATCAGCACCGGCGCGGCGGCCGCTGCCATGAAACGCCCGCCGGCGTTCAGCAGCCCCGAGAGCAGCGCCGTCAGCGAGATGAACAGGATATAGGGAAAGCAGATCCGGCCATAGATCACCGCCAGGTCGAAGCGCTCGTCGCCCTGAAAGCCCGCCGCCTGCATCAGCACCAGCCAGGGCATGGCGATATGCGCGATCAGCGAGACCGCCAGGACCACCGTGGCCAGCCCGGCGAAGGCTTCCTCGGCAAAGCCGCGCGGGTTCTCGCCGCTTTCCAGCCGCTTGGCGAACATCGGCACGAAGGCGGTGTTGAAGGCGCCCTCGGCAAAGAAGCGGCGGAACATGTTGGGCAGGGTGAAGGCGACGATATAGGCCTGCGCCACCGGGCCGGTGCCCAGGTAGGCCGCGATCATCACGTCGCGCACGAAGCCCACGACGCGGCTGGCCAGAGTCCATGCCCCCACCGAGAGAAAGCCCCGGATTAGTCTGATCGGTTGCATCCCCTGTCCCTCAGAACGATCCGCCCAGCGGGCGCTCGGCGCGTTCGGCGCGCTCGGCCCCGTCCTTGATCGCCTGGCGCAGCTTCTTTTCCAGCGCCTCGCGGCGGCCCGGCTGGTGCAGCTTCAGCCCGAACATGTCCTTGACATAGAAGGTGTCGACCACCTGCGCGCCGAAGGTGGCGATCACGGCGCTGGCGATCTGGATGTGGTTGTCGGCCAGGGTCCGGGTCAGGTCGTAGAGCAGGCCGGGCCGGTCGCGGGTATCGACCTCGATCACCGTATAGACATCGGAGGCCTCGTTGTCGAAGGTGACATGGGTCGGGAAGCGGAAGGCGGCCTCGCGCTTCTTGGGCTTGTCGCGGCCGGCCAGGGCCTCGCGCGCGACGATCTCGCCGCCGAGGGTGCGCTGGATCATGGTGCGCAGCCGCGGCAGCCGGTCGGCGGCATAGGGATGGCCGTCCGCATCCTGCAACCAGAACACCGCGGTCGCGAAACCGTCCTTGGTGGTATAGGTGCGCGCATCGACGATATTGGCGCCCACCAGCGCCAGCGCCCCCGCCATGCGCGAGAAGATGCCGGGATGGTCGGCCAGCACGAAGGCCGCCCGCGTTGCGTCGCGGTCGGTATCGGGATGCAGGTCGGTGCGGATCTCGTCCTCGCCCAGATCCTTGAGCATCTCGGCAAAGACATATTGCGTCTCGGTCGGCAGGCCCGGCCAATAGTTGTCGTAATGCCGGCCCAGCTCGGCCTTGATCGCCCTGGGCTCCCAGCCCTTGGCGGTCAGCAGGTGGCGCAGCGACCGCTTGGCCTCGCCGATGCGCTTGTCGCGGTTCAGCTCCTCGAGGCCGTTTTCCAGCGCCAGCTTGGTTTCCTGGTGCAGCTTGCGCAGCAGCATCGCCTTCCAGTTGTTCCAGGTGCCGGGGCCGACGCCGCGGATGTCGCAGACGGTCAGCACCAGCAGCATGTCCAGCCGCTTGGTGGTCTTGACCGCCTTGGCGAAGTCGCGCAGCGTGCGTGGATCGGCGATGTCGCGCTTCTGCGCCACGTCCGACATCAGCAGGTGGTTGCGGATCAGCCATTCGATGGTCTCGATCTCGTCCGCCGGCAGGCCGAAGCGGGTGCAGATGCGCCGCGCCAGCCGCGCGCCCAGGATCGAGTGATCCTCGGCCCGGCCCTTGCCGATGTCATGGAGCAGCACGGCCAGGTAGATCACCCGCCGGTTCACCTTGCCCTTCATGATCTTGCTGACCACGGGCAGATCCTCGGCATCCTCGCCGCGCTCGATGGCGGCCAGGGCGGCGACGCATTGGATCAGGTGCTCGTCCACCGTGTAGTGGTGATAGACGTTGAACTGCATCATCGCCACCACCGGCGCGAATTCGGGGATGAAGGCGGCCAGCACCCCCAGCTCGTTCATCCGCCGCAGCGAGCGTTCGGGGTTGCCGTGCTTGAGCAGCAGGTCGAGGAAGATCCTGACCGCCTCGGGGTCCGAGCGCATGCGGTCGTCGATGCTGTCCAGGTTGGCCGCGACGGCGCGCATGGCGTCGGGATGGATCAGGATGCCGGTCCTGAGCGCCTCTTCGAAAAGCCGCAGGATGTTCAGCGGGTCGGACAGGAACTGCCGCTCGTCGGCATAGGTCAGCCGCCCCCGGTCCATCCGGAAACCGGCGCGGACGCGGCGCCGGCGCTGGAACAGGATGTTCATGATCGGCGCGCGATAGAGGTGGCGGGCCTCCAGCGCGACCAGAAAGACCCGCGTCAGCTCGCCCACGCGGGTGGCGTGCAGGAAATAGTCCTGCATGAAGATCTCGACCGCGCGCCGGCCGCCCAGGTCGCGATAGCCCATGCGGCGGGCGACCTCGACCTGCATGTCGAAGGTCAGCTGGTCCTGCGGCCGCCCGGCGATCAGGTGCAGGTGGCAGCGCACGGCCCAGAGGAAGTCCTCGGCCTGCCAGAAGGTCAGGTGCTCCTCGCGGGTGAAGAAGCCCAGGTCGACCAGTTCCACGGCGCGGTCGACCCGGTGGATGTATTTCGCGATCCAGTAGAGGGTCTGCAGGTCGCGCAGCCCGCCCTTGCCCTCCTTGACGTTCGGCTCCAGCACGTAGCGCTGACCGCCCTGGCGGCGGTGGCGTTCGGCGCGCTCGGCCAGCTTGGCCTCGATGAACTCGGGCACGGTCTTGTCGAAAAGCTCGGACCACAGCCGGTCGCGCAGGATTTCGGCGGCGGCGGCATGGCCGCAGATCAGCCGATGCTCCAGCAGGCTGGTGCGGATGGTGATGTCGCCGGCGCCCAGCCGCAGGCAATCGTCGATCGAGCGGGTGGACTGGCCGATCTTCAGCTTCAGATCCCAAAGCATGTAGAGCATCGATTCCACGACGCTCTCGGCCCAGCCGCTGACCTTCCAGGGCGTCAGGAACAGCAGGTCCACGTCGGATTGCGGCGCCATCTCGGCCCGGCCGTAGCCGCCGATGGCCAGCACCGCCAGCCGCTCGGCATCGGTCGGGTTGAGCAGCGGATGCAGGATCGTGGTGGCGACATGGTGGATCGCCGCGACGGTGGCGTCGGTAAGGCTGGCGATGGCGCGCACCGTCTCGCGCGCGGCGCGGGGATGGGACATGAAGCCCGCCGCGATGTCGCCCATGGCGGCGCTGCGGGCCTGGGCGAGGATGGCGACGGTGCGCGCGCGGATTTCGCGCGGCTCGGCGATGCCGCTTAGCGCCTCGGTCAGCGCGGGCAGGAAGCTTTCAGGGCTGAACAGGGAATGCGCCCCAGGCAGGGCCGGGGCGCTTTGCGGCAGGCTGTCGGTGTCCTTGGCGCTCAAGATCAGAACCCGAAGCCGCCGAAGCTGCGCGGTGCGGGATCCAGCACCACCACCTGGCCGCCGCGCACGGTGGCGACCGACAGCGCGCGCTCGTTGGTGCCGTCGCGCTTCAGCCGGAAGGCGCCCGAGACCCCGGCGAAGCCCGCGCTCTGCGTCAGCCCCGAGGTGGTCAGCGCATTGCGGTTGCCCGCCCGCACCAGCGCCGCGATCGCGGCCACGCCGTCATAGGCCAGCGAGCCCAGCTCATGCGGCGTCTCGCCATAGGCGGCGCGATAGCGCTGGTCGAACTGCGCCTTCATCGTGGTGTCGGGAATGGCGAACCAGCCGCCCTGCACGCCGCGCAGCTGCAACCGGGCCGAGGGCTGGTCCCAGCGCGTCAGCCCCATCATCTGCACCGTGGCCGAGGTGACGCCGGCATCGGCCAGCCTGTCGGTCAGATAGGGCAGCACCGCGCCCTGGTTCGCGGTCAGGAAGACCGCATCGACATTGCCCGACAGCGCCGCCTGGGTGACGTTCGGCACGATGGCGTCGATGCCGGACTGGGACAGCGGATGCACCGCCGTCCCGGCCAGGGTGGCGCCGTTGCTGCGGATCGCCCGCTCGATGGCGCGGGCGCCGACCTGGCCGGCGGTGTCGTCCTCGGCCACCATCAGGATGCGGCGCTTGCCGTTCCTGACGCCGTATTTCACCAGCCGGTCGGCGACGTTGTCGAAGGTATTGCCCAGCACGAAGACATTGCCGCCGGCGATGTCGGTATTGTTCGAGAAGGACAGCACGTTCACGCCCTGGGGCGCCATGGCATTGCCGACCGCATTGGCGCTGTCGGCGAAAAGCGGGCCCAGGATGATCTTGGCGCCCTCGGCCACCGCGCGGTTGGCCATGGCGACCGCGGTGCCCGGCTCGGAGCCCGCATCATAGATGCGCAGGTCGATGGTGGCGCCGCGCGCATCGGCCGCCGCCATCTTCGCGGAATTGCCGAGCGAACGCGCCAGCCAGTCCAGGTCCGCGCTTCCCGTGCCGCCCGGCACCAGCAGCGCCACCTGCACCGGCTGCGAGGGGTCGATGCTCTGGCCGGTCTGCGGGCCCGAGGCCCCCATCTCGATCGGCTGGCAGGCGGCAAGCGCCAGGGCGGAAAGGACAGCTCCGACGCGCGCAAGCGGGCGGCGCAGGTCGAAGGCGCCGCGGATCGTTTTCAGGACGGTCATGGCGTGATTCCCTGTTGGATCGAGGCTAGGGGTTTGATGGGGGCAGGTTATTGGCATATTCGGGACATGGCAACTTGCCCCGGCAGAACGAAAGGGACCGCGATGGAGGATGGCGCCAGCACAACCGGGACGGGCGCGCGGCCGCTTTCCCTGACCGTCTCGGCCGCGTCGCCCGAACCGGGGCTCTACCTGGTCGCGACCCCGATCGGCTCGGCCAGGGACATCACGCTGCGCGCGCTCGACGTGCTCAACACCGCCGATGTCCTGGCCGCCGAGGATACCCGCAACCTGCGGCATCTTATGGATATTCACGGCATCCCGGTGCGCGGCCGCCGCATCCTCGCCTATCACGACCACAATGCCGACCGGCAACGCCCGGCGATCCTGGCCGCCCTGGCCGAGGGGCGGTCGGTGGCCTATGCCTCGGACGCGGGCACGCCGCTGGTCGCCGATCCCGGCTACCGGCTTGCGCGAGATGCCGCCGAGGCGGGCTTTGCGGTGCGGGCGCTGCCCGGCCCCTCGGCGGCCCTGGCGGCGCTGTCGGTCTCGGGCCTGCCCAGCGACCGGTTCCTGTTCGTGGGCTTTCCCCCGGCCGCCGGCGGGGCGCGGCGCAGCTGGATCGAAAGCTGGCGCAAGGTCGATGCGACGGTGATCGTCTTCGAAAGCCCCAGGCGCGTTAAGCAACTGTTGGAAAATTTGTGCGAAGCTGAGGCGAATCGGCTTACGGTGATCTGCAGGGAACTGACGAAGAAATTCGAAGAGGTGATGCGCGGCACGGCGGCGGAACTGCTGGAACGGATCCCGCCCGAAGGGTTGCGCGGCGAAATCGTGGTGCTGTTCGGGCACCCCGAGCCGGTCGCCGCCGACGAGGGCAGCATGCGCGAGGCCCTGGCGGGTCTGCTGGGCAGGCTGCCGGTGAAGGAGGCGGCGGCAGAGGTGGCGGCGCGGTTCGGACGTCCCCGGCGTGAAATCTACGCGCTGGCGCTCGAGATGAAGAAGGAGCAGGAATGAGGTTCGAAAGGATTTCCGGCGGGACGCCGGTTCCGGCCCTAGACATGAAGGCCCGGCAAGGTGCCGTTGCCCATTCCGCCGGCCGTTTCGCCGAGGAATCGGTGACGCGGGAATATCGCCGGCGCGGTTACGAGGTCATGGCGGAACGCTGGCGCGGGCGGGGCGGCGAAATCGACCTGATCTTGCGCAAGGATGACGAATATGCCTTCGTCGAGGTCAAGAAGTCGCGCTTTCACGCCGGGGCGGCGGAGCGGATCGGTGCGCGGCAGATCGCGCGGATCTGCAATGCGGCGCTGGAATATTGCGGCCGCTTGCCTTCCGGGTTGCTGACCGCGATGCGTTTCGATGCCGCCCTTGTCGATCAGTTCGGGCGCGTCGAGATCATCGAGAACGCCTTTGGCTCGAATTGAAGGTCGATGAGGTTTTCCGACCCCCAAGGATCGCTTCCCGTCGCATCTGTCCGACCCGGATCGCAGCGGCAAGCTGGCCTCATGGTCCGATGAAGGACCGCGGTGCCTGCGTCGCGCGGCTGCGAGGGACAGGGCTTACATGCGGTGGAGAGGCGATGCATGTGTCTTGATGCGTGCGGGACAAAATGCCCTCGACGAGACCGCGCAGGAAAAGCCCCGGTCATGCTTTGCCAGAAGCTTGGATAGGGTGGATTGGGCGATTGGGGTTTTCCGGCGGTTGAAGCGTCGAAACTCCCTCTGGATCATGCATCTCGCTGGCCGCCCAGGATGACACCGGTTACGTCGATGAAATTACACCATGCTTGCGGACGCTAACGAGCAATGCCCGTCTCCGAGTATCAGACACGAGCTTCATTGCCCTAAGATTCGGCTAGCGTGGCTTTGTTGCGTTATTCGGGTTTAGGTCGAACTTATCCCTTTCCTTTCTCTCGTCAGCGCATGCGAACGGTCTCCGGCGAGTCGAGTGACGCGAAGCGGTTCATGAGTGCTATTCGGATCTGAACCTCTGCATCCTGCCGGTCGAAGTCTCTCGCCATGATGCGCTCACCCAGGAGCTTGAGACAACGCATCTTGACCTCTACGCAACTTCGTCGGTGATAGCCTGACCATTTCTTCCAGTTGGCCCGTCCGAAGCGTTTGCAGGCAAGTAGCGCTTCGTTTCGCGCCTATAGGCCTAGATCATCCCCCTTCCAGGTGCGGGCATTTCGGCGCGGCGGTATGATGGCTTCAGCGCCTCGGGCCGCGATGGCGGCGTGGCAGCCTTTGGTGTCGTAGATTCCATCGGCGGTGACGCTGCCGATCTGCTCCTCCGGCGGTATCTGCACCGGCAGGTCGGGCAGAACCGATGCATCTCCGATGCGGTTGCTGGTCATCTCGACCGCCCGCACTTCCAACGTATCGGCATCAATACCGATGTGGATCTTGCGCCACTGGCGACGGCGGCTGGCCCCGTGCTTGCGGACCTGCCACTCGCCTTCTCCAGAGAACTTGATGCCAGTGCCGTCCACCAGAAAATGCAGCGGCCCGGACGCCGCGCGATACGGGATCTGCACCTTGAGGTGCTTCTGCCTGCGGCAGAGCGTCGTGTAATCCGGCACCGGCCAGTCGAGCCCGGACAGGTTCAGAAGGCTCTCCAGGAACCCCGTCGTTTGCCGGAGCGGCAACCCGAACAGCACCTTGATTGAGAGGCAGAATTGTATGGCCGCCACCGAAAACCCCCCAGGATGACCCGCCTTGCTGCTCGGGACCGCGAACCAAGCCATCTCCGGGTCAAATCAAACCATCAGGGAGCCACGGCGCTTCAGGGACCGACTATAGCTGGACCAATTCGTCGTTCGGAAACCAGGGATGGGTTTGCTCATGGACAACCTAACCCGCTGACTCAAAAACATGAATCCATCAACCAAGGGGAAGTGCAACAAAGCCGCTCTGCGCGGCACAATATGCCTTCGGGGAGATGTGTGCGATCATCCTGCGGGCCATCAAGCAGGCACTGACGGAAGGCGCTTCGGTCCTGCAGATCAGCCATTTCGCCGAGGCGTATCGCTTGCGCTATGACTGCGTTCCGGCCCTGAACCCGTTCCTGTCAGATAATTATCTTGCTGTGTCCGCACCGCGCTCGGTTCCCAGCCAGACGCCCGCCAAGAAGCGGCGGAGGGCATTATGACCTTCCTGTCCCGTCTGCCAATCTCCCTTTCCGCGAAACCGGGAGAGCCCGCATTTTCGTTGCTGGCGCGGAATACCGAGGCGAATGGCCGCCGCACCCTGGCCGAATTCTGCACCGCTGTGGGCATGGAGAAGAATCCGCTCTGCGCCGGCGATCCCGGGCAGGTTGCGCAGCTTGCCGCTCTGACCGGCTCCGACTGTGCCGAGCTGCTGGCGCAATCGCCACGCCAGATCGACCGGAAATACACCGATCTTCTCGGGCAGCGGTTTCTGACAGATCCATCCGAAAGGACGATCTTGCCATCTGTCCCGCCTGCTGGATCGACCAGGGGCGGGGCAGCCGGATGGATGCTGCAGAACTGGCAATCCACGCGAATTGGCTGCCCCGCATGCTGTCGAGTTGCGCGAGACATGGCGTTGCGCTGCTGTCCTTGCCCTATCGCGACTACACGACCTGCTACGATCCGCCGGCCCGTTGCCGCGCTGATCCGAACTGGCTTCACAGGTTGGAGGACATGATCGTCGAGCAGCGGCTGTCCCGTTTTGAGCGGGCCGTTCTGTGACAGCTTAATGGGCAGAGCGCCTGCCCGTGGCTGCCCGATCTGCAGATCGACGTTCTCGAGCGCTGGTGCCTTGATCTCGGGACGATGACGCAGCTCGGCGGGCAATCCCCGGTCGAACTGGATACCGAGACGCAGGGCCAGCTGATCGACGAGGGCTTTGCCATTACCCTGGCGGGCCACGACGCCATCCAGTCTGCCGTCGACAAGGCGCTTGGCAAGTTCCAGATCCGATTGTCGGCGGCATGGCTGCATGGCTGGGCATTGCAGTCGGCCAATCCCGAAGAGTGTGGCGCGCTGCACAGGCTGATGCGCCAGATGGGTCGGGATCAGGGGCAATATTGCCTGCTCAGCGTCACGCCTGCGGGTCGGTGCGACGTGCACACCGCTATTGGAAAGGCTGCCAAGGCAGGGGCGGTTGTTTCCTGCCCTGACGGTCTCGATCGTCACCAAGCGGTTTGCCACGATAAGGGAGGCGCTGGGGCTGGATCGTCCCGGTATCGTGTTCCATTCCACCCGGAAATGGTTCGTGACGCAGTGCGAGTGGGCAGGGGTGCCGGAGCATTTCACGGCATCCATCGTTGGCCACCAATCGGCGCGGTCGGAAAACAGGATGACCTATGGCATCTATTCCGCCGGGATCAGCGACGAACAGAAGCGCGAGATCGTCGAGAAGGTGGGGTTGCCATGCCTCTAGTTCCCGACATTGACGAGTTCGAGGAGCGGGCCGCTATCATGGAATATGATGGCGGTCTTTCTCGTTCCATGGCCGAGGATCGGGCAGCGCAGGAGCAGGGTTTCCGGGATGCCGCCCA
The DNA here is from genome assembly GCF_000763885.1 of Paracoccus versutus. Taxonomy (GTDB): domain Bacteria; phylum Pseudomonadota; class Alphaproteobacteria; order Rhodobacterales; family Rhodobacteraceae; genus Paracoccus; species Paracoccus versutus. The sequence goes on along the minus strand of NZ_JRKO01000061.1, from coordinate 1,218 downwards.
GTTCCGTGAAGCCCTCGCCTATTACCTGCACACCGGACGTCTGGGAGGTTGGGATGACTGAACCCCTTGAAGTCTATCCTCTGGTGTTTTCCGGGGGGCGGTGGTGGCTGCCCTATGGCCACGAGGCTGATGCTGAATCCCTGTCGCGCGTGTTTGGCAGCGATTGCTCGGTGGTCTTCCTTGGGCCGGGTGGTGGCAGCCTCGCCTATGACGTGACGGACGAGGGGGAGGAGGTGGTCAGGCTTGACGATGAGGGCTGGCTACCCCTTGCCCGTGCTGTCCTTGCCCCGTGGCAGAAGCAGGCAATTCAACTGGTCATGGATGCCATCGACAGCATGTAAAAAATTTCCTCGGCGGCTTTGGTCGCCGGGGAGCACCACTTTTCTTTTTTTATCGCCACCTTATCTATGACGCCCACGACGGAGACGGGACGGGATGCAGGAAGAGCCACCGAACGAACCAGCACTAGAAGCAGCACCGCAGGAGATCATCTTTGACTCGCAGCATTCCCGGCCTTTGGACACCGCCGTCTGGACGGAAGACCCCGCCTTGATTGGTCTGGTGCAGGAGATCTGGGACGAACACCTTGCTGCTGATGAGGCAGGAAAGCAGAAAGGTGGCAAGAAACCCGCGCGGCCCTATATCGAACAGCTCCGGGTGCTGGTGACGGCGCTTTATCTGGTGTGGCGGGAGGACCCCCTTCTCTGTTTGGGTATGCCTTTCTCGGAAGGAGCCTGGAGCAGCAAATCCCGGTATAATCTTTTGGCGTTGACCAAGCATGTGGTGGTGCTGGTGAAGCGGTTGAATGCTGCTGGATTGGTACGAGTATCGACTGGAAGCTATGCCGCCCCCGGAGCCAAGGGAAACAGGACGAGCAGAATCCAGGTCAGCACGGTACTGCAAAAGCGATTCGAGGAGCTGATCGTCAATCAGAAAGCGATCTGCACAGTCCCAGCAGAATGCATCATCCTGAAAACGATATCGGGAAAAGCAGCAAGGCTATCGAGTACGAGGACACCGATGACACTCGTCGCATGAGGTTGGAAGGTCACGGCCTATAACGATCTTCTGACACGAACCTTCATCGACCTTGACCTGCCCCCCGGTCGTCCCTCGTTCATAACGAGAGTCCTTTGGGTTGATATTGGTCGGTTTCGGGTTGGGCAAGCGGGTCGGGCGCGGAGCCCCCAGTTTGCTCAAGCGCCCTGCGCGCTTCTG
>NZ_JRKO01000060.1 GCF_000763885.1 Paracoccus versutus | reverse complement strand
TGTCGATCACCACGTTGCGCCCCTTCGGGCCCAGCGTCACCTTGACCGCATCCGCAAGGATGTTCACGCCCTTCAGCATCCGGTCACGCGCGTCGCTGTTGAACTTAACTTCTTTCGCAGCCATCTGGCTCACTCCTTCCTGAGCAGCATTCTTGGATTGGATCCTGGGGAACGGCCGTCAGGCGGCCTTTTTCGCGCTGGCCGGGGCCTCGATCACGCCCAGCACGTCGCTTTCCTTCATGATCAGCAGATCCTCGCCATCAAGCCGGATCTCGGTGCCCGACCATTTGCCGAACAGGATGCGGTCGCCGGGCTTGACGTCCAGCGGGTGCAGCGTGCCGTTTTCGCTGCGCGCACCCGGACCCGCGGCCAGAACCTCGCCTTCCTGAGGCTTTTCCTTGGCGCTGTCGGGAATGATCAGCCCGCCGGCCGTCTTTTCCTCGGCATCGATGCGGCGGACCAGGATACGGTCGTGGAGTGGACGGAACGTCATATCGTTCTCCTCATGGACAAACAGATTGCGAGAGGTTCCTCCGCACCGGCCAAGCGACCGGCACGGGGCTTGCGCGACCCGGATGGCATCGCGCGTGAGAGGAATTGGCACGCAGGACGGCGGTTTCAAGGGGGTGGCGCGAAAAATTTCGGCACTCGCCGAAGACGGCTGCCAACACATGAGGTTTGCGTGCAATATCGAGTGATTTCAGCTGCCTCGGATCCATGCAGGGTCTTGACCTGCAGCGGGACTGCGCCAAACTTTTTATCATGGAATGGTTTCGTTCAGACTGATGCCGAGGGGTTTCATGACGGACACGTATATCTCTGCCGCCCGCGACCTGGTGATCGAGGGGATGCGCGAAAGCCAGGTCGCCCTGTCGTCGGAGCTGGAATATCACCTTGCCTCGACGCTGGCGCGCTACATGCATCGCCCGATCGCGCCCGACCGCCTGACCGTCCGGCTGATGGACGCGGCGCAACGGCGGGCGCACCGGGGCGAGTCGCGCCAGATCGGGGACGAATGCCTGATCTCCTGCGCCTTCTTCGCGGCGCGGCTGACGCGGCGGGGAGGCTCCATCGTCCATTATGCCGGGCTGGGGCAGAGCGCCTATGAGATCGCGGGGATGCCGGACGTGGCGCTTGGCTTTCCCGACATGCTGGACGTGCTGCAGGCCAGCGGCCCGCATGTCGAGGACCGGCCCGCCCCCTCGAGGGAGGGCGAGGGCGAGCCGGAGAGCAGGATCCTGCTGCTGTCGCCCAGGTTCCGGCACTGAACCCGGCGCTATTCCTCGGGGTCAGGCTCGGCCGCCTCGAGGATGGCGAGCAGCTCGGCGACGCGGCCCTGGGGCAGGGGGCGGCCCTCGTCGATCATGGCCTCGTCGGCATGCAGCCAGCCCCAGGCCTCGGCCAGTTCCTCGGCCGTCGCATCCGTCCGGCTGATCTGGGCGATCAGCGTCTCGTCCACCGGCCCCAGAACAGCCCTGATGTCCTCAAGTCGCATGGCTGTCTCCTGTGATGTTCCTGCGGTTCGTCCCTGTCAGATAGGGGCTTTGCGGGCGGGGAAAAGGGGCGGCGCGCGCCCCCTTGAACCGCCATGCCCTCGCCCTAGATCGTGACTCGCCGGAAGCCCTTGACGGGTCCGGCATGCCGGACGGGCGCCCAGCCCTGCCGGCAGAACGCTTGTACCCATGTTGCTCAACGGAGGATGTGGCTATGAGAACCACTTTCGATTTTTCCCCGCTCTACCGGTCGAGCATCGGTTTCGACCGGATGCTGGACGCGCTCGAGGCTGCGAGCCGCGTCGAAACCATCGACAACTGGCCGCCCTACGACATCGCCAAGACCGGCGAGGACGACTATCGCATCGCCATGGCGGTGGCTGGTTTCTCGCCCGACGAACTGGCCATCACGCAGGAACAGACCATGCTGGTCGTGTCGGGCCAGAAGGCTGGCGAGGACAAGGCCGAGTATCTGCATCGCGGCATTGCCGAACGCTCCTTCCGCCGGCGCTTCCAGCTGGCCGACCATGTGAAGGTGACGGGGGCCGAGCTGCAGAACGGCCTGCTGACCATCGACCTGCGGCACGAGATCCCCGAGGAGATGAAGCCGCGCCGGATCGAGATCGCGGCCAGACCCCGGACCGAGCCGAAGCGGATCGAGGCCGGGAAAGAGGCCGCCTGAGCCTGTCCGCCACGCAATCCGCAAACGGCGCCGGGCACCGCCCGGTGCCGGACCCGTTGCCCAGAAAGGAGGAAAATCATGAACGTCCGTGATCTGATCCCCTGGAGCCGCAACGGCGGCAACCAGCTTCCCACCGCTTTCCGCGAGGGCGACCGCGATCCCTTCCTGTCGCTGCATCGCGAGGTGAACCGGCTGTTCGACGACATGTTCCGCGGCTTCGGCGCCGGGCTGCCGTCCCTTGGCGCGGTCCCCGCATTCCGGGGCGGCTGGCCGAGCGTCGAGATTTCCGACAGCGAGAAGGAGATCACGGTGACGGCCGAGGTGCCGGGCCTTGAGGAAAGGGACATCGAAGTCCTGCTGGATGACGGCGTGCTGACGCTGAAGGGCGAGAAGCGCTCGGAGGTCGAGGACAAGGACCGGCAATTCTCGGAACGCTTCTACGGCCGTTTCGAGCGCCGTATCCCGCTTGGGGCCGAGATCCGCGAGGACGAGGTCGATGCGCATTTCAGGAACGGCGTGCTGACCGTGACCCTGCCCAAGACGGAAAAGGCGCAGTCGCAGGTCAAGCGCATCGCCATCAAGGGCTGAGCCATCGGGGCGGCGACAACCGCCGCCCCGCCCTTGCCGGGATCGGCTGCCCCTGACCCGGCCGGATCACCTTCTGCGCTGTCCCGCCATGCGGATTGCCGCGCGCAGGGCCAGCGCCGATGCCAGCAGCAATTCCCGGCCCGGCGAGACCTGGTCCGGCGAAACCTTGTCGGGCGAAAGGGGCGCGGCCTTTCCCCCTGCGCCTGCCTCTGCGCCGTCGCGATGGTCCATTCCCGGCGGCGGCGTGTCCGCCTTGACCGCGCCGCGCCGGCCCATCGGCTGCGGCGCGCCGGTGGTGGTGTCGCGGGCGGTCTGCTGTTCGATCTCGGCATTCAGCTCGGCCCCGGCCAGGACCACATAGGCCGAAAGCCACAACCAGGTCAGCAGGACGACGACGCCGGCCAGCGTGCCGTAGGTCTCGGTATAGCGGGCGAAATTGCTGGCATAGAGCGAAAATCCCAGCGAGGCGGCGATCCAGACGCAGACCGCCAGCGCCGCACCCAGGCTGAGCCACCGCCATTTCGCCGCCTTGCGCGCCGGGCCGAAGCGATAGATCACCGCCAGCCCCAGCACCCCGGACCCCGCCAGGATCGGCCAGGCGATCCACGAGATCGCCGCCTGCACCCCGTCGCCCAGATGCAGCAGCCCGGCGGCCAGGGGCAACACCACGATCAGCCCGATGGCGACGGTCAGGCCGACCACCAGCCCCAGCGTCAGCGCAAATCCGGTCAGGTAAAGCCGCAGCAGGCCCCGCGTCTCGTCCTCGTCATAGGCGATGTTCAGCCCCTCGATCAGCGTCATCACCCCCTTCGTCGCGCCGTAGATCACGACCGCCAGGCCCGAGATCGCGACCAGCCCCGTCTGCGTGCCGCCGTCCGTCACCTTGACCAGCTGGTCGCGGATGATCCCCGCGGCATCCGGCGGCAGCAGGGTGAAGATCCGCTCCATCGTGCTGCCCAGATCGGCCGGATCGAGGACCAGCCCCGAAATCGCCACCAGCGCCGCGATGGCCGGGAAGATGGCGATGAGGCCGTAGAAGGCGATGCCGGCGGCGACCACGCCGACATGATCCTGGGCGATCTCGGCCCGGACCCGCCGGAAGATCTGCCTCCAGCCGGGCAGGGGGATCCCGGCGGGGGTTTCAGCGGCATGGCCCAGATCGTCGGCAAGGCGGGCACCATCTGTCGGCATCGGGGAAACCTCGTCCAGTTCGGGATGATCCAGGCGGAACGCGGCAAGCGGCGGCTCGGGTCCAGGGTTCGTTCTGCCGGCGAAAGCTGGGCGTCGTCTATCGATCCCGCGCCAAGCGACATGGCCGCATGCCGTAGCGGTCGTGGAACCCCTGGCCGCGCGGCAGATTGGTTTCAGGCGAGGACTTATCCCAAGCATGATCGCCAACCTGCGGCCCGGCGATCCCGAAAGGAGAAGATCATGGCAAATGTCCCGAAACGCGCCGCGCTTTACCGCATGGTGACGGCGGACCATATCTGTCCCTGGGGGCTGAAATCGCTCGACCTGCTGAAGCGCCAGGGCTACGAGGTCGAGGACCACCACCTGACCTTGCGATCCGAGATCGACGCCTTCCAGGCGCGGCACCGCGTCGAGACCACGCCCCAGGCCTTCATCGATGGCAAGCGCATCGGCGGCTACGACGATCTTCTGGCCTTCTTCGGCAAGGAGGTGAGGGACAGGGACGCGCCGACCTACCGGCCCGTCATCGCGCTTTTCACCATGGCCGCGCTGATGGCCCTGGCGACCAGCTGGGCGGCCTTCGGCAGCCTGCTGACGGTGCAGGCCGCCGAATGGTTCGTCGCCATCGCCATGTGCCTGCTGGCGCTGCAGAAGCTGAAGGATGTCGAAAGTTTCTCGACCATGTTCCTCAACTACGACCTGCTGGCGCGGCGCTGGGTGCCCTATGGCTACGTCTATCCCTTTGCCGAGGCGCTTGCGGGGGTGCTGATGATGGCCGGGGCGATGATGTGGCTGTCGATCCCGGTGGCGCTGTTCATCGGCACGGTGGGCGCGGTTTCGGTCTTCAAGGCGGTCTATGTCGACGGGCGCGCGCTGAAATGCGCCTGCGTCGGCGGCGACAGCAACGTGCCTTTGGGCTTCGTCTCGCTGACCGAGAACCTGATGATGGTCGCCATGGCGCTGTGGATGCTGCTCAAACCCGCGGGCATCGGGCTGGGCCATGGCGCCGCGCCGGGAATGTGAGGCGGTGCCCTGGCCGCACAATGCAGGCGGCACCAACCCGCGCGGCTGTCACAAACCCCGCCGCCATCTCGTCATGGTTCTGCAGGAAGCATTGATGGAGAAACCGACCATGACCGCACGTCTCGACTATTTCAAGGCGGCGCCCGCGGCGATGAAGGCGATGCTGGCGCTGGAGACCGCCAGCCGCCAGCTTGCGATCCCCGCGGCCCTGCGCCAGCTGGTGAAGATGCGGGTATCGCAGATCAACGGCTGCGCCTATTGCCTGGACATGCACGCCCCCGAGGCCCGCGAGGCGGGCGTGCCGCAGCAAAAGCTGGACGTGCTGGCGGCCTGGCGCGAAAGCCCGGCTTTCGACGCCCGCGAACGCGCCGCCCTCGGCTGGGCCGAGGCGCTGACGCGGCTGGAGGCGACGGGCGCGCCGCAGCGGGACTACGACGCACTCGCCGCGCAGTTCGGCGAGGCCGAGCGGGTCGAACTGACCTTGGTCATCAACACGATCAACGCCTGGAACCGCTTTGCGGTGGGGTTCCGGTCGCAGCATCCCGAACGGACCTTGGGCGATGGAAGCTGACCGGCATGCGCAGATCTTCCAGGGCCAGCGCCGCCGCCTGGCGGGGCTGGCCTATCGCATGACCGGCTCGGTCGCCGATACCGAGGACATCGTGCAGGATGCCTGGCTGCGCTTTGCCGGGCAGGATCTGCGCACCATCGAGCGGCTGTCGCGCTGGCTGGGCGCGGTGGTCACGCGGCTTTGCCTCGACCACCTGAAATCCGCGCGGATGCGGCGCGAGACCTATGTCGGCGCCTGGCTGCCCGAGCCGCTGGTCGAGGACACCGCGGCGGGGGCCGAGCAGCAATGGATCGTGACCGAGGACGTCGGCATCGCCCTGATCCTGACGCTCGACGCGCTGTCGCCCGAGATGCGCGCGGCCTTCATCCTGCGCGACGCCTTCGACTACGATTTCGAGGAGATCGCCGCGGTGGTCGGCCGCAGCCCGGTCGCCTGCCGGCAGCTCGTCTCGCGCGCGCGGCGCAGGCTGGCGGGGGCCGCGCCCGCATCCTCCGTCCAGCCGGGCGAGGCATTGCCCATCGTCACCGCCTTCTGGCAGGCCAGCCGGCAGGGCGACATGGAGGGCCTGCTGCGGCTTTTCGCCGAGGAGATCGAGGTCCATACCGATGGCGGCGGCAAGGTGCCCGCGGCCATCAACGTCCTGCGCGGGCGGCGGCGGGCGGCCGGGTTCTTTGCGGGCATCGCGCGCAAATGGCCGCATGCGGCCGATGCCGTCCCGCACCTGTGCCGGATCAACGGCTCGCCCGGCTTCGTGCTGGTCAAGCCGGGGGGCGTGGTGCAGACCACGGCGCTGGCGATCCGGGAGGGCCGGATCGCCGCCATCTGGATCATGCGCAACCCCGAGAAGCTGCGGCACCTATCGCCGCGGGTCATCGCCGGCTAGGACCGAAGGCCATGCCGCCGCGATGCGCGGATCGGCCGGACGCCGCCCCCTGGGGACAGGCTCGGGCACGCCTGTCCGCCCGTTTCCCGCACGGCCAGGAACATCCTGCGGGTTTCCTTGTTGCCTACCCGTTGCCGTTGAAGGCGTGAATCCTGCAACAGGAAAGGACCATGACATGCGCAAGATTGCCGATGCCCGGATTCTCATCCTCGCCACCGATGGATTCGAGCAATCCGAACTGGAAGTTCCGCGCGACCGGCTGAGCGAGGTGGGCGCGACCGTCGAGATCGCCTCGCCCGGCGGGGAAAGCATTCGCGGCTGGCAGGGCGAGGATTGGGGGCAGAGGGTCCATGCCGACCTGGCCCTGTCCTCGGTCGACGCCTCTGCCTATGACGCGCTCGTGCTGCCGGGCGGCCAGATCAACCCCGACAAGCTGCGCATCGAGCCAGGGGCGGTCGACCTGGTGCGGCGCTTTCACGACGAGGGCAAGATCGTCGCGGCGATCTGCCACGGCCCCTGGCTGCTGGTCGAGGCGGATCTGATCCGGGGCCGCAAGGTGACATCCTACAAATCCATCCGCACGGACCTGGTGAATGCGGGCGGGGTCTGGGTCGACGGCCAGGCGGTGACGGACGACCGCATCATCACCGCGCGCAGCCCGGCCGACCTGGATGCCTTCTGCGACGCGATCCTGGCCGAGCTTGGCTGACGGGGGGCAGGGCGGATGGCGCGCGGTCTCGGCCGTCCCGGAAGCCTCGCCGTCCTGGCCCCGCAACCATCCGCGCAACCATCCGCCCCGGCCGGCGTTGAGCCCGCGACCGTCAGCCGGATCACCAGATGCCCAGGGACACGCCCGCCCCTTCGGACCCCGTCGCGGCCGCGAAACAGGCCGGGCTGGTGCATGTCAGCGACGACATGCCGGGGATCACCCGCATCCGCGCGGGCAAGGGGTTTTGCTATCGCGATCCCCAGGGCCGGAGGATCACCGACAAGGCCGAGCGCAGGCGGCTGGCGGCGCTGGCGGTGCCGCCGGCCTATACCGACGTCTGGATCTGCCCCGATCCGCGCGGCCATATCCAGGCCACCGGCAGGGACGCGCGCGGGCGCAAGCAATACCGCTACCACCCCGGTTTCCGCGCCTTCCGCGACAGCGCCAAATACGATCACATGCTGGCCTTTGCCCGGCTTCTGCCCAGGATCCGCGCCTGCGTCGCGCGCGACATGGCGCTGCGCGGGCTGCCTGCGCAAAAGGTGCTGGCGACGGTGGTGCATCTGCTCGAGACCACCATGATCCGCGTCGGCAACGGCGACTATGCCCGCCGGAACAGGTCGCACGGGCTGACCACCTTGCGCAGCCGGCATGTCAGGCTGGAGGGCAACCAGCTGCGGTTCCGCTTTCGCGGCAAGGGCGGCAGGGAATGGGACCTGGGCATCCGCGACCGCCGCGTGGCCCGGATCGTGCGCAGCATGCAGGATCTGCCCGGCCAGGCCCTGTTCCAGTATCTGGACGAGGAGGGCGCCCGGCAGAAGATCACCTCGACCGACGTGAACGACTATCTGCGCCGGATCTCGTGCAGCGAGGTGACGGCCAAGGATTTCCGCACCTGGACCGGCACGGTCCTGGCTGCGCTGGCCCTGTCGGCATATCCCGCCTGCGAGAGCCAGGCGGCGGCGAACCGCAACATCCGCGAGGCCATCGAAACCGTTGCCGGCCATCTGGGCAATACGCCGGCGATCTGCCGCAAATGCTATGTCCACCCCCGGATCATCGAGGCTTACCTGGCTGGCGAGCTGAAGCTGGGCCCCTGCCGCAAACCCGCCGGCGACCCGCAAAAGCCGGGGCTGCGGCACGAGGAAAGGCAGGTGCTGAATTTTCTCGGCCGCCGGCTGCGCGCCTGACCCGGACATTCGCGGGACAGGCACGCGAAGGCCGCGGCCGTCGGGACCGCGACTTCCCAGCGCCGCGCGGCGAGGACGCGGCCCTTCCCGGCGCGGCGCTTTGGCCGAGGGGCGGCAGGGCGGATTCCCACCCTGCAATCCGGATGTTCGGGCCGCCCGCGCAACAAACCCATGCAGCGTCTTTGGAAAAGCCCGGCGAAAGCCGGGCCTTTCATGCGCGGCTCAACCCTCGGCCTTGTCGCCGATCTTGTCCTGCGTCCTGGTCAGGAAATCCGCGGCATCGTGGCGTTCCCAAAGCTGCCTGGCCGGATCGCCCGAAGTCTTGTTGACCATGATGCCGCGCCGAACGGCGGGACGCGCGGCGATCTCGTCCTGCCAGCGCCGGACATGGCCATAGATCCCGGCATCGAGGAAGGTCGCCGCGTCGCCATAGACCTTGCCCGCGATCACCTGCCCATACCAGGGCCAGATCGCCATGTCGGCGATGGTATAGTCCTCGCCGGCCATGAAGCGGTGATCGGCCAGGTGCCGGTCCAGCACGTCGAGCTGGCGCTTGACCTCCATCGTGTAGCGGTCGATGGCATATTCGATCTTGACCGGCGCATAGGCGTAGAAATGCCCGAAGCCGCCGCCGAGGAAGGGGGCCGAGCCCATCTGCCAGAACAGCCAGTTCAGCGTCTCGGTCCGCGCCGCCGGGTCACGGGGCAGGAAGGCGCCGAACTTCTCGGCCAGGTAAAGCAGGATCGAGCCGGATTCGAACACCCGCCGCGGCGGCGCGACCGAGCGGTCCATCAGCGCCGGGATCTTGGAGTTGGAGTTCACCGCGACGAAACCGCTGCCGAACTGGTCGCCGTCGCCGATGCGGATCAGCCAGGCGTCGTATTCGGCGTCGAAGCCGGCTTCCAGCAATTCCTCCAGCATGATCGTGACCTTCTGGCCGTTGGGCGTGGCCAGCGAATAAAGCTGCAAGGGATGCTTGCCGACCGGCAGGTCCCTGTCATGCGTCGGCCCGGCGATGGGACGGTTGATGCTGGCGAACTCGCCGCCGTTTTCCTTGTCCCATGTCCAGACCCTGGGCGGGGCATAGTCGTCGCTCATGATCGCTCCTGTCGCTGCATGGCCCCAGGATGCGGGGGATGGGGCCGGACATCAACCGCGGCCGGGGACAACCGGAAGATCCCGCCCATAGGTTTCCAAAAAATAGAACAAAACATATGAAATTATATAATTGTGAGCATGATCCGGCTTGGATACGTTAGGGAAACCGCATGAGGAGGCTTGCGGTAAGGCGATATTCAGTCAGCGCGCAGCGGCGGCATCCGGTCGGGCATGTCGGGGCAACCCGGCGTCCCTTCGCGGCCGGTCGCCTGGGCGATGGCGGTTAGGGAGGATGAATGCAGCACGCCGTGCGTCTGGATAATGTCGACATCAGTTTCGGCGGGACGGGAAAAACCGTGTTCCGCGCGGTTGCCGGCGCCAATCTCAGCGTTGCCGAGGGCGAGTTCGTCGCCATCGTCGGGCCGACCGGCTCGGGCAAGTCGACGCTGCTGAATGCCGCCGCCGGGCTGCTCAAGCCCTCGGCCGGGACCGTCGAGATCCAGGGCCAGCCGCTCGAGGGGCTCAACGGGCGCGCGGGCTACCTGTTCCAGGCCGATGCGCTGATGCCGTGGAAGACCTCGCGCGACAACGTGGCCATCGCGCTGGAAATCTCGGGCACGCCGCGGCGCGAAGCCCTGGAACGGGCCGAGGAATGGCTGGAAAAGGTCGGCCTCAAGGGCTTCGGGCATCGCTATCCCCACATGCTCTCGGGCGGCCAGCGCAAGCGGGTCGCCATGGCGCAGGTGCTGATCCGCGACCCGGAAATCCTGCTGATGGACGAGCCCTTCGGGCCGCTGGACGCGCAGACGCGGCTGATCATGGGGGATCTGCTGCTGGACCTGTGGCAGCAGGACCGCAAGGCGGTGATGTTCGTGACCCACGACCTCGAGGAAGCCATCGCGCTTGCGGACCGGGTGGTCATCATGTCGACGGGGCCGGACGCCAAGCTGATCGGGGATTTCACCATTCCCCTGGCGCGGCCGCGGGACGTGTCCGAGATCAAGCTGTCCCCCGAGTTCCAGGAGCTGCACCGCGACATCTGGCACCTGCTGAAAGAGCAGGTGCTCAAGGCCTATGGCAACCAGAACCGGGAGGAGCGGGCATGAACAGAGCCGTCCTGACAACCCTGCAGATCCTCGTGGCGGTCGTTGCCGTCGCGCTGTGGTGGGTGATCACCAAGACCTCGATCCTGGGCGATCCGGCCCGGATCCAGTTCTTCTTCTCGACCCCCGCCGACGTGTTCTGGCAGATCGTCGCCTGGTTCAGGAGCGGCGAGATCTGGCGGCATCTGTGGATCACGCTGGTCGAGGCGGCGCTGGCCTTCGTCATCGGCGCGGTCGCCGCGATGATCGCCGGTTTCTGGCTGGCGCGCCGGCCCAAGCTGGCCGCGGTCTTCGACCCCTATGTCAAGGCCGCCAATGCCTTGCCGCGCGTGGTGCTGGCGCCGATCTTCACGCTGTGGTTCGGCCTGGGCATCTGGTCCAAGGTGGCGCTGGGGTTCACGCTGGTCTTCTTCATCGTCTTCTTCAACGTCTACCAGGGCGTGAAGGAGGTGAACCGGACCGTGCTGCAAAACGCCCGGATGCTGGGCATGACCGAGCGGCAGCTGCTGCGCCACGTCTACCTGCCCTCGGCGCTGAGCTGGGTGTTTTCTTCGCTGCATGTCTCGATCGGCTTTGCGGTGGTCGGCGCGGTCGTGGGCGAATACCTGGGGTCATCCGCCGGGCTTGGCTATCTGATCGCGCAGGCCGAGGGCATGTTCGACATCGCCGGCGTGTTCGCGGGGATGTTCGTCCTGTCGGCCTTCGTCCTTCTCATCGACTGGGGGGTGACGATGGTGGAAAGGAAGCTGCTGGTCTGGCAGCCCGACAACAATCACTGAAGGGAGGAGCAAAGATGACGATGCTCAGGACTATCCTTGCGGCGGCGCTGGTGGCGGGCGCGACGCCTGCGGCGGCTGAAACCGTCAAGATCGCGATCGGCGGGGCCAGCTGCGTCTGCTACATGCCCGTCGTCCTGGCCGAGCAGCTTGGCCTTTACGAAAAGCACGGGGTCGATGTCGAGCTCGTGGATTTCAAGGGCGGCTCGGCGGCGCTGAAGGCCGTGGTCGGCGGCAGCGCGGACGTGGTCTCGGGCTATTACGAACACACGATCACGCTGGCGGCCAAGCAGCAGGAGCTGTCCTCGTTCGTGCTGATGGGCCGGCTGCCCGGCATCGCCGTGGCCGTGGCGCCGGGCAAGGCCGGCGAGGTCAAGACGATCAAGGATCTTGCCGGCAAGACCGTCGGGATCAGCGCGCCCGGTTCCTCGACCGACTTCTTCCTCAAATACATGCTGTCGCAGAACGGGCTGGAACCGAATGCCGCCTCGGTCGTCGGCGTCGGCGTCGGCGCCACCGCGGTCGCGGCGCTGGAGCAGGGCCGGATCGATGCGGTGGTCACGCCCGATCCGGCGATCACCCAGCTGCAGAACCGCCATCCCGATCTGCCCGTGCTGGTCGATACCCGGAAAGCGGCGGACACCCACGCCCTGTTCGGCGCCGACTATCCCGGCGCGGCGCTTTATACCCGCACGGAATGGCTCGACCAGCATCCCGAACAGGCGCAGGCCCTGGCCGCCGCCATCGTCGAGACGCTGCAATACATCCACAACACCCCCGCCGAGGAGATCGCGGCGAAGATGCCGCCCAACCTGGTCGGCGCCGACCCGCAGGTCTATATCGAATCGCTGAACAACAGCATGGAAATGCTGTCGGAAACCGGGCTGGTGGATGCGAAGGGCGCCGAAGCGGTGCAGACGATGCTGAGCTTCAACCTGCCCGAGGTCGCCGGCGCCAAGATCGACCTGAGCAAGACCTATACCAACGCCTATGTCGAAAAGGTCTCGGCGCAGCAGTAAGCCGGTGAAACCAATGCGAAAGCCCCGTCCGCCCGGACGGGGCTTTCGTCATTCCGCCTCGACCAGCCTTGCCGGCCAGATGCCGTCCTTGACCGCGCGGACGATCAGGTCGCGGATCAGGTCGCGGATCGTCTCCAGCGCGATGGTCGGCGGCCGGTCCGTCTGCTCGCACAGATAAAGCGTCCTCGTCAGCGTCGGCGAGATGATCGGCCGCCAGTGCAGCCGGCCGGACTTGATCTCGTCGCCCATGAACAGCGTCGTCCCGATGGTGCAGCCCAGCCCCTCGCGGACCGCACCGGAAATCGCATGGACCGAGTTCATCTGCAGCTGGCTGGTCGCATAGATCTGTTCCAAGGTCTTGTGATGGTCCAGCAGCGCCCGCGCGGCCATGCCCTGGCGCAGCATGATGATCTTGAAATCCAGCAGTTCCGACACCGTCACCGGCTCGGACCCGCTGCCGATGATCTCGCGCTTGCCGATCAGGACCAGATCCTCCTCGAGGATCGGCGTGGCCTTGAAGGTGCTGGTCAGCGGCGGGTTGTAGGCCAGGCCCAGGTCGGCATCGGCCGAGGACAGGTGCAGCAGGGTCGTGCTGGAAAGGCTTTCGATCATGTTGAGCTGCAGGTCCGGGTAGTCCTCGACCACGACCTTCGCCAGCTGGACGCCGATGGCCTGGATCGCGGAATAGGCCAGGGCCAGCGACACCTCGCCCGAGACATTGTCGCGAAAGGTGGACAGATCCCTTTTCGCCACCTCGACCGTCTTCAGGATGGTCCGGGCATGCAGGTAAAGCCGCTCGCCCGCCGCCGTGGCCTCGAGCCCGCGCGGCTTTCGGGTAAACAGCGGCGCGCCGATCTCGGCCTCGAGATTGGCGAGATGGTAGCTCAGCGCCGAGACGGCGATTCTCTCGGCTTCCGCCGCGGCCGACAGGCTCTTGCTGTCGTAGATGCTGCAGAAATACCGCAATTGCTTCAGGTCCAAGGGCGCCTCGCGTGGATGCTAATTTTTAGAACATAGCTATAAGTATTATATAATTGTAAGAATAGTCAGGCAATCCTATCCTTTGCCCATGGGATGGGAGGCCGCATGACTGCCGAGTTCAAACCCCTCGCGGGGATCCGTGTCGTTGAGATGAGCCATATGGTGATGGGGCCAAGCTGCGGCATGTTCCTGGCCTTCCTGGGCGCCGAGGTGGTCAAGGTCGAGCCGCCCGGCGGCGACAAGACGCGCCAGCTGACCGGCATGGGCAGCGCGTTCTTTCCGCTGTTCAACCGCCGCAAGAAATCGGTGGTCCTGGACAGCCGCACGCCGGCCGGCAGGAAGGCGCTGGACCGCCTTCTGGCCTCGGCCGACGTCTTCATCGACAATTTCAAGGACAGCACCCTGAAGGGGATGGGACTGGATGCCGAAACCCTGCAGGACCGCTTTCCGCACCTGATCTGCGCCAGCCACAAGGGTTTCCTTTCAGGGCCTTACGAGCGGCGCACGGCGCTGGACGAGGTGGTGCAGATGATGTCGGGCCTGGCCTACATGACCGGCCCCAAGGGGCGGCCGCTGCGCGTCGGCACCTCGGCCAACGACATCATGGGCGGGCTGTTCGGCGCCTTCGCCGTCATCGCCGCGCTGTTCGAGCGCGGCAAGACCGGCGAGGGGCGGACCATCCGCGTCGGCCTGTTCGAGAATTGCCTGCTGCTGGTCTCGCAGCACATGGTGCAGTTCGAGCTTGAGGGCAGGGACCCCGAGCCGATGCCCGAGCGGGCCTTCAGCTGGCCGATCTATGACGTCTTTGCCGATGCCGAGGGGGGGCAGATCTTCATCGGCGCGGTCAGCGACGGCCATTGGACCCGGCTTTGCACCTATCTCGGCCTGGACGACCTGCTGCAGCACCCCGAGTTGCAAAGCAGGATGGCCCGCATCAACGCCCGCTCCTGGGTGGTGCCCCTGGTCGCGGCGGCGGTCGCAAGGCGGCCCATGGCCGAGCTTCTGCCGGCGCTGGAGAAGATGGAGATCCCCTTTGCGCCGGTGGCCAAGCCTTCGGACCTGTTTCGCGACCAGCATGTCATGCGGCAGGGCGGGCTTGCGCTGTCGCAGACCCCGGATGGCCGGAGCTTCCGGGCGCCGGCCCTGCCGATCGAGATCGACGGCGCCTCGCTGGCCGGCGGGGGCGATGTGGACCGTCTCGGCGGGCACAATGCCGAGATCCTCGGCAGTCTCGGCCTGACGCCCGAGGAAATCGCCGCGGCCGCCAAGGCCCCCTCGGGCGAGGCGGCGTGACATGACCGCCCCCGCATCCGCACCGGGCAGGCAAGTCGCCGTGACCGAGGTTTCGCCCCGCGACGGCCTGCAATCCGAGAAAGCCTTCGTTCCGACCGAGGACAAGATCCGGCTGGTTGAAAGCCTTGTCGCGGCCGGCATCCGCTCGGTCGAGCTGACATCTTTCGTCTCGCCGCGCGCCGTGCCGCAGATGCGCGATGCGGCCGAGCTGGTGCGGCATTTCCGCGGCCGGGCCGGTGTCCGCTTCAGCGCGCTGGCGCCGAACCTGCGCGGTGCCGAAGCCGCCATCGAGGCGGGGATCGACGCGGTGGTGATGTTCGCCTCGGCCTCGGAAAGTCACAACCTGAAGAACGTGAACCGCTCGCGCGCCGATTCGATTGCCGGGTTCCACGAGATCGCGCGCCTCGCCCAAGGGTCCGGGGTCGCGCTGCATGGCGCCATCGCCACGGCCTTTGGCTGTCCCTTCGAAGGCGACGTGCCGGTGGACCAGCTGGTCGAGCAGGCCATGCGGTATCGCGACCTCGGCATTTCGCGCATCACCCTGGGGGACACGACCGGCATGGCGACGCCGGGCAATGTCGTGCCGGCGCTCGACGCCCTGCGCAAGGCGGTGCCCGAGGTGGGGATCGCGCTGCATTTCCACAACACCCGCGGCGTCGGCCTGGCCTGCGCCTATGCCGGCCTGCTGCACGGCATCCGCGATTTCGAGGCGAGCGTGGGCGGGATCGGCGGCTGCCCGTTCGTGCCGCGCGCGACCGGCAATATCGCCACCGAGGATTTCGTCTATCTGTGCGAGGAATCGGGTTTTCCGACCGGGATCGACCTCGGCAGACTGATCGAGGCCGCCCGGACCGCCGAGCGGATCCTGGGAAGGGAACTGCCCGGCCAGGTCATGAAGGCCGCGCCGCGCCTGGCGCTATCCAGCATGGATGCCGTGCGGACCGCCCATGGCTGAGCCCTATCCCGACGCCCGCGGTGCAAGCTGGGGGATCGAGGGCGCTTCTGCGGCACGTTCCATTTGCGAACTGCGCCGGCGGGGCCGCCGGGGATCATGTCCGCATGTTCCCGTTCCTGCGCCCTCGGTTGACCGGCTTTAGCCTTAGCCGAGAGATCGGCAAGCCTCCGCACGCCAAGAAAACCCATCGCCGCCCGCATCTCGGCCATTGCCGGCAGCGCCGCGGCCCCAGCCTCGCCGCCGCCGGCAAGATCCCGTAGCGGCGCGCGGCCAAGCTGCACCGCCGAAGCGCCGAAGGCCCGGTGTTTCAGCACGTCCGAACCGCGCCGGACGCCGCTGTCGGCCAGCAGTTCGGGAACCGCTCCCGGATCAGCAGCGATGCGGGCAGGGCCTCGACGGGCGGCGGCAGGCCGTCGAAACTCCGCCCGCCATGGGTCGAGACCACGATGGCATCGGCGCCCTCGGCGGACAGCCCGCCTTTCAGGCACAGCGCGCGGAAATCCCGTCCCGTCAGCGCGGGATGAAGGCACAACTCCTCGGCCATAGCCGGCGACAGCAGGCCGGCGTGGACCTTAGGCGGGTAATGGCCATCGCTCGGCATCCGGCGCCGCAGGGCCGGCCGCAGGATCACGTCCCATGGCCAGCGCGGATGGCGCAGCATGTCGACGAGGTTCCGCAGCGTCGGCCGAAAGGGTGCGCCGAAGCCGTTGCGCTGGTTTCTCTTCGTGCTTGGGCGGCATCTGCCTGTCCACGGTCAGGACCAGCCTGTCGCAATCGCAGGCCGCGACCCGGCGCAGCAGACCATCTCAAGCAGGACGGTTGCTGTCTCTTCGTCCCAGGGTGCGGGATGGCCGATGGCATTGCGACGGTCCTCTCGGCGACACCGGGAAGGGTGGGCCGTTCACCGACAGCGCGGTTCGTGGCGACGGTGATGGACATCTGCCCGTAAAGTTTGCCAAACTTGACCTCACCGCTCGACCCGGAACCAATCTGGGGGAATTGCCGCCGCATTCGACACGACCTTACGGTGGGCATGTCCCCGGCTCAGAGTCCTCTCCGTCACCCGAAGTCCAGGCCCGATGATGCATCGCCGACATATCCGATCCCATACGGCGCTGCGCGGAATAGCCGCGTTGCTGGTGGTTCTCTATCACTACCGCCACGCCTTTCCCTGGGGCGCGGCCATCGACGGCAGAACCGGCTTCGTGATGAGCGCGACGCATATGGTCGACCTGTTCTTCATGCTGAGCGGCTTCGTGATGACACTCGTCTATGCCGCCGACGGTTTCGACAGCCGTTTCAGTCCGCGCGATTTCCTGCAAAGCCGGTTCGCACGGATCTATCCGCTTCATCTGCTGACGCTGGCGTGGATGTCCCTGCTGGTGATCTATGGCGGCCCCTTTTCGGCCGAGCTTTCGCAGGAAGCGTTGCGAACGGTAGCGCTGGTGCAGGCCTGGGGGTTCCAGGACCAGTTTTCCCTGAATTTTCCAAGCTGGTCGATCAGTGGCGAGTTCGCCGCCTATCTGCTGTTTCCGCTTCTGGGTTGCGGCCTGCTCATGCGCCTGCGCCCTGGGCCCGAGGTCTTCGTCGTGCTGGCGATAGCGGGGCTCGCGGCGCATGAGATCCTGATGCAGCATTACGGGCTGCGCTGGGAACGCATTGCCCTGCTGCGGGCGGTGCCGGGGTTCCTGCTTGGATATGCCCTGTGCCACTATCGTCATTCCTGGACCGGATTGTCGGACAGGGCCCTGTCGCTGATTCAGCTGTCTTGCGTCGTTGCGCTGGCAGGCATGATGCATGCCCGTCTCGAACTGCTCTGGATGGTGCCGCTCTTTGCCATCTGCATCCTGTCCACCTGGGAGGACCGGGGCGTTCTGGGCCGCCTGCTGTCCGCCCGCGCGCCGGTCTGGCTCGGGGACATCTCCTATACCATCTACATGCTGCATGTCCCGGTCATCAGCGCGGGCTACCTTGCCTGGCCGAAGCTGGCTGGATTCCTGCCCGACACGCTCCGGCAGGCCTTGTTCGTGCCGGCAACCCTGCTGGTCACGCTGGGGCTTTCGGCGCTGGTCTACCGCCATTTCGAGGTTCCGATGCGCAGCCTGTTCCGCGCTCGGCAGCGGATTCGGGCCGGCGTGGACTAAGGTTTGCCTATATCCGATCAAGCCCGCGCGCCGGCCCGAGGGGCGGTGCAGAGAAAGCAGGGATGGCTTTCCATCCGGCGCCATTGCGAGCCTTCCTTTCGGGGGCCGGGGGCGGGGTCTTGATGCGACGGCTGTCGTTTCCGCTTTGACGGGCTAAGCCGCGGTTCCTGAACTGGCCGTCGGGTCTGCAAGGTCAGCTTTGGGCGCCTTGCGTCAATCGCGATCGCCGGCAGACCTGATTGCCCTGTATCGCGGCAGGGCGCAGCGCTCCAGGACCCGGCTGGCAACGGCTGCGGTTTCCCGCCAGCCGGGCAGGGCGTCGCCGGCCCGGCGCGCGGCGTCGCGCAGCTGCGCGTGCAGGGGCGCCTCGCCCAGCAGCCGGCGCAGCGCGGCCGCAAAGGCCGGCGGGTCGTCGGGCGGCACCAGCAGCCCGGCGGCCGCGGGCACGGTATCGGGGACGGCGCCCGTCGCGCAGCCGACGATCGGCAGGCCATGCGCCAGCGCCTCGTCGAAGACCAGCCCGTGCCCCTCGTATCGCGTCGCCAGCGCGAAGATCGAGGCGCTTGCGTAAAGCTGTTCCAGCCGCTCGGCATCCACCCGCCCCGCCAGCACCACCCGATCCGAAACCGGGCTTTCGGCCAGTTGCCGGGCCAGCGCGGCGGCATGGGCGCGGTCCCAGGGATTGCCGACGATCACCGCCTGCCAGTCCATATCTGCCAGCTCTGCCAATGCCTTGATCAGCACGTCATGGCCCTTGCGCGGATGCAGGATGCCCACCGACAGGATCAGCGGCGGAGTCAGGGGCGCGGGGGCAAGCCATGGCCGCTCGACCCCCGGCCGGGCGATGGTGATGCGGTCGGGCGGCACGCCGTAGCGTTCGGTCAGCAGGGCGCGCGTATGGGGGCTGGGAACCAGCACGTGGCGCGCAAGCCGCAGGTTGTCGCGCTCGGTCCGGTAGAGATGCGCGCGCCGCGCGGGATCTAGGCCGGTCTCCATCGCCAGCGGGTGGTGGATCATCGCCACGATGGGCGCGCGGACCTGGGCAAGGCCGGCGGTGTCGATGGCGCCGAAGACCAGCCCGTCGACGATCAGCGGGCGGTCCTCGGCCACCAGCGCCGCGACGGCCGCCGCCATCTCGGACGGGGCGGGGTCGGGGAAGCTGGCAGGCAGCTGCAGGTGGCGGACGTCATGGCCCAGGGCGCGCAGCCCCTCCAGCAACCGGCGTTCATAGATATAGCCGCCGGTCAGCGTGGCGATGTCGCCGGGAATGGCGAAGACGGCGTCGCAGGGTGGGGTCATGGGCGCACCTGTTCGGGGGCATAGCGGGCCAGCACGCGGCGCTCGGTCGCGCCGACGCCTGCATGGCCCAGCCATGAGAGCAGCGTGACCAGCACCACCGAGGACCAGAGCATGTCGTAATCCGAGACCGAGGCCGACAGCGCCATCAGCCCGCCGATGCCGCCGCCCGTCGCCAGCCACTCGACCACGGTGACGGCCAGCACCGCGGCCGGCACGCTCATCCGCGCCGAGGCGAAAAGCGCGGGCAGCATGGCCGGGATACGGACATGGATCATCTGCCGCCAGCGGCCGGCGGCATAGGTGCGGAACACGTCGAGGATCTGGCCCGGCGCCTGCCGCAGCCCGTGCTGGCAGGCGACGAAGGTCGGAAAGAACACCATGACCGCGACCAGCACCACCACCCCCGCCGCGCCGCGCCCGACCAGCAGCACGATCAGCGGTGCCGTGGTCACGATGGGGATGGCGCGCAGCGCGATGGCAAGCGGGGTAACGAGTGCCGAGAGCGCGGGCAGCAGCGCCAGCAGGACGGCGAGGCCCGCGCCCGCCGCCAGCCCTGCCGCATAGCCCGGCAGCACATGGGCGCCGGTCTGCGCCAGCGCGCCGGCCAGGGTCTGCCGGGTCTGGGCGGCATCCGGGGCCCAGGCCAGCGCCGCCAGCACGTCCCCCGGCCGCTTGGCGAAGAACGGGCTGAGCCCGGCCAGCCGCAGCCCCGCCCACCACGCGGCAAGCACGGTCGCGACCACCGCGAGCGTCGAGACCAGCGCCGCGCGGCGCGAGCCGGGCGCGGCGCCCGGCGGGGCCAGCAGCACGGGCGGCGATCCATCCAGGAAGCGGCGCGCCGCCGCGCCGATCAGCGCATAGGCCGCGACCGCGACGGCGGCGGCCAGCGCGGCGATGCTCCAGAGCGCGGGCACGTCCAGCGCGCGGGTGAAGCGGATGGTCAGCACGCCCATGCCGCGCTCGGCCCCGGTGAACTCGCCCACCAGCGCGCCGAGGAAGGCGGCGGGGGCCGAGATCTGCAGCCCGGCGACCAGATAGGGCAGGGCGGCGCGCAGCCGGACATGGCGCAGCTCGGCCAGGCGGCCGCGGCCATAGACATGGACCAGGTCCAGCCAGGCGGCGGGCACGGCGCGCAGGCCGGCCAGCAGCGGGATCAGCGTGGTGTAATAGACCGCCAGCGCCGCCAGCGCGATCTGCGGGCCTTCGCCCGGCCCCATCATCACCCGCAGGATCGGCCCGGTCGCCACCAGCGGCAGGCAAAAGACCACCAGCGCCAGCCCCGAGACCAGCCCGGTCAGCCGGGGCCAGAGCAGTGCCACACCCGCCAGCGCCACCGCGGCCAGGTTCCCCAGCAGGAAGCCCGCCGCCGCATTGGTCCCGGTCACGGCCAGCGCCCGCGACAGCAGCCCGGCATGGGCGGCGGTCCATTGCGCGACCTCGACCGGGCCGGCGATCAGGTAGCGGCCCGCCAGGGCCAGCGCCGCGGCCTGCCACAGCGCAAGCAGCAGGATAAGCCCGGCCAGCGCATTCCTCATGGGCAGGCCGAGGCGGGGGCAGAGAGCGCCGCCCGCGCCTCGGCCTCGATGCGGCGGAAAGCGGGGCTGTCGGCCAGTCCGGGACGGCGCGGACGGGGCAGCGGCACGGCGATGTCGGCGATGATCCGCGCCGGGCGGGGCGACAGGACCAGGATGCGGTCGGCGAGCCACACCGCCTCGGCCAGCGAATGGGTGACGAGCAGCGCGGTGGTGCCCTGCGCCTGCCAGAGCGGCGGCAGATCCTGCGCCAGCTGGCGGCGGGTCAGTTCATCGACCGCGCCGAAAGGTTCGTCCAGCAGCAACACCTGCGGCGCCGTGACCAGCGCGCGGGCGATGGCGGCGCGCTGGCGCATGCCGCCCGACAGCGCCGCCGGGCGGGTGGCGGCAAAGCCCTCCAGCCCGACCAGTCGCAGCAGATGCGCGACCTTGCCCGGATCGGCGTGCTGGCGGGCGAGCTTTTGCGCCAGCGCCACGTTCTGCGCGGCGCTGAGCCAGGGCAGCAGCGAGGGATCCTGGAAGGCGATCGAGATCGCGCCCCGCCGGCGCTGATGGGCCGGGTCCAGCCCATTGATGCGCACCTGCCCGCCGTCCGGCAGATCAAGCCCCGCGACCAGCCGCAGCAGCGTGGACTTGCCGCAGCCCGAGGGGCCGATCAGCGCCGTGGTCTGGCCCGCAGCGAAATCGGCGTCGAAGCCTGCGACCGCATGCACGCCGCCGGGCCAGGTCTTGGTCAGCGCCCGGCAACTGATCCCGGCGCTGCTATCCTGCATGGACCGCCTCCAGGATCGAGCGGTCCCAGAGCGCGGGCGTCACCTCGCGGCCCAGCAGCGAGAGGGTGCGGATATTGGCCTCGACCGCCTCGTCGCTCCACCAGCCGAAACCGTGCGTCTCGGTCAGCTCCGAGAACATCAGCGGCAATTGCCGGCGCGCCTGCAATTTCTGCGTGGGCAGGTCCAGCCCGGCATCGGGAAACAGGGCGACGGTCAGTTCGGCCGCCGCATCGCTGTCGGCGCGGCACGCCTCCCACCCCCGCGCCTCGCCGGCCATCAGCGCCACCAGCGCCTCGCGGCGGTGGGCCAGGCTGTCCTCGGTCGCGATATAGGTCTGGGAATGCAGGGCATAGCCGTGATCGGCCATCAGCATGGTGCGGGCCTCGATGCCCTGGATCGCCATGGCGACCGGCAGGTCGGTTTCCCAGCAGAGCAGGCAGTCCACCTCGGCCGCGATCAGCGGCTGGGCGGAATATTGCGTGGGCACGATGCGGATGGCGTCGAAATCCACGTCGTTCAGCTTGCACAGCGCCTGCAGGACGGGGGTGTTGGCGATGGCCATGCCGATGCTTTTCCCCGGCAGGTCGGCAGGGGTTTCCACGGGATTGCCCGGCAGCGAGGCGATGGCGAAGGGGTTCTTCTGCATGGCGACGCCGATGATGCGGAACGGCGCCCCCTGCGCCACCGCCGCCGCGGCATAGTCGGCGGCCGAGATGCCGACCAGCGCCGTGCCCGCCACCACCGGCGGCTCGACCGGCGCGTTCGGGCCGCCCTGCAGCAGCGAGACCTCCAGCCCCGCCTCGCGCCACCAGCCGTTCTGCAGCGCGATGTAGCTGCCGGCGAATTGCACCGAATGCAGCCAGGACAGTTGCAGCGCGACGGCCTCCTCCTGCGCCCGTGCCCGGTGCGGTAGGCCCGAGAGGCCGAGCGCCAGCCCCGCCGCCCCCGTCTGCAGGATCCGGCGGCGTGTCGGCGGGGAATGGGTCATCGGGGCACCTCCGTTCGGGTCATGGTGGGGCAGGGGACGAACGACCGTGGCGGGCGAGGCGTTCCCTCGGCCCCGCATCCGGCGCGGCAAAGCCTTGCAGGATCAGGTCGCGCATCCGGTCCATCGGGATCGCGGGGCTGTCCGCGCCGGGGACCAGGCCGGGGGCAAAGCCCCATGCGGCGCTGCGTTCGACCAGCGCCGTGGGGCCGATCACATGCATGGGCACGTCGCGCCCGCCGTCCGGCGCGATGCGCTGCGCGGCCTGGTGGTCGCCCAGCACCAGGATCAGCGGCGCGTCACCCGCATGGCGCAGCGCATAGGCCGTGACGGTCTGCAAGGCATAGTCGATGGCGTCGCGGTAATGGCGGCGGATGTTGTCGCGGTCGCGCCAGACCTCTTGCGGGCTTTCCCCGGCGACGGCCATGGCGGCGAAGGCGGAACCGTCCCCGACCTCGTCCCAGCCGATCAGCCGCGGCACCGGCACCCAGGGCGCATGGGACGAAATCAGCGCCACCTGGGCGAAAAGCGGGTCGCCCCCGTCATGGCGCAGCAGGCGGTCGGCGGCGGCCAGGGTGAACTGGTCGGGCATGGTGACCCAGTTGAAGGGCAGCCCGCGATAGCCCAGGTCCGATGCGGCCAGGATGCGGTCGAAGCCCATCTGCGCCGCCTCGGGCCAGGGGCGGGTGATGGCGGGCATGACGGCCGCGGTCTGAAAACCGGCGCGCTGCGCGTGGTGGAACAGCCCCTGCCGCCCGCTGGCCAGCGCGGCCTGGTAAAGCGACTGGTCGCCCACCCAAAGCCCCGAGGCGAAGGTCGCATGCGCCAGCCAGCTTTGCCCGCCCTGCGTGGGCGAAACCAGATACCCCGAGCGCATGGCAAGGCCGGCGCGCGCCAGATCGGCCTCGGCCCGGCGCAGGGTGGCGAGATGGGTTTCGGCGTAGAAGGGGGTCGCGAAACTGGCGCGGCCATAGCTTTCGACGAAGATCACCAGCACGTCGCGGTCGATGGCACCCAGCAGTCCCGGCCGGCCCGCCATCGGGTCGTTTGCCGCCGCCGCGCGGAAGTCGCGCAGCGCGGCGAAGGTGCCGGCGGCCAGCCGGGCGCGCTCAAACGCATAGCGCGCATTCTCCGGCCTTGGGGCCATGGCGGGCAGCAGGACCAGCCCGATGGCCGCGACAAGGGCGATGCGCGTGCCTTGTCCCGCGACGGGGCGGGCCCAGAGCCCCGTCGCCCACCACAGCACCGCGGCGATGCCCGATGCGGCAAGGGCAGCGGCCAGGACGAGGCCGAGACCCGCCAGCGGGCCGAAGGTGCCGCCCGTCAGCCGCACCGCGGCGTCCAGCAGCGGCAGGTCCGCCGCGACGTTGAAGGGCCGCCCCAGCGCCGAGACCATGGCAAGGTCGGCAATCTTCTGCATCGCCAGCAGCGTAAGCGCCGCCGCGACCGCCAGGCGCACCACGCCGCCGCCCAGCACCAGCAAAAGCAGCAGCGCCGGCAGTTCGGGCGTCGGGCGGATCGCGGCGCCCGGCACGATCAGCGCCAGCTGGATCGCCAGCGCCGACAGCAGCAGCGGCAAGGCCCTGCGCATGGTCATGGCCGGCGCCGCCACAGCCAGCGGATGTCGAGCGCAAAGGACAGCACCACCGCCGCCGTGGCGAACCAGGCCAGGAACTCGGCCTGCGCATGGCTCGGCAGCGGCGTTTGCAGCAGGATCAGCGTGCCGAGCTGCAGCACGCAGATCGCCTTGCGCCGCAGCCGCTGCGGCAGCTCGGCCCGCAGCCAGGGCAGGGCGAGGCCGGCGGCGACGAAGCCATAGCGCAGCACCCCCAGCAACAGCACCCCCGGCCCCAGCGTGGTGCCTAGCCAGGCATGCAGCGCCAGGGCCAGGGCGAAAGCCGCGTCCACCTCCATGTCGAAACGCGCCCCGAAGCCCGAGACGAGCCCCGACCGTCGCGCCAGCCAGCCATCGACGCCGTCGAGGACCAGCGCCACGCCCCCGGCGACCGCGACCGCCCATCCTGCCGCCACGCCATCCGCAAGCGGCGCCAGCAAGGCGCAGGTGATGGCCGCGCGCAGCAGCGTCACCGCGTTGCAGCCGCCGATCCGGTCATGCGGATAGCTGCGCCGCATCTGCGCCAGGATCATGGCGCAGCAGCCCAGATAAAGCGCGCTTGCGGCAAGCCAGCCCCCGGCCGCGCCGCCGATCCCGCCAAGCCGCAGCGCCTGCATCGCGAAAACGCCCATCGCGGCGCCGGCGGCGACCTGCGCCGGTATTCCAGCCGCCGGGCGGGGCGGCTGCGCAAGCGGGCCGTGATCGGGGTCGGTCATGGGAAAATGCTACGCCAAGCGTGGGTTCCGTCAAGATGCTACGGCTTTGCGCGGGGCGGGGTTTTGCGATAGGATAGTGAAAAGGAGCCAGCCGATGCGCGAGCCCCCCTTGGGTTACAGAACGCCCGCCCGCCTGTTTCACTGGATCGTCGCGCTTGCCGTGCTGCTGATGATCCCGGCGGGGCTGACCATGACGCGCGAGGGGCTGGACCGCGGCTTGCAGGACGCGCTGTTCATCTTTCACAAGAACACCGGCACGCTGCTGATCCCGGTGATCCTGGCGCGGATCGTCTATCGCCGGCTGCATCCGCCGCCGCCCTTGCCGGCCTCGGTGCCCGGCTGGCAGAGGCGGGCGGCGGCCGCCTCGCATCTGGCGCTTTACGTCCTGCTGGTCGTCATGCCGCTGAGCGGCTTCGTCCGGGTGCGGGCCGGCGGCTTTCCCATCGAATTGATCGACGCCATGGGGGCAGGGCCCTGGCTGCCGAAATCCGAAGCCCTGGCCGCCGCCGCGCAGGGGCTGCATTTCATCGCGGCCCTGCTCTTGATCGCGGTGCTGGCGGTGCATGTCGGCGCGGCGCTGCAGCACGCGCTGATCCGGCGCGACGGCGTGTGGCAGCGCATGTGGCCGCCCGCGGGGGGCTGAGGGCCGGGGGCTGAGCGCCGTCTGGCCGGCTGCAATGCGCCTTGCCCGGCGGCACCGATCGGCAAGACTCGGCCAATGCGGGATCGATGCCTTGAAATGCGGCCGCAGCTGGGCCCCGATGGCAAGCGACTGAATCACCTGATCCTTGGGGCATCATGCATTCGCAAAAACTCTTTCGCCGCACCGTGCTGCAGGCCGCCCTGGGCGGCGGCGCCTTCTTCCTGCTGCCGCGGATCGCGCGCGCGGCGGACGGCATCGCCGGCGATGCCGAGCCGGAGGCGTTCTCCTTCGATATCCTGACCGAGCGGGCGCGGGCCTTGGCGCAGGCCGCCTACCAGCCGCCCGAGATCGAAGAGGCCGAGATCCTCGAGGAGGTGGATTACGACCGCCACAACGAGATCCGCTTTCGCCAGGACCAGGCCCTCTGGGGCGACGAGCCGGCCGCCTCGCGGGTGCGGTTCTTCTTTCCCGGCCGCTATTTCAAGCAGCCGGTCCACATCCATGCGCTCCGGGACGGCATGGCAAGCGAGATCCCGTTTTCGCTGGATCTCTTCGACATCCCCGACGACAATCCGGCGCGGCGGCTGGCCCGGACCGACGGCTTCGCCGGCTTCAGCGTCATGGATGCGCAGACCGGGCGCGACTGGATGGCGTTCCTGGGCGCCTCCTACTGGCGGACCTCGGGCTACAGCGGCCAGTTCGGCCTTTCGGCCCGCGGCCTGGCGATCGACACCGCCATCCCCGACGGGCCCGAGGAGTTCCCGCTGTTCACCCATTTCTGGCTCGAGCCGGAAACCGACAGCGGCATGACCACCTATGCGCTGCTCGACAGCCCGCGCGCGACCGGCGCCTATCGCATCGTCTCGCGCCGCGGCAAGGGCATCGAGCAGGACGTGACCGCCCGTATCTTCCTGCGCGAATGGGTCGAGCGGCTGGGCATCGCGCCGCTGACCTCGATGTATTGGTTCGGCAAGAACACGCCGCATATCGCGCCGGACTGGCGGCCCGAGATCCACGATTCGGACGGGCTCGAGATCCTGACCCATGCGGGCGAGCGCATCTGGCGGCCGCTGAACAACCCGCCCCATACCATGGCGAACACCTTCACCGCGCCCTCGGTCAAGGGTTTCGGGCTGATGCAGCGCGAAAGGAGTTTCGAGCAATATCAGGACGACGGCGTCTTCTACGAAAAGCGCGCCAGCGCCTGGGTCGCGCCCCGCGGCGACTGGGGCGAGGGCACGGTCACGCTGGTCGAACTCAGCACCGATGACGAGATCCACGACAATATCGTGGCCTTCTGGCAGCCCGCCGCCCCGCCCAGGGCCGGCGACGAATACCGGCTGGACTACCGGCTGTCCTGGCTCGAGGACAGCCCGCTGGCCGGCAGCACCGGGCAGTTCGTCGCCGTCCGCATCGGTGCCGGCGGCGTGCCCGGCCAGCCGCGCCCGCAGGAGACGGTGAAGATCGTCTGCGACTTCACGCCCCATTCGCTGGCCCCCGGCGACAAGCCGCATCTCAACATCACCGCCTCGCGCGGGGTGGTGTCCAACGACGCGGTCTATCCGGTCGTCGGCCGCCCGACCTGGCGCGCCATGTTCGACCTTGGCTTCGGCGGGCCCGAGGAGCTGGTGCCCCGCGACGACAGCCCCATCGACCTGCGGGTCTTTGTCGCGAAAGCCGAGGACGCGGTGACAGAGACCCTGCTGCTGCAGCTGTTTCCCACGCAGTTGCGGTCCCTGCTGGCCAGCAGGCCGTGACCTGGGCGGGCGCGCGGCCGCCCTGCCTGTAGAGCATGGAGCATGGAGCATGGAGCATGGAGCATGCGCGTCGAGGGGATCGGCGTCCAGGCCGCCCTCGAAACCCTGGCCGCGGCAGGACCGCGGCGAGGCCGGAGGGGAAGGCAAAAGGCATTGCCAGGACGCATCGTCCTTGCGGACGATCACCGGCGTTTCGGCATGGATTGCGGCGTTTCGAGGCCGTGAGCTTTATCAGGATCCATGCCCCGGCCCAGAAGGCATGCGACCTTCCCGCCGGCCCGCTGTTTCCCGACATCGCCGTCGGCGGCCGATAAGAGCCGCCCCCTGCGTCACGGAAGACAGGCGGCACGGCGTCCTCGGCAAGATCATCCGGTCGCCAAGCTTGCGGGGCAGGGGCCGATCATGACCGGCCTTGGGCGGCGGTCGTTGTTGCGGAACAGGACCGTAAAGCGGCAGAGCTGGCGCCTTCATGACACATGTGCTTGGGCCCGGCTGTGCGACGGAGAGTCTTTTAATTTATCTTTTAAATCATTATTTTGCGCGGAAATCCCAGTCTCCGATTCAGGGCAGGGAACAGCAGCATCGGGTCGCATGATGGTATCCTGCGGGCATATCGCCGCCGTTCGGAAAAGCGGCGCTTCCCCGGCGCTTCGGCGAGGTTTCGCAGGCCCGGAAGCGATGGCGTCGGGCGGATGCTCGTCACGTCCCGCAGCAGTTGCCAGAACCTTGACAGCGGCCTTCCAAGTCAACCTGCCGGATCCCGGCGCCAGGACACGGCGCCCGGTGTCAACGCCATGCGCTGGATTCCAAGCAAACCCTTGCAATAAAATGATTATGTTGAAACCTTGCCCGCACAGTGGACATTAATCGCGCGTATAATGGCCATTGAGAGGGTTCCGTATTGTGGTAACTGATTGATTTTACGTTATCTCATGGATGCCTGTTTTCCCGCTTTGACCATTCTACGCGCGATTATTGACCATCGAAATGTTGCGTGATGGCCAAAGAAAAAGGCCGCCCGAAGGCGGCGTGACGAAGTCTGGCATCTTATGGAGGGCAGGGCCGGACT
>NZ_JRKO01000059.1 GCF_000763885.1 Paracoccus versutus | reverse complement strand
CGCAAGCCGGTGCTCGAAGCTCGCCATCCCCGCCTCGCGCGTCTGGACCGCCTTGTTCCTGACATAGACCTGGCTCGCAGGATCCTCGCCCACCAGAACAACCGCAAGCCCGGGCACCAACCCGTGCCCAGACCGCAGCCGGCCCACAGCCTCGGCGACACGCGCCCGCACCCCAGCCGCAAAGCCCCGCCCGTCGATGATCCTTGCACCCATAAGCCATTCTCCTTGCAATGTCCGCAGCCCGCCCCAAGGCAAAAGCCCGGCACCCACACGCGCGGCGCGGCAGATCAGACCGCCGCCACCATCTGGATTTCGACCGGCGCATTCCCCGGCAGCGTCGCCACGCCCACCGCGCAGCGGCTGCCGATGCCGCTTGCGCCCAGCTGTTCCTTGAGGAACTGCGAGGCGAAATCGGCAAGCGCGGAATGCGCGGCAAACCCCGCTTCCGCGGCGACATAGACGGTCAGGCTGAGGACGGCCGCCAGATCCTCGCCCGGCGCCAGGGTCGCGCGCGCGGCCCGCAGCGCGTTGCTGCAGGCCAGCACCACGGCCTCGCGCCAGGTTTCCAGCGGCTGGTCCCTGCGGACCGGGCCGCTGAACATCAGCCGGCCGTTCGCGCGCGGGGTCATCCCGGCGGTGAAGATCAGCGATCCGTGCCGCGTTGCCGCGACGTAATCGCCCTGCGGCAGCGGGTTGCCCTGTCCGGGAGCCGCGCTCATGCGCGATACCGTTCGACCAGCCCCGCCAGGCGCTCGACCGCGGCCGCCGCCGCCGCATGGTCCTGCGAGAAGTTCAGCCGGATGCTGTCACCGGAATGCGGGCCTTCACGTTGTAGTCGATCACCCGCTTCACGGGGACCAGGAGCGTCATGGCTTCCGTCCTTCCACGAGTTCGGTTTCAGCCGCGCACCCGCGCCGACTTGGGATCGTAGAGGGGCGCCAGGCTGGCCTCGGCAGCCACGATCCGGCCTGCCACGTCGATGGTATAATCCGACGCCAGCATCTCGGCCGCGGTCTCGTCCCCCCGGCAGGGCACATAGCCCAGGCCGATCGCGGCGCCGAGCGCGTGGCCGTAATTGCCCGAGGTCAGGAAGCCGACGATCTTGCCGTCGCGCAGGATCGGCTCGTTGTGGAACAGCAGCGGTTCGGGATCCTTCAGCCGGAACTGGACCAGGCGGCGCTCCAGCCCGGTTTCGCGCTTCTTCAGCACCGCGTCGCGGCCGATGAAATCGCCCTTGTCGGTTTTCACCGCGAAGCCCAGGCCGGCCTCCAGCACATGGTCCTCGTCGGTGATGTCATGGCCGAAATGGCGATAGGCTTTCTCGATGCGGCATGAATCCATCGCGTGCAGGCCGCAGAGTTTCAGGCCGACGGCCTCGCCCGCCCCGGCCAGGGTCTCGAACACATGCGCGGCCTGGTCGGTGGGGACGTAAAGCTCCCATCCCAATTCGCCGACATAGGTCACGCGATGGGCGCGGGCCAGGCCCATGCCGATCTCGATCTCGCGCGCGGTGCCGAAGGGATGCGCCTCGTTCGAGAAATCATCGGGCGAGACCAGCGCCAGAAGCTCGCGCGAGCGCGGGCCCATCAGCGGCAGCACGGCTTCCGACGCGGTGATGTCGGTGATGGTGACGAACTCATCGCCCAGATGCCGGCGCAGCCAGGCCAGGTCGCGCTGCAAGGTCGCGCCGGGCACGACCAGGAAGAAGGCGGTTTCGGAAAGCCGCGTCGCCGTGAGGTCGGACTCAATGCCGCCGCGGTGGTTCAGCATCTGCGTATAGACGATGCGGCCCGCGGGCACGTCCATGTCGTTCGCGCAAAGCCGCTGCAGGAAGGCAAGCGCATCGCGCCCCTCGACCCGGATCTTGCCGAAGCTGGTCATGTCCAGCAGGCCCACGCCCTTGCGCATCGCCATATGCTCGGCGCGCTGGTTGTCGAACCAGTTCTGGCGCTTCCAGCCATAGCGGTATTCGCGCTCTTGCCCGTCTGCGGCGAACCAGTTGGCGCGTTCCCAGCCCGCGACCTCGCCAAAGACCGCGCCGCGCGCCTTGAGATGCTCGTGCAGGGGCGAGCGGCGGATGCCGCGCGAGGTCGCCATCTGCCGATAGGGGAAATGATCGGCGTAAAGCAGGCCCAGCGTCTCGCTGACCCGTTCCTTCAGATAGCGGCGATTGCGCTGGAAGGGCTGGGCGCGGCGGATATCGACCTCCCACAGGTCGAAAGGCGGCTCGCCGTCCTCCATCCATTGCGCCAGCGCCATGCCCGCCCCGCCGGAGGACACGATGCCGATGGAATTGTAGCCGGCCGCGACCCAGTAGCCGGCAAGCTCGGGCGACTCGCCCAGGTAATAGCGGTCGTCGGGGGTGAAGCTTTCCGGGCCGTTGAAGAAGGTGTGGATGCCCGCCTGGCCCAGCAGCGGCATGCGGGCCACGGCCTTTTCCAGGATCGGCTCGAAATGGTCGAAATCCTCGGGCAGTTGGTCGAAGCAGAAATCCTCGGGGATGCCCGCCATGCCCCAGGGCTTGGCCTTGGGCTCGAAGGCGCCAAGCAGGATCTTGCCCGCGTCCTCCTTATAATAGGCGCATTCGTCGGGGACGCGCAGCACCGGAAGCTGGGCCAGTTCGGGGATGTTCTCGGTGACGATGTAGAAATGCTCGCAGGCGTGCAGCGGCAGGGTGACGCCATTGTCGGCGGCAAGGTCGCGGCCCCACATGCCGCCGCAGTTCACCACGTTTTCGGTGGCGATATGGCCCCGTTCGCCGCCGGCTTCCCAATCGACGCCGGTCACGCGGCCGTTGGTGGTGGTGATGCGCGTGACCTTGACCTGCTCGACGATCCGGGCGCCGCGCATCCGCGCGCCCTTGGCCAGCGCCAGCGCGATATTGCCCGGATCGGCCTGGCCGTCCAGCGGCAGGTGGACGCCGGCAACCACGTCGGAGATCTCCAGATGCGGATAAAGCTCCAGCACCTCGCGCGGCGAAAGCTCGTTCACGTCCACGCCGAAGGCGCGGGCCAGCGCCGCCTGGCGCAGGATCTCCTCGCGCCGCTCTTCGGTCAGGGCGACGGTGATCGAGCCGCATTGCCGCAGGCCGGTGGCAAGCCCGGTCGCGGCCTCCAGCTTGGTGTAGAGGTCGGCGGAATATTTCGCCAGCCGGGTCATGTTCTGGCTGGCGCGCAGCTGGCCGATCAGCCCCGCCGCGTGCCAGGTGGTGCCGGATGTCAGCTGCTTGCGTTCCAGCAGCACGATGTCGGTCCAGCCGAGCTTGGCAAGGTGATAGGCGACGGAACAGCCCGAAATGCCGCCGCCGATGATGACGACGCGGGCTTGGCTGGGAAGTTCGACCATGATGGTTATCCGCTGTTGGACTGGGTGAGCTGTGCAGGGCCGGGGGGTCGCCGGGGAAGGAGGGGCGATTCCGTTCTTTCCGATAGGGTGGAACTATCCATGGCGAGAATGAAATTTCAATTAAAAATTTCAATTTAAGCAGAGCCATCCGGGAATTTCATTTACCGGCTGCGGTCATGTTGAGATTTCAGCGGAATTGCTGCACCTTGCCGGCATCCTCTGAAGGAGAGCCGATGAGCCATCATGTGGGTGAAGACATCCGGTCGCTGCGCAAGTCGCGGGGCATGACGCTGTTGGAGCTTGCGGGCGATGTCGGGCGCTCGGTCGGCTGGCTGAGCCAGGTCGAGCGCGGGCAGACCACGCCGTCGGTCCGTGACCTGGGGCAGATCTCGGACCGGCTGGGGGTGAACATCAGCTTCTTCTTCCGCTCTGCCAGCCGGGCGCCCGAGGAACGCGGGCTGGTCCTGCGCGCGGCGGACCGGACGCCCATCGGCTCGCAGGAAAGCGGGCTGGTCGAGGAGCTGCTGTCCCCGACGCTCAGCGGCTCGTTCGAGATGATCAAGTCGACCTTCGCGCCGCGCTCGTCCAGCGGCGGACGGCGAAAGGCGCGGCCGAAGGAGGACGGCGGCGTCCTGATCTCGGGCCGCCTGACCCTGATCATCGGCGACCGCGAGATCCGGCTGGAGCCCGGCGACAGCTTCCAGTTCCGCGAGACGGACTATGCCTGGCGCAACGATGGCGACGAACCCGCCATCGCCATCTGGATCGTCTCTCCGCCGATCTACTAGCGGCCAGTTCAGCCGGGGTGCGCGTTGGCCGCGATGCGGCGACCCCTGTCCATGCAGGGAGAATTCATAAATCCATTCTATACTGAGCGGGAAATTTCCAGCATCACGCCGGCTGACCCGGTGATGTAGGTCCGGACCAGAAACATCATCCCGGTCCATCCATGAAAATCATGCCTGTCCATATGGAGCCGACCCGTTCCGGTTGGTTCGCCGCCCTGGGTCCGTGGCCCGCAGCCAATCGGTTGAATACTGATATCGCATGCAATTACCTTGTCGTCGGAGGCGGCTGGACGGGGCTCCACTGTGCCCGCCGGCTGGGCGAACTCGCCCCCGACGCCCGCGTCGTTCTTGTCGATGCCGGTCGCATCGGCGACGGCGCGGCCGGCCGTTGCGCCGGTTTTGCCATCGATCTGGCGCATAATCCGCGCAACAAGCACTTCGCCGAGGATAAAAAGGGCAACGAGGAAGAGTTCCACGTCAACAGCGAGGGGATCGCCTATCTTCGCCAGGCGGTCGAGGAACTGGGCGTCGATTGCGATTGGGACCCTTCGGGCAAATACCACGCCGCAGCGACCGAGCGCGAGCAGAAATGCCTGACCGAAATGTCGGCCGCGCTGAAGCTGATCGGCAAGGAGCATCGCTGGCTCGGCCGGGAGGAAATCCAGGCCCGCACCGGATCGAAACATTATTTCGCGGCGATCCACACTCCCGGCACGCAAGCCTGGCCGAGGTGGCGCAGGCGCTCGGCCATCCGCACCGTCTGGAACTGCTGGAATACCTGGCGCAGGGCCGCCGTCCGGTCGAGGAGCTGTCCGCGCTGTCGGGCATGTCCTTTGCCAACACCTCGCGGCATCTGCAGATTCTGCGGCGCGCGCGGCTGGTCGAGACCGAGCGGCGCGGCAAGCATGTGATCTACAGCCTCGCCGGCGATGCCGAGGTGGTGACGCTCGTCAGCGCGCTCAGCCGGGTGGGAGAGCGCAATATCGCCGAGGTCAACCGCGTGCTGGACGACTATTTCCATGCGCGGGACTCGATGGAGGCGGTGTCGCGCGAGGATCTGGCCCAGCGGATCGAGGCCGGTCTGGTCACGGTGCTGGACGTCCGTCCCGCCGAGGAGATCTTCCGGGCGCGCGCAATATCCCGTTTTCGGAACTGGACCGGCGGCTGAACGAGTTGCCCAAGGATACCGAGATCATCGCCTATTGCCGCGACCCCTATTGCGTCTTTTCGGTCGAGGCCGTGGCCGCGCTGCGCGCCAGGGGCTTCAAGGCGATACGGCTGGAGGATGGTTTTCCCGAATGGAAGGCGGCGGGGCTAGCCGTCGAGACGGGGGCTTGAGGACGACACGGGCCCAGGTGCCCTCATCCTGGCGGATGAACGGGGCAGGCCGCCGGTTTCACGGTTCGCGGCCTCGGTCCCGCTGGCTATCCCGTCGGCGGTGTTTTCCACGGGCCGGCACTTGGCGATGCGGACGGCCTTGCCCGAAGGCACCTGATCGAATGCGGAAGCTCGGATGACGCGGGGCGCAATGCGCCACCCGGAAACCGCTCGAAACGATCTCGCAATCGCCGCGGAGGCGGGCCTCATCCCCGGCGTCGGACAACTGTCCGCAACACTTGAAGGACGCCCTTCATCACCTTGATTTTTATGGCTCCGGCGGTAGGGATCGAACCTACGACCAATTGATTAACAGTCAACTGCTCTACCGCTGAGCTACGCCGGAACACGGGGCGGTGTATAGCCGCGCTCTTCGGGGTCGTCCAGAGGGGTTTGCGCATTTTTTTCACCCATCCGGAAAATCCCCCGCCGGCCCCGGTCAATGCGCGGAAAAGACCGAATCCGAGCCGATCGGGCCGGGGGTCGAGACCGCGCCAAGCTCGGACAGGGCGATCAGATGCGCCAGCACGTTGCGCATCGCCGCCGGAATCATCGCCGGCGGGATGCGGTAGATTCGCCGCGCCAGCGCCTCGGCCGTGGCCGGGCCGTCGCGTAGCGCGGCAAGGATCTGCACCGTGCGCTCGCGCCGATGCGCGGCAAGCTCGGCCAGCCGCGCCGCCGGGTCGCGCACCGCATCGCCATGCGCGGGCAGCAGCACTCGCGCCCCCGCCGAATCGAGCCGCGAGAGCGAACGGAAGTAATCCGCCAGATCGCCGTCCGGCGGCGAGATGATGGTCGAGGACCAGCCCATCACCACGTCGCCGCAAAAGATCGTCTCGTCCTGGCGAAAGGCCAGGTGGCCGGCGAAATGGCCCGGCGTGTGCAGCGCGGTCAGGCGCCATTCGTCGGTCTCGACCGCCGCGCCGTCGGCCAGGGCGATGTCGGGGGCGAAGCCGCGGTCCAGCCCCTCGCCGCCGTCGATGGCGCCTTCGCGCGCCAGCCGCTCCATCACCGCCGAGCGGCCCGATTCGGCGGGGCCGAAGCCCAGGATCGGCGCGCCGGTCGCCTGGGCCAGGGCGCTGGCGCCGCCGGAATGGTCCAGATGCGCATGGGTGACGAAGATATGGCTGATGCGGCCCGGCCCCGCGGCGGCCAGGATCGCCCGGCGATGCGCGGCCAGGTCCGGGCCGGGGTCGATCACCGCGATCCGCTCGCGTCCCAGCAGGAAGGTGTTGGTGCCCGGCCCGGTGAAGGGCGAGGGATTGTCGGCGGTGATGATCCGCAGGGCTTTCTCGGCGCTTGTCATGGGGCTAACCTAGCCATGGCAGGGCCCGTATTCCAAGGGCCGGGTGAGGCATGAGGCAATGAATTTCGACTGGCTGAAGCGGACCATGCCGCGCGGGCTCTACGGACGGGCGGCGCTGATCCTGTTCCTGCCGGTCGTGGTGGTGACAATCGTCGTCACCATCATGTTCCTGCAGCGCCATTTCGAGGACGTGACGCGGCAGATGACCTCGGGCATGGCGCATGAGGTCGCGCTGGTCGCGGCCCGGATCGAGGCGGCGCCCGATGTCCAGGCGGCGCGCGATTCTGCCGGCGAGGTGGTCGTGCCGCTGGGGCTGGAGCTGCAGCTGCCGGCCGAGCCGGGCGTGGAATGGCGGGCCTTCTACGACCTGTCGGGCCGCATCGTCATCGCCGAGCTGCACGAGCGCGTGCCCGCCGTGCGCGCCGTCGACCTGAGCCACCGGCGCGAGGTGCGGGTGACGCTGCAGGGCCGCTGGGGGCATTACCAGCTGGTGTTTCCGCGCCTGCGGGTCAGCGCCTCGAACCCGCACCAGCTGCTGGTGCTGATGGTGGGCACCTCGCTTCTGATGACGGCGATCGCGACGATCTTCCTGCGCAACCAGCTGCGCCCGATCCGGCGGCTGGCGCGCGCGGCCGAGGAATACGGCAAGGGGCGGATCATTTCCTACCGCCCGGCCGGCGCCAGCGAGATCCGCAGCGCCGGCACCGCCTTCCTGGAGATGCGCGCCCGCATCGAGCGCCAGAACGAGCAGCGCAAGCAGATGCTCTCGGGCGTCAGCCACGACCTGCGCACGCCCCTGACGCGGCTGCGGCTGGGCCTGTCGATGCTGAGCCCGGACTATCCGCCCGAACCCGAGGAGATCGCGGCGCTGGAAAGCGACGTGGCGGCCATGGGCACCATGGTCGACGCCTTCCTGGACCATGCCCGCGACGCGGCGCAGGATGCCCCGCCCGAACCGGTGCCGGCGCTGGATTTCGTGCGCGGCATCGTCGCCGATGCGCAGCGCGGCGGGCAGCGGGTGGTCCTGCATTCGGTCGCGGGCGACGGCGCCGGCCGCGCCACCTTTCGCCGCGACAGCCTGCGCCGCGCCGTCGAGAACCTGATCGGCAATGCCGTGCGCTACGGCGAGCGCGCCGAGGTCGAGGCGGCGCTGGGGCCGAGCTATTTCCGCATCTCGGTCGAGGACGACGGGCCCGGCATCCCGCCCGAGAGGCGCGAGGAGGCGCTGAAGCCCTTTACCCGGCTCGACCCCGCGCGCAACCAGAACCGCGGCCAGGGCGTGGGGCTGGGCCTGTCCATCGCCGCCGACATCGCCCGCGCCCATGGCGGGCAGTTGCGGCTGGGCCAAGGCGAGCGGCTGGGGGGGCTGCGGGCCGAGATCGTGATTCCGCGCTGACGGCCGCGGTTGCGGCAAGGGACGTCGCGGGCTAAGGCTGTCGCAAGGACATAGGACAGAAGGGATTCCGCGATGCGGGCATTCGTATTTCCGGGGCAGGGCGCACAGGTCGTCGGCATGGGGCGCGAGCTGGCCGAGGCCTATCCGGCGGCGCGCGAGGTCTTTGCCGAGGTCGACGAGGCGCTGGGAGAGAGCCTGTCCGACCTGGTCTGGAACGGCGACATCGAGACGCTGACCCTGACCCGGAACGCGCAGCCGGCGCTGATGGCGACCTCGATCGCGGCCTTCCGGGCGCTGGAGGCCGAGGGCTTCGGCATCCGGGACGCGGATTTCGTCGCCGGCCACTCGCTGGGCGAATATTCGGCGCTTTGCGCGGCGGGCGCGCTGAGCCTGGCCGACACCGCGCGGCTGTTGCGCCTGCGCGGCCAGGCCATGCAGGAGGCGGTGCCGGTGGGGCAGGGCGCCATGGCGGCGATCCTGGGCCTGGATTTCGCCGCGGTCGACCAGATCGCGCGCGACGCGGCCGAGGGCGAGGTCTGCCAGGCCGCCAATGACAACGACCCGGCGCAGGTGGTGATCTCGGGGCACAAGGAGGCGGTCGAGCGCGCCGCGGCGCTGGCCAAGGAGCGCGGCGCCAAGCGGGCGCTGATGCTGCCGGTCTCGGCCCCGTTCCATTCGGCGCTGATGCAGCCCGCGGCGGCGGTGATGGCCGAGGCCCTGGCCGCGGTCGAGATCGCCGCGCCGGCCGTGCCGCTGGTGGCCAATGTCCGCGCCGAGCCGGTGACCGAGCCCGGCGCCATCCGCCGGCTGCTGGTCGAGCAGGTGACGGGTGCCGTGCGCTGGCGCGAGTCGGTCGAGTTCCTGGCCGGCGCGGGCGTGACCGAGTTCTGGGAGATCGGCGCCGGCAAGGCGCTGTCGGGCATGATCAAGCGCATCGCCAAGGATGCGGCGGTGCGCAATATCGGTGTCCCGGCGGATATTGCGGCGCTGAAGGCATGAGGGGGCTCTGCCCCCATCCCTGCGGGATTCCCCCGGGGTATTTGGACAACGGAGAAAGAGCGTGATGTTTGATCTGACGGGCAGGAATGCGCTGGTGACCGGGGCGTCGGGCGGGATCGGCGGCGCCGTGGCCGAGGCGCTGCATGCCGCCGGCGCCACCGTGGCGCTGTCGGGCACGCGCGAGACGCCGCTGCGCGAACTGGCCGAGAGGCTGGGCGGACGGGCGCATGTGGTCACCGCCAACCTGGCCGATGCGGCGGCGGTCGAGGCCCTGCCCAAGGCGGCGGCCGAGGCGATGGGTTCGGTCGACATCCTGGTCAACAATGCCGGGATCACCCGCGACAACCTGTTCATGCGCATGTCCGACGAGGAATGGGCGCAGGTGCTGGAGGTCAACCTGACCTCGAGCTTCCGGCTGTGCCGGGGCGTCCTGCGCGGCATGATGAAGGCGCGCTGGGGCCGGATCGTGAACATCGGCTCGATCGTCGGCACCACCGGCAATCCGGGGCAGGGCAATTACGCCGCCGCCAAGGCCGGGCTGGTCGGCATGTCGAAGAGCCTGGCCTATGAGGTCGCCTCGCGCGGGATCACCGTGAACTGCGTCGCCCCCGGCTTCATCGAGACGGCGATGACCGGCAAGCTGAACGACGAGCAGAAGGGCCGGATCCTGACGCAGATCCCCGCCGGGCGCATGGGTTCCGCCCAGGAAATCGCCGCCGCCGTGCTGTATCTGGCCAGCCCCGAGGCGGGCTATGTCACCGGCGCCACGCTGCATGTCAACGGCGGCATGGCGATGATCTGAACGTGGTTTATGCGGGTTGCAAGATCACGTTCCCGTGCTATATCCCGCAAACAAGGCCGCAGGGGAACCGCCCTGGGCTCTGACCGGCAATCGCTGGAACATCTGGGCGGATTGCCCGCGAAAACGAGGAAGAGACATGAGCGATATCGCTGATCGCGTGAAGAAAATTGTCGTCGAGCACCTGGGTGTCGATGAAGAGAAGGTCACCGAGACCGCCTCGTTCATCGACGATCTCGGCGCCGATTCGCTGGATACCGTCGAGCTGGTCATGGCTTTCGAGGAAGAGTTCGGCATCGAGATCCCGGACGATGCGGCCGAGACCATCCAGACCTTCGGCGATGCCGTGAAATTCATCCAGGGCGCGGTCTGATCCTGCTCTGACCAGCTTTCGGGGCGGTGCTTTCGGTGGAAAGCGCCGCCCTTTTTCTTTGCCTGCGGCGGTTTGACCCAGCGTCGCGGGGAACCGCCGCAAGGCCCATGTCGTTTCAAGGGCGGACCTGACGAAGGAGAGTTTCATGGCCGTGAATGTCAAAGGGCTCAGCGACAATGCCCGCAAGACCGCAATCGCCGAGTTGAATGCCCGCCTGGCCGACGCCCTGGCGCTGTCGGCGGCGATCAAGCAGGCGCATTGGAACGTCAAGGGCCGCAACTTCATCGCCGTGCATGAGCTGTTCGACACCGTGAAGGCGCGGCTGGACGAGCATGTGGACATGATGGCCGAGCGCGTGCAGGTGCTGGACGGCGTCGCCGTCGGCACGGTCGAGAAGGTGGCCAAGGCCAGCACGCTCAAGGAATACCCGACCGACCTGACCAAGGCCGAGGACCACATCAAGGCCGTCTGCGAGCGCATGCGCGATTATGGCGAGAAGGTACGCGCCGCCATCGACGCGACCGACGAGGCCGGCGATGCCGATACCGCCGACCTGTTCACCGCCGCCTCGCGCACGGCGGACAAGGACCTGTGGTTCCTGGAAAGCCACCTGGAATAGGCTTTCCGCCAGGTGAACCGGGGCCGAGGCCCCGGTTTGCCGCTTGCGCCGCGGCCTATTTCGGCATCGGCGCGGTGATCCCCTCGACATAGAAGTTCATCGAGGAGAGTTCCTGGTCGCTGGCCGTCTGCCCCTCGGCCAGCCAGGCCGAGCCATCCTGCTTGTTCAGCGGCCCGGTGAAGGGGTGGTATTCGCCGGCGGCGATCTTGTCGCGCAGCGCCTCGGCCTCGGCCTTGACCTCGGCGGGGACGGCATCGGTGATCTCGCCGATCACCACCTCGCCGTCGCCGATGCCCAGCCAGACGCCCTGGGATTTCCAGGTGCCGTCCAGCACCTCGCCGACGCGCTTGATGTAATAGGGCTCCCAATTGTCGATGATCGAGGCGAGCCGGGGTTGGGGCGCGAAATTCGCCATGTCCGAGGCCTGGCCGAAGCCGAAGGCGCCCGCTTCCTGCGCCTTGGCAAGCGGCGCGGTCGAGTCGGTGTGCTGCATGAACACGTCCACGCCCTCGGCGATCAGCGCGGCCGCGGCATCGGCCTCTTTCGCGGGGTCGAACCAGGTATAGGCCCAGACCACCTTCATCTCGACATCCGGGTTCACCTTCCTGGCGTGGATATAGGCCGAGTTGATGCCCTGGACGACCTCGGGGATCGGGAAGGAGCCGATATAGCCGATCTTGTTCGACTTGGTCATGCGGCCGGCAATCGTGCCCAGCACCGCGCGGCCTTCGTAGAAGCGGGCGTCGTAGGTGGCGACGTTTTCGGCGGTCTTGTAGCCGGTGGCGTGTTCGAATTTCACATCCGGGAACTTCTTGGCGACGTTGATCGTGGCGTCCATGAAGCCGAAGCTGGTGGTGAAGATCAGCTTATGGCCGGAC
Organism: Paracoccus versutus; assembly: GCF_000763885.1. Lineage (GTDB taxonomy): Bacteria > Pseudomonadota > Alphaproteobacteria > Rhodobacterales > Rhodobacteraceae > Paracoccus > Paracoccus versutus. The sequence continues at coordinate 16,652 of NZ_JRKO01000059.1, read as the reverse complement.
AGCGCCAGTTGCGTGATGGCGCGCTCGGCATCGGCGCCTTCTGGCACGGATTCGATATAGGTGGTCTCGACCCGGTCGCCATATTCGCGTTCCACCGCCTGCCGGGCCAGGTCGTGCTGATAGGTCCAGCCGCCGTCGCCCACCGGGCCGACATAGATGAAGCCCACCTTCAGCTTTTCCTCTTGCGCGAAGGCGGGCAGGGCCGTGCTGGCCACCAGCGCCGCGGCGCTGCCAAGAAGGGTTCTGCGTTTCATGTCATGCTCCTTGCAGGTTGTGCCTATTTCAATGCGTGGAAGGGCCGGCCCAGGCTGGCGGGGGCCGCGCCCGCGCCCGAGCGGCCGAATTTCTGCCGGGCCGAAATCAGCACCAGCACGAAGATCGTGGCAAGATAGGGCGCCATGGACAGCAGCTGCACCGGCACCGCGACCCCGGCCGCCTGCAGCCGCAGCTGCAAGACGGTGACGCCGCCGAAGAGCCAGGCCCCGGCCAGCACGCCCCAGGGGTTCCATTGCGCAAAGACCACGATGGCCAGCGCGATCCAGCCGGCGCCGGCCGTCATGCCCTCGGTCCATTGCAGCACGGTGGCGATCGAGATATAGGCGCCGCCCATCCCGGCCAGCGCGCCGCCGAAGCCGATGGCAAGGACGCGCATCCGCCGCACCGGATAGCCCAGGCCATGGGCGGCGTCGTGGTTTTCGCCCACCGCGCGCAGGATCAGGCCCGGCCGGGTGCGGGCCAGGAACCACCAGACCAGCGGCACCAGCGCGATGCCCAGCCAGATCATCCAGTTCAGGCCCAGCGGGCCGGGCATCATCGCCGGGGCCTTCATCCCCTCATAGGGCTTGCCGAACATCGCGGTCAGGCCCAGGCCGAACAGCGTCAGCGCCAGCCCCGTCGCCACCTGGTTCGACAGCAGGAATTGGGTCAGCGCCGCGAATGTCATGGACACCGCCGCACCGGCCAGGGCCGCGGCCAGAAAGCCCAGGGCGGGGCTGCCGCTGGCATGGGCGGCGGCGAAACCGGCCAGCGCGCCGGTGATCATCATGCCCTCGACGCCCAGGTTCAGCACGCCCGCACGCTCGACCACCAATTCGCCAAGCGCGGCGAACAGGATCGGCGTCGCGGCGCCGAGCAGCAGGATGAAGACGGAAAGCGGGTCGATCATCATGCGCGCCTCCGAATGCGGTAGCGGGTCAGAAGGTCGAAGCCGAGCAGGAAGAACAGAAGCATCCCCTGAAAGACCTGCACCGTCGCCGCGGGCAGGTTCAGCATCATCTGCGCCAGCTCGCCGCCGATATAGGTCAGCGCCATGAGCAGTCCCGCCAGCAGGATGCCCAGCGGATGCAGCCGGCCCAGGAAGGCCACGATGATCGCGGTAAAGCCGTAGCCCGAGCCGAAGCTTTCGGTGATCTGCCCGGCCGGGCCCGCGACCTCGAAGAGACCCGCCAGCCCCGCCAGCGCGCCCGAGACGCCCAGGCACAGCGCCACCAGCCGCTCGGGGCGGACGCCGGCAAAGCGGGCGGCGCGGGGGGCGGCGCCGGCGGTGCGGATGTGAAAGCCCAGGACATGGCGTGACATGACGAACCAGGTCGCCGCAAGGGCCAGGATCGCCGCCACGCCGCCCCAATGCAGGCCGGAATTGGCGATAAGCTCGGGGTTCGAGGCGGGCTCGTATTGCTGCAGGTTGCGCGAGCCGGGGAAGTTGAAGCCCTCGGGGTTCTTCATCGGGCCGAAGGCCATCCAGGCCGCGATGCGCTGCGCGACATAGACCAGCATCAGCGAGACCAGGATCTCGGACGCGCCGAACCAGTTGCGCAGCATCGCCGGGACCATGCCCCAGGCCCAGCCGCCCGCCGCGCCGGCCAGGATCATCGCCGGAAAGATCCAGAAGGCGTCCAGCGGATAGGCGGCCAGCGCCACCGCCGCGCCGCAGATCGCGCCGATGATGTATTGCCCCTCGGCGCCGATGTTCCAGATCCCGGCGCGGAACCCCAGGGCCAGGCCCGAGGCGATCAGGATCAGCGGCCCGGCCTTGACCAGAAGCTGCGGGCGCGAATAGCCGGCGGCGGGGCCGAACAGCGGATCCCAGAAGATGGTGCGGATCGCGGCCAGCGGGTCGAAGCCCATGGCGGCGAACAGCCCGCCGCCGACGATCATGGTGGCCAGGACGGCCAGGATGGGCGTCGCCACCTGCCAGAGCAGCGGGGCGCTGGCGCGGGGCTCAAGCCGGAACATGCGCCACCTCCATGCCATGGGCGCCGCCCAGCATCAGCCCGATCTCCTCGACCGTCAGCCCCTCGGTCGGGCGGGGCGCGGACAGCCGGCCCTGGTTCAGGGCGCAGAAGCGGTCCGAAAGCTCCAGCAATTCGTCCAGGTCCTGGCTGATGACGATCAGCCCGGCGCCCTGCGCCGCCAGGTCCAGCAGCGCCTGGCGGATGGCGGCGGCGGCGCCGGCATCGACGCCCCAGGTCGGCTGGTTGACGACCAGCACCCGCGGCCGGCCTAGCACCTCGCGGCCGATGACGAATTTCTGCAGATTGCCGCCCGACAGCGCGCCGGCTGCGGTATCCGGGCCGGGGGTGCGCACGTCGAAGGCGCGGATTACCTCTTGCGCGAAACCCGTGGCGGCCTTGCGGTCGATCAGCCCGCGGCGGATCAGGCCCTGCCGGGCGCCTGCGGTCAGCAGCGTGTTTTCCGCCAGGCTGAACTCGGGCACGGCGGCATGGCCCAGCCGGTCCTCGGGCGCGGCCAGCAGGCCGGCGCGGCGCCGCGCCTCGGGGCCGGCGCGGGACAGGTCGCGGCCCTCCAGCGCGACGGTGCCGGGGGCGGTCAGCGTCTCGCCCGACAGCGCCGAAAGCAGTTCCTCCTGCCCGTTGCCGGCGACGCCGCCGATGCCCAGGATCTCGCCCGAGCGCAGGGTCAGGCCGATCTGCTTCAGCGCCATGCCCTCGCCGCCCGGCGTGGACAGGGCCCGGACCTCCAGCACCGGGGCGGCGGGCTTGCGGCCGGAACGGTCCACCAGCCGCATTTCGGCCCCGACCATCATCGCCGCCAGTTCGCGGGCGGAATGGGCGCGCGGATCGACCGTGCCCACCAGCTTGCCCTGGCGCAGGATGGTGGCGCGGTCGCAATGGCTGCGGATCTCTTCCAGCTTGTGGCTGATATACAGGATCGCCGTGCCGGCCCCGGCCAGTTGCCGCAGGGTGGCGAACAGGATCTCGGCCTCCTGCGGGGTCAGGACCGAGGTCGGCTCGTCCATGATCAGCAGCCGCGGGTGCTGCAGCAGGCAGCGCAGGATCTCGACCCGCTGCCGCTCGCCCGCCGAAAGGCTGGCGATGCGGCGGGCGGGGTTCAGCGGCAGGCCGTAGCCCTGCGACAGCTCGGCGATGCGGCGGGCAAGCTCGGGCCGGGGCGGCGGATTCTCCATCCCCAGCGCGATGTTTTCCGCAACCGTCATTGCGTCGAACAGGCTGAAATGCTGGAACACCATGGCGACGCCCGCGGCACGGGCCGCGCGCGGGTCATGCGGCGCGTAAGGCGCGCCCAGCAGCGCCATATGCCCCTCATCCGGCCGCACGAGGCCATAGATCATCTTGACCAGCGTGGACTTGCCCGCGCCGTTCTCGCCCAGAAGGGCGTGGATCTCGCCCGCCTCGACCCCGAACGAGATGTCGTCATTGGCGCGCACGCCGGGATAGGTCTTGCCCAGGCCCTCGGCCCGGAAAACATTCGTCACTGTCGCGCGCCTCGCTGCTTTTTGCGCAAGATTAGCGGTTTTCCGCCGAGGGGCAATTGCACAGTTGGGCAGGTCGCCCCTAGATTGGCGCCATGCCTGAAAATTCCCCCCGATTCATCCACCTGCGCACCCATTCCGAACATTCGCTGCTGGAAGGCGCGGTGCCGGTCAAGAAACTTGCCGATCTCGCGGCGCAAAACGGCATGCCCGCCGTGGCGCTGACCGACAGCAACGCCTTGTTCGCGGCGCTGGAATTTTCGGTCAAGGCCCAGGACGCGGGGGTGCAGCCGATCATCGGCTGCCAGGTCACGCTGGCGGCTGATGTCACCGGCCCGGTGGTGCTGCTGGCGCAGAACGAGGCCGGCTGGCTGAACCTGATGGCGCTTTCGACCTGCCTTTACCTGCGCGACGACCACGCCTTGCCGCATGTGACGGTCGAGGAACTGGAAACCCATGCCGAGGGGCTGATCTGCCTGACCGGCGCCGCCGGCGGCCCGCTGGGCCAGCTGGTGCTGCAAGGCCGGCAGGCCGAGGCGCGCGGGCTGGCGGAAAGGCTCGCCGCCGCCTTCCCGACCCGGCTTTACGTCGAACTGCAGCGCCATCACGACGCCGAGGGCCAGCCGGTCCCCGAAGAGGCGGGTTCCGAAGGCGGCATGATCGACATCGCCTATGCGCTGGACCTGCCGCTGGTCGCGACCAACGACGTCTATTTCCCCAAGCCCGAGCTTTTCGACGCCCATGACGCGCTGATCTGCATCTCAGAACGCGCCTATGTCGACCAGACCGCGCCGCGCCGCCGGCTGACGCCGCAGCATTACTTCAAGTCCGCGGCCGAGATGGCGACCCTGTTCGCCGACCTGCCCGAGGCGGTGCAGAACACCGTCGAGATCGCCCGCCGCTGCGCCTTTGCCGTCAAGAAGCACAAGCCGATCCTGCCGCGCTTTGCGGATGACGAGGTCGAGGAACTGCGCCGCCAGGCCTGGGACGGCTTGCGCGCCCGGCTGGCGGTGATCCCGCATTCCGCGACGGTCGAGGAATACGAGGAGCGGTTGCGCTTCGAGCTGGGCATCATCGAGCAGATGGGCTTTCCCGGCTATTTCCTGATCGTGGCCGATTTCATCAAATGGGCCAAGGAACACGGTATCCCGGTGGGGCCCGGCCGGGGCTCGGGCGCGGGTTCGCTCGTCGCCTATGCTCTGACGATTACCGACCTTGATCCAATACGTTACAGCCTGCTCTTCGAGCGGTTCCTGAACCCGGAGCGGGTGTCGATGCCCGACTTCGACATCGACTTCTGCATGGATCGCCGCGAGGAGGTGATCCAATACGTGCAAGAGAAATACGGCCGCGACAAGGTGGGCCAGATCATCACCTTCGGCGCGCTTTTGTCCAAGGCGGCGGTGCGCGACGTGGGAAGGGTGCTGCAGCTGCCCTTCGGACAGGTGGACCGGCTTTCCAAGATGATCCCGGTCGAAGGGGTCAAGCCGGTCAGCGTCACCAAGGCGCTGGCCGACGAGCCGCGCCTGCGCGAGGCCGCGCGCGAGGAGGTGGTCGGCCGCCTGCTGGACTATGCCGCCAAGATCGAGGGGCTGCTCAGGAACGCCTCGACCCATGCCGCCGGCGTGGTGATCGGCGACCGGCCGCTGCACCGGCTGGTGCCGCTTTACCGCGACCCGGCCTCCGACATGCCGGCCACGCAGTTCAACATGAAATGGGTCGAGCAGGCGGGGCTGGTCAAGTTCGACTTCCTGGGCCTCAAGACGCTGACGGTGATCCAGAACGCCGTGGACCTGATCAACGCGGGCGGCCGGCCGCTGCATGTCGCGGCCGACGGTCGGATGCTTTACGAGCCGGCGAAAGGGGCCGAGAACCAGATCAACGCCATCCCGCTGGACGACAAGCCCAGCTACGACCTGTTCGCCAGCGCCCGCACGGTCGCGGTGTTCCAGGTCGAAAGCTCGGGCATGATGGACGCGCTGCGGCGCATGAAGCCCACCTGCATCGAGGACATCGTGGCGCTGGTGGCGCTGTATCGCCCCGGTCCGATGGAGAACATCCCGACCTATTGCGAGGTGAAGAACGGCCTGCGACCCCTTGAATCCATTCATCCTTCCATCGACCATATCCTGGCCGAGACCCAAGGCATCATCGTCTACCAGGAACAGGTGATGCAGATCGCGCAGGTCATGGCCGGCTATTCGCTGGGCGGCGCCGACCTGCTTCGCCGCGCGATGGGCAAGAAGATCGCCGAAGAGATGGCCAAGGAGCGGCCCAAGTTCGTCGAAGGCTGCAAGGCGCAGGGAATCGACGCGAAGAAGGCCGGAGAGGTCTTTGACCTGCTTGAGAAGTTCGCGAACTACGGCTTCAACAAGTCCCATGCCGCGGCCTATGCCGTGGTCAGCTACCAGACCGCCTGGCTGAAGGCGAACCACCCGGTCGAGTTCATGGCCGCGGTGATGAACTGCGATATCCACCTGACCGACAAGCTCGCCGTCTACAAGCGCGAGGCCGACCGCATGGGGATCGAGACGGTCGCGCCCTGCGTCAACCGCTCCGAGGCCATGTTCAGCGTCAAGGAGGGCAAGATCGTCTATGCCCTTGGCGCGCTGAAGGGCGTGGGGGTCGAGGCGATGAACCTGATCGTGCAGGCCCGCGGCGACCGGCCCTTTGCCGACATGCAGGACTTTGCCCGCCGGGTGGACATGCGCCGCGTCGGCAAGCGGCCGCTGGAGATGCTGGCCCGCGCCGGCGCCTTCGACGCGCTCGAGCCGAACCGCGCCCGCGTGTTGAAGGCGCTGGACGGGCTGGTGGCCTGGTCGGCGGCGGTGCAGGAGGCGGCGGCCTCCAGCCAGTCCTCGCTTTTCGGCGGGGGCGAGGATCTGCCGCCGCCGCGCCCGGTCGCGGCGCCCGTCTGGATGCCGGCCGAGAAACTGGCCGAGGAACATGCGGCCGTGGGCTTCTACCTGTCCGGGCATCCGCTGGACGACTACCAGCCGGCGCTGCGCCGCAAGGGGGTGCAGACGCTCGCCGAGGTGACGCAGGCGGCGCAGGACGGCGCGCTGGTGGCGCAGCTGGCCGGCACCGTGGCGCACCGGCAGGAAAAGAAATCCGCCCGCGGCACCCGTTTCGCCTTTGTCGGCCTGTCCGACCCGACCGGGCTTTACGAGGTCACGGTGTTTTCCGACACGCTGGATGCGCATCGCCAGCACCTGGAGCCGGGCGAGAACGTGGTCTTGCAGGTGCAGGTCGAGCCTTCGGGCGACCAGGTCAAGCTGCTGGCGCGCTCGGTCATGCCGCTGGATCAGGCGGTGGCCGATGCCGGCGCGAACCGCCTGGCGGTCGAGATCGCCGGGCTGGACGCCGTCCCCGCCGTCGCCGAGGCGCTGGAGCGCATCCTGGCCGAGCTGAACGTGCCGCCGCGCGCCCGCGGCCCCATCGCGCTGCGGCTGAAGGACGGGGCCGACCTGGTCGATATCGAGATCGCCGAGGACGTGCCGCTGACCACGCCCGCCCGCCAGGCCCTGCGCGTGATCCCCGGCGTGCTCGAGGTGCTGGAGGAATAGGCGGCCGAAGCTGCCGGGGCGTTCCCGGCCCGGCCATGTGCAAGCCGTGCCGTGGGCGTCAGCTTGCGCCCTTGCCGGCCGGCAGGTGGTGCAGCAGCGAGGAACAGGCGCCCATGATATGGGCATAGACCAGTTCGCCCGCCCTTTCCGCATCGCCGGCCCGGCAGGCGGCAAGGATCTCGCGATGTTCGCGGTCGGCGGTGCCTTGCCCGTGCGACAGGGACAGCTGGATGCGCAGATAGCGTTCCAGCCGGTCGTTCACCGCGCGGATCGTGCTGACCAGGAACGGGCGCTGCGCATCCAGATAAAGGCGGCTGTGGAACTGCCAGTTCAGCGCCGACCATTGCGCCACATCGGTTTCCCTGGCGAAGGCGTCGCAGAAAGCCTGGGCCTCGGCAAAGGTTTCGGGCGTCATATGCGGCACCGACAGCCGGATGGCGTTCGATTCGAGGATGGCGCGGGTTTCGAAGATCTGGGCGATCTCGGGTTCGGAGACCGCGGTGACGATGGCGCCCTTGTTGCGCTGGAACTCGACCAGGCCCTCGGCCTCCAGCCGCTTCAGCGCCTCGCGCACCGGGATCTTGCTGACGTTGAACATCCTGGCGACATCGTCCTGGCGGATCGGCTCGCCCTCGTCCAGCGAGCCGTCGGCGATGGAATCGCGGATGAATTTCAGGATGATGTCCGAGGCGGTGGGCGCCTTGCCAAGGTTGGGAACCTCTGCGTCCTTGAATGGCATTCCGCTCTCCCGCAATTCCGCGGCCTCGGCCGCCCGCGAAAGATATGGTAGCCGATATTCGGCTGCAAGGGATGGGCACGCCCCCAGCCGCTTGACAGGTCGGGGCGGAACCGGCAAGCTGGGTTTGGAATATGGTATACGAAATATAATCCTATGCCCGTTCCCCGGATCGAGGAAAAGATGCGCAGCTCCAGACTCGTGCATGTCGTGTCCTGCCATGCGGAAGGCGAGGTCGGCGACGTCATCGTCGGCGGGGTGGCCCCGCCGCCCGGCGAGACGCTCTGGGACCGAGTTCCATTGCCGCATCGACGGCGAAACCCAGGTGAACGGCAGGCCGGCGATAAGCCCGATCATCTCGGGCCGCGCCTGGGTGGTGGGCACCCGGCAACTGATGGTCGATCCCGCCGACCCTTTCCAGGGCGGCTATCGCCTGTCGGATACTTGGCCCATGGGCATGTGACGGAGGCATGACACGATGACGGGCGCGAAGGTTCCGCAATTCCTGTCCTACGCGGCCGCGATCGGCCGGCTAAGCTGGCGCGATGCCGTCGAGGCGCTGCGGCAGGGCCATGCGCTGCCCCCGGCCGAGATCCGCGACGTGTTCCTGGGCCCGCCCACCGGCACGATGATGAGCCGCTCGGCCCTCATCGAGGGGCTGGGCTACGGGGCCAAGACCTTCACCGTCTGCGACGGCAATGCGGCCAAGGGGCTGCCCACGGTGCAGGGGGCGATGCTGGTCTTCGACAAGGATACGGGCGCGCTGCAGGCCATCGTGGACAGCCCGCTCGTGACCGAGATCAAGACCGCCGCCGATTCCGTCCTCGGCGCCAGCCTGCTGGCGCGGCCGGACAGCCGGCACCTGCTGGTCGTCGGCGCGGGCACGGTCGCGGCCAGCCTGGTCAGGGCCTATACAGCGGTGCTGCCGGGGATCGAGCGCGTCTCGGTCTGGTCGCGCCGACCGGAGCAGGCGCAGGCGCTGGTGGCCGGGCTGGGCGGCGTCGCAGCCGATCTCCAGCCGGCGCCGGACCTGCGCGCGGCGGTCGGGCAGGCCGACATCGTCTCGGCCGCCACTATGGCGCGGCAGCCGGTGATCCTGGGCGACTGGGTCCGGCCCGGCACCCATGTCGACCTGATCGGCGCCTTCAAGGCCGACATGCGCGAGGCCGACGATGCGCTGATGGCCAGGGCCGCGCTGTTCGTGGACAGCCGCGCGACCACGCTGGGCCATATCGGCGAGCTGACGATGCCCATCGCCTCGGGCGCGATCACGGCCGAAAGCGTGCTGGGCGACTTCTACGACCTGCTGCGCCCCGGTGCCCGCCGGCGCCGCTCGGATGACGAGATCACCGTGTTCAAGAACGGCGGCGGCGCGCATCTGGACCTGATGATCGCGTCCTGGATCGCGCGGGTGATGGCGGCGTAAGCGGTCAACCCAGGCGGAAGTTCTGCTCGACCACCGCCTCCATCGAGACATGGCTCGAGGTGTTGCTGACATGGGGCAGGGTCGAGATCTTCTCGGCCAGGATGCGGCGGAAATCGGCCATGTCGCGCGAGCGGACCTTCATCAGGTAGTCGCAGCCGCCGGCGATCATGTAGCATTCCTCGACCTCGGGGATGGCGCGGACGGCGGCGTTGAACTGCTGCAGCGCATGTTCGCGGGTGTCGTTCATGCTGACCTCGACATAGGTCACATGGGTCAGGCCCAGCTTCAGGGGCGACAGGATGGCGCGATAGCCGGTGATCAGGCCGATCTCTTCCAGATGCCGGATGCGCTGCGCCACCGGGGTCTTGGACAGCCCAACCCGGCGCGCCAGTTCGGCGATGGGGATGCGCGCGTTCTGCGTCAGCTCCGCCAGGATCTTGCGGTCCTGCGTGTCCAGATCCGGGTCCATACTGAAAATCGCCTCGAATTTGTTCCATTATCCTACCTGCTGGCCGATATTCAGGCGCACCGCCTGGCAGCCATCTGGTATTCCTGTCCTATCGAATAAGGAGATCGGCATGATACGTGTCAACCCCACCGAGCTTTCCGACGCGTTTTCCACCCAGGCGAAATTCGCCGACGAGGCGGAACTGCTGAACCGGCTGGTCGCGCAGGCCGCGCTGAGCCCCGAGGCCCGCGCCGCCATCACCGGCCGCGCCGCCGACCTGGTGCGCCGCATCCGCGCCGAGGCCAAGCCGACAATGATGGAGCATTTCCTGGCCGAATACGGCCTGTCCACGCGTGAAGGCGTGGCGCTGATGTGCCTGGCCGAGGCTATGCTGCGCGTCCCCGACCGCATGACCATCGACGCGCTGATCGAGGACAAGATCGCGCCCTCGGACTGGGGCCGGCACCTGGGCGAGGCGTCCTCGTCGCTGGTCAATGCCTCGACCTGGGCGCTGATGCTGACCGGCAAGGTGCTGGACGACGACCAGGGCGGCATCGCCGGCACCCTGCGCGGCGCCGTGCGGCGGCTGGGCGAGCCGGTGATCCGCGCCGCCGTCGGCCGGGCGATGAAGGAAATGGGCCGGCAGTTCGTGCTGGGCGAGACCATCCAGAAGGCGCTGGAGCGCGCCAGGCAGCGCGAGGCGCAGGGCTTTACCTACAGCTACGACATGCTGGGCGAGGCGGCGATGACCGGGCTCGATGCCGCGCGCTATGCCCGCGCCTATGCCGACGCCATCGCCGCCATCGCCAGGGCCTGCGACAAGGGCTCGGTCGAGATGAACCCCGGCATCTCGATCAAGCTTTCGGCGCTGCATCCGCGCTATGAGGTGGCGCAGGAAACCCGCGTCATGGCCGAGCTGGTGCCGGTGGTGCTGTCGCTGGCCCGCCAGGCCAAGGCCGCCGGCATGGGCATGAACATCGACGCCGAGGAACAGGACCGGCTGGTGATCTCGCTGAAGGTGATCGAGGCGGTGCTGTCGGACCCCTCGCTGGCCGGCTGGGACGGGTTCGGCGTGGTGGTGCAGGCTTACGGCAAGCGCGCGGGCCAGGTCATCGACTGGCTTTACACCACCGCCGAGCGGCTGGACCGGCGCATCATGGTGCGGCTGGTCAAGGGCGCCTATTGGGACACCGAGATCAAGCGTGCCCAGGTCGAGGGTTTCGACGGCTTCCCGCTGTTCACCAGCAAGGTCGCGACCGACGTCAGCTATATCGCCCATGCCCGCAAGCTGATCGGCTACGCCGACCGCATCTATCCGCAATTCGCCACCCATAACGCCCAGACCGTCGCGGCGATCCTGGAAATGGCCGGCGACATCCCCTTCGAGTTCCAGCGCCTGCATGGCATGGGCGAGCGGCTGCACGACATCGTGCTGCGCGACTATAACGGCCGCTGCCGCATCTATGCCCCGGTCGGCGCGCATCGCGACCTGCTGGCCTATCTGGTGCGGCGCCTGCTGGAGAATGGCGCGAACAGCAGCTTCGTGCATCAGATCGTGGACGAATCCGTCTCGCCCGAGGAGGTCGCGCGCGACCCGTTCGAGGCGCTGGCCGGCGCCCGTCCGCCAGCCGGGCTGGCCGCGCCCGCGGCGATCTTCGGCGAGGCCCGGCGCAATTCGCGGGGCTTCGACCTGAGCGACGAGGCGACGCTGGCCCGGATCGAGGCCGCCCGCAACGGCCCGGTGCCGGATGCCGCGCCGCTGACCGTCTCCGCCGGCTCGGGCACGCGGGTCGCGGTCGCGAACCCGGCCACGGGCGAGCTGGTCGCCCATGTGACCGAGGCCGATGCCGAGACCGTCGCCCGCGCCATCGACGACGCCCGGCCCTGGGACGCGCCCGCCGCCACCCGCGCCGCGGTGCTGCGCCGTGCAGCCGACCTTTACGAGGCGCATTTCGGCCCGATCTTCGCCGCCCTGGCGCGCGAGGCGGGCAAGACCCTGCCCGATTGCGTGGGCGAATTGCGCGAGGCCGCCGATTTCCTGCGCTATTACGCCGCCGAGGGCGAAGGGGCGACCGGCCGGCCGCGCGGGGTGATCGCGGCGATCAGCCCCTGGAACTTTCCGCTGGCGATCTTTACCGGCCAGATCGCCGCGGCGCTGATGGCGGGCAATGCCGTGCTGGCGAAGCCGGCCGAGCAGACGCCGCTGGTCGCCGCCATCGCCCTGCGGCTGCTGCACGAGGCCGGCGTTCCGGCCGGCGCGCTGCAGCTGCTGCCGGGGCAGGGCGGCACGGTGGGGGCGGCGCTGACCGCGGATTCGCGGATCAACGGCGTGGTCTTCACCGGCTCGACCGAGACGGCGCAGACCATCGCCCGCGCCATGGCCGAGCACATGGCCCCCGGCACGCCGCTGATCGCCGAGACCGGCGGGCTGAACGCGATGATCGTCGATTCCACCGCGCTGCCGGAACAGGCGGTGCGCGACATCGTCGCCTCGGCCTTCCGCTCGGCCGGGCAGCGCTGCTCGGCGCTGCGCTGCCTTTACGTGCAGGAGGACATCGCCCCGCATCTGATCGCCATGATCAAGGGCGCGATGGACGAGCTGCGGCTGGGCGATCCCTGGCGGCTTTCGACCGATGTCGGCCCGGTGATCGACGCCGAGGCGCAGGCCGGCATCGAGCGCTACCTGGAGAGCAAGGCGAACCGCATCCTGCATCGCATCTGGGCACCGAAGCAGGGCCATTTCATCGCCCCCGTGCTGCTGCGGGTCGAGGGCATCGACGACCTGGAGCGCGAGGTCTTCGGCCCGGTCCTGCATGTCGCGACCTTCCGCGCCGGCGAGCTGGAGCGCGTCGTCGCCGCGATCAACGCGCGCGGCTTCGGCCTGACCTTCGGGCTGCACACCCGCATCGATTCGCGCGTGCAGGAGGTGTCGGACGCCATCCATGCCGGCAATATCTACGTCAACCGCAACCAGATCGGCGCCGTGGTGGGCAGCCAGCCCTTTGGCGGCGAGGGGCTGTCGGGCACCGGGCCGAAGGCGGGCGGTCCGCTTTACCTGCCGCGCTTCTTCGCGCCGGCCGAGCCCGCGGCCCCGGCAGGCGGCTGGCAGGGCCCGGCCGACGAGGCGCGGCTGCGCGGCGCGCTGTCCGCCACCGTCCCAACAAGGATCGACGAGCGGCTGATGCCCGGCCCCACGGGCGAGTTGAACCGGCTTTCCGCGCATAGCCGGCCGCCGGTCCTCTGCCTCGGCCCCGGCCCGCAGGCGGTGGCGGCGCAGGTGGCGGCGGTCCAGGCGCTTGGCGGCCAGGCCGTCGGCGCCGAGGGCGAGTTGCCGCCCGAGGCGCTGACCCGGCTGCCGCAGCTTTCGGCGGTGCTGTGGTGGGGCGACGAGGCGCAAGGCCGCGCCTATGCCAGGGCGCTGGCTGCGCGTGCAGGCGCCATCGTGCCGCTGATCGGCGCCATGCCCGACCTCGCCCATGTCGCGCATGAACGCCACCTTTGCGTGGACACCACCGCCGCGGGCGGCAACGCCGCGCTGCTGGCCGGCTGAGATGACCGCAGGGGGCCCGCCGCGGCCCCCTGTTTTCCAGAAAGAGCCCGGAGGAGGCGTTCCATGAGCAATCAATCATTCCTGGCCGATGTGAACGAGATGTTCGACGTCGCGGCCTCGCGCTGCGACCTGCCCGAGGGGCTGGCCGAGAAGATCAAGGTCTGCAACGCGACCTATGTCACCCGCTTCGGCGTGCGGCTGCGCGGGCGCATGCATACCTTCACCGGCTGGCGCGCCGTGCATTCAACCCATAGCCGTCCGGCCAAGGGCGGCATCCGCTTTGCCCCCAACGCCGACCAGGACGAGGTCGAGGCGCTGGCGGCGCTGATGACCTATAAATGCGCGCTGGTGCGGCTGCCCTTCGGCGGCTCCAAGGGGGCGCTGAAGATCGACCCCGCCGACTGGACCGAGACCGAGCTGGAAAAGATCACCCGCCGCTTCGCGCAGGAGCTGATGGCGCATGAATTCCTCAGCTCGGCCGCCAACGTGCCTGCACCGGACATGGGCACGGGCGAGCTGAACATGATGTGGATCGCCGACGAATACCGTCGCGCCCGCCCGCAGGACATCAACGCGCTGGGTTGCGTCACCGGCAAGCCGGTCGGCGGCGGCGGCATCGAGGGCCGCACCGAGGCCACCGGCCGCGGCGTGCAATACGCGATCCGCGAATTCTTCCGCCATCCCGCCGACCGCGCCCGCGCCGGCTTCCAGTCCGAGATCCTGTCCGGCCTGACCTGCGTGGTGCAGGGCCTTGGAAACGTGGGCTTCCACGCCGCCAAGTTCCTGTCGCAGGAGGACGGGGTGCGCATCGTCACGGTGATCGAGCGGACGGGCGTGGTGCGCAACCCCGACGGCATCGACATCGACGCGCTCAAGGCGCATCTGGTCCAGACCGGCTCGGTCGAGGGCTTTGCCGGCGGCGCGGTCAGCCCGCCCGACATGGGGGCGCTGGCCGACGATTGCGACATCCTGGTCCCCGCCGCGGCCGAGGGCGCGATCACGGCCGAAAATGCCGCCGCCATCAAGGCGGCGCTGATCGTCGAGGCCGCCAACGGCCCCACGACCAAGGCCGCCGACACCATCCTGCGCCAGGCCGGCAAGATCATCCTGCCCGACCTCTTCGCGAATGCCGGCGGCGTGGTGGTGTCCTATTTCGAATGGGTGAAGAACCTCAGCCACATCCCCTTCGGCCTGATGGAACGGCGGCTGGAAGAGGACGAGCACCGGCTGCTGGCGCGCTCGCTGGAGCAGATGACCGGCCGGGACTTTCCCAGCGAACATGCCCGCTTCCTGGAGGCGCGCAGCGAGATCGCGCTGGTCCGCTCGGGCCTCGACGACATCATGCGCGCCGCCTATCGCCGGATGAGCGCGCTGTGGAACCGCCCCGACGGCAGCTACCCGGACCTGCGCACCGCCGCCTACGTGCTGGCCATCGACGAGGTGGCGCAGGCCTACAAGGCCATCGGGCTTTAGCCGCCGGGCCGGGGTGTCCATCGGCCCGGTCCTGCGGCCAAGGGGGAAACCGGCAGCGATAGACGGCCGGTCCTTTCGCGCCCATACCGCCCGACCCGGCGAATGATCGCGGCCTTTGCGACATGACCCGGAGGCGGCCGTATGAGCTGCTGGTGAACCATATCCAAGGCCACCGGGCTTAGGCATTCATCGGCCAGGCCTGTGGCCAATGGAGAAACCGGCCGCAATACGCGGCCGGTCCTTTCCCGCGCATATCCCCCACCCGGCGGATGATCGTGGCCCTTGAGACATGACCGGCAGGTGGCCGCGCGCGTCGCTGGTGAAACCGCTTCAGGAAAAGGATGCAATCGGCGGGTTGAACAGGCTTTCTTCGGGAATGACCCCAAGGCCCGGACCCTTGGGCAGGTCGATATGGCCGCCCGTGATGCGGATGCCGTTCTCCGGGTCGTAGGGCTGCGCGATATAGGGCTGGGCGACCCAGACGCCCTCGTTCAGCCGCGGCTGGACGGTGGCGCCGACATGGGTGCAGGCGGCGGCGATGATGTCGCCGCCCCAGGCGTCGTCGCAGGTATGGGGCAGGGCGCGCGCCTCGCAGATGTCGCGGAACGCCGCCATCGGTTGCAGCCCGCCGATGCGCGTCACCTTCATGCCGAACCCGTCGCAGAGCCCCTGGCCGGCGGCGCGGATCACGGTGGACAGATCCTCGCCGCTCTCGTCCAGGTAGATGCCGTGCTGGACGCGGCCGCGAATGGCGGCGATCTCTTCCAGCGTGTTGCAGGGCTGTTCCAGCACGAAGGGGATCTCGGGGCATTCGCGGCTGAGCCGCAGCACGTCGCGGGCGGGCAGGCTGCGGTTGCCGTCCACCGCCAGCCGCGTGCCGGTGCCGCGGATGCGCTCCCAGACCTTGCGCACGGTCTCGATGTCGATCTCGACCGGGCGCGCGCCGATCTTGATCTGCAGGCGCGGGAAGCCCTCGGCGACCTTCTCGGCGGCGATGCGGGCGATCTCGTCGGGCTGGCCGATGCCGGTGGCGTAATAGGAGGGCAGGCGCTCGGCCGCGACGCCGCCCAGCAGGTCCGCCACGCGGACGCCGTAATGCTTGCCCATCAGGTCATGGGCGGCGATGTCGATGGCCGCCTTGGCGTAGTTATGCCCGCAGAGCAGCCCGTCCATCCGGCGGCGCAGGACCAGCGGCTGCAGCGGGTTCGCGCCGATCAGGCCCGGCGCCATCTCGGCCAGCGCGGCGCGGGCGCCGGCGGCGTGGCTGGGCGCATAGGTCGGGCCGACCGGGCAGGTTTCGCCCCAGCCCACCAGCCCGCTGTCGGCAACGATCTTGACCAGCGTGCTCTGCAGCGACCAGACCGTCGAGCTGGCGATGGCATAGGGGCCGTCCCTGACCGGCAGGTCATGGGCATACAGGTGGATTTCGGCAATCTTCATGGCCTGTCCCTGTCATTTTGCTTGAGAAATGCTTTCGGGGGCGCGGTGGCCCCCGAAACCCGTCACAGGTCGATGGTAACGTTTCCGATGGGCCTTGAGCAGCAGGCGAGGATATAGCCCGCCTCGACATCCTCGTCGGTGATGCCGCCGTTATGGACCATGTGGACCTGGCCCGAGAGCCTGAGCACCTGGCAGGTGCCGCAGATGCCCATGCCGCAGCCCGAGGGGATCGGGATGCCCGCCGCCCGCGCCGTGGCCAGGATGGTCTCGGTTTGCGCGC
>NZ_JRKO01000058.1 GCF_000763885.1 Paracoccus versutus | reverse complement strand
AGGGCTGTTCCAGCGCATGTCCGGGCCGGCGGCGCGCAAGCAGGTCATGGATGTTCGGTTGGGTGGCTGTCATTGTCGGCTTCCACGCTGAGGTTGAACTGGCCTAATATTCCGCCGACTCGTTTCCTGTTGACAACGGCATAAAAATTCATCCTGGATTAGGTGAAGTAACCTGAATACGGCCCGGCATGCCCAATCCCCATGACTTCGCCTCGATGACCGCGCTGATCTGTTTCGAGGCGGCGGCCCGCAACATGAGCTTCAAGGCCGCCGCGCAGGAGATGAACGTCACCCCCGCCGCGATCAGCCACCAGGTCAAGGCGCTGGAGCAGAACCTGGGCTGCGCGCTGTTCATCCGCCGGCACCGCGGGGTCGAGCTGACCGAGAAGGGCGCCTTCCTGCTGGTTGCGCTGCAACGCGGCTTCGAGACGATCTCGGACACCGTCAGCCGGCTGCGCGACCGGCCCGATGCCGTGGACGTGACCATCCGCACCACCACCGCGGTCAGCGCGCTGTGGCTGACCCCCAAGATCACCGCCTTCTGGAAGATCCACCCCGGCATCACCGTCTCGCAGATCATCAGCGACGTGGCCACGGCGGCCATGCCTGGCCATCCTCCTGGCCGAAGCGGCGGGAACGCGCGAGTTGGAGCAAGACAATGATGGACGGTGATCTCCTTCCGCCGGCCATCCTGCAGCACAAGGCGGTGGTCCATGTGCGCCAATCGACCCCGGCCCAGGTGGAGTTCAACACCGAGAGCCGGCGACGGCAGTATGAACTGGTCGAGATCGCGCGCCGTCGTGGTTTCCGGACCGTGGATGTGACCTGTGACGATCTCGGCCGCTCCGCCAGCGGCATGGTGGCCCGGCCCGGCTTCGAGAAGCTTGTCGCCGCCCTGTGCGCCGGGGAAGTCGGCGCCATGCTCTGCTTTGACGCTGCGCGGCTGGCACGCAACGGCAGGGACTGGCACCACCTGCTCGAACTGCGCGGGCTTGTCGAGGCGCATGTCATCGACCTCGATGGGATCTACGATCCCTGCCTGCCGAACGACCGCCTGCTGCTCGGCATGAAGGGCAGCATCAGCGAGTTCGAGCTTGGGGTGATCCGGGCGCGCATGCTTGACGCCGCCCGGGCGAAGGCGCGCCGTGGCGAACTTCGGATCAGCGTGCCGATCGGCTATATCTGGCATCGCGAGGTCGGCCTCGGTCTCGATCCTGACTTCCGGCTCCAGCAGGTCATCCGGCTGGTCTTCGAGCGATTCCGCCAGCTCGGCAGCGCACGGCAGGCGCATCTGTCGCTGGCGGCGGAGGGGGTGTTCTTTCCGCGCCCCTCGGACGGCAAGCGCCTGACCTCCTTCGATTGGACGGCGATCCGCTATCGCAACGTCATCGGGCTGCTGAAGAACCCCTTCTACGCAGGGGCCTATGTCTATGGAAAGAGCGAGAAACGCATCGAACTGGTCGACGGTCGCGCGCGCAAGACCTACGGCCATGGCAAGCCGCCTGAGGCATGGGACGTGTTGATCCACGATCATCATGCCGCCTATATCGATTGGGCGGAATACGAGCGGAACCAGATGCTGCTCGCAGCCAACGCCTATGGACGTGCGGGAGGACAGAAGTCGGGGCGGGGCGGTCGTGCCCTTCTTGCCGGCATGCTGACCTGCGGGCGCTGTGGCCGCGGCCTGGCCGTCGCCTATGCCGGCGCCCCGCCCGGGCGTCCGACCTATCGCTGCGATCGGCCCAATCTCATGCTCGGCCTGCCGCGCTGTCTCAGCTTCGGTGGATCCCGTGTGGACGCCGCGATCGCATCGGAGATACTGCCCGTGGTCGAGCCGATGGCGGTCGAAGCCGCTCTGGAGGCGGAGCGAATGCACAGGGAAGGAGAGGCAGAGCGCCGGCGCATGGCCGAGCTCGACCTGCAGCAGTCAGAATACGATGCTTCGCTGGCGGAACGCCGCTATGCCGCCTGCGACCCGGAGAACCGGCTTATCGCGGCCCAGCTTGAGAAGCATTGGGAAGCCGCACTGCGCCGTGTCGAGGCTTGCCGGGCGCGCCTTGCCGCGACGGATACCCCGGACCCGACCGCGCCGATGCCCGACTTCGAGGGCTTGGCAGCGGATCTTTCCGCAGCCTAGTCGGCGCAGGGTGTCGCGACCCGAAGCCGCCAGCAACTGATCCGGGCGCTGATCTCGGACATCATCGCCGACGTCGATGACGCGACACGAGAGGTCGTGCTGACGATCCACTGGCAAAGTGGTCAGCATTCGCAATTGCGGGTGCGCAAGCCACGGACGGGGGCACGGCTGTCAGACACCGGAACAGGCCCTTGTCGTGATGGAAAGCATGGCGACGCGCTTTTCCGACGCCGATATCGTGGCAACCTTGAACCGGATGGACGTGCGGACCGGCCAGGACAAGACCTGGACGGCGCACCGGGTGGCCTCCATCCGCAGGGTCCGCAGGATCCACGCCTTCCGCTCGGCCGAGAAGGATGGAGCATGGCTCACAATGCGCGAGGCCGCGGCAAAACTCGGGGTGACCAGCCATGTCGTGCGACGCATGATCCAGGACGGGATCCTGCCTGCCGAGCAGGTCGTTCCAGGCGCACCCTGGCAAATCCAGGCCGAGGATCTTGAGAATGATGACATCATCAAGGCCCTCCGGCAGAAAGGGCGCCCGCGTCACACCGTTAGCCGAGACCAACTTCCAATGTTTCCAGATACTTGAAGAAGAGGGGCAATGACTCACCACTCGCGATCGGCCTGATCAGGTTCTCGACCCTATTGGATTCGATCTCGACGCGGCCATCTTCGAGGAACAGTTCGAAAGATGGCCAGCGGCTGAGACCATATCGGAAGGCCCTGGCGAGATCGCCCTTGCCGGGAATGCGCAGCAGCTGGGCCTCGGTCCATGCCTTAACAGGCTGCTGAAAAAGTCCTTGCGACAGGACAGCGCGGGCGGGGAACCGGGAAATCCGCCTCAAATTTGCCGAAAACACCCCATTTCGGGCCGATATCAGCTGGCTCCAGAACGATTTCCGCTGCGTCGCCCTCTCAAAATCCTTTTTCAGCAGCCTGTTAAAGGCATCAACCATAGGTCGGGAGTGCGTCTGGCGCGCGGCCTTTCGCAGTTCGGCGGACTGGCCGGCGATTTCGCGTTCGACGTCGTAGAGCTTGCCGATCCGGTCCAGGTCGCGGCGCAGATGCGCCCAGCAGGCCGCCTCGCGGAATTGGCGGCTGCCATCCGCGCGCGGGGCGTAGAGCGGGTTGAAGCCGGCATAGGCGTCCGCTTGCAGGATGCCACCGCTGTCTTGCAGGTGGTGCTGGGGATGCTCCCCTTTCCGGTCCGGGGAGAAGCGGTAGACGACGCCGGGCGGCGCAGTGCCGGCCCAAGGCCTCTGATCCGAGACATAGGCCCAGACCCGACCCTGCTTGACGCCTTTGCCGAAGCCACGATCCCGGCGTGACCGGTCAAGGACGCGGATGGGCGTGTCGTCCGCATGCAGGATCGGTGCCGCCATGACTTCGGCCTCGATCCGCTCGATCACTGGGGTGAGCACTTTCATGGCCCGACCACACCAGCCCAAGAGCGTGCTGTCCGGAATGTCGGCCCCCATGCGGGCGAATATCTTGTGCTGGCGATAGAGCGGGAGGTGGTCGTCGAACTTGGAGACGAGGATCTGGGCCAGCAGCCCCGGCCCGGCCATGCTGCCGGGAATGGGACGGCTCGGCGCGGCAGGCTGCACCATTCTCTCGCTGCGGCGGCAGGACTTCTTCACCCGCGCGATCTGGATCACCTTCATCTGGGCTGCGACCAAGTCGAGCAACTCGCTGACATCCTCGGCCACCACACGCAGATCGCCGCCGCAATCAGGGCAACACGGACCGGGATCGAGCTCGCGGCGTTCGCGGGGTGTTGCGTCCAAGACGCGCGGACGGCGGCGAGGCCTGGGCTCCGCGACAGGGTTGTCGGTCTCGGCAGGCTCGTCTTCCTTGATCGGCCCGCCACTCTGCTCGGCAACCGCGACAAGCAGGTCTTCCAGCGTCAGTTCCAACTGGGCGATCTCACGCTCGATCTTTTCTGAGGACTTGCCGAAGGCCTGTTTCTGCAGTTTTGCGATCCGCAGGCACAGGGCCTGAACAAGCTGCTCATGGGCCTGGAGCGTGGCCGGCATGCGTGCATTCTCCGCCTGAAGCGCGGCAATCATTGCCTTCAGGACAGTGGGATTATCCGAGAGAATGTTGGCATCATCAGACATGCCGACCGATACCACGCGCAGGTCGATATGGCCAATAAAACAAGGAGTTTCAGAAAGATAATCTACCCGACCCGCGCTGGGGGTGCGCCCCAGTCGGGACGTCGCCAGTCGATCCCCTCCCACAGCATGGCAAGCTGCGCCGAGGTCAGACGCATCGCCCCTTCGCCGCTGCCGGGCCAGGGAAAGCGGCCCCGCTCCAGGATCTTGTAGTAGAGGCAGAAGCCTTGGCCGTCCCAATAGAGCAGCTTCAGCCTGTCGCCGCGGCGACCGCGGAAGGCAAAGACCGCGCCGCAGGTCGGGTTCTGGCGCAGCACGTCCCGGGCCAAAGCCGCCAGCCCCTCGATCCCCTTGCGCATGTCGGTCACGCCGCAGGCTAGGTAAACCCGGACGCCGGTTCCGGGGCCGATCATGCCGCCTCCACACCCGGATCAACCGCACCAGCACGGTGGGCTCCAGATCCGGTGCAAATCGCAGGCAGCGGCCATTGGCCAGCACCAACTCGACCTGCGGATCGGGGTCGGGCGAGCGGACAGTTGCCTCCGGCAGGGCCGTCTCTATCGGCTCGGGCGTTGAGATCGGCAGGAACAGCGCATCGGCGGTCGGAAACAGCAGCCCCTTCTTCTTCAGCTCGGGCCGCCAGGCGTAGATCTGCTGGCGCGTCACATCATGGCGCTGCGCGACCTGCGTGACCGTCGCACCATCGGCGCCAACCGACAGCACGATCGCGAGCTTCTCCTCGTCATCCCACCGCCGCCGCCGTTCCAACCCAAGGACATCGCCACGCATCCTGAACCCCGCATAAGAGGCGTCGCTAACGACGTCATTATGCACGTCCCATAGCCGATCCGCCAAAACTCAGGCAGGCGGTGCCAACCGGCCGGTTACCTCTTTTCTGCCTAGGCGATCTGGAAGCCGTGTTTCAGCGGGTCGTCGTCATCGACCAGGATGGTGTTGTGGCCGGTGATCCGGGCCCAGCCGCCGATGCTGGGCAGGATGCCGGGATGGTCGCCCACCGTCACCGCCTGCTCGGCCCGGCCCTCGAAGACGGTGCCGATCAGGCTCTTGTTGCGGAAGCTTTCGCCGACCGCCAGCCGGCCCTTGCCATGAAGCTGCGCCATGCGCGCCGAGGTGCCGGTGCCGCCGGGCGAGCGGTCGATGGCCTTGTCGCCATAGAAGACCGCGTCGCGACCGTCGCAATCCGGCCCGTCCGGGCCGTCGCACCAGACCGCGTGATGGACGCCGCGGATGCGCGCGTCCTCGGGGTGGACGACCTTGTCGCCGATCCCGGCCAGCGCCTCGCGCAGCGCCCGGCTGTGGGTCACGATCTCCGCCGCGGTCATGCCGGTCAGGCCGGGCCAGTTTTCCTGCGGCTCGATCACCGCGTAGAAATTGCCGCCATAGGCGATGTCCACCACCAGCGGGCCAAGGCCGGGCACGTCGACGCGGACATCGGCGCTGTGCAGGAAGCTCGGCACGTTGAACAGCCGCACCGAGGCGACGCGCTCGCCGTCCATGGTGTATTCCACGTCGACCCGGCCTGCGGGGGTCTCGATAGCCAGCCTGCCGGGGATCTTGGGCGTGACCAGCCCTTCCTCGATGGCGACGGTGGCAAGGCCGATGGTGCCGGCGCCGCACATCGGCAGGCAGCCCGAAACCTCGATGAACAGCGCCGCGAGGTCGCAATCCTCGCGATGGGCCGGGTAGATAATGACGCCCGACATGATGTCATGGCCGCGCGGCTCGAACATCAGCGCGGTGCGCACCCAGTCGTGGTCGCGCAGGAACAGGTCGCGGCGCTCGAAGATCGGCAGATGCGGCAAGAGCGGCGCGCCCCCCGCCACGACCCGGACCGGGTTGCCGCAGGTATGGCTGTCGATGCAGAAGAAGCGGTGGCGCATGGAACATTCCTTGTCAGCGGATTGGGGTTTGTCATGTCAAAGGGTCGGGACGTCCAAGGATGAAGGTTGTCCAGCTCTTTTCCGGTTCATTCGATTCCGGCCCGGCGTTCGCGGATCGCCAAGGTGGCCTTGGCGCCGATCGTCAGGAACGGTTGCGGGGGTAGCTTTTTCGGTGCGGGGAAGTCGCGATAGATGCGGGTCAGGTCGGTCGGGATGCCCATCATTTCCTCTGCCGCGGCAAGGCCCGAGGCGGTGGCGTTCGACGCCCCCAGCCCGTTGCAGCCGCAGGCCGCAAAGACACCCTTTTCGACCTCGCCCCAGGCCGGGACGCTGTTGAGCGTCACCGCCATGGCGCCGCCCCAGCGATATTGCATCTTCACGTCGGACAGCCTGGGGAAGCGGTGGGCGAACTTCCCGTCATGCACATGGCCGGCCCTTCGCAGCGTGCCTTCGCCGACAGTCATGCTGGGGTTGCAGGTATAGCGCGAACGCACCAGCAGCCGGTCGCCATCAGACCCCGACACCCGTCGCAGGGTCGTGCCCATGGGCGAGGACGGCGTCGCCGCCCAGTCCCTGAGCCCGCCGAGGCGGTTCGGCGAGAAAGGCTCGGTCATCGAGGCATAGGTATAGACATGCAGCAGCCGGCCGCGGAAGAAGCCGAAGCGCTCGGCATAGCCGTTGTTGGCCAGGACGATCCGCCCCGTCTCGACCGATCCGCCGGGCGTCTCGACCCGCCAGCCGTTGCCCTTGGGCTCGAAGGACATCGCCGGCGACTGCTCGTAAAGCGTCACCTTGCCGGTGAGCGCATCGGCCAGGCCGCGGATATAGGCGGCGGGCTGCACCATGGCGGTGCCCGGCATGAAGATCGCCGAGCTGAACGCCTGAGAGCCGGTCACATCCGCAATTCCCGCGCGATCCAGCAGCCGGTAGTCCTCGCCCAGCTGGTCGAGCTGCCTGGCGTAGTCGAGGATGTGGTGATCGCCCTCGGGCGACATGGCGACGTTGTAGCGCCCGCACATGTCCAGCACCTCGCGCGGCCAGCCCTTTTCCTGCGCCAGTTCCACGGCGAAATCGACCGCCCGGCGCTGCAGGGTGATGTGGTCGCGGCTTTTCTGCAGCGCGGTGCCGCCATAGTCCTCGGACGAGACCTCATGCGGCAGGTCGATGATGAAGCCAGAATTGCGCCCCGCCGGGCCGTCGCCGACCACGCCGGCCTCGAGCACGGCGATGCGCAGGCCGGGGTCGATCTGTGCCAGCCGCCTTGCCGCCGAAAGCCCGGCGAAACCGGCGCCGATCACCGCGATGTCGGCGGTGATCGCGGCTTTCAGCGCCGGGGTGGGCTTGCGGGGCGGCAGCATCGCCACCCAGCCCGAGACCCCCGGATGCCGGGGCAGATCGGATGGCTTGATCCGGTGGCTGGTCACGATTGCGCCTCGGATTCGATCAGCCCGCCAAGCGCGGCCCGCAGCACCTCGCGCTTGTCAGCCGGAAGCGGGCTGAACGGGCGGCGGGGTTGGCCCGCGCCATAGCCGGTCATCTCGGCGGCGGCATAGACCGACTGTCCGTAGTCGCCCTGCCAGATCAGGTTCATCGCCGGCTCCAGCGCCCGCCAGAACTCGCGCACCTTGCTCCAGTCGCCCGCCTCGGCGGCCTTGACCACGGCGACGCAGGCCTTCGGCGCGAAATTCGCTCCGCCCCAGATCAGGCCCGCGGCGCCGGCATAAAGCGCATAGGGCACCAGCGGATCGGCGCCGTTCATCACCGGCAGGCCGGTGCGGATCAGGTCGGTCTGCTGCACCAGGTCGCCGCTGCTGTCCTTGACGGTGACGAAGTTCGGGATCTCGGCCAGCCGGCGGAACAGGTCGGGCGTGATGGCGACCCCCACGACATGCGGGACATTGTAGCCGATGATGGGCAGCCCGCCCTGCGACGCGGTTTCGTAGAAGGCGACCACATCGTCGTCGCTGGTCGGACCCTCGAAGAACGGCGGCAGCAGCATCACCCCGTCGGCGCCGCAATCGGCGGCGTGGCGGGTGCGGGCCACGACATCCTCGACCAGCAGGGCCGAGGTCTGCACGATGACCTTGGCGCGGCCGTCGATGATCCTGGCACCACGCGCCACCAGCTCGTCGGATTCCTCGCGCGACAGATAGGCATGCAACCCGGTGCCCGAGCTCAGCACGAAGCCGGGAATGCCGGCGGCGATATAGCGCTCCAGATGCTCCTCCAGCCGGTCGAAGGCGACGCGGCCGTCCGGGTCAAAAGGGGTGGTCACGGCCAGGTTGAGGCCGGGAAAGGCAAAGTCGGTCATGTCGGGTGATCCTTAGTTCAGGTCGATCCAGATTGTCTTGAGTTGGGTATACTGGTCATGGGCGTGGATCGAATTGTCGCGGCCGCCGAAGCCCGATTGCTTGTAGCCGCCGAAGGGTGTGGTCACGTCGCCCTCGCCGAAGCTGTTCACCGTCACCGTGCCCGCCCGCAAGGCCCGCGCCCCGCGCAACGCCCGCTTGCCGTTGGCCGAGAAGATCGAGGCCGCAAGCCCGTAGTCGGTGTCGTTGGCGACCGCGATCGCCTCCTCGAAACAGTCCACCACGATCACCGTCAGGATCGGGCCGAAGATCTCCTCCACCGCCAGCCGGGAATCGCGCGCGGCTTCCACGATGGTCGGCTCGATGAAGCCGGGGCTGACGACATTGCCGCCGACCAGCACGGTTTCCGATTTCGCCGCATCCAGATAGCTGCTGACCTTGTCGAAATGCGCCTTCGAGACAAGCGGACCCACGCGGTTCGCCGGATCCAGCGGATCGCCCACCAGCCAGGTCGCCGCCTCGGCCCGGACCTTCTCCAGCAGCCGGTCCCTGATGCCGCCCTGCACGATCAGGCGGCTGGCGGCCGAGCAGTTCTGCCCCATGTTCCAGAACGCGCCGTTCACCACATGCGCCGCCACCGCGTCCAGATCCTCGGCATCGTCCAGCACGATGCAGGGGTTCTTGCCGCCCAGCTCCAGCACCACCTCCTTGAGGTTGCTGTCGGCCGAATAGTTCAGGAAGCGTCGACCCGTCGCGGTCGAGCCGGTGAAGCTGACCATGTCGACGTCCGGGTGACGACCCAGCGGCTCGCCCACCTCGCGGCCCGAGCCGGTGACGATGTTCAAAACGCCCGCCGGCAGCCCGGCCTCGGCCGCCAGTTCCGCCACCCGCAGCGCGGTCAGCGTCGTCTCGCCCGCGGGCTTCATCACCACCGAGCAGCCGGCGGCCAGCGCCGGGCCGATCTTCCAGGCCAGCATCAGCAGCGGGAAGTTCCAGGGCAGCACCAGCCCGACCACGCCCACGGGTTCGCGCACCACCATGGCGATATGGTTGTCCGAGGCCGGCGAGACCTGGTCGTAGATCTTGTCGATCAGTTCCGCGTGCCATTTGATGACATGGATGGTCTCGGGCACGTCGACGGTTTCGCAGTCGAAGATGGTCTTGCCGGCATCCAGGCTTTCCAGCACCGCCAGCTCGCGGGCGTGGTCCTGCATCAGCGCGGCCAGGCGCAAGAGCACCTCCTTGCGCTCGCCGGGATGCAGGCGCGACCAGCGCCCGTCCTCGAAGGCGGCGCGGGCGGCGGCCACGGCCAGGTCCACGTCCTGCGCATCGCAGGCGGCGATCTCGGCCAGCGCCTCGCCCGTCGCCGGGTTGGTGGTGGCGAAGGTCCTGCCCGACAGCGCCGGGCGGAAGGCGCCGTCGATGAAGGCCTGCGTCGGGAAAGACAGCCCGGCGGCGATGGCCCTGTAGTCCTCGGTGCTCAGCAGATCGGTCATGGTTTCTCCCAGGTGGCGAAGTCAGCTTGTTGAAGGTATCTCCATCCCCTCCGGGACGGCGTATGCGGCCATGTTGCGCCGCGAGAGCTCGAGATGCGCCTGCACGATGCGGCCGGCGGTCTCGGGGTCGCGGCGCTCGATGGCGTCGATGATCTGGTCGTGCTGCGCGGCGGCGGTGGCGAGTTCGGCCTTGTCCGAGACGTCGTCGCGGTAATAGGTCCGGCCGATCCGGGCATGGTCGATCAGCAGCCGCCGCAGGCTGGGCAGCAGATAGGCGTTCCGGGCGATGTTGCCGATTTCCAGGTGGAAGGCGTCATTGGCGAAGATCCGGGCATCCACATCGCCCCCTTCAACCGCCGCGCGGAATTCGTCCTGGATCCGGCGCAGCTTGGCGATGTCGGCGGGCCGGGCGTTTTCGGCCGCCAGCCTGGTCGAGGCGATGTAGATCATCGGCGCGACAAGATAGAAGTCGCGCAGCGCGTGATAGCTCATCGAGGTGGCGCGGGCGGGGCGATTCGCCTCCAGCTCGATATAGCCTTCCCCCGCCATCTGCCGCATCAGCTCGCGCACCGGGGGGCGCGACAGGCCGAATTCCTCGGCCAGTTCCTGTTCGTCGATCACCGCGCCGGGGGCGATTTCCATCAGCAGGATCCGCCGACGCAATTCCAAGGCAAGAACCTGTTTCTTATCAATATTTACCAAGCGCGGTTGGGCTGCATCCGCCTTCTGCATCGCCATGAAAAGTCCTCCAGGATCATGTGTAGACAATCTGTAGGCCATTCGTCGGATTCCGTCCTGCGCAAATTATTTGTAGACAGAATGTCTATCTAAAGATAGCGTGTCAATATAATCTTCGCAGACAGAGCGAAGGTTTGATCCGTCCGCCGATCCGTCCAGGCGGTGTTCCGTCACAAGTTGGGCCGGCAATGAAGCCCGATCGGACAATCAAGGGAGTGCACATGAAACGACTGATGAAAGCTCTTGCCGCGGCAGCCGTGCTGGGGGTGAGCGCGTTTGCCGCAAACGCCCAGGACAAGGTGATCAAGCTGGGCACCATGGCCTGGGAAGACATGGTGCCGATCGCGGCCGTGGCCAAGAAAGTCCTTGAGAACAAGGGCTATACGGTGGAGCTGACCGAGTTTTCCGAATGGGGCATCGCCTATGCCGCGCTGACCCGCGGCGATGTGCAGGTCATGGCCTCGCAGGTCGACTTTGTCGCCTACGACTATTGGGAAAAGAACAAGAACCGGCTTGAGAAGGTCTCCATCGCCTCGCATGGCCTTTACCAGGGCCTGGCGGTTCCCAGCTATGTCGAGATCAACTCCATCGAAGAGTTGAACGACAGTGCCGACAAGCTGGGCGGCAAGATCGTCGGCATCGAGCCCGGTTCGGGGTTGATGCGCGAGACGACCGATGCGGTCGACAAATACGGCCTGAAGCTGCAGTTGGTCGAGGGCTCGACCGCAGGCATGACGGCCGCGCTGAAATCGGCCGTGGACCGGCAAGAGCCGATCGTCGTGACGCTGTGGACGCCGACCTGGATGGCCGAGCAATTCGAGATGAAGTTCCTGGCCGATCCCAAGGGCGTGTTCGCGCCGCCCCAGTCCTATAACCTGATCGCGCAAAAGGGCTTCTCGGAAGCAAACCCCGAGGCACGGGAAATCCTGGCCGGTGTCTTCCTGCCGATCGCCGACATTGCGGCCATCAACTCGGCTGTCGCGGGCGGACAAACCATGGATGCCGCTATCCAGTCCTGGATCGACAGCCACGGCCTGCTGCTCGAGCGCTGGTCGAACACCAAGAGCTACTGAGCCACGTCCGGGCCGCCGATTGATCTCCGGCGGCCCAACCATCTGTCATCTCGGAGAAACGGATAGTGACCACAGGAAGCATGAATGCCGGGGAAATCCTGCTCGACTGCCAGTCGGCATGGAAGATCTTCGGCACCCGGGCGCCGGCCGCGATGGATGCGGTCCAGCGCCGCAACCTCGGCAAGCGCGAAGTCCTGCAGGAATTCGACTGCGTCGTCGGCGTATCCGACGCCAGCTTTCAGGTCGGGCGCGGCGAGATCTTCTGCATCATGGGCCTGTCGGGCAGCGGCAAATCGACGTTGATCCGCATGCTGAACCGGCTGATCGAGCCGACCAGCGGTCAGATCAAGGTCAAGGGCCGCGACATCGGTGCCATGAGCGAGCCTGACCTGCGCGAGTTGCGGGCCAAGCATATGGCTATGGTGTTCCAGAGCGTGGCATTGCTGCCCAACCGCACGGTGCTGGAAAATGCCGCCTTCGGGCTGGAGGTGCGGGGCCTCCCCAAGGCCGAGCGCAACCAGACGGCCAAGGCCGCGCTGGCCAAGGTCGGGCTGGCCGATTGGATGGAGCGTTATCCGGGCGAGCTTTCGGGAGGCATGCAGCAGCGGGTGGGCTTGGCCCGCGCGTTGACCTCGGACCCCGAGATCATCCTGATGGACGAGCCGTTCTCGGCGCTCGACCCGCTGATCCGTCGGCAGTTGCAGGACGAGTTCCGGCAGCTGACCAAGGAACTCGGCAAGTCCGCGATCTTCATTACCCATGACCTGGACGAGGCGATCCGCATCGGCGACCGCATCGCCATCATGAAGGACGGCGTCATCATCCAGACCGGAACCGCCGAAGAACTGATCCTGAACCCGGCCGACGACTATGTCGCCGAATTTGTCGCCGGCATTTCGAAACTGCATCTGATCAAGGCGCATTCGGTCATGATCCCGCCCGCCGAGTTCCAGCGCGAGCATCCGGGCGTCGGGTTGGAGAGCCTGCCCCTCACTTCGCCCGATACCGACATAGACGGGCTGATCGAACTGATGGTCGGCCATCGCAGCGCCGGGCTTGCCGTGGTCGAGGCGGGCCAGATCGCCGGCGTGGTGACGCCGACCAGCCTGCTGCTGGGGGTCAAGGGATCGCAAGCCTCCGAGACCGGGGGGCATTGACCGGCATGGATCCCGCAACGATTGCCAGCAATTTTGACCGCATTGTCGATGATGCGCTGTTCTGGGTCACTGACCATGCCGCGTTCCTGTTCGATGGCCTGCGCCTTGGTTTCGAGGGTTTCTATGGCGCGGCATTCTGGGCACTCGGGGGCTCGCCCTGGTATGTCACCATGATTCTCCTGGGGCTCGCCGGTTGGCGCCTGATCGGCGCCGGTGCCGGGCTTGCCATCGCCGCGGGCCTTGCGGTCTGCGCATTCATGGGGCTTTGGTCCGAAACCATGAGCACATTTGCCCTGGTGCTCAGCGCGACCTTCCTCGCCCTGCTGGTCGCGTTGCCCATCGGCATCCTGGCCGGTTTCAATCCGCTGCTCAATCGAGCTGTCGAGCCGGTGCTGGACCTGATCCAGACCATGCCGCCCTATATCTATCTGCTGCCCGCCATCGCGCTTCTGGGCTTCGGCCCGGCGACGGCGCTGGCCGCGACGCTGATCGTCGCCATGCCGCCGGCAATCCGGCTGACGGCGCTGGGTATCTCCCGCACCCCGGCCGAGTTCTTGGAACTGGGCAAGTCCCTCGGCATGAGGCGCGGCCAGATGTTCCTGAAGATCCGCCTGCCTTTCGCCGTTCCCAGCATCATGGCGGGGATCAACCAGACCCTGATGATGGCATTCGGCATGGTGGTCATCGCCGGCATCGTCGGCTCGGGCGGGCTGGGCCAGACGATCTATGACGCGATCCGCACGCTGGATATCGCCAAGTCCATCGACGCCGCCATCGCCATCGTGATCCTGACCATGGTCATCGACCGCCTGACCCAAAGCATGGCGCAACGGAAAGGGAGCGGCGCATGACCTTCCAGTTTTCCATCGGCACCTGGCTCGCGCCCTTCGTGGACTGGCTGAACGCCAACCTGCACGGGCTGTTCTATGTCATCGGACGCGTGGTCGAGGCCGTTCTCGGCGCCTTCCAGTCGCTGCTGCTCTATCCGCCAGCCATCGTGGTGATCCTGCTGGTCACGATCACGGTGGCCTTGCTGACCGGCCTGCGGGTGGCGCTGCTGGCCTTCCTGTGCCTGGGCTTCTGCTGGCTGATGAACCTCTGGCCGCAATCGATGCAGACGATCGCGCTGGTCTTCACCGCAGTCGTGGCGGCTGTGGCGATCGCCGTTCCCCTTGGGATCATGGCGTCGCGCCGGCCGCGTCTTGAGGCGGCGCTGCGCCCGATCCTCGACATCATGCAGACCGTGCCGCCATGGGTCTATCTGATACCGGCGGTGATCCTGTTCAGCCTGGGTCAGGTGCCGGCGCTGCTGGCGACCGTCGTCTACGGCGTCCCGCCGATGCTGCGACTGACCACGCTGGCCTTTCGCCAGGTGCCAAAGGACCTGCTGGAGCTGGGCCAGGCCATAGGCGCACCGCCCCGCATCATCCTGACGCGGATCGAGTTCCCCGCCGCCTTGCCGACGCTCGTCGTCGGCCTGAACCAGTGCATCCTGCTGTCCTTGGCGATGGTTGTCCTGGCCGGGCTGGTCGGCGCGGGCGGCCTTGGCGCCGAGGTTACACGCGGGTTGACGCGGATGGAGATGGGCCTTGGGCTGCGTGCTGGCCTGGCCATCGTCGCCATCGCCCTGCTGTTCGACCGCGTGTCGCGCTCTGCCCTGCAGCGGCCCGCAGGCGGATCGCGCATATAAGGCGATGGATAATTCCTGGTTTTCCCGGTCAAGTGTTTGCTGACGGTGTCGCGCGGTTCGTTTTCGGCCGCGCGGTCCCGTCAGCCGGTACCAACCCATGTAAGCTGAGCAAAAGTTCCTCCATCATACTGGCCTATTGGCAAGCGGCGGGCTGGTGCTGGACGACTGGCCGCCCATTTTCGACGGCTATTTCCTCCACTATCCCAGCCGACAGAACCTCCCATCCTCATCAACGATGCAGATCGAGGTCTCTTTTACCGATGCATCCAATCCGGCATAGTGCTTCATGCTGCGCGTCCTTCCCTGATGCTTGTGGCTGCTTCACACAGACCACGTTCTACCATCAGCCCGAAGCGCAGCACCTCATGGCGTCCGGGGCCGGAAGCAGCCCAAGTCCATTCAGGGCGAGTTGGGCGACGACTTCACCGGCAGGCGTAATGATTGCACCCGGCCCCCACGACACCATGTCGCCACGCTCGCCCGTAGCGTCGGAAGATGCCAACCAGAGACCTGCTTCGCGCCATCGGTTCGCACGTTCCGCGTTGTGAACGTCCTTGTAGATTCCGGGGACTGCGTGACGCCGATACGGACCTCCGCCGCCCCCTTATGTGAATTGACCAGCCTTAGCCCCTCTTGCTTCACCGGGTCACATACCACGACCCGCAGCCTTGTCCCGCATCCTTGCCATGATGGTGAGGAATTCGCTGCAGTGCCAGTCGAGCGTCAGCTTTCGGGAGGTTGCGCCGCAGCATTTGCAGGTGCCGACCGTGCGCTCCGGGACCGGATACAGCTGTCTGATCGGTTAGTTAGGGTCTTCGTGACATGGGTTCATCGCCGAGATGAGGAACTGTCGATATGCCCTCACTCACCCGACCCCGAGCGCAACCAACGTGCCTGCGCGCCCTTCCAGGATCGCGCGGGCATCCTCCAGTCGCCCGATTCCGGCCATCCTGCCCGGCGATGTCGCGAAGGTGCGGGCGGCCTCGACCTTGGGCGCCATCGAGCCCGCGGCGAAGCGGGCCGGGTCCAGCTGGTCGGGCCGCGCCCTGCGGATGGCGCGCTGCTCGGGGGTGCCCCAGCCGTCATAGACCGCATCGACATCGGTCAGCATCAGGAAGGCGTCGGCCTCCAGCTGCGCGGCCAGCAGGCCGGCAGCGTGGTCCTTGTCGATCACGGCCTCGACCCCTTGCAAGCTGCCATCGGCCCGCCGGATCACCGGGATGCCGCCGCCGCCCGCGCAGATCACCGTGACGCCTGCTTCGACCAACAGGCGCACCGCGCGGATCTGGGTGATGTGCCGGGGGCGGGGCGAGGGCACCACGCGGCGCCACTTTCCGGCAGCCTCCTCGGCCATCGGCCAGCCATGGGCGGCGCGCATCTTCCCGGCCTCCCCGGCGTCATAGAGCGGCCCGATGGGCTTTTCGGGCCGGGCGAAGGCGGTATCGTCCGGCGCCACCTCGATCTGGGTCAGCAGCGTGGCCAGCACCGCATCGCGCGGCAGGGCGTTGGCCAGTTCCTGCTCGACCAGATAGCCGATCATGCCGACGCTTTCGGCACCCAGGATGTCCAGCGGCCAGACCGTCTCGCTGCCATAGGCCGCCGCCTGCAGCGCCAGCAGGCCCACCTGCGGGCCGTTGCCATGCGCGACCACGATCTGGTGGTCGCGCGCCAGATCGGCCAGCGCCCGCGCCGCCTTGCGCACATTGGCGCGCTGCGCCTCGGCCGTCATCGGCTCTCCCCGGCGCAGCAGCGCATTGCCGCCCAGGGCCACCACGACACGCATCGCCCTAGCCCGCCAGGGTGGCGACCAGCACCGCCTTGATCGTGTGCATGCGGTTCTCGGCCTGGTCGAAGACGATCGAGGCGGCGGATTCGAAGACCTCCTCGGTCACTTCCATGCAATCGATGCCGTATTCGCGGAAGATCTTTTCGCCGATCCCGGTCTCGCGGTTGTGAAAGGCGGGCAGGCAATGCATGAACTTGGCATGCGGGTTGCCGGTCGCCTCCATGACCTGGCGGGTGACGCGATAGGGGGTCAGCCTTTCGATCCGCTCGGCCCAGACCTCCTCGGGCTCGCCCATCGAGACCCAGACGTCGGTATAGACGAAATCGCAGCCCCGCGCGGCCTCGGCCGGATCCTCGGTCAGGGTGATCCTGGCGCCGGTGGTCGCGGCGATCTCGCGGCAGCGGGCGACCAGCGCCTCCTCGGGCCAGCAGTCGCGGGGCGCGCCAAGCCGCACGTCCATGCCGATCAGCGCGGCACCCTCCAAGAGCGAATTGCCCATGTTGTTGCCGGCATCGCCCAGGAAACAGAAGGCAAGCTGCGACAGGTGCTTGCGGGTGAACTCGCGCATGGTCAGGAAATCGGCGAGGATCTGCGTCGGGTGGAATTCGTCCGTCAGCCCGTTATAGACCGGCACGCCCGACCATTCCGCCAGCAACTCGGCCTGCTGCTGGCCGAAGCCGCGATATTCGATGGCGTCATAGATGCGGCCCAGCACGCGGGCGGTGTCCTTCATCGATTCCTTCTTGCCGATCTGGGTGCCGGTCGGGCCCAGATAGGTGACATGCGCGCCCTGGTCATAGGCCGCGACCTCGAAGCCGGTGCGGGTGCGGGTCGAATCCTTTTCGAAGATCAGCGCGATATTGTGGCCCTTCAGCCGCTGCTGCTCATAACCGCCGTATTTGGCCTGCTTGAGCGAGGCCGACAGCCGCAGCAGGAAGCGGATCTCGTCGGGGGTGAAATCCATGAGCTTGAGGACGCTGCGCCCCAGGAGATTGACGGACATCTCGGACCTCCCCTACGCCGGATCGCGGATCAGCGGGCAGGTCATGCAATGGCCGCCGCCGCGGCCGCGGCCCAGTTCGCCGCCGGGAATGGTGATGACCTCGACCCCGGCCTTGCGCAGCTGGGTGTTGGTGAAGGTGTTGCGGTCATAGGCGATGACCACGCCCGGCTCCAGCGCGATGACGTTGTTGCCGTCGTCCCATTGCTCGCGCTCGGCCACATAGGCGTCGCCGCCGGTCTCGACCACCCGCAGCTTCGGCAGGCCGAGCGCCTCGGCCGCGACCTCGACCAGCGGGCGGTTTTCCTCGCGAATGTCCAGCGTCCAATCCTTGTCGCCGGGCCGGATGGAATAGGGCACGATCCGTTCG
The DNA here is from genome assembly GCF_000763885.1 of Paracoccus versutus. Taxonomy (GTDB): domain Bacteria; phylum Pseudomonadota; class Alphaproteobacteria; order Rhodobacterales; family Rhodobacteraceae; genus Paracoccus; species Paracoccus versutus. Next base: position 12,416 of record NZ_JRKO01000058.1, on the reverse strand, counting down.
GCCACATCGGCAAAGACCGTGACCAGGTCGTGGTCGCAGAAGCTGAACACCGTGTCGAGATGCATCGAGGCGCGCTCGGCCGGCAGCTTGCAGGCGATCACGCGCTCGGCCCCGCCCTGCGCGAACAGGGCGCGGGCAAGCTGGTCCACCGCCTGCGGGGTAGTGCGCTCGCCCATGCCGACCAGCACGGTGCCGTTGCCGATGGGCATCACGTCGCCGCCTTCCAGCGTGGCCAGGCCGTGGTCGCGATCCGGGTCGCCCCACCAGACCGGAAAGCCCGCGTCGCGGAAATCGGGATGGAAGCGATAGATCGCGGCGATGTTCACCGTCTCCAGCTTGCGCGCGTTCCAGCGCATCGGGTTCAGCGTCACGCCGCCATAGATCCAGCAGGTCGTGTCGCGGGTGAACAGATGGTTCGGCAGCGGCGGCAACACGAAATCCCCCGGCCGCAGGGTGGCGGGAAACAGCCCGCCGCCCTCCAGCGGCAGTTCGGCCCGGCTCATCCCGCCCAGCAGGATCAGCGACAGCGGATCGGCGTCGATCTCCATCAGATGCGCGCGCAACTCGTCGGCCAGGCCCACGCCGACGGTGTTCTCGTTCACGCGCCGCGCCAGCAGCCAGTCGCGGGCCTCGGGGATGCGCATCGTCTCGGCCAGCAACTCGCGCAGGAAGACGACCTCGGCCCCGCGATAGCGCATGGCATCGACGAATTCCATGTGATCGGTCCGCGCCTGCTTGACCCAGATCACGTCGTCGAACAGCAGCTCATGGCAATTCGAGGGCGTCAGCCGGGCCAGCGCCGAGCCGGGGCGGTGGACGAGAACCCGGCGCAGCTTGCCGATTTCCGAATGGACGCCATAGGGGATGGACATGTTCGCTCTCCGGTTTCAGGCGATCAGGGCGCCGATGCTGAGGCAGGCCATGATGATGACCGTCAGGATCACCAGCAGCGGCCACATGAAGCGCAGCCAGCGCTCATAGGGCACGCGCCCGATGGCCAGCGCGCCCATGACCACGGCGAAGGTCGGGTTGATCAGGTTCACCAGCCCGTTCGCCGACTGATAGGCCGTCACCACCAGGTCGCGCCCTACCCCGGCGAAATCCGCGACCGGCGCCATGATCGGCATCGACAGCACCGCCAGCCCCGACGAGGACGGCACGAAGAAGGACATCAGCACCTGCAGCCAATACATCACATTGATGAAGGCCACCTCGCCCAGGCCGGCGACCGACATCTCGGCCCAATGCAGGATGGTGTCGGTGATGCGCCCGGCATCCATGATGACGACGATGCCGCGCGCCAGCCCGATGATCAGGGCCACGCCCAGCAGGTCGCGCGCGCCATCGACGAAGGAATCGACGAAGGCCTTCTCGCCCGGCCGCACGACCAGCCCGACAAGGATGGCCGAGCCCAGGAACAGCGCGCTCATCTCGCCCATCCACCAGCCGCCCATCAGCACGCCCCAGACCATGACCAGAAAGGTCAGCCCGAAGATCGACAGGACGATCTTGTGGATGGTGGTGAATTCGGTCTTGTCGCCCTGATGCCCGCTGAGGAAATGCGCCTCGTTCCGGGCCTTCATGTCGTAGACCAGCGATTTCGACGGATCGCGGCGGACCTTCTCGGCGTAGCGCATGACATAGATCACGCAGGCCAGCCAGCACAGGACCAGGATCGCCAGCCGCAGCACCAGCCCGCGCGTGAAGGGGATCCCGGCCGCATCCGACGCGATCACCGTCGCGAAGGCGTTCACGGTCGAGCCCAGGACGCCCACGCCCGCCCCCAGCAGGATGATCGCCACCGCCGTCACCGCATCATAGCGCGCGGCGATCATGATCGGGATCAGCAGCATGTAGAAAGCCAGCGTCTCCTCGGCCATGCCGTAGGTAGTGCCGCCCAGCGCAAAGAGCCCCATCAGCACCGGGATCATCCATTTCTCGCGTCCCGCCAGCGCGGTCATGGCATGGCCGATCCCGGCATTGATCGCGCCGCTGGCGGCGACGACGCCGATGAAGCCGCCGATCACCAGCACGAAGACGGCCACGTCGATGGCATTGGCCTGATAGCTGTCGGGATCGTAGAGCCCGGCGATGGGCGCCATCAGCACATCGGTGATGCCCTGCGGGTTCGGCTCGGTCTCGGCATAGGTGCCGGCTACGGGAACCTCGCGGTCCAGCGCCTCGTTCATCTCGCGCTGGTACTGTCCGGCGGGCACGATCCATGTCAGCGCGGCGACCAGGATGATCAGGCCGAACAGGATGGTGAATGCGGTTGGGAAACGGAACTGTCGTTTCGCGGGCGTTTCGGGCGTCTTGTCCATGATTGCCTCCGGTGGCTGGAATGGCAGCTGGCGCAGCGTCCTGCCGGTGCTGGCCACTGGGGCGGCGCGACATCGCCGCTGTCGAACTCATCCGAAAACTGCAGGGCCGGCGATCGATGACCTTGCGAACTGTACCAAGTGTTTCGGAAATCCGGCGATGCCACTTTGACTCAGATCAACCAGCAGGAAGTTACAAGGCTCCTTTGGGGCTACCGCTTCCTGGTTCCGCCCAAGCGCAGTCCCACGCGACATGATCTTTACGCCGGATTTACGCCTGCGCCCTGAAATCCGCATAGCCCCTTGACGCGCCGCGGACAGATATTGGCCCGTATCGAAACTGCGGGAGTCCTGCCATGGCAGACATCGTCTATCTTGCGCTCGGCGTGATCGGCATCGGCGGTTTCGCCGCGGCGCTGCGCCTGATCGACAGGTCGTGAGGGCGCATATGGTCGACCTTATCCTGGGCCTCGCCGTCTCGGCGGGGATCTTCGTCTTCCTCATCCTCGCGCTCTTGCGCCCGGATCGGTTCTGAGGCGCGCAGATGCAAGACCTGATCGGATATGTCCTGTTCTGCGCCGTATTGACGGCGGGCGGCTGGGTGCTGGCGCCGTTCATGGCCCGCGTCTATGCGGGCGAGCGCAGCTTTCTTTCCCCCGTGCTCGGCCCCGTCGAGCGCGGGCTCTATCGCCTTTGCGGCATCGACCCCGGCGTCCGGCAAAGCTGGCGCGGCTATGCGCTGGCGCTGCTCGCCTTCAACCTTCTGGGCTTCGTCGCGCTTTACCTGATCCTGCGGCTGCAACAGTTCCTGCCCCTGAACCCCCAGGGCATCGGCGCGATCAGCCCGGACCTTGCCTTCAATACCGCCGTCAGCTTCGTGACCAACACGAACTGGCAGGCCTATTCGGGCGAGGCGCAGCTCAGCCATCTGTCGCAGATGGCCGGGCTGACGGTGCAGAACTTCGTCTCGGCCGCGACCGGCATGGCGGTCGGCGTCGCGGTGATCCGCGGCTTCACCGCACCCAAGGGGGTGGGCTTGGGGAACTTCTGGGCCGACATGACCCGTTCGGTGCTTTATGTGCTGCTGCCGCTGTCGGTGATCCTGGCGATCCTTCTGATCCTGCAAGGCGTGCCGCAAACGCTTCTGGGCGGGGCGCATGCGACCACGCTGGAGGGTGCGCAGCAGGTGATCCCGCGCGGCCCCGTCGCCAGCCAGATCGCGATCAAGCAACTCGGCACCAATGGCGGCGGCTTCTTCGGCGCGAACTCGGCCCATCCGCTGGAGAACCCGACGGTGCTGTCGAACATGGCGCAATGCCTGTCGATCCTGCTGATCCCGGTCGGCTTCTGCTTCCTTTTCGGGCGCATGGCGCGGGACCGGCGCCAGGGCTGGGCGATCTATGCCGCCATGGGCGTGCTGTTCCTCGCCGGGCTGCTGGCGATCTGGCTGGGCGAAAGCGGCGGCAACCCGGCGCTTGGCCTTGCCAGCAACCTGGAGGGCAAGGAGATGCGCTTCGGCACCGGCCTCTCGGCGCTTTGGGCCGAGGTGACCACGGCCGCCTCGAACGGTTCGGTCAACGCCATGCATGACAGCTTCATGCCGCTGGCCGGCATGGTGCCGATCATCAACATGGCCATCGGCGAGGTGATCTTCGGCGGCGTCGGCTCGGGGCTTTACGGCATGCTGCTCTATGTCGTGCTGGCGGTGTTCCTGGCCGGGCTGATGGTCGGCCGCACGCCGGAATACCTGGGACGCAAGATCGAGGGGCGCGAGGTCACCCTGGCCATGCTGGCCTTCCTGTCGATGCCCCTGGGCATCCTGGTCGGCGGCGCGATCTCGGTCACCGTCCCGACGGCGGCCGCAGCCATCCAGGAGGCGGGGCCGCATGGCCTGTCCGAGACGCTTTATGCCTACGCCTCGGCGGTCGGCAACAACGGCTCGGCCTTCGCGGGCTGGGGCGCGGCGCTGCCCTGGCAGACCACCGCGCTGGGGCTGCTGATGATCCTGGGCCGTTTCGCGATCATCGTGCCGATGCTGGCCATCGCGGGCTCGATGATAGGCAAGCAGCAAAGCCCGGTCACGGCGGGCACCTTTCCGACGCATGGGCCGCTGTTCGTCACGCTGCTGGTGCTGACCGTGGTGATCCTGGGTGCGCTGACCTTCTTCCCGGTCCTGGCACTTGGCCCGGTCGCCGAGCAGACGGCGCTGAGCGCCGGCCAGACCTTCTGACAGCGCAGCCCCGCCCGCACGGGGCCGCGCCTTCTCCCAAGCAAGGACAACAGACATGTCCCCCGACATCACCGCCCGATCCGAGCTTTACGGCACGGCGTTCAGGGCATCCTTCCGAAAGCTTCAGCCCCGCGCGCTGATGGGCAACCCGGTGATCTTCGTCACTGCCGTCACCGCCGCGCTGACCACCGTCCTGTCGCTGCGCGACCTTGCCCTCGGGACCGAGGGCGCAGGCATCGGCCTGCAGGTCGCCTTCTGGCTATGGCTCTGCGTGCTCTTCGCCAATTTCGCCGAGGCGCTGGCCGAGGGCCGGGGCAAGGCGCGCGCCGACAACCTGCGCGCCACCAAGGCGGAAACCGTCGTCAAGCTGATGGCGCATGCGGACGATCCGGCACCGCGCCAGGTTCCTTCCTCGGGCCTGCGCGCCGGGCAGATCGTGCTGGTCGAGGCGGGCGACCTGATCCCGACCGATGCCGAGGTGATCCGCGGCGTCGCCTCGGTCGATGAAAGCGCCATCACCGGCGAAAGCGCCCCGGTGATCCGCGAATCCGGCGGCGACCGTTCCTCGGTGACGGGCGGCACGCGGATCGTCTCGGACCATCTGGTCATCCGCATCACCGCCGAGCCGGGCAAGAGCTTTCTCGACCGCATGATCTCGCTGGTCGAGGGGGCCGAGCGCCAGAAGACCCCGAACGAGATCGCGCTGAACATCCTGCTGGCCGGGCTGACGCTGATCTTCCTGTTCGTGACCGTCACGCTGGAGCCCTTTGCGCGCTATTCGGGCGTCGTCATTCCCGTCATCACCCTGGCCGCGCTGTTCGTCACGCTGATCCCCACGACCATCGGCGGGCTGTTGTCGGCCATCGGCATCGCCGGCATGGACCGGCTGGTGCGCGCCAACGTCATCGCCAAGTCGGGTCGCGCGGTCGAGGCGGCAGGCGACGTGGACACGCTGCTTCTGGACAAGACCGGCACCATCACCTTCGGCAACCGCATGGCCGACGCCTTCGTCCCGGCGCGCGGCACCGATGAGCGTGGGCTGGCAATGGCGGCTTTCCTGGCCTCGCTTTCGGACGAAACGCCCGAGGGCAAGTCCATCGTCGAACTGGCCGAGAAGCTGCTGAAGGACGTGACCCGCATCCCCGAACCGGGGTCCGAGCCGGTGCCGTTCTCGGCCCAGACCCGGCTGTCCGGCGTCGATTTCTCCGGCACGCGGCTGCGCAAGGGCGCCGTCGATGCGATCGAGCGTTTCACCGGGCAGAAGGCCGACACCGCCCTGCACGCCCGGATCGAGGAGATTGCGCGCTCGGGCGGCACCCCGCTGCTGGTGGCCGAGAACGAGCGCATCCTGGGCGCGATCCACCTCAAGGACGTGATCAAGCCCGGCGTGCGCGAACGCTTTGCGGAACTGCGCGCCATGGGCATCCGCACGGTGATGATCACCGGCGACAACCCGCTGACCGCCGCCGCCATCGCCGCCGAGGCCGGGGTGGACGATTTCCTGGCCGAGGCCACGCCCGAGATGAAGCTGGACTACATCCGCCGCGAACAGGCCGGCGGCCGGCTGGTGGCGATGTGCGGCGACGGCTCGAACGACGCGCCGGCGCTGGCGCAGGCCGATGTGGGCGTGGCGATGAACTCGGGCACGCCCGCCGCCAAGGAAGCCGCGAACCTGATCGACCTCGACAGCGACCCGACCAAGCTGATCGAGGTGGTGATGGTGGGCAAGCAGCTGCTCATCTCGCGCGGGGCGCTGACCACCTTCAGCCTGGCCAACGACGTGGCCAAGTATTTCGCCATCCTGCCGGCGGTCTTCGTCGCCGCCTATCCGGGCTTGGGCGTGCTGAACGTGATGGGGCTGGAAAGCCCGCAAAGCGCCATCCTGTCGGCGGTGATCTTCAACGCGCTGATCATCGTCGCGCTGATCCCGCTGGCGCTGCGCGGCGTCGGATACCAGCCCGCCAGCGCGGCGGCCCTGCTGCGGCGCAACCTGACCATCTATGGCCTCGGCGGCCTCGTCGCGCCCTTCGTCGGCATCAAGCTGATCGACATGGGCGTGACCGCGCTGGGGCTGGCATAGGGAGAGCATGCCATGATGACGCATATCCGCCCGGCTCTGGCCATGCTGGTGGCGATGATCCTGCTGACCGGGCTGGCCTATCCGCTGGCGATGACCGGGCTGGCCCGCGCCGTGGCGCCCGGCCTGTCGCAAGGCAGCCTGGTCGAGCGCAACGGCCGGATCGTCGGTTCGGCGCTGGTCGGCCAGCAATTCGCCGGGCCGGGCTATCTGCACCCGCGCCCCTCGGCGGTGGATTACGCGACCATGCCCGGCGGCGCCTCGAACCTCGGCCCCACCTCGGCCCAACTGAAAGAGCAGGTCGCGGGGCGCCGCGCCACCTATGAGGCCCAGAACGGTGCCAGCGCGCCGGCGGACGCGGTGACGGCTTCCGCCTCGGGCCTCGACCCCGACATCTCGCCCGAGAATGCGCAGGCCCAGGCCGCTCGCATCGCCGGGGCGCGCGGGATCGACGCCGCCATCGTGCAGCAGATCATCCGGCAGCATGTCACGCGCCCGCTTTGGGGGCTTTACGGCCAGTCGCGGGTGAATGTCCTGCGGACCAACCTGGCGCTTGACCTTGCCGCGCCCATGCCGCCTGCTGGGGCGGACTGAGGAAACCGATGTCTGAGCCCCGCCGCCCCGAACCCGAGGCCCTGCTGTCCGAGGCCCGCCGCGAGGGCCGCGGGCGGCTCAAGGTCTTTCTGGGCGCGGCGCCGGGGGTGGGCAAGACCTATGCCATGCTCGAGGCCGCGCGGCTGCGTGCGGCCGAAGGCGTCAAGGTGCTGGTCGGCGTGGTCGAAACCCATGGCCGCGCCGAGACCGAGGCGCTGCTGCGCGGGCTGGAGGTGCTGCCGCGCCGCCGCGTCATCCACAGTGGCCGCATCCTGCACGAGATGGACACCGATGCCCTGATCGCCCACCGCCCCGACCTGGCGCTGATCGACGAGCTTGCGCATTCCAACCTTTCCGGCGGTCGGCACGAAAAACGCTGGCAGGATGTCGAGGACGTGCTGGCGGCGGGGATCGACGTCTATACCACGCTGAACGTCCAGCATGTCGAGACGCTGAACGACACCGTCGCCCGCATCACCGGCGTCCGCGTGCGCGAGACGGTCCCCGACCGCGTGCTGGAAATGGCCGACGAGATCGAGCTGATCGACCTGCCGCCGGACGAGCTGATCGCCCGGCTGCGCGCGGGCAAGGTCTATGTCCAGGACCAGGCCGCGCGCGCGGTGGCGAATTTCTTTGCCAAGGGCAACCTGACCGCGCTGCGCGAACTGGCCATGCGCACCGCCGCCGACAGGGTCGACGCCCAGCTTCAGGAGCATATGGCCACCAATGCCATCGCCGGGCCATGGCCGACGCAGGAGCGCATCCTGGTGCTCTTGCCCGAGGGCGCGGTCGGCCGCGACGCCATCCGCATCGGCAAGCGTTCGGCCGACCGGGCGCGGGTGGAATGGTTCGTGCTGGCGCTGACCAGCCTGCGCGACGAACAGAGCCGCCGTGCCGATGGCCAGGACGAGACCGGGCCTGCGCTGCGGCTGGCGGAAAGGCTGGGCGCCGATATCTCGACCTTGCAGGTCGAGGGGGATGCGGTCTCCGAGGTGCTGGATTTCGCCCGGCGCCAGAACATTCGCCGGATCATCCTGCCGCGCCCACCCGCGCGGCCATGGCTGGCACAGCTGCTGCCCGATGCGCGGGAACGTTTCCTTGCCGGCCTGACAAGGCGCGCCACCGATTTCGAGCTGACCCTGGTCGGCGACGAGGCCCGCGCCGGCCGGAAACGGCACGCTCCGACCCCGCCCGACCTGCCGCACGGCCTGCGTCTTGCGGGCATCGTCATCGCGGTCGTGGCCGGCGCCAGTCTGGTCGCGATCTCTGCCGACCGGCTGTTTCCGGTCCTCAGCCTGTCGCTGATCTATATGACGGCGGTGGTTTCCGTTGCCGCATATTTCGGCCTCTGGCCCTCGGTCGCGACGGCGGTCCTGAGCTTTCTGACCTACAACCTTCTCTTTACCGAACCGCGCCTGACGCTTCACATCTGGAGCCGGGGCGAATTCCTGACGCTGGTGCTGTTCCTGGCCGCCTCGATCCTGACCGGCAACCTGGCCGCGCGGCTGCGCAGCCGCGTCATCGCGCAGCGGGCCATCGCGGACCGGACCCGCAAGCTTTACGATTTCTCGCGCAAGGCGGCCGGGGCGGCCTCTTTCGACGATGTGGTCTGGGCGGCGGTCAGCCATGTGGCGACGGTGCTGGAATGCGAATCGATCCTGCTGGTCCCCGACGAAGGCGGCGCGCTTGCCATAGCCGGCGCCTTTCCGCCCGAGGACCGGCTGGAACCGCGAGAGCGATCGGCCGCGCAATACGCCTTCGACCATGGCGAGCCGGCCGGGCGCGGGTCGGGAACGCTGCCGGCCTCGCGCTGGCTGTTCCTGCCGCTGTCCGGGGCCGAGCGGCGCCTCGGCACGCTGGGCATCGCCTATGAGGACGGGCGCGAGCCCGGCCCCGGCGACCGCCGCCTGCTCGAGGCGCTGGCCGATCAGGTGGCGCTGGCGCTGGAGCGCATCTGCCTGTCCGAGGATCTGGCGCAAAGCCGCGTCACCAGCGAAACCGAGCGGCTGCGCAGCGCGCTGCTGTCCTCGGTCAGCCACGACCTGCGCACACCGCTGGTGTCGATCCTGGGCGCCGCCGAGGGGCTGGACCAGCCCGGCCTTGGGCCCCAGGGGCGCGACATCCTGGTCGAGACCATCCGCGAAGAGGGCGAGCGGCTGGACCGCTATATCCAGAACCTGCTCGACATGACCCGGCTGGGCCATGGCGCGCTGCGCCCGAACACGGTGCCGACCGACCTGCGCGAGCTGGTGGGCGCGGCGCGGCACCGGCTGCGCGGGCCGCTGCGCGACAACCCGGTCATGGTGACCATCCCCGAGGACATGGCGCCCGCCCATGTCGATCCGATCCTGATCGAGCAGGTCGTGGTCAACATCCTGGACAATGCGCGCAAATATGCCGGTCCCGGCACGCCGATCCGCATTTCCGCAAGCACCCATGGCGCCCGTGCCACCCTGGCGATCGAGGACGAGGGCCCCGGCCTTCCCCCCGGCGCGTCGGGCCATGTCTTCGACATGTTCTGGCGCGTGGGCCAGGGCGACGGCGGACAGGGCGGCACCGGCCTCGGCCTTGCCATCTGCAAGGGAATCGTCGAAGCCCATGGCGGCGCGATCCGGGCCGAGCCGGTGCATGCCGACGGCCGCGGCACCCGGATCGCGATCGACCTGCCGCTGACAAACCCGGAGCTGACCCATTGAGCGCCGCCCGCATCCTCATCGTCGAGGACGAAACCCCGATCCGCCGCTTCCTGCGCGTGGCGCTGGAGGCCGAGGGGCATCTGGTCTCGGAGGCCGCGACAGCGCATGAGGGGGTGGCCCTTGCCGCCAAGGAGGCGCCGGCGGCGATCATCCTGGACCTGGGCCTGCCGGATGCCGACGGGATCACGGTGCTGAAGCGGGTGCGCGAGTGGTCCGCGGTGCCGGTGCTGGTCCTATCCGTGCGCAGCGACGAGGCCGGCAAGATCGCCGCCCTCGACGCAGGCGCGCAGGACTACGTCACCAAGCCCTTCTCGACGGGCGAGCTGCTCGCCCGCCTGCGCGGCCTTCTGCGCGACCGCGCGGCCGAGGCGGCGACAGCGGTGCTGACCCTTGGTCCGCTGTCGATTGACGCGGCCGACCACCGGGCAAGCCTGGCGGGCGAGGACCTGCACCTTACCCGCAAGGAATTCGACCTTCTTTGGCTTCTGGCCACCCATGCCGGCCGGCTGGTCACGCAGGACATGATCCTGCGCGCCATCTGGGGCCCGGCCCATGCCGGCGACAGTCAGTATCTGCGCGTCTATATCCGCCAGCTCCGCGCCAAGCTCGGCGACGATGCCGCCGACCCCCGCTGGATCTTCACCGAACCGGGCGTGGGGTATCGGCTGGCCGAGGGCTGAGGCGAGCCGCTGGCCCGGCCGCATCCTGAAACGCAATCTGCATGCCAAATTCCACCGTTCGCAGGAGCGGCGGACTTTGCGTTTACGACGAGCTTGACCCGGCTACGCTGACGTGGCGCGGAATATCCGCGCCGCATTCCCACGCCGCGCGGGTCGGGGCCCGCGGGTTCTGCCCACGACATTCAGGCCCACGACATTCAGGATAGGTGGCAAAGGCTCGCCAACCCGGCCCCCGCCCAGATAGCCGAATGGCGGGATACATTGCATTCTTTGTGGATGAAACCCAAGGTGCGGACGCGGCCGGGGAAGCAAGGCGTCAGAAATCGAAGAGATCCCCGAGAAAGCTCTCACGCCGTTTGGGCTTCCTGCCATACCCACGGTCATCGTCCGCAGAGGAATGGCGAGAAAGGTCGCGCCGGTCATCTCTTCTGTCGCGATCCTGAAGCGGCCGACGGTCGCGTTCTGAATCCATGGGCGCGGTTGCCTGTGCCGCGCGCTCGATGATCTTGTCGAGTTCCCCGCGATCCAGCCAGACCCCACGGCATTTGGGACAGTAGTCGATTTCTACGCCCCCGCGCTCGGCAATCACCAGCGTCTCGTCGTCTATCGGGCATTTCATTTTGTGTTCCTCGATGGGGCTGTCGGAGAACTTAAGATGTGCTCCGTGGCGCGAGTACACAAGGCCACATTGAACCGTTGCGCGGAGATCGATCACGACAGGCTGCCAGAGGATGATACACGCCACCTGCGACTGCAGCTCGCTACGCCGGCAGCATCCTCATGACCCGGCGGCTGGTCAAGCCAACAGACGGAATGCTCAGAGAGTGATGCGGACAGATACCGGAAAAGGCCGCCAGCCGGCGGCATGTCGCCGGACAAGATGTTAACAGCCGTGCCAGTGGACGCCTCACCCGTCCCGCAGTATCTTCTCCATCCGCTTTCCCTTCGCCAGTTCGTCGATCAGCCTGTCCAGATAGCGGATCTCCCGCATCAGCGGGTCCCCGATCTCCTCCACCCGGACACCGCAGACCGTGCCCTTGATCAGGAAGCGCGCCGGGTTCATGCGCGGGGCCTCGGCAAAGAAGGTCTCGAAATCCGTTTGGTCGTCCAGCCGGGCCGCCAGCTGCTCCGGACCGTAGCCGGTCAGCCAGCAGATGATCTCGTCGACCTCGGCCCTGGTCCGGCCCTTCTTCTCTGCCTTCGCCGCGTAATGCGGATAAACGCTGGCGAAACTGGTGGTGAAGATCCTGTGCCTGGTCATCTCGCCTCCTGACCGAACCGCCCCGGCGCATCGGGCCATGTCCAGAGACCCTCGTCGGCGAGGATCGCATCCACGACCGCTTCCGCTCTCGGCCTGGCGCTTGGGCTGTCGCCCATCGCCATATGCCGGGTCTCGATGTCGACCAGGAAAGCGACGACATCGTCACGCGGCGTTCCCCGGCGCAGTTGGGATGCCGCCGCGATCAGATAGCTGTCGTATTCGTCCGCGAAGGACAGGTTGGCCTCGTCGTCCCACCTGCCCGGCCGGCTTTCCGGGTCCAGCAAGCCGATGGGATCCCAGAGCGACCAGCCGATATCGCGCAGCTTCGACAGCTTGATCCGGGTTGCGGTGCGATCTCGGTCATGGGTCCGCCGGGGCAAGGGCTGGAGGATGGGCCAGCTTCGCACAGCCCGGCGATGGGTCGCAACGGGAGGCGCAGCTAACCCTTCTGCGCCTTCGGCCTCGGCGGATGCCGCCGGCGCCGCGCGTTCGCGCGCTGCGCATTGCGCAGATCCTTGTTGATCAGGTCGAGATCGAACCATTCCGGATCGAAATGCCCA
>NZ_JRKO01000057.1 GCF_000763885.1 Paracoccus versutus | reverse complement strand
TCGTGGCGCTGTCCACGATCCTGGGCGGCCATTGCCGGGTGGGGCTCGAGGACAACATCTACCTGGAACGCGGCGTCTTCGCCACCAACGGCCAGCTGGTCGAGCGCGCCAGCCGCATCATCGCCGACCTGGGCTGCGAGGTCGCCACCCCGGACGAGGCGCGCGGGATCTTGGGCCTCGATGCGCTTGCCGAAAAACGCCTGGCGGGCTGAGGAGATGCGCTTTCCCGTTCCGCTCAATGCGGTGGTTGCGCATCGCTGGCATTGCGATCATTTCGGGCATCTGAACGCCCGCCATTACGCGGCCGCCTTCGACGACGCGATCTTCATCTTCTGGTCCCAGGCGGGGGTGGAGGTTCCCCCTCCGGGACAGCCCGGGGTGATCCCCGTCACCGCCCAGTTGAAGATCGAATACCGATCCGAGGTCACGGCCGGCGAGGTACTGGCGATCTCGGGGCAGCCGGCGCGCATCGGCGGCAAATCCGTGACCCTGGCGCTGACGATGCAGGAAGCCGCCACCGGCCGGACCGTCGCGACCTGCGAGGTGGTCGAGGTGTTCTTCGACGCGCTGGCGCGCCAAAGCGTCCCGGTGCCCGACCCCGTCAGGGTTGCCTTGCAGGGGGCCGGATAGCCTGCCTTCACAACCGTTCCAACATAACAAGATCAGGGAGAAACATCATGAAACACCCCCATTCGACCACCGCGCTGGCCTTGATATTCGGCCTCGTGGCCTCGGCCAGCGCAGCGCAGGAGGTCAGCGTCGTCACCTGGGGCGGCGCCATCGAGGTCAGCCAGATCGAGGCCTATAACAAGCCCTTCACCGAAGCGACCGGCATCAAGGTCACTACCATCTCGGCGGACGATCCCTCGGTCCTGCTCAGGGCGCAGGTGGGCGCGGGGAACGTGACGGCGGATGTCTTCGACGTGGCCATGGCCGATGCCGTGCGGCTTTGCGACGACGGCGCGGTCATCGCCATCGACCCGGCCGACCTGCCGCCGGGGGCCGACGGCACGCCCGCGGCCGAGGACTTCATCGACGGCGCGCTGAGCGATTGCGGCATCGCGACCATCTTTGCCGGCACCGTGATCAGCTACGACACCAGCAAGTTCCCGGACAAGGCGCCGTCGACCGTCGCGGATTTCTTCGACACCCAAGCCTTTCCCGGCAAGCGCGGGCTGGCCAAGGATGTCAAGCGCACACTGCATTTCGCACTGATGGCCGACGGGGTGCCGGCATCCGAGGTCTATGACGTGCTTGCCACGCCCGAAGGCGTCGACCGGGCCTTTGCCAAGCTCGACACCATCAAGAAGGACGTGGTCTGGTGGGAGGCCGGCGCGCAGCCGCCGCAACTGCTGGCCGACGGCGAGGTGACGATGACCACCGCCTATAACGGCCGCATCTTCGACGCCGCGATCAACGAGGGCAAGCCCTTCGAGGTGATCTGGGACGGGCAATACCTGGAACTGAACGCCTTCGTCATTCCCGTGGGCGCGCCGCACCCCGAAGAAGCGCTGGAATACGTCAAGTTCGCCACAGGGTCCGAGCCCCTGGCCGGACAGGCGCGCTATATCAGCTACGGCCCCGCCCGCAAGTCCTCGGCCCCGCTTCTGGGGCTCTACAAGGACGACAAGACCGAGATGGCGCCGAACCTGCCGACGGCGCCGGAGAACATGGCCAATGCCGTCCTTGAGGATCCCGGCTTCTGGGCCGATCACAGCGCGGAACTGGCCGAGCGGTTCAACAACTGGCTGGCGGCGAAGTAGCCGGTGCCAGGGAGAGCGAAGGCGCCTTCGCTCTCCTGTCTTCGCAAATCACTTCTGTGGTTTCAGGCTGACCCGCGACGCTGACGCGTTTTAGACTAGGACAGGGGATCCGTCTCTGTCATTAGCTTCTCGCGGAAGACTTCGGCGGGTGTCCCGGCACAGCCCGTCCAAAGACGGACGATTCGGTGACTGTTGCGATGGTCCGGGAACGTCCAGCTGAACGACCCCTACGTCCGATCCGAGAAGGATCAGCGCATGAGCCAGGACGAGATAAGAGCAGCCAGAGGATTCATGTCCATTACCGCATTCATGATCGATGCCGTCAGATCCCGGCCAATGCCGGTCACCGGGTGGCTATGATCCCGGCGAGACGCCGCAGGAGAGACTCGTCGAGCTTGAAACGACGCTCGAAGACCGGACGCTCCGCTTCCGGACCGGTGGTCTCGTAATGCACGCGCAATACCCCGGCGCGGGTGGCATAGGCGAGCCTGGCCGAAGGGCCGACGCTCGACATCTGCAGGTTCAACGCCACATCGTCGAGCGAGCGGAACTCGCCGGCAGCCATCGTATCGACCAATGCGGCAACGCCTTCACCCAAGGTCCCCGCCGCGGCAAGTGCCGCCCCACCCGGAAACACGCCTAGACCTGCAGTCGCAGCCGGGTACTCCTGATACTGCTCCACCTGTTCGGCCAGCGCGAACAGGGGCGTTTCCGGGTCCGGACGCCATTGCACGGAGGCATGCAGTCGCGGCATCCGACTGACCTTGCCGACCTTCTCCGGCGCGTCTTTCATGCCCGTGCCCAGGATCAGCGCGAAGGTCAGGCTGACGATATCCGACCCGGTCATATGCAGCGCGGACCGACCGCGCCCGCCTTTCCGGCGCAGGCCAGCCGCCGACAGGCTGCGGTCGATGCTCTCGACCGTCACGGCGTTGACGTCGAACAGATCGGCGATTGCCGCCACCATTTCTCCCGACGTTGCCATGTTGCGAACCATCCGAATTTATTTCGTATGGGAGTTACGGCAGGCGGGAAAGCGGGCGTCAATCGCCAACCGGAAAAATTTCGGATGAAAGAGGGGCTCTGCCCTCGACCGTCACTCTTGTGCCGGACTGGGGAAGAAAGCGCTCTCGTGCGAGCCTTCCTGCGAAGGCGGCGGGAAGATCTGCAAAAAGTATGCTGCGCTTGGTCCTGCTCTTATAGACGACCGGTCTATTTCATGCGTATGACACAGTTCCACCTCACACCAAAGGGCGAAGCGACCCGGCTGCATATCCTCGAAGCCGGTCAGGCGCTGGTGCTGCACAAGGGATTTTCGGGCATCGGTCTGCAAGAGATCCTGCGTGCGGTGGATGTGCCGAAAGGCTCATTCTACCATTACTTCGCCTCCAAAGAAGCGTTCGGCACAGCCCTGCTGCAACATTACGTCGAAACCTACGGCGACAGGCTGGACCGGCTGCTGGAGCCGCCGGGAACTGGCAGCCAAAGACTGATGCGCTACTGGAACGCCTGGATCTCTGACCCCGAGGATCCGGCCCGGCCCGGCTGGGCGGAAGGCTGTCTTGTCGTCAAGCTGTCGGCCGAGGTGGCGGATCTGTCCGAAGACATGCGTCAGGTGCTGGAGGCGGGCGTCACACGCCTGATCGCCCGTTGTGGCACACTGATCGCGGCGGGGCGCGCAGACGGATCGCTGCCCGGCGGCGCCGATGCACAGGCGCTGGCCCGGGTGCTTTACCAGATGTGGCTGGGGGCGGCGCTGCTGACCAGGCTGACGCGATCCCCCGACCCGATGCGCGATGCGCTTTCCGCCACGACACGGCTGCTGGCCTGCGAGGCCAATCCCACGAAGGAACACACCCATGAAGATCTTCTACAAGACCCGCGCCACCGCGACCGGCGGGCGCAGCGGCCATACTGCGCTGGACGACGGCAGCCTTGCCTTCGACCTTGCGGCGCATACTGTGCTTCCGGTCGGATGTTCCGATATGCGACGCTACGCGCGTCGGCGGGTTGCCGCTCTTTACAACATACAGGATGCGCGGCTTACTGCCGGAAGAGAATCTGCGGAGGCATCCCTGGCAGGACCACCGAACCGAACGAAGCCTCCGAAGGTCCGGCCCGAGACCCGGTCGCCGGCAAGACAGTCGCGGAGATCCTGGGCGAGATCGTCTGGCTGATGACCCAGGACCCTGCGGGGCGGGAGATGAAGGTCGCGGACATCGAGAAGCTGGTCATGCCGGCGATCCTGCAGCGGAGATTTCACATCAAATATGCGCAGGTTACAGATACACGGAAACCTGCGGCGTCTGTATTACAACCTGTGGCGGCAGAGATCTATCGCGATCAAACCGTTAAAGCTCACTCGTATATTTTTAAGATGGCAAGATCAAGGGAGTGAGCAAGTGCTGAAAGCCACATTACTACTGATCTTTGCCACGGTTACATTATGGATTCCTGCAATCGCCGAGCAAGCTAAAAGCCAATCCTCTGTTGAGGTGGCTTCGCTTTGCAATACTCTGCCTGCAGAGGCACTACTCCTAGGCTCTCCACCGGTTCATCTCGGCCAACAGTTAAACACAATCTCGTTCCCTATCACGCCAGTCTCAGGACCGTCCGAGCGAGACTTCGATGGCGCCATCGTTACGGTTTATAGAAGCTCGGGAGCATTTGGTAATAACCCCGGATTGATGATTGAAACGACGCGCTGTCGTGGCGACGACATAATCGTGGGAATTTCGAAGTCTACTGGTCAAATGACACCGCGATCTATCGCTAGTTGGGAAGTGGCGGCTCATAATAGCTTGCAGCAACAGACCGGCCAGACACCTGGGCGGAGTATCGAAGGTGACCGAATCGTCTACCGGGCACTAAAAGGTAGTGCCGCCCCTTCATGTGATCTCTGCCCCAGTGTGATATTGGAGCTTTCTCAAAGTTGTCGCCTCAGTACCTCAGACCGTATACGCTGTGCCTTCACCAACAGCACCTTCTATTTTATCATTTCCTCCAGAAAAAGTGATCAAGAATGAACGGTACTAATGACACTTGGTTAACTATTGAAGTTCAGATCAGCATCCTTGGAGCTTGGTCAGACTACGCCAACGCCCACAAAAACGCAACTGATGTACTTGCCCTCACAAACACTGGGTTGTCAGCGCTGCGGCTACGGGATGCCTTTATTGGAAAGCCACAGTCTTGGGTGCTTTCGGCAATTACCGAAGGCATGAAAGATAAATTTATTGAAGCTGACTTCATTATTAACGCGATTAATCCGGATGCAAATATTAACTATGGAATTCTACTGAGCGAGCAGGTGAAGCTGGACCAACTGGTAGTTCAGCGTACTTTCCCAGATGGAACTGTCGCCAATACTCCCTTAACAGAATGGGAAAAGTTTTCTCTGATCATTCAAAAACATTCCGGTCTAGATGTCTCAAATGTTGCCAAGGTAGTTCAGGAGCAATATACTCTTGCTGGTGAGAACGCTGCTGCGTTGCGGCAGCTTTACTCCGCAGCAGGAATCGATATTGATTTTATTGTTGGCTTGACTGATTCTGAAATCGACCAACTTGGCTCCGATTTAAATCTCCCAGCCGAGATCCTTGAAGAGTTCCAATTCAAAGCATTCTGCTTTTCAGCAGGCACACAAATCTTGGTAATGGGGGGTGAGCATGCATCTATCGAAACCCTCCGTCCCGGCGACATTGTCCTTGCGTTTGATCATTCGGTTGAAGCTGGGCGGGGGGCATTGGTACCAAAGCGGGTGGTTAGGCTTTTCCATAATGAAACGGGGGATGGCTTTCCCTTTCGTGGCACGAGGGTGGCGAAGATCGCGAGCTTACGGTAACGCCCGGCCACCGCTTCTTCGACGCGCATGGCCAATTCCGCCGTATCGACGAGATCATCGAAGACGCCGAGCCGACGGTCGTGTTGGCCGACGGTTCCCTTGCAGGTATTCACGCGGAACGGATCGTCTGGTCTGAGGAGACCAGGCACATGTTCGAGGAGGTCGAGGCGGTCGCCATGGCCGCAGGCGACGGGCTCGCACATTCCGGTCGTGGTGCCTGGCGCAGCTACAACTTCGAGGTCGAGGATCTGCATACCTATGTCGCGGGCGGCGTTCGGGTTCACAACGACAGCCAGGCGACCATCGATCTGGCCGGAAATCTCGGGCGCAGCTTCGGCACGCAGCTTGCCAATGTTCTTCTGGAGGGCGAAAGCCAGTTCGAGCGGCTGCTTGGCGGCACCATTCTGGGCACGATTACCGAAAACCTCGCCGAAGTCATTACCAGCACCGGCTATCATATGTTCGATGGTCGGCAGTTGAATTTCGCGGTCTCCCTGGAGGATGCCATCGACAACCAGCTCGGCGATATCGGACCCGAGCTCACGGCCAGCCTTACCGCCTCGATGGCCTCGCTTTTCGCGGCGGAACTCGGCGAACAACTGGGACTGGAGGGGTTCGGGGCGCAGCTTTTCGGTGTAACCGCCTCGACCTATGCCGGCTCGGTGATCGAGCAACTCGCAAAGCAGAACTATAATTGGGGTGAGGTTAAATGGGGCAATGCCTGGGATAGCGTGCCAGGAGCGGTCGGCGCGTTCTTCGGCTCATCTCTCGCGCATAAGATCCTGCCGGCGGATACTCTTGCTGGATCGATTGGCGGCAGCCTCGGCTCGATCGCCGGGACCTCCTGGGCCATAGGGCAGATTGGGGGTGCTCTTGGTGGAATGCAGTCGGTTGGTTTGCTCGGCAACCTCCTGATCCCCGGTGTTGGCGCTTTCATCGGCACGCTTCTCGGGGACCTGTTCGGCGACGATCCCGAGCCTGGCGCCAATTTCCTGATGTTCGCCGAGCAGCAGGGCGAAAACATCATTCCCGGCGTGCTGGACTATTATCTTTACGCGACCGCCCGGGACGGCTTCCCGCATGACTATACGGAAGCCCTGGGCGAGGCGGTCATCGACCTGTCGCGCGCCTACATGAGCAATATCGGCGCGTTCGACATGGCGAACGCCAATATCAGCAACTTCACGCTGCCGGCGATCTATCAGAACAACGACCCTCATCATCTCGGGCCGAATCCGTTGGTGCGGGTGCTGCAGCGGATGAACATCGAGGCCCAGGACAACGGTAGCCTGCGGTTCTATGTGAACGGCCGGCGCGTCGATTCCGCCGAGGCCATGGTGGATGGCGCGGTCACCGATTTCCTGCGGGATTCCCAACCGATCGGCGGGAACATCTTCCTGAAGCGCGCCGTGGCCAATTCCGCCGGGGACGCCTCGTTCACCCTGGCGGCTTCGATGGCGACCGCGGCCGAGTATGAGCGCTATCTCGAAGACCACGCGACCATCAATGCCCTCATCGCAGCCTCGCCTGACTCGGCCTTTTCGGGCGCCTGGGCCTATACGCTGGCAGGCGCAGAGCAGCTGCGCCTTGGGCGGGTCAGTCAGGTGGATTTCGACGGTGGCCTCGGCGGGTTCCTCGCCTCGCTGGTCGAGGCCGGGGTCGCGGTCGATTTCACCGGCACCACCGTTCAGCGCGGCACCAACGGCAAGGTGCTGGTGAACGTGACGGTCGAGGATGCCGACAGCATTCCGTCCCATATCAAACTCTTCGCCCATGGCGCGAGGGTGACGGAAACCGCGGATGGCGCCACGATCCAGTTCACCTTCAACAGTAACATGGCCGCAGTCGGCTACAAGAACCTGATGTCCTCGACGGCCATCTCCGGCACCAACCGTCATGACGTCTCGGGGGAAAGCAACGGCCGCGACTTGTGGATCGCCGCGGACAACCGGAACTACAATTTCACCGATATCGGAACCCATACCATCCGGGTTGGCGATGCGGAGATCGAAAGCAGCGACGACATCCTGATCGCCGGCGGCGGGAACGACAGCATTCAGGCAGGAACCGGCTGGGACTGGATCAGCGGCGGGGCCGGCAACGACACTCTGCATGGCGGGGACCAGGACGACACCATCTTCGGGGGCGCTGGAAACGATCTGATCTATGGCGGCCATCAGATGGACTATCTGGAAGGCGGCGCCGGAGCCGATACCATCTACGGCACCGCGCAGGGCGATTCAGGTCAGCAGCTGGATCCGCTCTACCACGCGACCGACTATGCCACTGCCGGCTACCGGACCTCGAATGCAGGGGTGAACATCAATCTCGGCGCCGGCACGGCATCGGGCGGGCACGCCACCGGGGACAAGCTGCACTACATCATCAACCTCGTCGGCTCCGACCACAACGACACGCTGGTCGGCAGCGGAATTTCGAACTGGCTGGAGGGCGGCGCTGGCGCCGACATCCTGGATGGCGGGAACGATACCCTCATTCCCCCAGGGCTTGACACGGTTCCGCCGGACTACGCCTCATACTTCCACGCTCCGGAGGGCGTGACCGCCTCGTTGGCCAATCCGAACATCAATACCGGCGATGCGTCCGGCGATGTCTACCGGCGCATCGAGGGCCTGCAGGGTTCGAACTTTGACGGCATCCTGATCGGGGATGGCAACGACAACTTCCTCATGGGCATGGCCGGAGACGATATCCTGGTCGTGGGCCACGGCGAGGATTCGGTGCGCGGCGGCTTCGGCTTCGACATCATGAGCTATCGCGATCTTGGCTCGGGCATCAAGATGGACTTGGCCAACTGGGCTGCAAGCAGTGCCGTCGTCAAGGACGACAAGGTAAACGAGGCCGATATCGAAGGCTACGAAGGCACCAACCATAACGACACCTTGCTCGGCTCGGCCCAGGGCGACGTGCTGATCGGCCGGGCCGGCAATGACAGCATCGAGGGCCGTCAGGGCGACGACGCCCTCATCGGCGATGCGGGCAATGACACCCTGAACGGCGGCGCGGGTGCCGACAGCATGACCGGAGGCGACGGTAACGACGTCTATCTGGTCGACAATGCCGGAGACGTCATTTCCGAGACGGCGGACGGCGGCACCGACCGGATCCACGCATCCATCGGCATCGACCTCAACGGGCGGAACGGGGCCTACCGGAATGTGGAGAACGTCAGCCTGGCCGGGATAGCCAACCTCTTGGCTTGGGGGTCCGCAGCGAACAATTCCCTCACCGGCAACAACGGCAACAACAACCTGGCCGGCCGCAATGGGAACGACATGCTGAACGGCGGGTTGGGGAACGATACGCTCAATGGCGGCGCGGGGATCGATACCGCCGTCTATGCCGGGACAGCCGCGATCCGGGTGAATCTTGGACAGACGACCGCCCAGGCGACCGGGCAGGGGATGGATATCCTTATCGATATCGAGAACGTCACCTCTGGCAGCGGCAACGACACGCTGTTCGGCAATGACGGCGCGAACAACCTCAGCGGCGCCGCAGGCAACGACTCGCTCGTCGGTGGGGCGGGGAATGATACCCTGAACGGTGGCGCCGGTGCGGATATGATGACCGGCGGGGCCGGGAACGACGTCTTCTGGATCGACAGCTCCGATGACCGGGTCATCGAGGTCGCGGGTGGCGGCACGGACCAGATCAACGCCAGCATCGGCATAGACCTCGATCGCTCGGGCGGCATCTACGCGAATATCGAGAATGTCGCCCTGCAAGGAACCGGGAATCTCAATGCCCGGGGCTCTGCCGCGAGCAATATTATGGTCGGCAACGCGGGCAACAATATTCTCGACGGGAGGGATGGCGACGACAGCCTCAAGGGCGGCGCCGGCGCCGATACGCTGGATGGAGGCAACGGCAACGATATCCTCGATGGCGGGACCGGCGCAGATCGGATGGCCGGCCGATCCGGCAATGACGTCTATTGGGTCGATGCTTCAGGCGACGTCATCGTGGAAATGGCCAATGGCGGCACCGATCGTATCAACGCCAGCATCGGCATCGATCTCAAGCGTGCCGGTGATGTTTACGCCAATGTCGAAGAGGTCTGGCTGCAGGGCAGCGCCAATATCGGCAGCTGGGGATCGGCTGCGAACGACCGGCTGGTCGGCAACAGCGGCGCCAACGTGCTGAACGGCCGGGAGGGCAACGACCTGGTGGAAGGCGGGGCCGGCAACGATTCCCTGTGGGGCGATGTCGGCAACGACACGCTGAACGGCGGGACCGGCGCCGACAGCATGAATGGCGGCGCGGGTAACGATGTCTATTGGGTGGACAACGCCGGCGATGTCCTGGTCGAGGCGGCCAACGGGGGCACCGACCGTATCAACGCCACCATCGGGATCGACCTGAGCCGGTCGGACGGCGCTTACGCCGAAGTGGAGAACGTTTCCCTGATGGGCGCGGCAAACCTGAACACTTACGGTTCTGGAGCGAACAACGTTCTGATCGGCAATGAAGGCGCGAACATCCTGGCCGGGCGGACCGGGAACGACAACCTGACCGGCGCCGCCGGCGCGGACACGTTTCTGTTCCGCAAGGGCTGGGACCGGGACACAGTCCTGGACTTCGAGGACAATGTCGATACGGTCCGCCTGCTCGATTTTGACGTGACGGCTTTCGCCGAGGCCCGGACCTATGCCACCCAGAGCGGTGCGGATGTGGTGTTCGACTTCGGCGACGGCGACACGCTGACGATCCGAAATATCACCATCAGCGCACTCGCGGATAATATGATCTTCGTGTGAATGTTGTCTGGCATTAAACGGTCGTACGCTCAGCCAAAGGCTGAGCGTACGACCTGCCATACTGTCTCGCGGCTGTTCTGTCGCCGATATGGCGCGCATAAGCATCCGGCGCAGGCCGCCGCTATGCAGCGTTAGCCACGTTCCTGCCCTTCCAGTTCCAGGGCAGCAGTTCTGGTCAACGAGACAGTGGCATATCCGGAATTCGAGGCCGCACATCAGCCTCAGGGCCACGCGCAGTAGTTGTCAAGGATAATGTCGTCAAACCGTCGGCCGCGTCTTTGCGGAACTGGGCGAGACCGCTGATCGGCTCCATGGTCTTGCCATCGGCATGGGGCCCGAAGGCGGCGCCATCTGGGACCATGGCACCGCCGACCGAGGTCGAGGTTCTCGCCTGCCCTCCGTTCGGTGTCGAAAACCTCGTCGAAATGATTGCCAGAGAAGGTGATTGTCAGACCTGGCCACTCTGGGGGTTTTCTCTGGATGGGTATCATGGGCCTTGTTGCTTTTGACGCTGTCGAGATGGAAGAACGACTATCTCAATGGCCTGCCAGGCGTCGTCGTAGTGTGCGGGCGGAAATCGCATACCTCGCAGCAACTACCTCCATATCGCTGCCGTGTTCGTCAAGAGCACGCAGCGCTTCCTCGATCTGTTGATGGCTCAACGTGATAGGTGGCCGGCCGAGTCGGCAGCCCCTTTGCTTAGCAGCACTCAGCCCGGCCTTGGTCCGTTCGCTGATCAGCGCTCTCTCGAATTCAGCTAACGCGGCCATGATATGAAAGACCAGCCGTCCTCCTGAAGAATTGGTGTCTATCGATTCAGTTAAAGACCTGAATTGTGAGCATTTTCTTCGCAATTCATCGACAAACTGAACCAAGCCTGATAAGGATCTGCCCAAACGGTCCAACCGCCAAACGACGAGGGTGTCGCCTGGCCTCAGCGATCCCAGAGCCGCCTCCAAACCCGGACGGCCCATGCTCGCTCCAGAAAATCCATGATCTTGATATATCTTTTCGCACCCAGCGTCTTTCAAGGCAGATAACTGAAGATCAAGACGTTGATCATCCGTCGAGACGCGTGCATAGCCGACTATCATGGACATCCTACCCCTCCAACAGCAACTCCCTATTCCGTTTGATAGGGACCAAGGGAAAGTTCAGTGCGACATATTATACTAAACCGTTCAGTTTGGGCCGTTGACAGAATCGGTGATTTTTGACTGGCGGCCATCCCGGTGTCATTAGTCGAGCAAACACAAGCGTTTCCTAGCGCTGATTCTACTTTTGGGTTACACTTCCAGAAAGCACCGATTTTGGCACGGTCTGCATAGGCCGGCACTGACTTTACGTCTTTGCTCAATATTTGCGCAGGAAAATGGGCGAACCCAGTTTCTCCCTTTGGTTGTGCACACCGGGCGATCCGCACCTGGAAAGACACTTTGCAAAAGTCAATCCCGTAATTCCAAACAGTGGACCCCACGCTCAGGCGCTGGGGCTTTTAACGTTACTCTCAGGCGAGGTTCTGGCAACGATATCGATGCTGGAGGTAACGAAAATAATAGCCTTTATGGCGGCTCTGGAAACGACCAGTTTCAAAGCAAATCACTGGTAAGCTCGCAATGGGATTTCCAGAGAGCTGGAGACGCCGAGTACTGTGGCTGGCTTTGGCGGGATCACCATCCGGCATCGTCTATCTAATAAAACACGGTGGAAATCTCGTCTGATGGCGTCTTTAAAGACGTCCGTAAATAGTGTGAGGATTATTACATGGTAGAGAAGAGCGGTACTTCTGGGGCGGATACCCTGCTAGGGTCCAGCGACGCGGACACCCTGAACGGTTTGGGTGGAAATGATAGCATCATGGGTTATGCTGGAAATGATCTTCTTAATGGTGGGGATGGTTTGGATACCATCTGGGGAGGTGATGGATCCGACACTTTAAACGGTGGTGACGGTGCCGATGAGCTTAGGGCCGGAGATGGTGCGGATCTGGTAAATGGCGGCAATGGCGACGATTCCGTTTTTGGCGACACGGGTTCCGATACCATTTGGGGAGGCGACGGGAACGATTCGCTCTACGGGGGTGATGGTATTGCCGATTCTCCCGACGGAAATGACGAAATTCACGGCGGTAATGGAAACGATGATATCTGGGGTGGTGGACTTTCGGATACGCTCTACGGCGACGCCGGCAACGATACGCTTAATGGTGGCGAGGGGAACGACACTTTAAGCGGTGGTGACGGTGCCGATGAACTTAGGGCCGGCGATGGCGAAGATCTGCTAGTTGGCGGTAATGGCGACGACCTCGCTTTTGGCGGTGTGGGTTCAGATACCATTTGGGGAGGCGACGGGAACGATACGCTCTATGGGGGTGATGGCATTGATGATTCTCCCGACGGAAACGACGAAATTCACGGCGGTAATGGAAACGATGATATCTGGGGTGGCGGGCTTTCGGATACGCTCTACGGCGACGCCGGCAACGATAGGCTTAATGGCAATGAAGGGAACGACTCCCTCGACGGCGGCGCCGATGACGATGCGCTTTATGGCGGCTCGGGCAACGACAGCCTTGATGGCGGTACCGGCAGGGACACGCTGCGCGGCGAAGATGGCAACGATACCCTCGGCGGCGGTGCCGATGACGACGCACTCTATGGCGGCGCGGGCAATGACAGCCTGGACGGCGGTCTCGGCAACGACACGGTCTCCGGCGAAGATGGCAGCGACACGCTGCGCGGCGGTGCAGGCACCGACACGCTCTGGGGCGGTGCGGGTGCGGATACGCTCTATGGCGACATCGGCAACGACAGCCTGGACGGCGGCGATGGCAACGACGTGCTGATCGGCGGCGAAGGGGGTGCGGAGGCCGCCGATGGCGACAACGCGGGCGCCGATACGCTGCGCGGTGGTGCGGGCGCCGACACGCTCTTCGGCGGCGAGGGGAACGACAGCCTTGATGGCGGTACCGGCAGGGACAATCTCTTCGGCGAGGACGGGGATGACACGTTGCGCGGCGGTGCGGGCATCGACACGCTCACTGGTGGCGAGGGGAACGACTCTCTCGACGGCGGCGCCGACGATGATGAACTCTACGGCGGCGCGGGTAACGATACATTGAATGGTGGCGCCGGCGTTGACGATCTGACCGGTGGCTTGAATGCTGATGTATTCATTGCCGATGGCTCGGCAGATACCATCACCGATTTCAATGCGTCGGAGGGCATCGGTGATGGAAGTCAGGCGAATAATGACTTTGTCGATCTGTCAGCCTTTTACAACGAATCGACCTTGGCTGCCTGGAATGCGGCCCATCCTGATCAGCAGTTTACAACTCCGCTCCGTTGGCTTCGTTACGAGCAATCTCAGGGCGTGCTGAGTTCGGCGGGAAATTATCGTATCTTCAGTTCTTATAATAGTGAAACTGATACCGGCACGCTGGTTCCTGCCGACCAACTCAATCAGGAAAACACCAATGTTCCCTGTTTTGTGTCCGGTTCGCGAATTATGGCAGCGACGGGCGAGATTGCGATTGAGAATCTAAAGATCGGCGACCTGGTCCTTACCAAGGGCCATGGCATGCAGCCGGTCCGGTGGATCGGGTCGCGCAAACTGAGCACGACCGAACTGTCGGCCATGCCGCGCCTGCGCCCGATCCGGATCACGGCCGGGGCTCTGGGGGCGGGTACGCCTTCGACTGATCTGCTGGTCTCGCCCCAGCACCGGGTTCTAGTTCGCTCGAAGATCGCACAGAAGATGTTCGGAACGTCGGAGGTGCTGGTCGCGGCCAAGCAACTGGTGCTGCTCAAAGGCTTCGATATCGCGGAGGATGTCCGGGAAGTCGAATACTTCCACATGCTGTTCGATCGGCATGAGGTGGTGATCTCGAACGGTGCCGAGACGGAATCGCTCTATACTGGCCCCGAGGCGCTGAAAGCGGTTGGCAAGGCCGCGTTGGAGGAGATCTTCACGATCTTCCCGGAACTGGCGGATCCGACCCATGTGCCGCAGCCGGCACGCCTCCTGCCTTCGGGCCGGCAGGCGCGCAAGATGGGCTTGCGGCATCTGCAGAACAGCCGTCCACTGACCACGTCGAAATAACCATTAAAGATCATATCATGTTTAAGAGCATAGCTATTTCGGCGAGCATCCTGCTTGTCGGTGACACCTCGGCATTTGCTGGGGGCTATATGACTCCGGGCGACGAAGTTCCGCTGATCGTCGCCCCGCAAGAGCCGCAACCCGCCGCGGAGAATTGGGAAGGGCTCTACCTGGGCGGTGCCCTCGGCTACGCCTTCGGTGCAGATGACCGTGTTGGCATCACACCGCCCAGTGGCGGCCGGGCCCACTCGCCGGGTTCGGTCGATATCCAGGGTGTGACCTATTCCCTGCATGCCGGTTATCGCTGGCAGCGAGAACTGCGTGGCCGGCAATTCGTGACTGGACCGGAGCTGGCCTATGAGGGTGGTGGCGCTGATGACGGTTTCTTCCGCCCAGGAGAATCCGCTTCGAGCGAGCTGGACAGCCTGCTATCGCTGCGCTGGAAAGCCGGCATCCTGAACATGGCCGAGGATACGCTGTTCTATGGCACGGTCGGTATCGCTCGCGGCGAGTTCAACTATTCGGTCGTGGCTGCCGGAATGAACTACCAGGGCGATTTCAAGGATAATGCGTGGACAGTGAGCCTCGGGATTGAGAAGCGGCTCAACGCGCGGGTGTCATTGTTCGGCGAATGGGAATTCCGTCAATTTGGAAAGACCGCGCTGAGCGATGCTGCAGGATATGAAACCCAGGCGACGCCGAAGCATCATCATATCCGCATTGGTGCGAATTTCAGCTTTTGACAGATCTGGAGACAAGCCGGTTCCGGCTTGTCTCCGATAATCCGCAAAGTGCCCTGCCAATTTCGGGGGAGTAAAAGGTAATCTGGTTTCGACAATGAGTAGAGCAGTTAACAAGTCGCACAATCGGTTGATCAGTGAGTATGCCCATCCGCTCGTTTCCGATTCTGAATGGCGGGTGCTCGTTGATCTTTATATGGATCGCGAACGAAAGCAGCATTGGTACTCCGAGGGGTGCCGGGATGGTCAATGTGATGCTTTGCAGGAGGCCGCGGAAGTTATCTCGGCCACGGCGAGGATTCTGCCGGACGACGAGACGCGCCAGATCATAACCAGTCTGGCATCAATCATGTCAGTCATGATGACGGATAAACCGCAGATAAGCTCCAATATGGGTGCTGTATCGTGAATGACAATGAACTCCATCCGGCTTCCGCCAATGTTCTTGCCATCGCGTGCGGCGTCGTTACTTTTTCGATTGCCGTGATCGGTGGTCTGGCAGGGGCAGGAATATGGGGAGTAATTGTCATATATATCTTGGCAGGATGCGCTACCTTCGCTGCCCTGTGGGTATTCGTCTGCAAGTCCAGTTGCTTTCTGGCCACGCGGGGATGAGAAATCGATGCGGTGGATTCACTCCTCCGATCGAGCTACGGAAACTGAAAAGAAATGCCGCTGCTGCGGTTGGTTCGTCAACGTGACGCGAATTATATAACAAGAAGGTGAATGAGTATGGTAAAATATATCTTTGCATTGGCGCTTGTGTTTCTTGCCGCCTGTTCGATTGATCCGAAGGATTACGAAAGCCCTCCGGTCACCGTCGAGACGGCTGCGGGCCCCGTGGTTTGTCAGCTCTACACCAAGGATCTCGTTCGCTGGGACCGTGCGATCCAGCGCCCGGAATCGATGAGTGTCGAAACCGCCGACCAGATCTGCCTAAACGAGGGGCTGCGCGAAAAGAACGGGGAGCCGGTGAACCGCCGGACTGCTGACGTCGCATTGTGATCGCGGCAGGAATATCCCGGACGGGGCGTTCCCACCCTGTCCTCGGACGGGACAGGAGTCACGCCGACACTGCACTGGAACCAGAGCAACGGACCGAAACGTTGTCGGAAAAACAAGAACTTCAGTTTGCGCAAAACATTGTCTTGCTGGGCGGCATGCAGATCATCCAGGCTTCGGACGAGCTGTTCAATCATGTCGATGCTGGGCTGCCGATGTGGTCGTCGGATGGCGACCGGATGGTGCGGCTGAACATCGCATTTCGCGTGACTTTCGCCGATGTGCCACTGATCAACCTGGGGCTCACAGGAGTCGATAGCGCCCATGACCAGAACCTGCGGTTCTGGCTGCGCGCGGCCGATGTGACGCCGCAGGGGTTCTCGATCGAGTTCTCGACCTGGGGAGATACGCATATTGCGCGCGCGGCAGTGTCCTGGCAGGCGGTGGGGGAGGCTTATACCAAGCTGCCGCCCTCGGCGGTGCGCGGCTCGCGCGGCAACGGCGAGCTCGCCCCCTGACGATACCATCGGCAGCCGCCGCGGTGGCTGCCGATCACCTGTTGAAATGGTAAGGCCGCATTGTCCGCGTCGTCGATGAACTCGACCTTGCCGCCCTCGGCTTTCATCGCCACGCGGCCGCCCAGGCTGGTCGGCTAGGCTATCACCCGGCGGTGCTGCTCAAGCTTTTCATCTATGGCTACCTGAACCGTATTCCGTCCAGTCGACGCTTCGAGCGCGAGGCCGGGCGCAATGTCGAGGTGATGTGGCTGATCGGCAGGCTGGTGCCCGACCACAAGACCATCGCCGATTTCCGGCGCGAGAACGGCCCGGCCATTCGCCGAACCTGTGCCGAGTTCGTGGAGCTTTGTCGCTGGATCGGCGTGCTGACCCGACAAACCCGACCGCGCCCTGGAACCAGACCCAGCTGGAAAGCTTGCGCACCACGCTGAACATCGGCGTGGACAGCGACCTGTCGATCCTGGGCCGCGAGGCCAGCCTCAGCTGGGGGCTCGAATTCGGCCGGGACAAGACCACGCAAAAGCTGATCGATGGGCAGGATGTGGCGACGCCGCTGAAGAACCGCTCAACTGCCGCCTATGCGCAACTGACGCTGCCGGTCAACGACGCCATCACCCTGTCCGGGGGGGTGCGCTATGACCGCTTCAAGCTGAGCGTCGGCGATTTCACCCGGCCGCGTGCCTATTACTATTTCCCGGCCTATGGCATTGGGCTGGACCTGGCGCCGGTCTCGGTCACCGGGGGCGAATTCGACTTTGACGAATGGACGGGGAACCTGGGCTTTACCGCGAATATAGCCCCGACGACGCAAGTCTTTGGGGGGTGGTCGCAGGGTTACTCGCCGACCGATATCGGCAGCTTCACCTGCCGCGCCGGCATGAACTCGATGGCCGAGATCTGCACCGCCTATGGCAATGACAACCCGCTGATCGGCGCCGCCTATCGCTGCACCACACCCGGCACCTATGCGTTGTCCTATGTCGATATTGCGCCCGAGCCGCAGGTGGTGGACACCTACGAACTGGGCCTGCGCCATGACGGCGGCGACTGGAACGGCCAGGTCTCGGCCTTCTATTCGACCTCGGACGATGGGGTGAACTTCGATCCGATCACAAACCGTGTCAGCCAGCAGAAGGAACGCATCTGGGGCGTCGAGGCGCAGGGCGTCTGGACATTGGCATCCGGGACGGTACTGAACGGGATGATCGGTTTTCGCGAAGGCCGCTACGATTCGGACGGCGACGGCAAGATCGAGGTCTGGCTGGGCAACAACCGCATTGGTGCGCCGGTCCGGGTGTGGCTGGGCGTGACACGGGATTTCGCCGGCTGGATCGGCCGGGCCGAAGCCATGTATCTGGGTGGCCGGGACCGTGCCGAAGGGCAGCTGGAACTGCCCAGCGTCACGCTGGTCAATGCCAGCCTGTCGCGAGAACTGGGCCAGGGGATGCTGACATTGGCTGTCGAGAACCTGTTCGATCGCGACTATGTCAACCCGACCGCCACCGCGACCCGTAACGCGGTGACCGAGGGTTGGGGGCGGACTGTCGCCGTCAGCTATCGGATGAGCTTCTGATCCATGATCCTGCTGGGCCGCCATGAGGCGCGGCCGGTGCCCTCGGCGCTGGCCTTGCGCTTTCAGCTACCGCAATCACCACAGGACAGCGCCTTCTATCTGACGCTGTTTCCTCGGCTCGCAGCGCATGAATGCCGCTTTGTGCTGTTCTGCGATCTGCGCGGCTTCCGCCTTGATCATCAAGGCGAGGTCGAGCAGAACCTTGCCGCCAAAGCCAGCCGGGCCGAGTTTTCGGCCCGTATCCGGGCACTGGTCCTGATGTCGGACCAGCCTTCGGAGCGCCAGCGCGCGGCCTTCGCCAATTTCTGGTCCATCCCCGTCGAGGTTCACGATGACATCCCCGCCGCCACCCGCGCCTTCCTCGCTTTCCATGACCGGCTCATCGGCTGACCGACTGCGGCGCTATCAGGTGCTGGCAATGCTGTATCTGGCCCAGGGCGTGCCCTGCTATGTGCTGGTTGCCGCCGTGCCGCCGATCCTGCGCCAGCAGGGGGTGTCGCGCGCCACCATCGGCATGCTCTCGCTGTTGCTGCTGCCTCTGGCGCTGAAATTCCTGTGGGCGCCGCTGATCGAGCGGTTCCGCCCGCTTCCCTTGGGGCCGCGCCGGGCATGGATCCTGCCCACGCAGTTGGGCAGTGCTGCCTGCGTGCTGGGGCTGGGGATGATCCAGCCGACAGACATCCCGGCACTGGTCGTAATCGCCCTGGCGCTGATCCTGCTGACCTCGACGCAGGACATCGCCACCGACGGCTATGCGGTGTTGTCACTGCGCCCGGAGGAACGGCCGACCGGAAACGCGATCCAGGGCGGCGCCGTGGCAGCCTCGGTCCTGGTTGGCGGCACGCTGAGCCTGGTGCTGTATCAGCATATCGGCTGGCGGGCGACCATGACCGTCATGGCCGGACTGACCCTGCTGCCCTTACTGGTCTTGCCGCTGATGCATGAGGACGCGGCCCCGCCGCTGGCCCGGCCGCGCCCCAGCCTGCGGCGCTTCATGGCCCGGCTTGAGGCGGTCAGCATGCTGGGGCTTGCGCTGTTCTATCGCGCCTCGGAAGGGTTGGTGAAGACCATGGAGGGGCCCTATCTGGTCGATGCCGGCATGCCGCTAGACTGGATCGGCTATCTCTCTGGCGCGGCCGCGGCCACGGCGGGGCTTGGAGGCTCGGCTTTGGCTGCGCTATCGATGCGCCGGCGCGGAGCGCATGGCCGCATCCGGGATCGGGCGACTGGTGGAGCTGATCGGCCCCCGATGGCGGTTCTATTTTGATTGTTAGTGTAATGTTGGCCGCGTTGGACAGGCGGGGATGAAGACCTCGGGTGGCGGTGGCTTGTAGCCGAGCGGGCCGTTCAGCGCGCAGGTGGATGCATGATCCGCCGTCGAGCCAAAGCCGGCCTCGCTTCGGTTGTTTCGCCGGAACCGTTCGGCGGGCAATCGATTCACTGGATCGATTGCTTCGCTCTTGCCGCCAGATCCGCTCGACACGCTTGTCGTTGACAACCCAGCCGGCCGGGCTGCGCAGGAGTTCGGCGATCTTGCGATAGCCATAGCGTCCATAGCAGCGGTTCCTGCAACCAAATAGATCTAAAAACATAAATATAAATCAGCATGTTGCGTACAGTGCGCCAAACGGCGCGCTTCTCGTATTTGCGCGGAAAGCTCCCAAGACAAGAGACATTACCAGGGAATATCAATATATTGTCCAAATTTTGGCGCAAAAGGTTCAAATCAAGGGTGGGGGAGCCCGCAACCAACACACAAGCGCCAACCGGACCTATCCAGCGCGGGGAACCCGCGCGGCGGTGTCGCGCCAATTGTGGAAGCTTTTCTGCCGCGTTACCGAGTATCAGCTGCCCGCCCTTTGCGCCCTGATCGCTGGCTGTTCGTGTTGTGATAGGTTCGCATCCTTGAGCCGTCGTCATTTTATTTTCGTGGCAACATTTCAGTTGGTGCAGGGCGGGCTATGACGCCAGCCAGCAGTTACCGCCATGTCATGCAGCCCGTCTAGCCTTACGCTCGCGCAAGGAGGGTCTCATGGATCAGGATTCGGACGTTTTGGACATTCTTCGGGAAGTCGAGGCATTGCGCGGCGACGTCGCCGCCCAGGCGCAGGAGATCCTGCGCCGCTGGGATGGCTGGATCACGCGCGACGATTTTGCCCCGAGCGCCGAAAATTTCGCCTATTATCTCGCGTTCCGGCGGCACGAGATCCGGCCCCTGCAGCGGCGGCTGATGGCCCAGGGCCTGTCCTCGCTGGGCCGGGCCGAGGGGCGGGTGCTGCCGACCCTCGACGCGGTGGTGCGGGCGCTGCAGGCCCTTGCCGGCAATCCGCCCTCGGGCATGCGCTCCGATCCCGATTTCTTCGCCGGCGAAGAGCGGATCGCCGCCCGCACCGTCGAGCTGCTGGGCCAGCCCTCGCTTCACGGGCCGGTGCCGCTGATGGTGACCCTGCCCTCGGAAGCGGCCGACAACCCCGGCTTCCTGCGGCAACTTGCCGAGTTGGGCGTCGAGGCGGTTCGCATCAACTGCGCCCATGACGGGGAAGAGGACTGGGCACAGATGATCGCCCATGTCGTCCAGGCAGGTGAGCATACCGGTCGCCGCATGAAGGTCTTCATGGACCTGGCCGGTCCCAAGATCCGCACCGGAGCGATCCGCAAGAGCAAGGGGCTGAAGCGTGTCATCCTGGGCGAGCAACTGGCCCTCGCCCTGCCGGGGCAACTGGGCCAGGCCGATCCCGATCTGCCCGCCATCGAATGCACCCTGCCTGAGGCCCTGCTGGCCACCGATGCCGGCCATCGTCTTTTCGTGGACGACGGCAAGTTGCAGGCTCGGGTGGTGCGGCGCGAACCCTGGGGGGTGCTGGCCGAGATCACCGCCGGTCCCGAGGGCAAGGGCTACAAGCTGAAGCCGGAAAAGGGCATAAACTTTCCCGACACGGAATTCAGCGTCCCGGCCCTGACCGGCGATGATGTCGAGGCGCTGCGCTTCATCGCCCATCATGCGGACGGCGTGGAGTTCTCGTTCGTGCAGGAGCCCGAGGACGTGGTGCGGCTGCAAGAGGCGCTTGCCGGCGAGCGGCCAGACGACTGGCACCGGCTGGGCCTGGTCCTGAAGATCGAGACCGCCCGCGCGGTGCGGAACCTGCCCGATCTGGTGGTCCGTGCCGCGGGCGGGCAACCCACCGCCATCATGATCGCCCGCGGTGACCTGGCGGTCGAGATCGGCTTTACCCGGCTGGCCGAGATGCAGGAGGAAATCCTGTGGCTGGGAGAGGCCGCGCAAATCCCGGTGATCTGGGCGACGCAGGTGCTGGAAAGCTATCTCAAGACAGGCGTGCCTTCGCGAGGCGAGATGACGGACGCGGCGATGGCGGCGCGGGCCGAATGCGTCATGCTGAACAAGGGCCCTTATCTTTTCGAGGCGATTTCCGAACTCGACCGCCTGTTCGGCCGTATGGGCGGGCATATGCGGAAAAAGACCCCGCAGCTGCGCCCGCTGCAAAGCTGGCCGTTGATGGACTAGGCTGGCCGGTCGGGGAGCGGGCCGTTTGCTGCGAGGCATTCGCGCTGGGGCAGCGCAGGAGCGGCGGCGGGGCCGGTCGTATGCAGTCAATTCTGCGTGGTCCCCCGGCGCGGCGGAGGGCTGCGGAGCATGCTCTCAGTTCGTCCGGCACAGATCCAGCCAGCGGTGGATCGCGGCCAGCGCGTCGGGTTCATCGAGGAAGGGGACGTGGCCCCTGCCGGGCAATTCCGCACGGATCAGGTCCGGTCGGCGGGCCTGCATCTCGTCGGCGGTGGCACGGCTCAGCACGTCGGAGTTCTCGCCATGCAGCAGTAACAGCGGAAGCCCCGCGCAGGCGTCGAACAGGTCCCATGCCTCGGGCAGCGGCGCCGACATGGGCACGGTCGAATCCGATGCGCAAAGCCGGGTCATAGGGCAGGTCCAGCCCGTCCGGTGTCTGGACGTAGTGCCGGATCGTCTCTTCCTCCCAGCGCAGCGGCGGGACGTGGTCGAAGCCCGGATTGGCGGCGGGCATCCGGTCGGCGGCCTCTTCCAGCGTGGCGACCGAGGGACGGACGCTCATGTAGGTGCCGATGCGAAGCAAGCCCTCGCGCTGAAGCACCGGGCCAACATCGTTGAAGCATATGCCCGCCACGCGCTCGGGCACCATCGCCGCCATGGCCATGGCCAGCAGCCCGCCGCGTGACGAGCCGATGACGGCGGCCCGCGCGATCCCCAGATGATCCAGCAGCGCCAGGGCGTCCCGCGCCTCCTGCGCCACCGTATAGGTTTCGGGATCGGCCCAATCCGAACCTCCGCGGCCGCGGCGCGTCCGGAGGCTGCACGGTCCGCCGCGTCGATCTTGCGGATGCGTGCGATATTCTCGGTCAGGATCTCATCCAGGGTCGCCATCTCATCCAGGGTAATGAACCCGGGTATGGCGAACTTGATCGCCGCTGCGGTTGGATTCTTCAGACCAAGGTTTTTCGCAAGAACCGCGTCAATGACAGCGACGGGCTGTGCGAGCTGATACCAACGCGACACCGTCCGGGCCCAACCGGCCCCGGGATTGATCGCGATCAGCTGCGAGGTGGTAATGCTTGAGTTGCCAAGAATGGGGTGGCCGATAACCTCGCTCCAGAGCATCACGTGCTCGAGCGGTGAAATCAACGGCTTCCAGTCCGACAGAACCGGCGCATGCGCGATGTCCGCTTCCGAGGGGCCGGCTTCGACAGCGGCGATGGCCTGCAGGGCCTGGTCGATCCAGGCGCGGTCTTCGGGCGAGAGTTTCATGGCTGATCTCCTGTATGAGCAAGGATGGACGTGCCGGATCAGTGCCGAACCGGCCGCTGTTCCAGATCGGCGGCGCGCTGCAGCATGCGCGTGGCGACCCGCAGGCTGGGGTGATGCCGCTGAAGGGAGGGATGGGAGAGGACCTCGCAGATCGCCGGCCGTCTCGGACAGCGTGCGCTTGACGCCCTCGCGCCGCACGAAGCCCTGTAGTTCGGCGAGGGTGAGAGGACGCAGCGGGATCGGCGGGCAACGGCTAAGCAAGGGTTCCGGCAACCGGCGGTGATCGTTCGAGGTCAACACCCACATCACCCAGCTCATGTCGAACTTCACCTGGTAATAGGGGCAACTCCAGCGCGTCGCGGTCAGCGGCTCCAGCAACGGCAAAAGCGCCTCTGCCAACCCGAAGGCGTGGCCTTTCATCGAAACCGCAGTACCGGCCTTTTCCACCTCGTCCACCACCATGACGGGGTTGGCGACGCGGCTTTGCAGCACCGTTTCTATCAGCCTGCCAGGGCAGGATCCGCCCCAACCGCGCTGAGATCCGACAACGCCGAAGCTGACATTTTCTCCGGTGGCTTCGATCACCGCGGTCGGCACCGAGAGCAGTTCGCCGAAGCGCCGCGCCCAGTGGCTTTTGCCGATGCCCGGCGGACCGTCGAGCAGAAGAGGCGGCACCCTCAGGCCCGGCCATCCCTCGCGCACTGAGCGCCGCGCAGCGTGCCAGACCACCTCGGTGGCCGGGGCCATCCAGGGCATGTCCTCGTGCAAGGCCGCCGCCAGTTCGTCAGCCCGATGCTCGCTTGGGATAGAGATCAGTCGCACCCCATTCTTCACCGTGTCCAACCGCGCTCGATCGTCCGACTTCAGGTGTTCGAGGCCGGTGGCGGCCTTGCGCAGCTCCAGGATTCGCTTGACCCGGCGCCGGATGCGGGCCGCGTCGTCGGCGCTGATCCCGATGATATCCATCAGATCCATGCCGGGGCTTTCGCTTGGCGCGTCGACATCGTCAGGCGGGGCCAGACGCTCCGGGGGAATCCGTTTGCAGCGCAGCTTGCGCAGATGCCGCTTGAAGCGGTCCTCGAGTTCGAAGCGACCCTCGTTCGGGCTGAAGGTGCGGGTCTCGATGAAGGGGATGGTGGACATGGGGATACTCCAGTCATGAGGGGGCCGTCGGCCAAGAAAGGTCGGTCGCGGCAGCAGGCTTGAGGGATGGCGATCAGGCGCCGGGGAAGATCAGGTCGGGCGGGGTTTTCGAACCGGCCCGGACCGAGAAATCGCGTGGCGCCCGCGAGATCTCAGCCTGGCGATCGGTCGTCTATACTCTGGCCAGAACCGATATAGGGCGATTCAGTCAAGCGGGCAGGGCGTGGCCGGCAGGCATGTATCAGGCGAACAGTTCGCGCGAAGTCCGAAAGCAGACCTTCCAGCATCTTCGGGTCGATGGATACATAGCCTGCGGCCTCGATCACGCGTATTTGGCGCGCGATGCCGTTCAGCTGTGAGGGAGCGAATGCGCGCTACTGAGCGAAGGAAAACCCCAAGCGGATCAGGCCCTGCAAGCTGCGGGCCCAGCCGTCAGGTCGGTCAATCACCAGCAGTCGCGGTGTCAACACAGGGCGGCGCCCGAGGCGGGGATGATCCATCAGCACACCCCAAAGCGCAGGAAACCCTTGCATGAAAAGGCAGGGCTGCCAGGCCTCAAGGATGATCGCGTGTAAGATCGTTGGGGCAGGGCGCGCCTGCACAAAGCAAGGCATGAATGCGCCCGAAATGCGTTTTGGCGATCGACGCGTGTGCTGTTGTGGCCCGCGAATGGTCGTGTGGGGATGGCGGCAGCCGCTCAGCAGCCGGGGCGAGTGAATTCTCGGAACAGGACAGCATCTTCAGCGGACCTTTCAGCATAACCCGCTGTTCCGGAGACAAAAGGTTCTTTTTGGGCCGCCAGTTCAACGAGCTTCCAGAACATCGCGAGTTTCATCGGCTTTCACTCTAGGGTTGAATTTCCCCGATAACCAAAATTATGTAATCAAACATATTCCGACTCCCGCCGCCATCACCACGGCCTCAGCCGCGCAAATTTCTGCCGTCCCCCCCGGACGATCCACCTCCGCGATGGCGATATCCTGAGCCGCACCCGACGCAGGCCGCTGTCCATGCCGCTCAGCCTGCGCCAATGTCGAGCAGCCGCCGCACCAGTTCGAAACTGTTGCGCACCCCGATCTTGCGGATCATGTTGGCGCGATGCACCTCGACCGTGCGCGGCGAACAGCCCAGCGATTTGGCGATCTCCTTGCTGGTGAAACCGTTGACCAGATAGCCGGCAATCCGCTTCTCGGTCGCGGTCAGCAGGCTGTCGGCACCGACCGCGGAATCCAGCGGCCGGTAGGTCCAGATCGCCAGGCGGTGCGGGTCGGCCTGGTCCATGGTCCGCCCGCGCCCCTCCATCCAGACGATCTGTCCGTCCTTGCGCCGCATGAAGCGTTCGTCGCGATAGAACGGCCGCTCGCGCAGCGCCTTGCGGGCGCGTTCGCCGACCAGGTCGAAATCGGTCTGGCCGGGGTAAAGGCAGCGCATGGATCGGCCCGCCAGCTCCTGCGGCGTCCAGCCGAAGACGGTTTCGACCATCAGGCTGGCGCGGACGATCACGCGCTCTGCCAGGACCAGGGTGGCATCGGGCGCGTTCTGGAAGCCGAGACTGTCGTAATCCCTGGCCGCGGGCTGGCGGACGGTTGGTTGCATGGAATACCTATTCGACTACGTATTCCTACGGATAGAGTATTCCTGCCGCATGCGACAAGCTCGGTCGTGGCGGAGGGGAAGGCCGACCGTCGGAGATCAATCAAATCGAGGCGTGCGAATGACAGGATCGAACAAGCTTTATCCCAGCGCCGGGTCTGCGCTTGAGGGAGTGTTGCGGGACGGGATGTTGATTGCGGCCGGGGGTTTCGGGCTTTGCGGCATCCCCGAGCTCGCGATCGAGGCGATCCTGCGGGCGGGGACCAGGGACCTGACCATCGCCTCCAACAATTGCGGCGTCGACGGCTTCGGGCTGGGCAAGCTGCTCGACTCGCGCCAGATCCGCAAGATGATCTCCTCCTATGTCGGCGAGAACGCCGAGTTCATGCGGCAATACCTGTCGGGCGAGCTGGAGCTGGAGTTCAACCCGCAGGGCACCCTGGCCGAGCGCATGCGGGCGGGCGGCGCCGGCATCCCCGGCTTCTATACCCGGACCGGCGTCGGCACCGTGGTCGCCGAAGGCAAGGAACACAAGGATTTCGACGGCCAGACCTATATCCTGGAACGCGCCATCGTCGCCGACCTGTCGATCGTCAAGGGCTGGAAGGCGGACGAGACCGGCAACGTGATCTTCCGCAAGACCGCGCGCAACTTCAACGTGCCGGCGGCGAAATGCGGGCGCATCTGCGTCTGCGAGGTCGAGGAGATCGTGCCGACGGGCAGCCTCGATCCCGACGCCATCCACCTGCCGGGGATCTATGTCCACCGCCTGGTCCAGGGCAGCCACGAAAAGCGCATCGAGCAGCGCACGACTCGCTCGCGCGTCTTCGACACGACCCGCAGGAAGGAGACCGCGTGATGGCCGCCGCAATCAAGGGCTGGGATCGGAACCAGATGGCGGCGCGGGCCGCGCGGGAGCTGCAGGACGGCTGGTATGTGAACCTCGGAATCGGCATCCCGACGCTGGTGGCGAACCATATCCCCGAGGGGGTGCATGTGACGCTGCAGTCGGAAAACGGCATGCTGGGCATCGGCCCCTTTCCCTATGAGGGCGAAGAGGATCCGGACCTGATCAACGCCGGCAAGCAGACGGTGACGGAATTGCCGCAGACCGCCTATTTCGACAGCGCCGAGAGCTTCGCGATGATCCGCGGCGGCAAGATCGCCATGGCGATCCTGGGGGCGATGGAGGTGGCCGAGAACGGCGACCTGGCGAACTGGATGATCCCCGGCAAGCTGGTCAAGGGCATGGGCGGCGCGATGGACCTGGTGGCGGGCGTGGGCCGGGTGGTGGTGGTGATGGACCACACATCGAAGCACGGCGAATCGAAGGTGCTGAAGTCCTGCACGCTGCCGCTGACCGGCCAGGGGGTGGTGGACCGGATCATCACCAACCTGGGGGTGCTGGACGTGGTCGAGGGCGGCTTGCGCATCGTCGAGCTGGCCGATGGCGTCAGCGAGGCCGATCTGCGCGCCGCGACCGAGGCGGCGATCGTCGGGTGACGCCCGCGACGGGAGGGGGCTGTCTGCCCCCTCTTGCGGCAAAGCCGCAATTCACCCCCGAGAGTATTTGCCGAACGGAGAAAGCCGGAACGGCACGCCTCGGGATGGAGAGAGGGCATGGGCGACCGCCCTGCCCTTTTTCGTTCCGCATGGCCGGCGGCAGCCGCGGTCCCGCAGCCCCAGGCGGGCTATTCCGAGACCTTCTTCACGAATTGCGATTTCAGGCCCATCTGCCCGATGCCCGGAATCCGGCAATCGATGTCGTGATCGCCCTCGACCAGGCGGATGCCGCGCACCTTGGTGCCGACCTTGACCACCGAGGACGATCCCTTGACCTTCAGATCCTTGATCACCGTCACCGTGTCGCCGTCCTTCAGGACGTTGCCGACGCTGTCGCGCACCTCGTCGGCGGGCTCGGATCCCGCATCCTGGGACCATTCATGCCCGCATTCGGGGCAGACAAGCAGGGCATCCACCTGGTAGGCATAGGTGGAGGAACATTCGGGGCACGGCGGCAGGCTCTGGGTCATGGGCGCCACTCTAGCCCTGGGGCCTGCGCTTGGCCATCGCGAAAACTGCGCCATTCCGGGGCGTTCCGCCGCAGCCGGCGGGCCGAGGGCCCTTGCCTGCGCGGCGGCTAGACCTTGCTCGTGGTGCCGAGCCCCAGCGAGATCGCCACGCGGGCGGCATCGGCGCGGTTGTTGATGCCGAGCTTGCGGTAGAGCTCCTTGATATAATGGCTGACCGTATGCTCGGAAATCGCCAGCCGCGAGGCGATGGCCCCGGTCCGCTCGCCCTGCCCCAGCAAGGACAAGACCTGCTCCTCGCGCCGGGAAAGCCGCACGTCCAGCGGCTCGCCCGCGGGAACCATGCCTTCGCGAAGCCGCTGCGCGAAGGCCAAGGTGTTCTCGATCTTGAGATGCAGCAGGTCCAGGTCGATCGGCTTGGTCAGGTAATCGTCCGCCCCTGCGCGCAGCCCCGCCAGATGCGGCTCGCGATCCGACAGCGCGGTCAGGAAGATGAAGGCGGTCCTTTCCGCCAGCCTGCCCG
Source organism: Paracoccus versutus (assembly GCF_000763885.1). Classification (GTDB taxonomy): domain Bacteria; phylum Pseudomonadota; class Alphaproteobacteria; order Rhodobacterales; family Rhodobacteraceae; genus Paracoccus; species Paracoccus versutus. Next base: position 3,628 of record NZ_JRKO01000057.1, on the reverse strand, counting down.
AGGCGCGCAGATCGTTCAGCAGCTCGAAGCCGCTGCGGCCCGGCAGCATGACGTCGCACAGCACGATGTCGGGCCGGCTTCGGGACAGGATGGCCTCGGCCTCGTCGCCGTTGCGCGCGGTCAGAACCCTGTAGCCCCTGGACGCGAGTTCCTCCTGCAATTCCTCGAGGATGAACAGCTCATCCTCGACACAAAGAATGGTCGCCGGCCCGCGCTCCCGATTCATCGACGTGATCCCCCTTGGCAGGCACGGCGACAACGAACTCCGACCCCTCACCCAGGCGCGAGGTGAACGTGACCTCGCCGCCGTGCAGCGCGACAATATCACGAACCAGGCTCAGGCCAACCCCGACTCCGGGCAATCGGTGAACATTCGGTGCGCGATAGAACCGGTCGAAAACCGCGCCCTGCGCCGCCGGCGGGATGCCCGCGCCGCGATCCCTGACGCGGCAGAAGATCCGGTCGCCGTCGCGCCATGTATCCAGCCGGACCGGCGCCGGCGCTTCGGAATATTTCATCGCATTGGACAGCAGGTTCAGCACCACCTGCTCCAGCAGCACGGGATCGGCATCCGCCAGCAGCGGCATGTCCGACAGGGCGACCTCCAGCACCCTGTCCGGGTTGGCTTGCCGGGTCTGCTCGGCGGCGATCCGGGCGATCTCGTTGAAATCGACGAGGCGGCGCGAAAGCGCGATGTCCTTGCCCTCGACGCTGGCCGAGGCGAGAAAGCCGCTCAGCAGCCGTTCAAGCCGTTCCGCCGCGTCCAGAATCCGGCTGAACTTGCGCCTGAGCGTTTCCGAAAGCGGCGTTTCCTCGCCGCGCAGCTGTCTTTGCGCGATCATGTGGATGATGGAAACCGGCGTGCGGAACTGGTGCGAGACGGTGACGATGAAGCTGCGATAGACCTCCTTGGCCCTGCGCTCGACCTCCAGCGCCTCCTGCAGCTCGGTCGTGCGCGCGGCGACCGTCCTTTCCAGTTCCGCGCGATGGGCTTGCAGTTCCGCCTGCGCGCGCATGGAGCGGCGCATGTTGCGCCACAAAAGGCCGGCCATGACCACCCCGGTCAGGAAGGCGCCGCCGACGGCCAGCAGCAGCAATTGCATGATCTGCAGCAGGGCTTCGCGGCGGACGTGGCGGTCGATCCTTTCGTCCAGCGCGGTGATGTTGGTGATCTCGCGCAGGACCGAGGAAAGCACGGCGACGCGCGGCGTCAGCACCTCCAGATCGGTGGCGTCGAAGTCCTCGGCCATGAAGGCCCCGTCCAGTTCTTCCAGCAGGCTCTTGGCCTGGAAAACCAGATCGTCCGCGCCGATCGCGCGCAGATAGTCGATCTGCGGCCGGTCCGCCATCAGCGCGATGCGGCTGTAGAGGATCTCGAAGCGCAGCAGCACGTCCTGGACATCCCGGTCCAGGCTGACGCGGTAAAGGGTCAGCATCAGGTTCTGCGCCTCGCGATCCGCCTGGTTCGCGGCCCAGAGGTTGCGCTCGACGATCTCTTCGCGAAAGGCGCGGTCGATATTGACCAGCTGGAACAGGGAATAGACGAACAGCAGGACAAAGCTGGCAATCGTCAGGAGCGCGAAATGGGAACCGCGCAGGCGCATCAGAGGATGGTGATCTCGAACAGCTGCCAGATCCAGCGTTCGTCCATGACGGCAAGCTGCAGGTCCGGCCGCTGGTCGCGCGGATAGACCAGCCAGAGCGGTCCCTTGTCGCGCACCCGCATGGGCTTGCCGTTCATCTCGCGCGCCAGGACGGGCTCGTAATCCCAGGCATCGTCGGCCGGAAGCACGATGCCGTAATCGTTCAGCGCCTTCATCAGAAGCTTGCGCCCGGCCAGTTCCGACCGCGTCATCCCGCCGCTGGTCAGCACGTCGCGAAGGAAGGGGCCGCGGAACTGCTGCTTGCCATCGGTCCAGGGGGTCTGCGTGATGAGCTGCTGCCAGGGCAGCGCGGCAATGTCCTCGGCCTCGAGCTGCCTTACCCTGCCCGAGGGTTCGGTGATCGTCAGCATCGCCCCGGCCGGGCGGGCGAAAAGCCGCGGGGCGGGCAGAACGGCCGCCAGGGCCGCCATTGATCCGAACAGGACAAGGTCTCTTCTGCTCAGGACGGTCTTCATCGCGCGACGCATCTGGTCCTCTCTCCGACAGGAAACAGCGGTGGGTAGGACATGCGCGAACCGGGGTATAGCTCGCGCATGCCGTTTCGTTACCTTCGGCCGAAGGGCCGATTACTCGCTACGATAAACCGCCTGTCCTCGGGACGTGAGAGGGGATTTCGCGACAATCGCGCGGCCCGATCGGACGCAGGTCATTCTGGCACTGGCGGCTGGGGGGCACCATTCCCCAAAACAGGGGAATGGCCGCGCCTCCCCTGCCCGTCCACGCTGCGCCGTTGCGCTGGCGTCCCATCCGCGGGGTCCGCCCGCGCCCGGCGGATGCACCCATGGCATCCGGTCCCGCAATCCCCGGCGCCCGCTTCCGGTTCCCCCCCGACCCGCCGCCGATCCGGCGGCCTGCTTCGGCAAAGCCCTGCCGAAAGCGCCGGGCGCTCGCGCCCATGTGTCCGCGCCCCGCTTGCCGGCTTGGGGCGCCGCGTCTAACCGGGAACGATTCCGCTGCCCGGCGCTTATGGCCAGGAAGCATCGCGATGAAGGAGAAAGCCATGCGTCACCTGTCGCTCTTTCTGGCCGCCCTGCTTGCGGCGGGACCGGCCCTGGCCGAGAACCGCGGCGTGGTGATCGCCAATGCGCGCTACCAGAACGCGCCGGAACTGGCCGATGCCGATGCCGGCGCCGCCTCTGCCGCGATGAAGGCGGCCGGGTTCCGCACCGTGGCCGGGGCCGACCTGGTGGTCCAGGACGTGCGCCAGGCGCTGGCCGACCTGCTCCGGCCCGACGATTCCCCCGGCGCGCGGATCGTGCTGCTGAACGGCCGCTTCCTGCATGGCGGCAGCGACAGCTGGTATATGGGCACCGATGCCGACAAGCCCGACCTGGTCGGCGCCGGCTCGCAGGGCGTGCCGCTGTCCATGGTGCTGGACCTGATCAAGCAGGCGCAGCCGGGCGCGGTGCTGCTGCTCGGCTCGGACGAGGCGGAAATGGAACATGCGGCCGGGCTGGAGAACGGCATCGGCCCGCTGACCCCGCCCAAGGGGGTGACGGTGATCTCGGGGCCGCCCGCGGCGACCAGCGCGGCGGCGGCGGCGCTGCTCAAGCCCGGCACCTCGGTCGGCGATGTGGTCGGCGCAGACGACCGGCTGGCGATGGCCGAGGGCGGCGATGCGCAGCTGGTTCTGGTCGCGGCCGGACCGGACGCCGATGCCCCGGCCGGGCCGCTGGACGCCGACCGCGACCTTTGGGCCAAGGCCGCGGCCGAGGATACGGCGGCAGCCTATCGCGGCTATCTCGACCGCTACCCCGGCGGGCTCTACTCGGCGGCGGCCAAGGCGCGACTCGATGCGCTGGGGGCGGTGCAGTCGGACCGCGATCTGTGGGCCGATGCCGCGGCGGCCAATACCGTCGCCGCCTATCAGGACTACCTGGCCCGCTATCCGCAGGGCGAGTTTGCCCAGGCCGCGCAAAACAGGCTGGCCGAATTGCGCCCCGACCCGACGCCGGCCCCCGACC
>NZ_JRKO01000056.1 GCF_000763885.1 Paracoccus versutus | reverse complement strand
AGGCCTCGTCCGCCTTGAAGCGGTGCAGGCTCAGCTTGTCTTCCTCGGCATAGACCGCGACCGTCTTCTTGCCCAACTCGTTCGCAGCCCGCATCACGCGGATCGCTATCTCACCACGGTTCGCTACTAATATCTTCCGGAACATCATCCGCATCAGCGATGCCTTCAGCCAATCAGGTGGACGCCGGCCAGAACGAAACCGGCCAGGAAAACGGTCTCGACCACGACGAGGCCGATTGCGGTGCCGCCGACCTCCATCATGCGCACCAGCGACGTCTTGATCCCCACGGCAGCGATCGCCGCCAGCAAGGCCCAGCGGCTGAGTTGCTCGGCCAGGTAGGAGACCGATACGGGGATGAACCCGAAGGAGTTCAGCCCGGCCAGCACCAGAAACCAGATGACGAAGGACGGCAGCAGGGGCGGCCTGGTGCCGCCCGGCGCATCGGCATCCAGCCTGCCGGCGCGGATCGCCAGGGAAAAGACCAGCACCACGGGCGCCAGCATCGAGACCCGGATGAGCTTGACCACGGTCGCCGTCTCGCCGACCTCGGGGCTGACCGAGAAGCCTGCCCCGACCACCTGCGCAACATCGTGAATCGTCCCGCCGAGAAAGACACCCGATTCCAACGGCGTGAAGCCGAACCAGGACGACAGCGGCGGATAGGCGATCATGGCGATGGTAGACAGCACCGTCACCGCCATGACGGTAAAGGCCAGATTGCGTTCGGATTTGTCGGTTTTCGGCAGGACCGCCGCAATGGCCATGGCGGCGGAAGCGCCACAGATCGCCACTGCACCGCCGGAAAGCAGTGCCATGCGCCAACCCCTGCCGAAGAACCTGGCCGCCACCATTCCGAACAGGATCGTCGCGACCACGCCGCCGATGACCAGCAGGATCATCACGCCGCCGAGTTCCGTCAGCATGTCGACCGAAATGCGCGCCCCGAGCAGTGCGACACCCAGCCGCAATACCGTGCGGGCCGAATATTCGATCCCCGACTTGGTGCGCGTGCCTTCCTCGGCCAGGAAATTCAGTGCCAGCCCCATCAGCAAGGCCAGCAGCATGGCAGGGGCGCCATAATGGTCGGACAGGAACTGCGCCGTGACCGCCACGAGCAGCGAGACGGCAATGCCGGGAAACAGCTTCGCCCCGGTCTGCTTCCACCGTCCCGCGCGTCCTGATGATCGCGCTTGGTTTGCTGATTCTACCATTTGGATTGGATCCGAGCATCAAATGAGGAGTAACCGCCGGACGCAATGTCCTACGGCGCGTCCGTCACTAACGGCATGTGCCGCCGCCTTTTGGCCGCACGAAGCGGCAGGAAGAGAACGATGGAGCCAAGGGCATCCGCCAGCCCCGCCACGGCAGGGCTGGCGTTCGTCAATGATCGCTCAGGCGCTGCGATAGAGCTTGGTCATCGAGAATTCGCGATGGCCCAGGGCCTCGGCAGCCGTCATGCGGCCATTCGCCGTGCGGATGATCATTTCGATCAGCGCATCGCCCGCCTGGTCGATGGTCATCTCGCGCGTCAGCACGCCGGTCACGTCCACGTCGATATGTTCGGACATGGTGCGCAGGGTGCGCGGGTTGCCCGAGATCTTGATGACCGGAACGATGGGGTTGCCGACCACGTTGCCCTGCCCGGTGGGGAAGGTGTGGATGACATAGCCGCCCGCCGCCATCAGCGTGACGCATTCCGCCGCCGCGGAAGAGCTGTCCATGAAATAGAGGCCCGGCCCCTTGGACGGCGTTTCGGCAGGCCCCATGGCGTCGATATAAGTCGAGGTGCGCCCGATCTTTTCCAGGTTCCCGAGCGCCTTTTCCTCGATGGTGGTCAGGCCGCCAAGAATGTTGCCCTTGGTCGGCTGGCTGTCCGAAAGGTCGTCGGTCTGGTGGGCGAAGATCACGTCGTCCGAATAGGCTTGCCAGATCTTCTTGAACTTGGCGGCCGCTTCGGGATTGGCGGCGCGCTTTTCGCAGATATGCTCGGCCCCGGTGATTTCGGAGGTCTCGCCGAAGCAGCCATAGATGCCCTGCGGCAAGAGCTTGTCATACATGTTGCCGACCGTCGGGCAGGACGACAGGCCAGTGGTCGTGTCGCTTTCGCCGCATTTGGTCGAGATCCACAGGTCCGAGATCGGGCAGTCTTCCTTTTGCAGTTCGGACGCCCAGTGGACATATTCCTTGGCCTTCCAGCCGGCCTGGCGGATGGTTTCGAAGTCGCCCTTCTGCTCGATCGAGAAGCCGGTGACGGGCTTGCCGGTCTTGGCGATGCCGTCGACGATCACCTGCGTCCATTCCGGCTCGATCCCGATCACCACCACCGCGGCGACGTTGGGGTTCGCGCCGGTGCCGATGATGGTGCGGAAGTGCAGCTCCAGATCCTCGCCGAATTGCAGGCGGCCATAGGCGTGCGGGATGGCCAGCGTGCCCTTGACGTTGTTGGCCACCGCCTCGCAGGCCGCGTTCGAGATGTCATCGACCGGCAGGATCAGGACGTGGTTGCGCACGCCGACGCGGCCATTCTCGCGACGCCATGCCTTGACGGTCGCATTGCTGAAATCAAGAGCCATGACTTACCACCGTTTCGTTTTGCAGTTGTGGGTATGGACGTGGCCGCCAACCTCGGCATCGCCGACCATCTTGCCGATGTCCTCGTGATACTTGATGACCGTATCGCCGGCCTTCAGCGCCTTCAGCGCCACCTTGTGGCCGATAGGAATGTCGGCCTTGGCGGTCAGGCGAAAGTCCGAGTTGTCGGACGTCACGACGCACAGCATCTCGGTGCCCGCCTTCAGATCCTCGACCACGACGACACCAACGTTGTCCGCATGATCGTGGACAAGAAGTTGTGGAATATTCCTCAAGTGCCCCTCCTCTGGATAGCAGCATGAATCTACGAGGCAACAGTTATCATATACATGACATCTTATACAAGACTTATTTCATGATTTCTTGTGCGACACGCAGCCCGCATGATAGGTGTGGGCAAACCTGAAGGACCCGGACATGGCCGCACCCCTCTACCAGAAAGTGATCGACAGAATCGTGGCGCAGATCTCGTCTGGCGAGTTGTTGCCGGGCTCGATGCTGCCAAGCGAGATGCAGATTGCCGCCGAAACGGGCGTGTCGCAGGGAACCGCGCGCAAGTCGCTGATGATGCTGGAGCAGCATGGCATCGTCCGGCGCGAACAGGGGCGTGGCACCTTCGTCACGGCCCGGACACCGGACAGTTCGTTGTTCAATTTTTTTCGCTTGCGGCAGCCGGACGGGCAGATGATCCGCCCCGAACTGGTCAGCGAGGTGGTGACGAACCGCCGCGCCCTGGCGGCTGAGCGCAAGGGGTTGGATGGCGAGCCGAAGAACGTCTATGAGATCCGTCGCGTGCGCAGCCTCAAAGGCGTGCCCAGCGTGCTGGAAACGGCGGTAGTTTCGGCAAGCCGCTTTGTCGGCCTCGACCAGCGCGCACCGCTGCCGAACACGCTCTATGTGCTGTATCAGCAGAACTACGGCTGCATCATCCTGCGCGCTGACGAATCGATTTCCGCGGTCCTGGCCGATGGCGAGTCCGCCGCAGCCCTGAATGTCGGCACCGGGACGCCGCTGCTCTGCGTGGACCGCGTGGCCTTCGACATCATGGGACATCCGGTCGAGCGGAGGCGCAGCCTGTGTCGGACCGACAGCCTGGCCTATCAGGTGTCGCTGACCTGAGGCGGGCGCAGGACGAAAAATGGCCGGGACATCGCCCGGCCATTTGCGCTTCGGGGGAAGCGTCACTCAATCGGCGTCGACGAATTCGGCCAGCGCCGTGTTTTCCTTTACGCCCTGCAGATAGCTGGGGTCGATATAGCCTTCGGCCTCGGGCGCCTGCGGGATGGTGCCGACACTCGTCATGAACTCGCCGATGCGCGTCATCCAGCCATCGACCTCCGATGCGCCGCCTTCCCGCGCCATAAGCGCAAGCTGTTCGTCCAGGGTGAAGGTCGGGCGCAGTTCGAATTCGGCCTTCGCGCCGGCGTCCGAGATCTCGACCCCGCCCTCCGAATAGAAATCGACCAGCATCTCCCTGGCCTCTTCCGGGTTGGCCTTGATCCAGCGAATGCTCTTCAGATAGACGGCCAGGAATTTCTGAACCGCCTCGGGGTTCTGCGAAGCGAAATCCTCGCGCACGACCAGCGCGCCGGGAACGATGGCGTCGGCATCGGCGCCGGAACACAGATAGTCGTATTCCGCACGTTCCTGCAGCGTATAGGTGTTCGGCGCCCAAACCCCGGCAAAGCGGCCGTTGCCGCTGATCACGGCCGAGATGATCTGCGCCTGGGCCAAATTCACGAATTCGACCGAGGCCGGATCGATACCCCATTTCTCAAGGCAGGCGCGGGCGGTGAAATCTGCGGTCGAATTGGTCGTGACCAGCAGGCTTTTGATCACACCGGGATCGGCCTTCACCGCCTCGATGTCGGCCTTGGCGGTCATGATCGCGTTGGTGCGCGATTCGTCGTTGGTCAGGCCGATGGTCTTCAGCCCGAAGCGGGAGGCCCCCAGGATCGCGGGGACCGAGCCGGTGCCGCCGACATCCCAGTCCTTCGCCTGCGCGGCGGCGATCTGCGGCGCGCCCGCCGGGAAGGTGACGAATTCGGGCTCCAGCTCAACCTCGGTCCACCAGCCCTTCTCGCTCGCCACATGGAAGGGCAGCGCCCAATAAAGCGATGGCTGATAGCTGACGCGGATCGCTTCGGCGCTGGCCGCCCCGCCTGCCATCGCCATGCCAAGGGCAAGGCCCGCGCAAATGCCGGTTCTCATGTTTTTCCTCCCAGGAACTTGTTTCCGTTATCGATTGGTTCTTGCTCAGGCGATTTCCATCGCCTTTTCCTGGCGCAGGCTGCGCCATATCTGGGTGCGCAGATGGACGAAGCTTTCCAGGTCCATCACGTCCTCGATCTTTTCGTGGTCGTCCCAGCGCTCGGCCTCGCGGATCGAGCGGATGTCGATGATTTCCTTCACCCGTCCCGGCTGGCGGGCCATGATCGCCACGCGGTCGGCCAGATACACGGCCTCCTCGACGGCATGGGTGATGAACATGACCGTGCGCGGGTTGCGCCGCGCCAAGCGCACCAGCTCCTCCTGCATGACGACGCGGGTCTGGGCGTCGAGCGCGCCGAAGGGTTCGTCCATCAGCAGAACCTCGGGGTCCAGCACATAGGCCCGCGCGATCGAGACGCGCTGCTGCATGCCCCCCGACAGTTGGTGGGGGAAGGCATCGGCATAGCCGGTCAGGTTCATCAGCGCCAGGATGCGGTCGATGCGTTCCCTGCGCTCGGCCCTGGGCACGCCCTTGTTGCGCAGGCCCAGCTCGATGTTCTCGCGCACCGTCTTCCAGGGCATCAGCGCGAATTGCTGGAACACCACGGCGCGGTCGGGGCCGGGCTTCGTCACCTTGACCCCGTCCACGCTGACCATGCCCGAGGTGGGGCGGTCGAACCCGGCGACAAAGCGCAGGCAGGTCGTCTTGCCGCAGCCCGAAGGGCCGACCACCGCCATGAATTCCTTGTCGGCGATTTCCAGCTCGACGCCCTTCAGCGCCTCGAAACCGTCCTGCTTGTTGCCATAGATGCGGCCGACATTGTCGAAGCGGATCGCTCCCATTCGTCCATTCCTTTCGAATTATGCTGAGAGACCACGGCGGCGCAGGATCGCTTCCTCGACCCGGCGCAGGACGACGTCGATGACAAGCCCGATGATGCCGATGCCGATCATCCCGGCCATGACCGTGGTGGTCGAAACGTTCCCCTGCCCCTGCACCATCATGTAGCCGATCCCGGTCGAGGCGACGATCAGCTCGGCCCCCACCAGCGACTGCCAGCCCAGCCCGGCCGAGATGCGCAGCCCGGCGATGATCGAGGGCACGGCCGAGGGCAGCAGGATCTCGGTGATCATCCGCCGGTCCGGGGTGCCCAGCATGCGCGCCGCCTCGATCAGGCGGGGGTCGGCGAATTTCGCGCCGCGATAGGCGTTGATCAGGCAGGGCGGGAAGGCGCCGGCAAAGATGATCATGATCGGCCCGCCGATGCCGGTGCCGAACCACAGCGCGGCAAAGGGCACCCAGGCGATCGGCGCGATGAAGCGGACCGCATCGAACAGCGGCGTCACGATGTCGTCGAGCAGCCGGAACCAGCCCATGAGCAGGCCCAGCGGGATGCCGACCAGAACCGCCAGGCCGAAGCCGCCCGCAAAGCGCAGCATGCTGGCCCCCAGATGGTCGACCAGGGTGCCGCCGGCGAACCTGTGGTTCAGCAGATAGACGAAACGCTCGACCACGGCGGCGGGCGACGGCAGGAACAGGCTGGGGATAAGCCCCGAAAGGCTGAGCAATGTCCAGACCGCCAGGAAGCCGCCGAATCCGATCAGCCCCAGAACCACGGTGTTGTTGGTGTCGAAGATCCGCATGTCCCTCATTCCCCTGCCTGCGAGGCGGTATTCCACGAAAGCGCGCGACGCTCCGCGACGCCCAGGGCCGCGGTCATCAGCCAGCCGCAAAGCGTCACCACGATCATCCCAACCAGGATCATTCCGGGGTAAAGATCCTGCTGCGCCGCGTTCAGCACCCGGCCCAGCCCGGTCATCGCCCCGACCAGCTCGGCTGCGACCAGCGTGGTCCAGGACGCCTGCAGGGACAGCCGCAACCCGGTAAAGATCATCGGACTGGCGCCCGGCAACAGAATCTCGCGCACGAAGGTCAGGAAGGGCGTGCCCAGCATCTGCGCCGCCTCGATCAGGGTCTTGTCGAGGTTGCGCACGCCCGCATAGGCGTTGATGACCGAGGGCACGAAGGCGGCGAACCAGATCACCAGGATCTTGGCCATGTCACCCAGCCCCAGCCACAGGATGGCCAGCGGGATCCAGGCCAGCGGCGGGATCGGGCGGATGATCAGGAAGACCGGGTTGATCAGCGCCTCGGCCTTGCGGCTCCAGCCCATCCACAAGCCCAGGGGAACCCCGGTGCAGATCGCGACCAGAAAGCCCAGCGTGACCAGCGTGACCGAGCGCAGGACATGGTCGATCAGCACCCCATTGGCATAGCCGACGCCGGTGATCTGGCCGAAAGCCGCCCAGGTGTCCGCCGGCGAGGGAAACCGGCCCGGTGAGATCATCTGCGTCACCGAAGTCGCAACATACCAAAGGGCAAGAGCCGCGAATATGGTCGCGCCACCCACCACTGCCTTGCGTGACATCCTCGTCCTCCCTTAGCTATGTAAGCGGTTACATAGATGCCTGGGACAGTCAATCTTTTTCCAATCCGGCCGCGTCAAAAGACGCGCGGGATCCAGAAGAGATCAAGGCGATTCAATATTTTATCATTTGTTATAAGCATGTTGAATCCGGCCGTGCCTTGGGTCGGCCCAGCGCGGGGTTTTCGTGGCAGGGCATTACGCCTTGGCGAATCGCCTTCGCGCCGTCGGCGGCGCATGGGTGCCCCGCGCAACGATCTCGGTCGGCAAAAGCACGCTTTCGCCGCGCTTGCCCTCGATAAGCTGCTGCAGCAGGGCGGCCGCCTGCTCGCCCATGCGGGTATGCGGAACCCGCACGGTCGTCAGTTCGGGAAAGGTGATCGAGGCGATGTCGATGTCGTCGAAGCCGGTGATCGTCACGTCCCTGGGCACGCGCAACCCCATGCGATGCGCAGCGCGCAGGGCGCCGGCGGCAAGCACATCGTTGCCGCAGATGACGGCGGTGATGCTGCGATCCGCCATCAGTTCCGCAAAGGCCCTTGCCCCGCTTTCCAGGCCGTATGGCACCTCGGCCACTCCGCGGAAGGCAAGCCCCTCGCCCGCCAGCAGGTCGCGGGCGCCCTCCAGTCGTCCCCTGGCCCGGTCGTTGCCCTGGGTCAGCCCCGAGATCATCGCGACGTTCCTGTGGCCCAGGTCCAGAACCATGCGCACCATCGCAGCCATGCCTGCCACGTTGTCGAAGCCCGCGTAAGGGTGCGAATCGCCGCAGGCCCAGGCCAGCACGTAAGGCACCTTGCGGATGGCCAACCATTCATAGATCGCGGGATCGCGATCGAAACCGACCAGCAGCAAACCATCCGCTCCCCGCGCGACCAGGGCCTCGATCTGCTGCTTTTCGCGTTCCGGGTCATAGCCGCAAGAGGCGACAAGCAGCGCGAACTTTCCCGGCGAAAGCGAGCGTTCGAAGGCGTCGATCCCATGCGCGAAGACCGCGTTCTCCAGCGTCGGGATCACTGCGCCGATAATGCCCGTCCGCCGCGACGCCAAGGCACGGGCGCCGAAATTCGGGGAATAGTTCAGGGCGCGAATCGCCTCCATGACCTTTTCCCGCGTCGCCGGCACCACGCGGTCGGGGGCGTTCAGGCAGCGCGAGACGGTCGCGGTGGACACGCCCGCAAGCGCCGCCACATCGTCCACCGTCGCATGCACCGTTTTCTCGCTCACAACCTGTCCTCGCTGGATCTGCGCATCGGCAGCCACTTTCGCAGCAAGCGAATAATTTGACCAGAACCGTTGAGAAAAGCTTGCATCGCCTAAATGAAAGCGCTTACATCACGCCATGGCCAAGAGGAGGACGCTTCGCAACCGGCTCGATCAGAGCCGTCGAAGCACAAGGCCGATCACGAAAACCCGGAGAATTTCATGGCTCTGCACTATCTGAAGAAAGCGCCGAAGACCGCGACCACCGACGCCGGCGAGACCCGCGAGATCGTCCAGAAGATCCTTGGCGACATCGAGCAGGGCGGCGAGGCAGCCGCCCGCAAATACGCGCTCGAGCTGGACAAATACGACGGCAACATCGTCCTGACGCGGGACGAGATCGAGGCGGCCAAGGCCAAGGTTCCGCAAAAGCTGCAGGACGACATCAAGTTCGCCCATGACAACGTCCGCCGCTTTGCCGAGGCGCAACGCGATTCGCTGCGCGACTTCTCGCTGGAGCTGGTGCCGGGCCTGACCACCGGGCAGCGCAGCATCCCCTGCCGTTCGGTCGGCTGCTACGTGCCGGGCGGGCGCTACAGCCATGTCGCCTCGGCGATCATGACGGTCACGACGGCCAAGGTCGCGGGTTGCCAGCACGTCACCGCCTGCTCGCCCCCGCGTCCCGGCGTCGGCATCAATCCGGCGATCGTCTATACTGCCGATCTGTGCGGGGCGGATCGCATCCTGGCGCTTGGCGGCGTGCAAGGCATCGCCGCCATGGCCTTCGGCCTTTTCGATTGCCCCCCGGCCGACATCCTGGTCGGTCCCGGCAACCAGTTCGTGGCCGAGGCCAAGCGCATCATGTTCGGCCGCGTCGGCATCGACATGTTCGCCGGCCCGACCGACAGCCTGATCCTGGCCGATGCCAGCGCCGATCCGCTGGTGGTCGCCGCCGACCTCGTGGGCCAGGCCGAGCATGGCTACAACTCGCCCGTCTGGCTCGTCACCGACGATGAAAAGCTTGCACAAGCCGTCCTGAAACTAGTTCCGGAACTGATCGCCGACCTGCCCGAGGTCAACCGCATGAACGCCGAGGCGGCATGGCGCGACTATGCCGAGGTGATCCTTTGCGCGGATCGCGAGGAAATGGCGGCGACGTCCGACGACTATGCGCCCGAACACCTGACCGTGCAGGCGGCCGACCTGGATTGGTGGCTCAAGCGCCTGCAATGCTACGGCTCGCTTTTCCTGGGCGAGGAAACCACGGTCGCATTCGGCGACAAGGCTTCGGGGCCGAACCACGTCCTGCCGACCTCGGGCGCGGCACGCTATACGGGCGGGCTTTCCGTCCACAAATACATGAAGGTCGTGACCTGGCAGCGCGCGACCCGCGAAGGCGCCCGCCCCATCGCCGAGGCGACAGCCCGCATCTCGCGCCTGGAGGGGATGGAAGGGCACGCCCGCACCGCTGACATCCGGCTGAAGAAATACTTTCCCGAAGCCCGGTTCGAACTGAATGCCAGCGCCTGACATGGAACAGGAGCTGTTTTCCGTCGAAGGCCGGATCGCCTGCGTGACCGGGGCCAGCAGCGGGCTGGGGCGGCAAGCTGCCCTGACCCTCGCCCGCCGTGGCGCAAGGGTCGTCGCCATCGCCCGGCGCGAAGCCGAGCTGGCCGAGCTGGCCAGGCAGGGCGAAGGGCGCATCCGGCCCCTCGCCGCCGACCTGGCCGATCGCGACCGCCTGGCCCGGATCGCCCAGGACGCGGCAGCGGCCTTCGGCGCGCCGGACATCCTGGTCAACGCGGCGGGGGTGAACACGCGCGAACATGCGGACAAGGTGACGCCGCAGGGCTGGGATCTGACGCTGGCGCTGAACCTGTCGACGCCTTTCTTCCTGGCACAGGCGCTGGTGCCTGCGATGAAGGAAAAGGGCTGGGGCCGGATCGTCAACTTCGCCTCGCTGCAATCCTTCCGCGCCTTTGCCGCCGGGATTGCCTATGGCGCTTCCAAGGGCGGCGTGGCGCAGATGACGCGCGCCATGGCCGAGGCATGGTCGGGTTCGGGCATCACCGCCAATGCGCTGGGGCCGGGCTTCTTTCGCACGGAACTGACCGCGGCGGTCTTTGCCGACGAAGGATTGGCCGCACGGAATGCGGCGCAGACCTGCCTGGGCCGCAATGGCGAGCCCGAGGACATGGACGGGCCGCTGCTTTTCCTCTGCTCGGAAGCGTCCGCCTATGTGACCGGGCAGATCCTGATGGTTGATGGGGGATTTACCGCGAAATGAAAGCTCTGGTCTATACGGGGGAACGCGCGCTGGAAATGCGACAGGTGCCGGACCCCGTCCCCAAGCCGGGCGAGGTTCTGGTGCGCGTCGATGCCGTCGGCATCTGCGGCTCGGACATCCACGCCTATCTGGGCCATGACGAGCGCCGCCCGGCGCCGCTGATCCTGGGCCACGAGGTCGCGGGCACCATCGCCAGCGGCGCCCGCACCGGCCAGCGCGTCACCGTCAACCCGCTGGCGACCTGCGGCACCTGCCCCGCCTGCCGAGAGGGGCGCGACAACCTCTGCCCCGAGCGGCAGATCATCTCGATGCCGCCGCGCGAGGGGGGGTTCGCGGAATTCATCACCTCGCCCGAGCGCAACCTCGTCGCCATTCCAGATGCCCTGCCGGCGACCGTCGCCTGCCTGGCCGAGCCGCTGGCCTGCGGCTGGCACGCGGTCAAGCTGGGCAACCGCGTCCTGGGCGGCCCGGCGACGCGGGTGCTGATCCTGGGCGGCGGTGCGATCGGCTTCGGTGCGGCCCTGGCCGCTCGTGCCCTGGGCAGCACCGACGTCACCATCGTCGAGCCGAACGCCATCCGCCGCCAGCGTTTGACCGAGATCGACGATTTCCCCGTCGTCGAACGTGCGCCGTCTGGCGCTGCCCCCGACCTGGTGATCGACGCGGCAGGCTTCGGCGCTACCCGCGCGGTGGCTTCCGAAACGGTGCGGCCCGGCGGGGTCATCCTGCATATCGGCCTTGGGCAGGCGACCGACGGGCTGAACATCCGGCGCATGACGCTGCAGGAGATCACCTTCATAGGCACCTATACCTATAGCCACAGCGACTTCGAGGAATGCACCGCCGCGATCATCGAGGGCCGCCTCGGGCGTTGCGACTGGACCGACATCCGGGACCTGGCCGATGGCTCCGCGGCCTTCGCCGGCATGGTCGGCAATGCCATTGCCTCGCCCAAGGTCGTGCTGGTTCCCTAGGCCCGGCACCGTCCCGATACCGTCAACGGACCTTTACGGTATCGGGACGCCGGGCCGCGGTTGCATGCCGGATCAACGCAAGCTGACCGAGTAATGCACGGCATCGGTCAGGCAGCGCGACTGGCGCAGCTCCACCGCCTTGTCCTCGAGGTCATAGGCGATCCGCTGGATAGCGATCAGCGGATGCCCGACCGCGCAACCCAGCCGCTCGGCATCCTGCGCATCGGCCAGCGTGGCGCGCAGCTGCTCGTCCGCTCGGGCGATCGTCACGCCCCATTTCGCCGACAGAAGCTTGTAGATGTTGTTGGGAATGCCATCGAGCCCGGCCAGTCCGGCGAAGCGCGCGGCGGGCAGCCACAAGACCTCGTTGATGACCGGGGCGCCCGCCATCAAGCGCACCCGCTCGATCCGAACGACCGGGGCGCCCTCGGCCAGTCCCAGCGGCTCGGCAACCTCTTGCGGGGCCGGCACCTCGGCGTTCCCCAGCATCTGGGAAAGAGGAAACTCCGCCTCCTTGCCGTCGGCCGTCAGGCGGAAGAACTGGAACAGCAGCTTGGGATCCTCGGGCTGGGATACGAAGGTGCCGCGCCCCTGCCGCCGGACCAGAAGATTGTCCATCGTCATCGCGTCCAGCGCCTTGCGCACCGTGCCCTGGCTGACGCGAAGCTGCCGGGCGAGTTCATGTTCGCTGGGGATCAGCATGCCCGGCACCCATTCCCCCGACACCAATCGCCGCGTAAGCTGGTCGCGCACCTGCGCGTAAAGGGGCTTGGCGGCGACAAGATCGTCGGACATCGGAACTCCTCGGTTACAAGGCGCAGATTTCCGCTCGCTTTGCGGGAACGGCATACCTCCAGTAATCTTATAATATATAAGATCCAGGCCACATAACAAGCTCGGGGCTGGTGCCCCATGCACAGCGAAAAGAAGCAGAAAGCCCGAACCACAGATCCGGGCTTTCTTGTATTTCAAGCAGATCGCCACGACCAACGCGACCAACACCCTCGGGGTTGTTCAGGACGGACGGCTTAATCTGCCTCCGCGAAAACCTCGTCTCGTTCACGCCTGACGCTGGGCAGCAACGCCAGCACCAGCACTACGACCGAGATCAGCAACAGAACCGCGCTGATCGGGCTGGTGACGAACACCCAGGGATCGCCACGCGACAGGACCAGTGCCCGGCGCAGGTTTTCCTCCATCAACGATCCCAACACGAAACCCAACAGCAAGGGTGCTGGTTCGAACCCAACCTTGACCAGCACATAGCCGACATAGCCGAAGAAGCCGATGAACAGCACATCCGTGATCTGCGAGTTGATCGAATAGATCCCCACGCTGCAAAAGACCAGAATGGTCGGATACATCAGCCGGTAAGGCACTTTCAGCAGCCGCACCCAAAGCCCGACCATCGGCAGGTTGATCAGCAGCAGCATCAGGTTGCCAAGCCACATCGAGGCAATCATGCCCCAGAACAGTTGCGGATGCGCGGTGATGACCTGGGGCCCAGGCACGATGCCGAAGATGGTCATGGCGCCGACCATCAACGCCATGACGGCGTTGGGCGGAATGCCGAGCGTCAGCATCGGGATGAACGAGGTCTGTGCGCCCGCGTTATTAGCCGATTCCGGTCCTGCAACGCCCTCGATTGCGCCCTTGCCGAAGCGCGAAGGATCCTTTGCCAGACGCTTTTCCACCGCATAGCTGGCAAAGGGTCCCAGCACCGCGCCATTGCCCGGCAATAGTCCCAGGATGGCCCCCAGGACCGTGCCGCGCATGATGGGCTTGGCGCTCTGCCTCATTTCCTCGCGCCCCGGCAGCAGGCGGCCGATGCGGGCGCGCACCACGTCTCGCGCCTCGGTCACTTCCAGGTTGCGCAGGATCTCGGCGATGCCGAAGATCCCCATCGCCAGCACGGAAAAATCGATCCCGTCGGCAAGTGAGAACCAGCCGAGTGTCATCCGCGCTTCTCCGGTCTCGATGTCGGTGCCGACGCAAGACAACAATACGCCCACCAGCACCATGCCGATCGCCCGGATGACGGAACCGCTGGCCAGCACCACGGCAAGCACAAGCCCCATCAGCATCAGCGAGAAATACTCGGCCGGCCTGAACAGCATCGCCAGTTCGGTCAAGGGTCGCCCAAGGGCGGCAATAATCAATGTGGCCACGGTTCCGGCGAAGAAAGACCCGATCGCCGCAATCCCCAGCGCGATCCCCGCCCGTCCACGCTGCGCCATCGCATGCCCGTCCAGCGTGGTGACGACGGCAGTGGCCTCGCCGGGGATATTGACCAGGATGGCGGTGGTCGAGCCACCGTATTGCGCGCCGTAATAGATACCGGCCAGCATGATCAGCGCGCCCGCTGGATCCAGCCCGAAGGTGATCGGCAGCAGCATGGCAATGGTCGCGATGGGCCCCACCCCCGGCAGCACGCCGATCAACGTCCCGACCAAGCAGCCCAGCAGGCAAAGTCCCAGATTCTGCAGCGACAGCGCGACTGCAAAGCCCAGCCCAAGGTTCTGGATAAGCTCCATCAGGCATTCCCTCCGCGGCGCCGCCGGACAAGATATAAGGCCAGCGCAACGACCAGCAGCGCCCCCGAGACCAGCAGCATCACCTGCCTTTGGCTCCAGCCCGGGAAATATTTCAGCCAGGACACGGGAAAGGCGGGCATCGGCAGGTTCAGCAGATAGCCGAACAGCAGAATGCAGAACGCCGTCAGCGCCGCGGCAAGAATCGCAAGGTCGAGCCAGTCGCGGTCCCGCTCGGCAAAGCCCGCGATCAGGACGGCAAGCGGTCCCGCTCCGACGATGCCGATGCCAGGCGTGGTGAACGAGCCGATGGGCGTCGGTCTTATCGTGAAGGCGAAAACGACCAGGGCCAGCATGATGATGACAGGCCCGCGCACCGAGATTCGCGGAATCGCCTCACCGCCGCGGAAAATGCCGGCGACGACCATCCCCGCCCCAATCACGGCAATCAGCCAGGCCGTGCCGCGCGGCATCCCGCCCGGACCCATCGCCCGCAAGCTGCCGCTGGCCAGATCCCCCATGGCCAGGAAGGCACTACCAGCCAGCCCAAGCAGGCATAACCCTCCGATAAAGCTCTGATTCAGCAGCCGACCCCTACCCTTTCCGGGGGGCCTCATTGTCTCGGACTGTGTTGGCTGCGATGGGTCTTGAGACATATTTATTCTCCTCCCTGATATGTGATCCCGGTTGCACGCCGCCCTCCACAGCAGACGTTCATCTCGGTCAATCATCTATAGTTTTATATAAGAGATATGATATAAGAGCAAGACGGCACAGAGGTGCCGGCCGCTCCGGGGAGGAGCGGGAGCAACAACATGGGAGGAATATCCATGCGGAATTTTCTGCGTGTGCTTGTCTCGACCGCAGCTACGTTCGCGGCGGGGATGGTAGGGGCGCAAACCTATCCTGAACGTCCCGTCAACCTGGTCGTGCCTTTCGCTGCGGGCGGGCCAAGCGACGCCATCGCGCGTCTGGTCGGCCAGTCGATGTCGGGAACGCTGGGCCAGCAACTGGTGGTCGAAAGCGTAGGCGGTGCCGGCGGCACCCTTGGCGCGGCGCGCGTGGCCCGTGCCGATCCAGACGGCTATACGCTGCTGATCGCGCATGTCTCACTGGCGGCGGGCGAGACCCTCTATCCCAACCTGACCTATGACACCGCGACGGCTTTCGCCCCGATCGGGATGATCAATCAAGGTCCGATGGTCCTGCTGGCCCGTAAGGATTTCGACGCCCCCGACGCCGCCACCCTGATCCAACGGATGAAGGAAGGCGGCGAGGATATTTCCGTGGGCCATGCCGGCGTCGGATCGAATTCGCATCTCTGCGCGGTGCTGCTGCAAAATGCGATGGACGCCAAGTTCACGCTTGCCGCCTATCAGGGCACCGGGCCGGCGATGAACGACCTGATGGCTGGCAGCATCGACGTGATGTGCGACCAGTCCACAACCGCGATCCCGCAGCTCGAAGGCGGCACGGTCAAGGGCTACGCCGTCACCTCGGCCGATCGGCTGGAGGCATTGAAGGATCTGCCCGCCTTGCAGGAACTGGGCCTGGACGGATTCGACTTCACCATCTGGCACGGGCTTTACGCACCCGCCGGCACGCCGCCCGAGATCGTCGAAACGCTGAACGCCGCGTTGCAGGTCGCCCTCGACGACCAGAAAATTGTGGACCGCTTCGCCGCGGTTGGCACCGCACCTTTCCCTACCGATCAACGCAGCCCCGCTGCCCATGATGAAAAGCTGCAGGCCGAGATCGCGACATGGCAACGGGTTCTGGGCAACCAGGCCGAATGAACCCGACCGGGCGGGAAAACCGCCTGGTTCCTATCTGCTCTTGTTGAGGAACCACTATGATAGTCATTACGGAATTCATGGACGAGGCCGCCGTTCGCGAAGGCCTTTCCGGTCGGGATGTGGTCTATGACCCCATGCTCGTCGACAAGCCCGACGAACTGGCGGGCCATCTGGCCCATGCCCGCGCGCTGATCGTGCGCAACCGCACGCAGGTCCGCCCGGCCTTGCTGGATCTTGCACCCCATCTGCACGTTGTCGGCCGCCTGGGCGTCGGGCTGGACAATATCGACATGGAAGCCTGCAAGGCGCGAGGAATCGCGGTCTGCCCCGCCATGGGCGCGAACGACGATTCGGTGGCGGAATATGTCATCGGCACTGCCATGCTGCTGTTGCGGGGGGCCTATCGCGCGAATGCCGATCTGGTAGCCGGAACATGGCCGCGCAACCGCCTGACCGGGCGCGAGATTTCCGGCAAGGTGCTGGGCCTGATCGGCTTTGGCAGCATCGCACGGGCGACGGCTCAGCGGGCCGTAGCTCTTGGCATGACGGTGGTGGCTTATGATCCCTTCCTGACGGCCGACAGCCCGGTCTGGACCCAGAGCTGGGGCAAGGTCACACCGCTGTCCCTTGATGACCTGCTGGCCGGATCGGACGTGGTCTCGCTACATGTGCCGCTGACCGCAGACACCCGGCGAATGATCGATGCGGCGGCGATTTCGCGCATGCGCAACGACGCGATCCTGATCAATGCGGCGCGCGGCGGCGTCGTGGACGAGGCCGCGACCGTCGCCGCGCTGAAAAGCGGAACGCTTGGCGGTGCCGCCCTCGACGTGTTCGAGACCGAGCCGCTGAACGCCGAGGCAGGCGCAGCCTTCGCCGACGTGCCCAACCTGGTGCTGACACCCCATATCGCCGGCGTCACGGTGGAATCGAACGACCGGGTTTCGTGGCTGACGGTCAGGAATGTCCTCGACCATCTGGAGCGGGAACAGGCATGACGAAAGCATCCATTGCACAGGCGCAGGCCGCCGTTGCCGCCGCCCTCCGGGGCGAGGGGGTTGCCGAACAAGCGGCCCTGTCCGTAGCATGTGCCCTGGTCGGGGCCGAGGCCGACGGGCTGAAGGGCCACGGATTGTCGCGCCTGCCCAGCTATCTCTCGCAGGTGCGCAGCGGCAAGATCGACCCCAGCGCCGTCCCTGTGGCCGAGAGCGTCGCGACCTCGGTCTTGCGCATCGACGCCGCCCATGGCTTCGCCTATCCGGCCCTCGATCTTGCGGTCGAGCAGCTTCCCGCCATCGCACGGGAAACCGGCATCGCCGCCGCCTCGATCCATCGCTCGCATCATTGCGGGGCAGCTGGGCTCGTGGTCGAGCGGCTGGCCGAACAAGGACTGGCGGCCCTGCTATTCGCCAATACCCCTGCGGCCATCGCGCCATGGGGCGGCACCACCGCCTTGTTCGGCACCAATCCCATTGCCTTCGCCTGCCCACGCACAAACGGCGCACCGATCGTCATCGATATGTCGCTCTCCAAGGTGGCGCGTGGCAATATCATGGCGGCCAAGCAAAAGGGCACGCCGATCCCCGAGGGCTGGGCGCTTGATGCCCAGGGCCAGCCGACCACCGATCCGGTCGCAGCGCTGGCGGGAACCATGCTGCCGCTTGGCGATGCCAAGGGCACGGCACTGGCGCTGATGGTCGAACTGCTGGCAGCGGGGCTGACGGGGGCGCAATACGCGGCCAACGCCTCGTCTTTCCTCGACGACCAGGGCGGGCCACCCTCCACGGGGCAGTTGATCATCACCCTCGACCCCCGGGTTCTGGGTGGATCGAGCACGCTGAGCCATGTCGAGCACCTGGCCGCCGCCATTGAAGCGCAGCAAAACGCCCGCATCCCCGGCTCGCGACGCATTGCTCAACGCCGGAAGGCCGCCGCCGAAGGGATCGAACTGCCCGAGACGCTGCTGTCCAGAATCGCGTGAATCAAATCGCATGGCTCTGGCAAGGAGCCATACGACAACCAGCATTGCCTGCACGAACGATCGGGGACCCGCGATTTGACTTGCAGGCCCCGATAAAGATGGAAGGCGGGCGCGCCTTGCCTCGGGTTTGCGCTCGCCAACGGTCTCTCTGCGGTTCCCGTGACGTGGAAGCGAGCAGCATCTTGATGTGAGAATCTGGCGAGCCTTCGGTGCTCCCACACCCGTTCCATGTAACCGCCTGGCAGCGAAGGCCCACCCGCATGACCCTTTCCGTCTTGCTCATCCTGTCATTGCTGGTGGGCCTCGGCGAACCATTCGACACAGGCGGCGCTGATGTCGATTTCCACACGTGATTCCGCCAGCGGCTTGCCCTGTTCCAGGGTCAGGATCTGCGCCAACCCCTCGCGCTCTTGCAGGATCAGCGCGTGCCAGCGCTTCAGGATCTGCGCCCGCTGTGCGGCGGTGCGGGCAGATCATTCGGTGAAGGCCGTTGCGGCAGCCTCGATGGCCAGGGCGGCAGCCTCGCGCGTCAGTCGCGGCACGTCACCGATATGCTCGCCCGTCGCGGGGCAGGTGACGGCGATGCTTGCACTGTCCGACGAGCTACGCCACGCCCCCGCGAAACAGGCCCGCTGCCGCAAAGCGCGGGTCGTTTGAAAAGCGCCCCCCCATCGGTTCCCTCTTGCTGGCTGCTGAATGAGCTTGCATCCCCTGCCTGATCTGAAGTGAAAGTATATCTAAATCAAATAAAATTATGATTGCATTAAATGTAAGTATAACTATTGTTTTTTGGCATGGAGGGCCGCCATGTCCATACGAATACTTAGAACACTCATCGCCGTTGCCGATCACGGCACATTCAGCGCCGCCGCAGATGCGGTTTTCGTCACACATGCCGCCGTCAGCCAGCAGATGCGCGCGCTGGAGGCGGAATGGCAGGTCGCGGTCTTCGATCGCTCGAAACGCACCCCGGAACTAACCCCGATCGGGCGGGCGCTGCTGGCCAAGGCGCGCGAGGTGGTGCGCGCCTATGACGACATCGTGCCGTCGGTTCTGGGCGACGATGGCCTCAAAGGCGATTTCAACTTGGGCGCGGTGCCGACGACGCTGATCGGGTTGGTGCCCTTTGCCACCGCCATGCTGAAAGCGAAATGCCCGGAACTGCACGTGGGGCTGTTCCCTGGCCTGTCCATCCCGCTGATCCACCAAGTCGAGCGAAACGCACTTGATGGCGCGCTGATCTCCAAGCCCGACATGCTGCCGCGTGAGTTGATCTGGCATCCCATCGCCTCCGAGGAACTGGTCCTGATCTGTTCCGAACAGATCAAGGACGACGACCCGGTCAGGATCCTGAATGAAAACCCTTTCATCCGGTTCACCCGCGATGCCGTGGTAGGCTCGTCCATCGAGAAATGGCTGCTGGCCCACAAGATCGCCGTGAACGACAGCATGGAACTGGCCGGGCTGGAATCGATCTACAGCATGGCACTGGCCGGGCTGGGCGTCTCGATCGTGCCGGAATCCTGCGTCAGGATCGCCAATCCGCCTCCCTTGCGGCGCATCCCGCTGGCGCCCAAAGACGCCCCCATGCGGCACCTAGGGCTGGTGCAGCGCAAAGACAGCACCAAGAACCGCGTCCTGGGCGAGATCGCCCGCGCGATGGAGCGCGCCGTCGAGGTGGGTATCTTCTCGCCCGAGACGATCGCCCGGATCTCGTGACGTACCGCAAGGGAAGGTTGCACTTGCATTGCCGCTGCGGGGCGCGCATCTTAAGTATATGTAAATAATATAAGATTTTATTTACATGACTGTAAGAAGAAATTGTGGCTGGCCGCCGCATCGACCCGAAAGCAATCATGACCGATCATCTATCACCTGCCCGGATCACCCCGAATGGCCTCACCCGCCCTGCCTTGAAAGGCAGCGCGATTTCACTCGCATATCCGGCAAGGACGCCGACCCCATGACGACAGGCTTCATCACGGCGCTTCTTGCCGGAGCATTCGCCGGCGGGTTCATCAACGGCCTGGCGGGATTCGGCACGGCCCTGCTGTCCCTGGGATTTTGGTTGCAGATCATGCCCCCGCCACAGGCGGTGGCCATTGTTGTGGTCATGTCGGTGGTGAGCGGCTTGCAGGGACTTTGGATCACCCGGCGCGAGATCCGCGACCGCCCAGGCCGGCTGGCACGCTTTCTCGCGCCGGGGCTGATCGGGCTGCCCTTGGGGGTGAGCTTGCTGAGCGTGATCAGCGCGCCGTTGTTGAAGCTGGTGATCGCCGGCTTCATGATCACCTATGGCGGTTTCTTCACGCTGCGCCGTTCACTGCCCCGTTTCGAACGACCGACCCCCCTGATTGACGTCGGCATCGGCTTTACGGGGGGCGTCCTGGGCGGCGCGGCATCCCTGTCGGGGGCACTGCCGACGATGTGGTGCGCCATGCGCCCCTGGCCTAAAGGCGAGACCCGCGCGGTGCTGCAGCCCTATAACGTCGGTATCCTGGGTATGGCCGTCGCGCTTTTTGCCCTGCAGGGCCTCTACGACCGCGAAACCCTGCTGTTGATCGCGATGGCTCTGCCGACCACCATCATCGGCGCTCAGCTCGGCATCAGGCTGTTCCACCACCTGAACGACACCCAGTTTCGCCGGTTGCTGATCGGGGTGATGTTCGCCTCGGGCGTGGCGCTTGCCCTGCGCGAACTCATGTGAAAAGGGGCCGGCGAATGTTGCCGGCCCCCTTTTCCAGTCCGGAAGTTCAGGCTTGCTTGAAAAAGGGCGCCGGGATCAGGATCTTGTTCTCGATGTGATCGACCAGCGGGCGCATCTGAACGGCATAGGCCTGCCATTCCTCCGACGCTTGCAACGCCTTGCGACGCTCCCAACGGTCGTCCATGCTGTCATAGCCCCACATATGCACGATCTGGTTCAGCGGACCAATGTCGGTGAAGTAATAGCCCACCATGTTGCCAAGGATGCGGGTCTGCACCGACAGTCCCTCTTCTTCATAGAGCTTGAGGAATTTGGGCACATTGCCGTTCTTCAGCGTATAGGTCCGCATGTCGATGAACATCGCGATCTTCCTTCAGTCAGGTTTGGTTCAGAAATGAAGCAGGTGGATGGTGACCAGCGCGAAGACAGCCAGCAGCACGGTCAGGCAGCAGACGATGCCGATCGCGGTGCCGCCGACCTCGCCCAGCTTTTTCAGCGAGGTTTTCATTCCGAGCGCGGCGATGGCGGTGACCAGGCACCAACGGGACAGTTCAAGCAACAACGCCGTCACTTCGGGCGGGATGAGCTTGGCGCTGCCGATCAGCACCAGCGCGGCAAAGCCGATCACGAAGAAAGGAATCGGCAGCGACTGGCCGGGCGCGCGGCTTTTGCCAAACAATAGCGAGATTGTGACGACGACCGGGACCAGCAGCGCGACGCGCAGCAGCTTGACGAAGGTGGCGGTCGCCCCGGTCTCGTCTGAGACGGAATAGCCGGCGCCAACGACCTGTGCCACGTCGTGGATGGTGGCTCCGAAAAAGACCCCCATCGCATGTTCGGACATGCCGAGTGCCGCACCGACCATCGGATAGACGATCATCGCCAGTGTCGACAGCGCGGTGACGGCAATGACCGTGAAGATGGTGTCGCGCTCGTGATTGGGATCGTCCTTGGGGAGCACCGACGAGATCGCCAGAGCCGCCGAGGCACCGCAAATCGCAACTGCGCCGCCCGTCAGCAGGCCGAAGGACAGCGAGCGGCCGAACAGTCGGGACAAGATCACGCCCGCAACGATGGTCAGCCCGACGCCGGCAAAGGTAATGAAGACGACACCCAGCCCCGCTGCTGCGATCTGCTGAACCGTAATACCGAGGCCCAGCAGAGCGACACCGAAACGCAGAAGCTTCTTTGCGGCGAACTCGATGCCAGCCGCGGTCGAGGAGTCCGGTTCAGCCAGAAAAGTGAAGGCCATGCCGAGCAGCAGGGCCATAAGCATGATCGGCGCGCCATAGTGATCCGAGAGGAAGCGTGCGGCCAGCGCTACCGTGACAGCCGAGAGAATGCCGGGGAACAGCAGCCGCGCTATGGATGGCGTAGCAAGAGCAAACTGCTTCATCCGATGAGTTCGTCCCGGCGGTCATCGGTCTCGCCGAACCGCTTCAGGACGGCAGGCTTGGTGCCTTCGTAGACGCGCTCCAGGTTCTCGGCGATCTTGGCGTTCTCGCGTTCGAACAGGCAGTTGCCTTCGAGGTCCGAGGCCACCAGGAACGGCCCCATCCGGTTGCAGCGGATCACCCACATCGCCTGGGCCAGGCCGAGTTCCTCATTCCAGTGCACGGCCTCGACATTCTCGACCCCGCGGCCCAGAAGCGCGCCGGTGCCGTAACCCACGGTCGACAGGTAGATGGCACCGTTCGGGACGAAATATTCCTTGTAATCCCTGGACGACATGCCGCCCTTGCCGATGATCAGCTTGGCGCCGGTCTTGGCCATCCACTCGGGCAGCCATTTGGCAAAGCGGAAGCTGGCCGTGGCGGTGACGGCGCCCATGTCGAAGCTGCCGTCCTCGCGGATGGTCGCGGCGGGCGAGCAGTGGAAATTCGCCGCGCTCTGCGACGGCAGTTCCATCGGGATGTTCGCCTTGTCCTCCAGCGCGCGCATATAGACGCCTTCGCGCGCAGTATACATCAGCCCGTTCAGATAGACGATGTCGCCCATGCGCAGCGCGGCGATCTCCTCGGGCGTGGGGGTGGTGGACAGGATGACTTCACGCGGTTTCATTCGGCGGCCTCCATCGCCATGTCCCAGCCGACGGTCTCGCGGCGTTGATAGGGGGTAAACCAGTCGGGATCGGTGCGATGCTCGACCCGCCCGTCGGGATAAATGCGGGCCACGGCGCGGCGCGAGGACAGGCAGAAGGCATGGACCGACATCTGCATGCCGCCGGTATGGCAGTAGCCGACCTCGATATGGGTATCGATCACCATGTTCTTGCCGACAAAGCCCATCGCACCCATGCCGATGGAATTGCCGAGTTCCTTGAACTCTTCCTCCAGCGCAGCGATGCGCGGATCGCTGTTGCGGTCGCCCACCGTGCGCAGGCAGGCGGCGCGCTTGCCCAGCACCATGCAGGTATCCTTGCAACCGCCCAGCCCGATGCCGATGATCGCCGGCTGGCAGGCCAGCCCGCGCTTGCCGAAGGCCACCAGGCTGTCGAGATAGAACCGCTTGATCCCCTGGATCCCATCCGAGGGGAACAGCATCCGATAATCGGTGCCGAACAGCCCGCCCTTGTGGACCGTGATCAGGTCGATCCATTCGCCACCAGGCTCATAGCCGTATTCGATCTCGGGCGCGCCGATGCCGACATTGTTGTTGTGGTCGGTGCGCCATAGCGGATGCACCCGGTTCGGCCGCAGGGGCACGCCGTTCGTGGCATTGGCGGTGGCGCGGCGCAGCGCCTCCTCGAGTGCGATGGGACCACCCTCGATGCGGGTGTCGTTGCCCATCTTGACATACCAGCGCGGTGTTCCGGTGTCGCCGCACATCGCGCGGCGGTCCTGCTTGGCAGCCTCGTAATTCTCCAGCATCGCCTGCAGCACGAAGGACGACAGGTCGCCGTCCTCGGTCTTCGCGGCGGCCTGTAGTCCCTGCAGGTAATCGTCGGGAATCTCGATGGCGGCCTTGGCCATGAGATCCTCGGCGGTGGACTGGATCAGGTTGATCGGTATCACGTCAGCTTCCTCCTGTGCCGGGACGCGCGCCCGGCCCCTCTCACTGGGTTGCAACGAGCGTTTCGGGTTCATGCGCGGGCAGGATCGTTTCCCCAGGGCGGACGATGGTGAACTGCACCTGTTCGCGGCTCAGCGTCAGGTCGTCGCCCTTCTTCCGCGCGAGAGTGAAATACGAGGTCTCAAGATCGCCGCTTTCGGGGAAATCTTCGCGGAAATGCGCGCCGCGAGAGTTCTCGCGCAACTCGCCCGCCCGCGCGATGACCTCGGACACCTCGACCAGCGAGGCCAGGTTCAGCCAGTCATGCCAGGTCAGGTTGAAGGCCAGGTTCGACGGATCGACTCCGGTCTGCATCAGCTCGTCCCGGATCTCGGCGATGCGCTTCTGGCCACGTTGCAGGCCGGCGCCGGTGCGCATGACGCCGACATCCTCCCACATCGCCTCCTGCAGCTTGTGGCGCAGCGGCTGGATCGGCGCCGCCGTGCGCGAGAACGGATGGCTGGCGCGTTCGACCTCGGCCGCCAACACGGTTTCGTCGGGATCGCGCAGCGCGCCCATGCGGCGAATGTCGGCGCCCATCACGTCGCCGGCAATGCCGCCGAAGACGGTCGAGTTCGCCACGCCATTGCCGCCCAGACGGTTCGAGCCATGCGCGCCGCCGGCATCCTCGCCCGCGACATAAAGCCCCTCCATCTCGGTG
This sequence comes from Paracoccus versutus, assembly GCF_000763885.1. Lineage (GTDB taxonomy): Bacteria > Pseudomonadota > Alphaproteobacteria > Rhodobacterales > Rhodobacteraceae > Paracoccus > Paracoccus versutus. The sequence continues at coordinate 8,373 of NZ_JRKO01000056.1, read as the reverse complement.
CGTGTATCGGGATCAACGACAACGCCGCCCATGAAGTAATGCGCGGTCGGCACCACCTCGACCTTGCCCGCGGCCAGGTCAAAGCCGCTGTCGGCGCAGCGCTTGACCATGCCTGCGAATTTCTTACGCACGTTCTCGGGGCCGAGGTGGCTCATGGAAATGAACATGCCGACTTGCGCAGGATCGTTGTTCTTGCGCATCTCGGCATAGATACCGCGGCTGACCACGTCGCGCGTGGCCCGCTCGCCGCGTGCGTCATAGTCGAACATGAAGCGGTCGCCGCGCGCGTTCAGAAGCTGACCGCCGGCGCCGCGCAAGCCTTCTTCAAGCACCGTGCCAGTCATGCGGGTGTGGTCGCCCGCCAGCAGGCCCGTGGGATGGAACTGCACCATCTCCATGTCGCGCAGCGGCAGGCCGATGCGCAGCGCCATGGCCAGCCCGTCCATGGTCTTGTCGCCCGAGGGTGTGTGATACTTGTACATGGTCGGGCCGCCGCCGGTGCCCATCATCACGCATTTGGCGCGCACGAAGCGGAACCGGCCTGTCCGCATGTCGATGAACAGCACCCCTGCCAGCGAGGCCCCGTCCGCGGTCGGGATCAGCCCGATGGCGCGGTGTTCCTGCAGCTTGCGGATCGGGCGGGCCAGCACCTGCTCCATCAGCCGGCTGATGATCTCGATGCCGGTCAGGTCGCCCTTGTGGACGGTGCGGTCGGCGGTCTGGCCGGCGAAAGCCTTCTGATGCAGTGTGCCGTCGGGATTGCGATCGAAGAAGCAGCCGATCTCGTTTTCCAGCTCGCGGATGCGGACGACGGCCTGTTCGCACAACCGCCAGGCCATGTCCTGGTTTGGCAGCCACTTGCCGCCGTTGATCGTGTCCATGAAATGCCGCTCGACCGTATCGCCGCCGCCAAGCGCGACGTTATAGCCGCCCTGCACCATGCGCGTGCAGCCGCATTTGCCGACCAGCCCCTTGACGGCCAGCGTGATCCGCGTGCCCGGCGGCGCGCTTTGCTGGGCATGCAGCGCCGCGAACAGCCCCGCCCCGCCCGAACCGAGGATCAGGATATCTGTGTCATCCCGTTCGATGTCGAATTTCAATGCCATGGTTCACACCGCCCGCAGAAGAAAGGTTCCGGAGATCAGGAAGGCGCCCGCGACGGCCCCGGCGGCCAGGCTTTTCTGCCGCGGCGACCAGGGCAGGAACTCCAGCGCCAGCAGGCGCAGCCCGCCGAAGAAATGTGCGGCCAACAGGAAAACCAGCCCGAATTCCGCGAATTTCACCAGCGGGTTGTCGGCGAAGCTCAGGAAGCGGTCCAGCTGCTGCGGCCGCGTCAGCGCCAGCGACAGCACATAGAAATGCGCGGGCAGGAACAGGGCCAGCGCCAGCCCCGACAGCCGGTGCAGCATATAGGCCAGCCAGAGCGGGTGTTTGCGATGCGGCTTCATCATCACAGCATCGTCACGGCCGAAACGGCGCGCGCCCCCATGAACAGAAGGACGATCCCGACGCCCCAGGTGAATATCTCAAGAAGGCGGCCCCGCAATCCGGTCGTCTCATGCAGGATGACGCGCAGGCCGATTGCCGCGTGGATGGATACCGCGACGACGAAGGCACCATAGAACAGGAACCAGGCGATGCTGCCTTGTGTGCGAGACAATATCTCCGCGCTGCTGAGGCCCCCCTGGATGGCGTAGATCATGACGGCGAGATGCCCCAGCACCAGCGGCCCCATGACCATCGCGCTCAGCCGCTGCGCCATGTAGTAATGAAGATTGAGCATCATCCCCTCCCCTTCAGGAACGACCGCGCGGCGGCGCGCTTGAGCCCGGCGATGGCACTCAGCGGATCGAGTTCGTTCGGGCAGAAGCGCGTGCAGCTGCCCTGCGAATGGCAGTTCGTGCAGCCACCCGGCCCGGTCACGGTGTCGAGGACGGCCTGCCGGTCCTCCACCTTCACGTCGTTATAGAGCGTCCAGGCGCGTTGCAGCGCCGCCGGGCCGAGGTAATCGGGATTGCCCGCGACCGTATCGCAGGAGGCATAGCAGACCGCACAGTTGATGCATTCGATCGCGGTATTCGCGACGACGCGGCCGGGCTCCTCCGGGCTGACCTCCTGAATCGGTTCGGCGCGGCTGCGGCTGGGCTTGTGAACGCCGCCGGCCTTCACCCATTTGTCGAAGAACGGATCCATATCCGCCGCCAGATCCTTGATCACCGGCAGGTTCCGCAGCGGACCGATCTGCAGCTTGCCATCCGCCAGCACACGCTTGACATGGGTCCGGCAGGTCCAGCGCGGCTGGCCGTTGACCATCATCGCGCAGGATCCGCACATGCCCACGCGGCAGGCATAGCGATAGGTCAGGGACGGATCGACGGTCTGCTGAATCCAGCTGACGACATCGAGTACGGTCTGATTGTCCTGGGCTGGCACCGAGAAGGTCTCGTAGGCGCCCTGATCTCCCGATCCGCGCCAGACCGAAACCTCCATTGTCTTTGTAATCTCGCTCACAGCACACCTGTTGGCTCGTCTCGTGCTGTCACCGTATACTCGATATTATCTAACATAAAGGAACTAATACTAAATAGTTATGTAAGTAAAATTTATGATCTGATGCGAGCCGCCATGAAATGCGCGCGCCGGCGCCCGCGAATTCAACCAATTCACACAGCAAAACAGGTCGCAGACGACGACAGGCGGGCTCCGCGGCAAGTTGTTCCTGTTGACCAACACCCTGCCCCGCAGCGGAACCGAAAGGGAGCAGGATAGATGACTGCCCCTACCCCGATACCGCCATCAACCAATTGTCAGGTAAGGATAATCCTTGTTCCTCACCTGCTGGCGCAGGGATCTATGGTAAATTTACCTTTCATTACATATAAGAATTAATGTTTTTGTGGCAGTAAAATTTTCACATAGAGTGTTCCCACGAGGTGGCCATGTGCTGACCGGCGCTATGCGCTGTCTCAGGGGCGCCGCCTGACCTGCAAGGAGGAATGCAGGAACCGCTATCGACCCCATTCCCCCTCTTTCCGGGGGAGCAGCCAGCATCAGGGCGACCCGTATCGGGCCGCGTGCCAGAAACCGCAGGGAGGAGACATGCAGCAACAGGATCCGCTGCTTGCCGTTCGTGGCGTCACAATTCAGTACAAGACGCCACATCATCTGATCACGGCAACCTATCGCGTCAGCTTCGATGTCCATCAGGGTGACCGTTTCATCCTGCTCGGGCCGTCGGGCTGCGGGAAGTCCACACTTCAGAAGGCCGTCGGCGGCTATATCACCCCCACCGAGGGCGAAATGACGCTGAAGGGCCGCAAGATCACCCAGCCCGGCCCCGACCGGATGATGGTGTTCCAGGAATTCGACCAGCTTCTGCCGTGGAAGACGGTCAAGCAGAACGTCGCCTTCGCCTTGCAGAACGCCAAGGGCATGCCGCGCCGTCAGGCCGAGGAAAAGGCGATGGAATATGTCGAGAAGGTGGGCCTGGGCAAATTCGCCAACAGCCATCCGCACATGCTGTCGGGCGGGATGAAGCAGCGCGTCGCTATCGCGCGGGGCATGGCGATGGAGCCCGACATCCTTCTGATGGACGAACCCTTCGCCGCGCTGGACGCCCTGACCCGGCGCAAGATGCAGGACGAGTTGCTGAAGCTCTGGGACGATACCCGCTTCACCGTGCTGTTCGTCACCCATTCCATCGCCGAGGCGATCAAGGTCGGCAGCCGCATCCTGCTGCTGTCTCCGCATCCGGGCCGGGTCAAGGCCGAGCTGAACAGCACCACGGATCCGAAAGAGGCCGCCGAGCTGGAGCGCCATATCCACCAGATGCTTTTCGCCCACGAACCCGAGGAGGTGGAACATGCCTGAAGCAACCGCCCGCGTCATGCCCCATCGCCCCGGCGCCGCCACCGACCGCCCCGAGATCTATCACGACGAGGTCGAGGGGGGCGAACTGGATATCGTCGAACAGCCGCTCTCGCTTTTCCAGACGCTCTATGGCGAGCCGTGGCTGCGCAAGCTGTTCATCCTGGTCGTGCTGGCCTGCATCTGGGAAATCTACGGCCGGATTCTGAACAACGACCTGCTGTTCCCGACCTTCACGGCCACGGCCGGCGCCTTCTTCAGCTCGCTGATGAACGGCACCCTGCCCGCGGCGGCGTGGGTGTCGGTCAAGGTCCTGCTGACCGGCTATGTCATCGGCATTGCGCTGGCCGCCGCGCTGACCGCGCTGGCGATGGCATCGCGGATCGGGACGGACTTCCTCGAAACCATGACCTCGATGTTCAACCCGCTGCCGGCCATCGCGCTCTTGCCGCTGGCGCTGATCTGGTTCGGGCTCGGCAATGCCAGTCTGGTCTTCGTGCTGGTTCATTCGGTCACCTGGGCCATCGCGCTGAACACCCATTCCGGCTTTCTGGGCGTCAGCAGGACGCTGAAGATGGTCGGCCGGAACTACGGTCTGAAAGGCTTCGGCTTCATCACGAAGATCCTGATCCCGGCCGCCTTCCCCAGCATCCTCACCGGGCTGAAGATCGGCTGGGCCTTCGCCTGGCGGACGCTGATCGCGGCCGAGCTGGTGTTCGGCGTCAGCTCCGGCTCGGGCGGTCTCGGCTGGTTCATCTTCGAGAACAAGAACCTGCTGGACATCCCCAAGGTCTTCGCGGGCCTGCTGACCGTCATCGTCATCGGCCTGATCGTGGAGAACCTGATCTTCCGCACCGTCGAGCGCTACACCATCCAGCGCTGGGGCGTGCAGCACTGACATCGAACAGCCGCCTGCCCCGAAAGGGGCGGGCTTTTCACGGACAGGGAATCCGTAGCTTCAGGGAGAGAGAGACATGAAACACTTCAAGCTGGCCGCCGCGCTTGGCACAGCCATCTCGGTTTTCGGGGCATTGCCGTCGGTCGCCGAGACCGTCAATGTCCGGCTGGCCCGGCAGTTCGGCATCGGCTACATGCCGCTGACTCTGGTGCAGGAACAGGGCCTGCTGGAAAAGCACGCGAAAGAGGCCGGCGTGGATGTCACCACCGAATGGCTTCGCTTCACCGGCGGTTCGGGCATGAACGAGGCACTGCTGTCGGGCAATCTGGATATCGCTGCAGGCGGCACCACGCCGATGCTGACGATCTGGGCGCGGACGCAGAACAACCTGACGATCAAGGGCGTGGCCGCCCTGTCATCCATGCCGCTGCATCTTGTCACCACCGATCCCGAGATCGAATCGATCGCCGATTTCTCGCAAGGCGACAAGATCGCCCTGCCCGCGGTCAAGACCTCGATCCAGGCCATCACCTTGCAAATGGCGGCCGAGAAATATCTGGGCGAAGGCAAGCATGCCGACCTCGATACCTACACGGTCTCGATGGGCCATCCCGATGCGCAACTCACCCTTCTGGGCGGCCAGTCCGAGATCAACGCCCATTTCGGCTCACCACCCTTCCAGAACCAGGAGGTGAAGGATGGGCAGGCCCGCAAGATTCTCGACAGCTACGACGTCCTGGACGGTCCCCACACCTTCACGGTCCTCTGGGCCAAGAACGATTTCGTCGAGAAGAACCCCCAGGTCGTCGGAGCGCTCATGGCCGCGCTTGAGGAAAGCATCGCCTTCATCAAGGAAAACCCCGAAGAGGCTGCGCAGATCTGGGCCGGGGCCGAGAGCACGAACCTGACCCAGGAAGAGATCGTCGCCCTGATCCAGGATCCGCAGACCAAATGGACGACCACGCCCGAGCGCCTGCTGCCCTATGTGAACTTCATGGCGCGGGTCGGGCTGATCGCCAGCGATACCGACGACTGGCGCGACCTGTTCTTCGACACGGTCCATGACCGCGACGGAAGCTGACTTTTCTTTTGTGTGCATCGTAAGGGGAATGCTGAGGCGGTCTATTTCCTGGATAGTCAGTACTGTGTTCGATCAGCGGGCGCTGCTGCGCCCGCTAAAGCCTTTTTCTACCTGGCTCTAAGCCAGAAATCCTCAGACCAAGTGTCGCTTCCATCAGCCCAGTTCCGTGGAGCTTGCAGTCCAGAACGATCTATTGCGCCCATCGCGCGAGGCTCATTATGCCTGACATCGCCCTCGATCTCCGCTTTCTCCACTATGCGATCCTCGTCGCGCGCCTCGGCAGCTTCAGCGCGGCGGCCGAGAGCTCGATCTATCGTACACAACCGTCAACCGCCGCGTCAGCCTCCTGGGGCGAAGGCGGTGTTTCCAGCTCTTCGAGCGCGACGCGACTGGAGCCCACCTCACCCCTGCCGGAGCCAGGTTCGTGGAGGATGCCGAGCGCGGAATGACCACGCTCCTTCGGGCGGTCGACAGCGCCCGAAACTTCAAGAAGGGCGCAACCGGAATTCTGCGCATCGGCATCATGACCTCCTTGTCCGGCGGGTTCCTTGCCGAATTGCCTAACACCTTCCATGCGAAGTACCCGGAGGTCAGGTCGAAATCAGCGAGGTCACCTCGGAGTCAGGCGTAACAGGGGTGCTCTGGGGGCATCTCGACCTGGCATTACTTCCGCGGACGGATCATCGAGAACACCCGCGAACTGCAATGCGCTGCGCCCAACCTTGCCGCCATGCGCGCCAAGGATGGTGTCGCTACGCTGTCCGATCTGGTCCGGTCCTCGCTGCGCCTGCGCCCCGACCGCATCCCGATCGGCGAGGTGCGCGGTGCCGAGGCCCTCGACCTGCTCAAAGCCTGGACGACCGGCCATCCGGCGGCATCGGCACCGTCCATGCCGGATCCGGGATCGGCGCATTGCGGCGGCTCGAACAGCTGATCCAGGAGGCCGTCGTCATCGTGCCGCGCGCCCTGATCGCCGAGATCATCGATCTTATCGCCGTGCTTGCCGGCCGTGGCGCATCCCGCCCGCTGGTCGAACTCGCCCGCGTGGAAGGCCTCGGCCGGGATGGCGACTACCGCATCGCCTCCGTCATTCCCGATACCGACACGACAGAAAACACTGGAGAACCAGAATGATCCGTCCTGCCCTGCGCCTCCGCCATCACGCCGCGACGGCCGCGACCGCTGCCTATGTCAGTCTGCTCATCGCTCCGGCCACACATGCTGCCGGTTCCTCGATGCCCTGGGAAGCGCCGCTGCAATCTATCCTCGATTCGGTCGAAGGACTGGTGGCGAAGATCGTGGCAGTGATCATCATCATCGTCACCGGGCTGACCATGGCCTTCGGGGACACAGGCGGCGACTTCCGGCGCCTGATCCAGATCGTCTTCGGCATCTCCATTGCCTTCGCGGCCTCCAGCTTCTTCCTGTCCTTCTTCAGCTTCGGCGGCGGGGCGCTGGTGTGATGTCTGCCGGGCTGGAACAACTGGACGCGGTTCCAGGCTTCTCGGTCCCGGTGCATCGCGCCCTGACCGAGCCGATCCTGCTCGGCGGGGCGCCCCGGAGCGTCGCCATCCTCCAGCGCCACGCTGGCCGGGGCGGTCGGCCTCGGGTTGCAGCTTTGGTCGGCCTATGTCACCGCGACGATCACCGTCTGGGACGAAAACACCCGCGTCGCCGATGAGAAGCTGCGTCTGGTCGAAAAGATCGTTCAGGGCCGGGATTTCACCGCCATGATCGAGACGATCAACGCCGTCGATGCCTGGCTCGGCTCTGGTCGGGCACCAGATCCTTGATCACCGGCAGGTTGGCCAGCGGAAAGATCGTCGCGGGTTGGGCCAGATCAGCCATGGTGCGGGTGCAAGCGGTCCAATTCGTGCCATCGATCGTCATGGCGCATGACCCGCATACGCCCTCGCGGCACGAACGCCGGAAAGTCAGCGTCGGGTCGATCCTGTTTTTCATCCAGATCAGCGCGTCGAGCAGCATCGGCCCGCAATCGTCCAGATCGACGCGGAACGTATCCAGCCGCGGGCCGGCCATGCCGTCGGGATCGAAGCGATAGATGCGCAGCGTTGCAATCCGCGTGGCGCCCTCCGGCGCGGGCCAGGATTTCCCCTCGGCGATGCGCGAATGCGCCGCCACACCCAGATTGCGCGGGACCGGAAAGCGCCGTGGCCACTTCAGACGCGGCACTCGTCCGAGCGATCGACGATCATGGCCCCTCGCCTTATGGGCGGGATGTCCGGGGCTGTGCGTCGATGGTGATGGCGATGGGATCGCTGGCGGGGAAGGTTCCTTGCAGCGCCAGGTCGAGAAGCGTGTCGACATGCGCCGCCTGTCCCGGATCCCGGTCCCTCGCCGGCAAGGGGGTCTCGTGATCCCTGCCGGCCTCCGGTCTTCGGCTTCCGGGGCCGGGCGATCGGGCGAAATCCAGCGCGCCGCAGCTCAGGATCCTGCCGCTTGCGTTCGCCGTAATCCGAATGCGGCGGCTGGACGAAAAGAAGATCAGCCGCACCGTGCCGGCATC
>NZ_JRKO01000055.1 GCF_000763885.1 Paracoccus versutus | reverse complement strand
CGCCATGGCCCCCGCCGCCACCCGCCCGCGCTGATTTCGCGGCCCCGCTCGGCAGGCGCTGCATTTTTGCGTCGCCACTGTGGACCTTTCGCAACAATTTCATCTCGGAAAGGCGCCGATCAGGTGCCTTTTTTTTGTGCAACTCCCTGCCGTCATCCCGGTGTTTCAGCATTGTCATCTTTCGTTAGCAATGTGGTGCCCTGTTACCCGCCTGAGGCCGCGCCGAAAATTCCGTGCAACCGGCAGGCGAAAAGGTTTCATCACGTTTTCGCATGATCCGTTTTCCGCCGATGGGCAGGTTCCCGCCGAATTTCACGTTTTTGCGAGTTTTTGCGCAGTTTTCCGGGCCTCTTTATCGTCGGGCGCGACGGTTCTACCTCTGGGCCAGCAGAGATGCTCGTGGTTCCGCAAGGGCGGTGCCACGGACACGAAACGGTTCGGAAAAGGACTGACACAATGAAGACGCTTGCTTACCTCGCCGGTGCCACCGCCCTGGCCGCCGCATTCTCGGCCCCGGCTTTCGCGCAATCCGAAATCGCCACGGGCGCCGATGCCACCGGCATCACGGAAGTCAACGAACAGATGCGGGACGTCGAGGAGGCGGTCCGCGACGATTTCGACCGCTCGTCCGACGCCTATCGCTTCGGCAATCCCGAGCGCCGCCAAGGCGTGTTCGGCTCGGTCGCGCTGAGCTACGTCGGTCGCACCGGCAACAGCGAGAACCAGGACTTCAGCCTGGCCGGCCGCCTGTCGTCGAACCAGGGCCGCTTCTCGCAATCGGTCGGTATCCTGCTTGAATACGGCGAGAACAACGCCGGCGACACGGATACCGAAAAGACCTATGTCATCTACGAAGGCATGTATGACATCAACGATCGCTTCTACGGCTTCGCTCTGGGTCGTCTGACGACCGATGCGCTGGCCAACGATCCGGTCAGCCTGGCCACCGACGAGAGCTTCGCGGACTTGGACGGCCGCCTGAAGCGTGACGCCTATTTCGGCGTCGGTCCGGGTTACCGCGTGATCAACAACGACACCACCGCCTGGCGCGTGCAGGCCGCCGTCGGCGTGCGCTACACCAAGGCCGTGGACGTGATCGACCCGGTCGCCGAGACCTACGACTACAACACGGAAACCGAAGTCGGCTACCTGCTGTCGTCGCGTTTCTATCACCGGATCAACGACCAGTTCTTCATCACCAACGACACCGACTATCTGACCTCGGACGCGAACGATACCGCGACCAACGAACTGGGTCTGAACTTCAAGATGACGGAAGCCTTCGCGACCCGGATTTCCTATAAGACCGAGTATGTTTCGGATCGCGCGACCCGCACCGACAACACGCTGGGCGTGTCGCTGGTCTACGGCTTCTGATCGAGCAGAAGAAAGAAGATCCCTCCTCTCTCTCCAAGGGCGGCCTTCGGGCCGCCCCTTTTTGCATCGGGAGCAGGGGGGAAAGCGGTGGCGGGAACCGCAGCGACCGTGGCGGCGCAGGTTTCCCCGAAAGCCTGGATGTCCAGGTGGGAACCGGATAACGGGACCAGGGCCCCGACAGAGCCAGCCCCCTCGGTGAAGTTATAGGCCAGTGAGAAAGATGGCCGCGCACGAGAAGAGCAGAAACCCGCCAGCCCAAAGATAGGACGGCCGCCCATGGGCTGCAAGGGCGGCGCGGGCTTGCGCAATGTTTCCCTTTCGTTCATGGTGGACGCATGAACAGCGCCGCCGATCCGACCGCCGATCTTCTGCCCGCCCTGCCGGGCCAGCGGCTTGCGCGCGGGGTGGCGCGGATGCTGGCCGGGCTGGGCCATGCGGCGCTGCCGGAATTCGTGCCGGCGGGCGGGCTGCGGGTCGACGTGATCTCGGTCACGCCCAGGGGCGAGATCTGGGTCGTCGAATGCAAGAGCTGCCGGGCCGATTTCGTCTCGGACCGGAAATGGCAGGGCTATCTGCAGTTCTGCGACCGCTTCTTCTGGGCGGTGGATGCCGATTTCCCCGAAGACCTGCTGCCCCAGGGCTCGGGCCTGATCCGCGCCGACAGCTGGGGGGCCGAGCTGGTGCGCATGGCCCCCGAATCGCGGCTGGCCGGGGCGCGGCGCAGCCGGCTTTTGCGCGACATCGCCCGCGTCTCGACCGCGCGGCTTCTGGCGCTGACCGATCCGATGGGGATCAGCGGCGCGGCTTCCTGACGTCCTTGCCGGGTTTCGAAGGGCCGCCGATGCTGCGCGCGGCCTCGGCGGCGGCCAGCAGTTCCTCGGCGATTTCCTCGGCCTCGTCGGGGTCGAAGTCCAGCGGCAGGTCGACGTTCTCGGCCTCGACATAGATCCTGACCATGCCGCGGTCGGTGGGGCCGATCTGAAGATTGGCGGCGATGTCGCTTTGGCTGTTGATGCTCATGCTGGCTCTCCTGGCGCCTGGCCTCATGGATCCGGGGATTTTCCTTAACCCGCATGCGAATTTCCGGCAAGACGGGCTTGCGCAGCCCGGTGGCTGGCGCTAGATACCCGCCTGTGCCGCCTTAGCTCAGTTGGTTAGAGCGCTAGATTGTGGATCTAGAGGTCCCCCGTTCGAGCCGGGGAGGCGGTACCATCCAATCAGCCACCAAGCGCAAGAAGCCGGACGGATCATGATCCGTGCAGGCGACGGCCGTTTGAACGCGGTGCGGCTTGCGCCCCAGCGATTCCCGGTCCAGGGCAGCGCCCCGTCGGTTGCCTGGGGCAGGGCGGCGGCCTGCTGTGCCGCGGCTAGGATGTCGTGTTTTCATCGGCGCGGGATCGTCGGCTTGAGCTTATAAAGCTCCGGCGCAGGCATGATATGCAACTGCCCGAGTCATAAAAATATCACATCGCCCTCGCGGCTTTTTCCGGCCGCTTTTCCGGGCGCGGCTTTGCCGATATGCGCCGCCGGCGAGCATTCGCATGACTTACGGAGATGAAGTTGAAAGCTGCATTCTATGCCGCCGCGGCCAGCCTTGTTGCGGGCGCCTCCTTTGCCGGGGGATATGTTCCTCCGGTCGTTGAGCAGCCGGTGGCCGTCGCGCAAACCCGCGCCGATGTCGATTGGACCGGGTTCTACGCCGGCCTCCAATACGGGCAGGGCAGCCTCGACGCCTCGGTTCCCGGCGTCACCGTCGATGCGGGCGATTTCGACGCGCTTGGCCTGCACGCCGGTTATCTGCGCGATTTCGGCCAGTTCGTCCTGGGCGGCGAACTGGACTACAACAATGTCGAGCATGACGATTTCGACGGCAGCGCGGACCTGTGGCGCCTGCGCGCCCGTGCCGGCTACGACATGGGCAAGTTCCAGCCCTATGTGACCCTGGGTGCCGCGCGTCTTTCGGGCGAGGATGCCAAGGAAACCGGCCTGACCTATGGCATTGGCGCCGATTTCCTTTTGACCGACAATTTCTCGGCCGGCCTGGAATACAGCCATGCCGATTTCTCGGATGTGGACGGCACCAATATCGACCTTGATGCGGATATGGTCCAGATCCGGGCGTCGTATCGGTTCTGACAAAACCCGGCCGGTCGTTTATGACCGGCCGATGGTTGTCGCGACAATGAAGCCGCCCCATGGGCGGCTTTTCAATATCCCGGAAAGCGCCCCTTGATGATTTCGGGGGTCGAATCCCCAAGGTGGCGCTGCCGGTGCCTGTGCGGTATAGACGGCGATGCCGTTCCCGGAGCGGCGCTGGGGCGGTGGTTCCCTGGGATTTGCCAAGACCCCGCGATTCGCAGGCGGGAACAAGACAGGATCGGGCGGCGCGACCAGTGCTGGAAATGGCTGAGACGGATAATTTCATCAACAAAAACAACAGCGCGCGGCTTTCCGTCGCGCCGATGATGGATTGGACCGACAGCCTGTGCCGCCGCATCCACCGGCTGCTGTCACGCCGCGCGCTGCTTTATACCGAGATGGTGACGGCCCCGGCGCTGGTTTTTGGCGACCGGGCCAAGCTCCTGGATTTCGACGCGGCCGAGCATCCGGTGGCGTTGCAGCTGGGCGGCTCTGACCCGGCGCAGCTGGCCGAGGCGGCGCGGATCGGCGCCGATTGGGGCTATGACGAGATCAACCTGAACGTCGGCTGCCCCAGCGACCGGGTGCAATCGGGCTGTTTCGGTGCCGTGCTGATGACCCGGCCGGAACTGGTCGCCGAATGCGTCGCGGCGATGGTCGCCGCCAGCCCGGTCGAGGTCACGGTGAAATGCCGCATCGGCGTGGACGATCAGCTGCCTCAGGCGGTGCTGCCCGATTTCATCGCCCGCATGCGCGACGTGGGCGTGCGCCGCATGACCATCCATGCCCGCAAGGCCTGGCTCCAGGGCCTGTCGCCGCGCGAGAATCGCGAGATTCCGCCGCTGGACTATCCGCTGGTGCATCGCATGAAGCAGGCGTTTCCCGACCTGCACCTGTCGGTTAACGGCGGCATCGCCTCGCTCGACGCGGTGCGCGATCACCTGCGGGCGATGGACGGGGTGATGGTCGGGCGCGCGGCCTATCACCAGCCCTGGGACATCCTGGGCGAGGCCGACCGGCTGTGGGGCGAGGAGCCGCGCTTTGCCGGTCCGCTGGAGGCGGCGCGGGCGCTGCGCGACCTTGTCGATGCGCATCTGGCCCAGGGCGGGCGGCTGCATCAGGCGACGCGGCACATGCTGGGCCTGTTCCACGGCCGGCCCGGCGCGCGCGGCTGGCGGCGGCAATTGTCCGAAGGCGCATCGCGAGCCCGCGACCGGGCCGAGGCGCTGGCGGTCTATGATGCGGCGCTGGCCGAGGTCATGGCGCCGGCGTGACCTTGTCCTTGGCCCAGGCCCGTATCGCCCGGACCAGCGCCCGGCGCCGCACCGGCTGGCGGGCGCTGTCGAGATAATAGGCCAGCATCAATTCGCCGATCAGGAAACGCAGGATCCGCGCCTGGTCCGGCGCCAGCAGGCCCGGCACCCCGGCCAGCGCCTGCCAGTCGGCCAGGGCGATCCCGTCCCGCGTCCGTCCCGGCGGCTCCGCACGCCGGCTTTCCAGCCAGACCAGCAGCCGCGCCATGTCGCGGGCCAGCGCCATTTCGGTCGCGCCCTGCATGTCGATGGCGGTCAGCCGCAGCGCGCCGGGGCGGGGCTCGTCGGCGAAAAGGTTGTCGGGCGTCAGGTCGCCGTGGCAGAGCCCGCGCTCGACCGCGGCGCCGCGCAGCGGGGCGGCCTCGGCCCGCATCCGCCGCATGTGGCCGGCGACCAGGTCGGCGTCGATCCAGCCCCCCGAGGCCGCCGCGATCCGCGCCTCGAGCCCGTTGAGCCAGAAGCGCGGGCCGAAGGTGCCGCGGGCGCGCGTCGCGGCGGCCAGGTGGCGCAGCCAAACCCCGATGCGCGCGATCAGCGCGGCGCGTTCCACCGGGTCCGCCTCGGCCAGCAGCTGCGCCATGGGCCGGCCCGGAGCCGGCGCGGTGATCAGGATGCCCCGTTCGGGCAGGGCCAGCAGGGGCGGGGCGACGGCGTCGAGATCCTGCCCCAGCAGTTCGGCCGCCCGATGCAGCCGCATCAGGGCCTGGGTCACGCCGGCGGCCGGATCGGCGCCGCGGAACTGCCGGAGCCAGGCCGGCCGCCCGTCCAGCCGGATCTGCACCACCAGCCGGTCGGGCCGGTCGCGCGCCACGCGCAGCGGCTCGATTCCGGCCAGCGGCGGCAGGGCGGCCAGCGGATCAGGCGCGTTCGGCAGCCTTGGCCTCGTTCCACAGCGCGTCCATCTCGGCCAGGTCGCTGTCCTCGGGGCGGCGGCCCTGGGCGGCGAGCGCCGCCTCGATGGAGCGGAAGCGGCGGGTGAACTTGGCATTGGCCAGGCGCAGCGCCTCCTCGGGGTCGATCTCCAGATGCCGGGCCAGATTCGCCATCACGAACATCAGGTCGCCGAATTCCTCGGTCAAATGGGCGTGATCGGAGCCGCCCCTGGCCTCGACCAGCTCGCGCGCCTCCTCGGTGATCTTGTCCAGCACCTCGGCCGGGCCGGGCCAGTCGAAGCCGACGCGGGCGGCGCGGTTCTGCAGCTTGACTGCGCGGGTCAGCGCCGGCAGGCCAAGTGCCACCCCGTCCAGCACGCCGCGTTCCGCCTTGGCCGCGCGTTCGCGGGCCTTGATCGCCTCCCAATCCTTGATCTGCTGGGCGGCGGACTTGTCGCGGGATTCGTCGCCGAAGATATGCGGGTGGCGGTCGATCATCTTGTCCGAGATCTTCTCGACCACGCCGGCAAAGTCGAACATGCCCGCCTCGGCCGCCATTTGCGCGTGGAAAACCACCTGCAGCAGCAGGTCGCCCAGCTCGCCAGGCAATTCGTCCCAGGCTTCGCGCGCGATGGCGTCGGCGACCTCATGCGCCTCTTCGATGGTGTAGGGCGCGATCGAGGCGAAGTCCTGCTCGATGTCCCAGGGGCAGCCGGCCTGCGGGTCGCGCAGCGCGGCCATGATCGCCAGCAGGCGGCGGATGCCGGTGCGATCGGCCGCATCGCGGGCCAGTGCGGGATGGTCCGGCGCGGGATGGGGCGCCTTGTCCTCAGCCATCGTGATCCCCCTTGCTAGGCTTGGCCCGCATTGACCTGCCACAGCCCGCCGCCCGTGTCCACGGCACCTTTCAGCGGGGGCTTTGCCCCCAGCGCGTTCCGCGCTTCCCCCAGGATATTTTGACACGAAAGAAGCGCGGGCCTTTCTTTCGTGCCCAAATATCCCGGGGGAGTCCGAAGGACGGGGGCGGAGCCCCCCTGCGCCAGTGCGGCGAGCAGCCATCGGCTTTCTTGCCATCGGTCCGAGCCGCGGATAGGGTGCGCGCCAATTCCGCCGGGGGATCGCCCGGAGAACGACAGCACAGGGATAGACTTAATGCTCGTGACCCCCGCCTATGCCCAGGCCGCCGGAGGCGCTTCCGGCGCTGCAGGACTCGCCTCGTTCCTGCCGCTCATCCTGATCTTCGTCATCATGTATTTCCTGATGATCCGCCCGCAGCAGAAGCGCGTGAAGGAACATCGCGCCATGGTCGAGGCGCTGAAGAAGGGCGACGAGATCGTGACCCAGGGCGGGCTGATCGGCAAGGTGACCTCGGTGCGCGAGAACGAGCTCGAGGTCGAGATCGCCCCCGGCGTCAAGGTCCGCGTGATCCGCTCGACCGTGACCGGGCTCGTGAACCGCACCCAACCCGCCGCCGCCAACAGCTGAAGAACCGCATCCCGCCATGCTGGACATCCCATTCTGGAAGCGTCTGCTGATCCTGGGGCTCGTCGCCCTGGGTCTGCTCTATGCCATGCCGAACCTGTTCTACAGCCGGGTCGAGCAGCATAACGACGCCGTCACCGCCGCCGAACGCAACGGGTTCGAATCCCAGGAAGACGCCGCCGCCCGCGCCGGCTGGCCCGACTGGCTGCCCTCGGGGCTGGTCAACCTGGGCCTGGACCTGCGCGGCGGCGCCCATCTTCTGGGCGAGGTACATGTCCGGGATGTCTACAAGGCGCGCATGGATGCGCTTTGGCCCGAGCTGCGCGACGCGCTGGCGGCGCAGCGCGACGTGGTGGGCGCCGTCCGCCGCGTCCAGGCGCCCGAGGGGCAGCTGGCGGTCGAGATCGGCAATCCCGACCAGATGGCCAAGGCGGTCGAGATCGCCCGCGGCCTTGCCGTGCCCGTCACCTCGCTGACCGGCGCGGGGCAAAGCGACCTGGCGATCTCGGCCTCGGGCAACCGGCTTACCGTGCAGCTTTCGGATGCGGAAAAGGCCGCGACCGACGACCGCACCGTGCAGCAGAGCCTCGAGATCATCCGCCGCCGCATCGACGAGGTCGGCACGCGCGAGCCGACGATCATGCGCCAGGGCAAGGACCGCATCCTGATCCAGGTGCCCGGCATCGGCTCGGCCGAGGAGCTGAAGCAGCTGATCGGCACCACGGCGAAGCTGACCTTCAACCCGGTGGTCAGCCGCACCGCCGACGCCAATGCCCGCCCCGGCACCGGCAATGTGCTGCTGCCCTCGATGGACGAGCCCGGCGTCTATTACGTGATCGAGGAAAGCCCGGTCGTCACCGGCGAGGATCTGACCGACGCCCGGCCCAGCTTCGACCAGAACGGCGCGCCGGCGGTCGATTTCCGCTTCGGCCCCTCGGGCGCCAAGCGGTTCGGGGCCTATACCTCGGCCAATATCGGCCAGCCCTTCGCCATCGTGCTGGACAACCAGGTGATCTCGGCCCCGGTGATCCGGCAGGCGATCACCACCGGCTCGGGCCAGATCTCGGGCGCGATGAACGTGGACGAATCGACCCGGCTGGCCGTGCTGCTGCGCGCGGGCGCCCTGCCGGCCGAGATGACCTTCCTGGAAGAACGCACCATCGGCCCGGAGCTGGGGCAGGATTCGATCGACGCCGGCCGGCTGTCCTCGATCATCGCCACGGTCGCCGTGGTGGCCTATATGGTCGCAAGCTACGGGCTGTTCGGCGTCTTCGCCTCGATCGCGGTGATCGTCAACGTCATCCTGATCCTGTCGGTCATGTCGATGATGGGGGCGACGCTGACGCTTCCCGGCATCGCCGGCATCGTGCTGACCGTCGGCACGGCGGTGGATGCCAACGTCATCATCTACGAACGCATCCGCGAGGAACTGCGCGCCGGCAAGCGCATCGTCAAGGCCATCGACGACGGCTTCAGCGAGGCGATGTCGGCGATCATCGACGCCAACGTCACCAGCTTCATCGCCGCCGCGGTGATGTTCTTCCTGGGCTCGGGTCCGGTCAAGGGCTTCGCGGTCACGCTGACCATCGGCCTTGTCACCTCGGTCTTTACCGCGATCTACCTGACGCGGCTGATGATCGTGTTCTGGCTGGAATGGCGCAAGCCCAAAGAACTGATCTTGTAAGGGAGCAGGACCATGGCATTTCGTCTGAAACTCGTTCCCGACAACACCGCCTTCAACTTCTTCCGCTGGCAATGGCTGAGCTTCGGCGTCTCGGCCGCGGCCATGGTCGGATCGGTCCTGCTGCTGCTGGTGATGGGGCTGAACTTCGGCATCGACTTCAAGGGCGGCACCACCATCCGCACCGAAAGCCCGACCGCCTTCGAGGTCGGCGACTATCGCCAGGCGATGAGCGATCTGGACCTGGGCGATGTCTCGATCACCGAGGTCTTCGACCCCGCCTTCGGCACCACCAAGCATGTCGCCATGATCCGCATCGGCACGACCGACGAGACCGGATCGGTCACGCCCGAGCAGTTGAACGAGATCGAGGCGGCGCTGAAGACCGTCGACCCGCAGGTGGTCTTTGCCGCGGTGGAATCGGTCGGGCCCAAGGTCTCTGGCGAGCTGATCAAGACCGCCCTCTATGCGGTGGGTGCCGCGACCATCGGCATCATGTTCTATATCTGGCTGCGCTTCGAATGGCAGTTCGCGCTGGGGGCGGTGATCTCGCTGATCCATGACGTGCTGCTGACGGTCGGGCTGTTCTCGCTGTTCCAGCTGCGCTTCGACCTGACCACCATCGCGGCGCTGCTGACCACGCTGGGTTTTTCGTGCAACGATACGGTCGTGGTCTTCGACCGGCTGCGCGAGAACCTGATCAAGTACAAGACGCGGCCGCTGCTCGACCTGATGAACCTGACCTGCAACGAGACGCTGTCGCGCACCATCATGACGGCGGTGACGACCGCCATCGCGCTGACCGCCATGCTGATCTTTGGCGGCGACGTGATCCGCGACTTCGTCATCGCCATGCTCTGGGGCGTGATCGTGGGCTGCTATTCGACGATCTATGTCGCCAAGAACATCGTGCTGTGGCTGGGCGTCAAGCGCGACTGGTCCAAGCCCGATCCCAAGGAAAAGGCGCCGGGCGAGGACATTCCCGCCGCTTTCCGGGACGCGCCCTGATGCCGATGATGGTGCCGACGGAATTTTCCGGGGCCGTGCCGGTGGACGGCTACGGCCCCGGCTTCTTTCGCGTCGGCGGCGTGGTGCATCATGGCGGGGTGATCGTCACCGCCGCGGGCGTGCAGCCCTGGGGCGGGCTGGATGACCGCGCGCCCCTGCTGGCGCTGGCCGGCCAGGTGGACGTGCTTTTCCTGGGCATGGGGGCCGAGATAGCCTTTCCGCCCCGCGACCTGACCGCGGCGCTGGACGCCGCGGGGGTGATGGCCGAGCCGATGAACTCGCCCTCGGCCGCGCGCAGCTACAACGTCACGCTGTCCGAAGGCCGGCGCGTGGCCTGCGCGCTGATCCCGCTATGAGCCTGCTCGCGGTCCGCGACCTGGCCGTGGCGCGGGGCGGGCTGCGTGCCGTCGAGGGCGTCAGCTTCAACCTGGAGGCCGGCGGCGCGCTGGTGCTGCGCGGGCCGAACGGCGTCGGCAAGACCACGCTTCTGCGCACGCTGGCCGGGCTGCAGCCGCTGGTCGCCGGCGTGATCGAGGCCGCGCCCGACGCCATCGCCTATGCCGGCCATTCCGACGGGCTGAAGCCGGCGCTGACCGCGGCCGAGAACCTGCGCTTCTGGTCCGAGATCTTCGGCGGCCATGACATCGCCGGAGCGCTGGAGGCGATGAACCTGCGCGACCTGGCCGAGCGCCCGGCGCATGCGCTTTCCGCCGGGCAGAAGCGGCGGCTGGGGCTGGCGCGGCTGATGGTGACGGGGCGTCCGGTCTGGCTGCTGGACGAGCCGACGGTATCGCTGGACCGCGATTCGGTGGCGCTGTTCGCCGGGATGCTGCGCGCCCATCTGGGGCGGGGCGGGGCGGCGGTGATCGCCACTCATATCGAACTGGGCTTGCCCGAGGCCGAGATCCTGGAGCTTGGCCCCTATCGCGCCACCCGCACGCGCCGCGAATCGCGGCCGGCCGGTTTCAACGAGGTATTCGGATGAGGGCGTCCAAATGAGGATGCGCGGATGAAGGCGCTGCTGATCCGCGACCTGCGGCTGGCCACCCGCGCCGGCGGCGGCTTCGGCTTGGCGCTGGCGTTCTTCCTGATCGTCTGCACGCTGGTCCCCTTCGGCGTCGGCCCCGAGGGCGGCCAGCTTTCGCGCATCGCGCCGGGCATCCTGTGGGTCGGGGCGCTGCTCTCGTGCCTGCTGTCGCTCGACCGCATCTTTGCGCTGGATTTCGAGGATGGCAGCCTGGACCTGCTGGCCACGGCGCCCCTGCCGCTGGAGGGGACGGTGGCGATCAAGGCCTTCGCGCATTGGCTGGTGACGGGCCTGCCGCTGGCGCTGTCGGCGCCGGTCTTCGGGCTGCTTTTGCACCTGCCGGGGCCGGCCTATCCCTGGCTGGTCGCCTCGCTGATGCTGGGCACGCCGGCGCTGTCGATGCTGGGGGCCTTCGGCGCGGCGGTGACGGTGGGGCTGCGTCGCGGCGGGCTGCTGATGTCGCTGCTGGTGCTGCCGCTCTACGTGCCGACGCTGATCTTCGGGGCCGAGGCGGTGCGGCGCGGTGCCGCAGGGGCCGATCCGGTGACGCCTTTGGTCTTCCTGGCGGCGATCACGCTGGCCACATTGGCCCTGGCGCCCTTTGCCGCAGCCGCTGCGCTGCGTGTCAATCTGCGGTGAATGCGACCACTGGCCACTTGAGCGGGCGACGCGCCCGATTTAGGAAGCGAACATGTCAATCTGGGAATATGCCAACCCCGTCAAGTTCATGCGCACCTCGGGCGCCGTGCTGCCCTGGGTGGCCGCGGCGGCGGCGGTCTGCACCGTGGCGGGGCTGGTCTGGGGCTTTCTGACGCCCCAGGACTACAAGCAGGGATCGACGGTCAAGATCATCTTCCTGCACGTCCCCGCCGCGCTGATGGCGATCAACATCTGGCTGATGATGCTGGTGACTTCGCTGATCTGGCTGGTCCGGCGCCACCACGTCAGCGCGCTGGCCGCCAAGGCCGCGGCGCCCGTCGGCGCGGTGATGACGCTGATCGCGCTGATCACCGGGGCGATCTGGGGCCAGCCGATGTGGGGGACGTGGTGGGAATGGGATCCGCGGCTGACCTCGTTCCTGATCCTGTTCCTGTTCTATCTGGGCTACATGGCGCTATGGGGGGCGGTCGAGAATCCCGACAGCGCCGCCGACCTGACCGGGGTTCTGTGCCTCGTGGGCTCGGTCTTTGCGCTGCTGTCGCGCTATGCGGTGAACTTCTGGAACCAGGGGCTGCACCAGGGCGCCTCGCTGTCCATGGCGCCGGGCGAGCGGATGTCGGCGGTCTATCGCTATCCGCTCTACCTGACCATGGCGGGGTTCTTCCTGCTGTTCCTGGCGCTTTTGCTGGTCCGCACCCGGACCGAGATCCGCCGCCGCCGCCTGGCGGCCCTGCTGGCAAGGGAGAATCGCGCATGACCGAACTTGGCAAATATGCCGGGACCGTCCTGGCGGCCTATGGCGCAAGCCTGGTGCTGCTGGTCGGCATCGTCGTCCAAACCGTGCTGGCCAATGCCCGCGCCCGCCGCGAATTGCAGGAGCATGAGCGCCGTGGCTAGGATCTCGCCGATGATGCTGTTGCCGGTGGCGGTGTTTGCCGGTTTCGCCGGGCTTTCCGGCTGGGCGCTGCTGCGCGACGATCCCGACGCGCTGCCCTCGGCCATGATCGGGCGCGAGGCGCCTTCGGTCGGCGAGACCACGCTGCCCGGCAAGGTGCAGCTGACCGACGAGATGCTGCGCCAGCCGGGGGTGAAGCTGGTGAACTTCTGGGCCAGCTGGTGCCCGCCATGCCGCGCCGAGCATCCGACGCTGACCGAGCTTTCGGCCAAGCTGCCGGTCTATGGCGTCGACCTGAAGGATCCCGAGGGCGCCGCGCTGGGGTTCCTGTCCGAGCATGGCGACCCCTATCACGCGCTTGCCACCGATCCGCGCGGGCGGGTGGCGATCGACTGGGGCGTGACCGCGCCGCCCGAGACCTTCATCATCGACGGCTCGGGCCGCATCCTTTACCGCTATGCCGGGCCGCTGGTGCGCGAGGATTACACCAACCGCTTCCTGCCCGAGCTGGAGAAGGCGCTGGCGGCCGAGTGACGGCACCGCCGGGCCGGCTGCGGCCTTGCATGGGTATTTTCGGAACGAAGAAGCCGGGGGAGACCGGCGGCGCCGGCGCACGCCGCGCGCCGTCGCATGAGTATTTGGAAAACGGTGAAGGCGGCGGGCCGACGAGGCTTTCCAAGCCTTTCTCCGGGCGCTAAGACGGCCGGGCTTGCAAGAGGGCCGCCATGTCGCAGAACCAGACGACCATCGCTCCGCAACCCGGCATCATGGAGATCTCGCTTTACGAGGGCGGGGCCTCGAAGGTGGCGGGGGTCGAGAATGTCGTGAAGCTTTCCTCGAACGAGAACCCCTTCGGGCCGTCGGACAAGGCGCGCGAGGCGGTGATCCGCGCCGCCCATGCGCTGCACCGCTATCCCAATACCGACCATGCCGGGCTGCGCGCCGCCATCGGCGAGGTGCATGGGCTGGACCCTGATCGCATCATCTGCGGCGTCGGCTCGGACGAGATCATCCATTTCCTGTGCCAGGCCTATGCCGGGCCGGGGACCGAGGTGCTGTTCACCGAGCATGGTTTCCTGATGTATCGCATCTCGGCCCATGCCGCCGGGGCGACCCCGGTGCAGGTGGCCGAACGCGACCGGGTGACGGATGTGGACGCGCTGATCGCCGGGGCGAGCGAGCGCACGCGGCTGATCTTCGTCGCCAATCCCAACAACCCGACCGGCACCATGATCGGCCTGCCGGAGCTGGAGCGGCTGGCCCGCGCCGTGCCGCAGGCGATCCTGGTGGTCGATGCGGCCTATGCCGAATATGTCGAGGATTACGACGGCGGCGCCGAGCTGGCGAGCCGGCTGCCCAACGTGTTCATGACCCGGACCTTCTCGAAGATCTACGGGCTGGGCGGGCTGCGCGTCGGCTGGGGTTACGGTCCGCGCGAGATCGTCGATGTGCTGAACCGCATCCGCGGCCCCTTCAACCTGTCCAATGTCGCGCTGGAGGGGGCCGAGGCCGCCATGCGCGACCGCGAGCATATCGCCCGCTGCCAGGCCGAGAATGCCCGCATGCGCGCCTGGCTGGCCGAGGCGCTGGCCGAGAAGGGCGTGCCCTCGGACACCTCCTGCGCGAATTTCATCCTGGCGCGTTTTGCCGATGTCGAGACCGCGGGGGCCTGCGACGAATATCTGAAGGCGCAGGGGCTGATCGTGCGCCGCGTCGCCGGCTACGGCCTGCCGCATTGCCTGCGCATCACCGTGGGCGACGAGGCGTCCTGCCGGCGCGTGGCCCATGTCATCGGCCAGTTCATGGCCGAGCGCGCGGGAAGCCGCTGATGGCCGCGATCTATGACCGGGTGGCGCTGATCGGGCTGGGGCTGATCGCCGGCTCGATGTCGCTGGCCATGCGCGAGGCGGGGCTGGCGCGCGAGGTGGTGGGCCATGCCCGCAGCCCCGAGACCCGCGCCGTCGCGCGCGAGATCGGGCTGGTCGACCGCGTGGCCGAGAGTGCGGCCGAGGCGGTGGCGGGGGCCGACCTGGTGGTGCTGGCCGTGCCGGTGGGCGCCATGGGCGCGGTCGCGGCCGAGATCGCGCCGCATCTGAAGCCCGGCGCGACCGTGACCGACGTGGGCTCGGTCAAGCAGGCGGTGATCGAGGCGGTGGCGCCGCATATCCCCGCGGGCGTGCATTTCATCCCCGGCCATCCGCTGGCCGGGACCGAGCATTCCGGCCCCCGTTCGGGCTTTGCCGCGCTGTTTCGCAACCGCTGGTGGCTGCTGACCCCCGCCCCGGACAGCGATCCGGCAGCGGTCGAGCGGCTGTCGGCGCTGATCCGCGCCATGGGCGCCAATGTCGAGGCGATGGACGCCGCCCATCACGACCTGGTGCTGGCTGTGACCAGCCATACGCCGCATCTGATCGCCTATACCATGGTGGGGGTGGCCGATCAC
This sequence comes from Paracoccus versutus, assembly GCF_000763885.1. Taxonomy (GTDB): domain Bacteria; phylum Pseudomonadota; class Alphaproteobacteria; order Rhodobacterales; family Rhodobacteraceae; genus Paracoccus; species Paracoccus versutus. Next base: position 18,389 of record NZ_JRKO01000055.1, on the reverse strand, counting down.
CTCAAGCGCGTCACCGAAAGCGAGGTCATCAAGTATTCGGCGGCGGGTTTTCGGGACTTCACCCGCATCGCCGCCTCGGACCCGACCATGTGGCGCGACGTGTTCCTGCAGAACAAGGAGGCGGTGCTGGACATCCTGGGCCGCTTTACCGAGGAGCTTTTCGTGCTGCAGCGCGCGATCCGCATGGGCGACGGGGCGCATCTGCACGATTACTTCACCCGCACGCGGGCGATCCGGCGCGGCATCATCGAGGCCGGGCAGGACACCGCGGCACCGGATTTCGGCCGCAGCCTGGCGGCGGGCGAGACGCCCAAGCCCTAGCAGGCTGCTGAAAAAGTCCTTGCGACAGGACAGCGTGGGCGGGGAACCGGGAAATCCGCCTCAACTTTGCCGAAAACACCCCATTTCCGGGCCGATATTCGCTGGATCCAGAACGATTTCCGCTGCGTCGCCCTCTCAAAATCCTTTTTCAGCAGCCTGCTAGCGGCCCGGAAAGGCCGGGGCCGGGCCCAGCACCATCGGGCCAAGGCTCGTCCTGCCCTCGGCGAAGCTGAGCGGCAGGCGCAATTCGCCCTCGGCCGGGGGCGGGAAATCCTGGCCCGCATCCTCGGGCAGCGGCAGGTCCGAGATGTTCTTGAGCATGGTGCCGGCCAGCGTCACCACCCTGGTCGGGATCAGTCCCGCCGTGGCCGCGGCCTGCAACAGCGCCTCGGCGTCCCTGGTGTAAAGCACCAGCCGGCCCTGGGCGTGCCCTTGGGCATCGGCCTCGATTCGGCCCAGGATGCGGGCCTGCACCGTGCCCAGGCGCAATTCGGCATCGTCGAGCCGCAGCCCCACCGGCAGCGGTGCCCGGTCGGGGTCCAGCGTCGCCGGACGGGGCAGGGCGTCCAGCCAGACCCGGCCGGTGGCGGCCAGGCTGAGCCGGCCGGGCAGGGGCAGGGTCGCGAACAGGCCGGGTTCCAGATCGTCCAGGTCCAGCTCCAGGTCATAGGCGGCCGCGGCGGCCTCCGGCGCATCGGCGTCGAGGTCGCGCTGCACGGCATCGGCGTGCAGCCGCGTGGCGAGCGCCGCGCCCTCGACCGTCAGCGGGCCGGCCTCGATCCCGGCCGAGGCCATGGCCAGCCCGTTCAGCGGCTGCACGCGCAGCCGGGCGGCGGCATCGCCGAGCCCCAGCGCCACGGGGCCCGAGCCGGGGTCCAGCGTCGCGCCGGGCGGCAGGGCCAGCCGCAGCTCCGTGGGCCGCAGCGGGCTGAGCCAAAGCTCGGCCTGCGGCAGTTCGACGCGGCCGAGGTCGGTCTGCATTCCCAGCGCCGAGGCGCGCACTCCGATCCGGCCCGGCTCGCGCAGTTCCTGCACCGCGCCCAGTTCGGCCGCGGGTTGTCCGGCCGCGATCCGGCGCAGCTGCTGCGCCATCAGGCTTTCACCGCCTAGCCACAGGCCGCCCAGGATCAGGGCAAGAACGATCAGGGGGGCAAGCAATCGGCGCATCCGGTCCTCGGGGTTTTCATGGCGTCTTGGAACGCCGGCCCTGCTGTCCTAAGTTTTTCCTGACCGAATTATCTAGGGCACCGGGGTAAAGAATGGGTGAACGGCCGGAGCATTGGGTCTTTGCCTATGGCTCTTTGATGTGGGATCCGGGCTTTCCCGTGGCCGAGATGGTGCCCGCGACGCTGGACGGCTATGCCCGCAGCTTCTGCCTGCGCTCGATCGTCTATCGCGGCACCAGCGAGACGCCGGGGCTGGTCCTGGGGCTGGAGGCCGATCCGGGGGCGCATTGCCGGGGCCTGGCGCTGCGCGTGGCCGAGCCGGACTGGGAAGAGACGCTGTCCGGCCTGCGCGCGCGCGAGCTGACCACCAACGCCTATGCCGAGCTTTTCCTGCCGCTGGCGCTGGACGACGGCCGCGGCGTCGAGGCGATCGCCTATGTGATCCGGCGCGATCACGACCAATATGCCGGCCCGCTGGAGCTGCACGAACAGGCCCGCATCATCGCCGTGGCGCAGGGCGGGCGGGGGCCGAACGCGGATTACCTGTTCAACACCGCCCGGCACCTGGCGCAGATGGGCATCGAGGACCAGGCCCTGGACGAGCTGGCGCGGCAGGTCCGCGGGCTGTTGCATCCCGGCGGGGGATAGGCGCGATTTCCCCTGGCGAGGGCGCTTGGCAGGCGCGGGTCCGGCCTCTACAGTCGGCTCGGAAAACAGCAAGGGGGTGGAACTTGTCCCGAACTGACGCCGAACCGCCCGAGGGTCCGCCCGCCGCGCCGGAAGGCCGCCGCTCTCGCGCCGCCCGGCTGGCGGCCACGCGCGACGGGGGGCCGGGCGGGACCGGGCCGTCGCAGCCGCAATTCTCGCAGCCCGTCCGGCAGATCCTGCTGATGCTGATCGTGCTGGTGCTGGTCGTGGCCGGCGCCTGGTTCGCCTATGGCCGCATCCTGTCGATCTTTCACTCGAACGAATACCTGAACGGGCTGATCCTGGCCGTCTTCGTCATGGGCGTGCTGGGCTGTTTCTGGCAGGTGGCCGAGCTGGTCAAATCCGTCAGCTGGATCGAGCGTTTCGCCGCCCGCCGCCGCAATGCCGCAGAACGCGGCGTCAGCGCGGCCGAGCCGGCGGGGCCGGACGATGCGCCGCGGCTGCTGGCGCCCCTGGCCGCGCTGCTGGGCCAGCGCGGGCCGGTGGGCGGGGCGATCTCGACCGAATCCTCGCGCTCGATCCTGGAATCGGTGGCGACGCGGATCGACGAGGCGCGCGACATCACCCGTTACCTCGCGAACCTGCTGATCTTCCTGGGCCTGTTGGGGACGTTCTACGGGCTTGCGACCACGGTGCCGGCCGTGGTGGACACGATCCGCGCGCTTTCGCCCAAGGATGGCGAGACCGGGCTCGAGGTCTTCAACAAGCTGATGACGGGGCTGGAATCGCAGCTGGGCGGCATGGCCACGGCCTTTTCCAGCTCGCTCCTGGGCCTGGCCGGCTCGCTGGTGGTCGGGTTGCTGGAGCTGTTCGTCGCCCATGGCCAGAACCGCTTCTATCGCGAGCTCGAGGAATGGATGTCGGGCTTTACCCGCATCGGCCTGGGCGGCGGCGACGGGCAGGGGCTGGGCGAGGCGGCGCTGGCCGGCTTCATCGAGCGGGTCGAGGCGCAGATGACCGGCCTGCAGGACTTCTACCTGCGCCGCGACGAGTTGCGCGACCAAGAGGCCGCCGCCGCCGACCAGCGCTCGCTGGCGCTGGCCGAGGGGGTGGAGCGGCTGGCCGGGCTGCTGGGGTCGGACCGCGACCGGCTGGGCGAGACGCTGGCCGCCGAGCGCGAGGCGACCGCGCAGGCCCTGGCCGGGGTCGAGCGGGCGATCGGCGGGCTGGCCGAGCCGCGCCGCGACCCGGATCTGGTCGCCGTGCTGGAGCGTCTGGCCGAAGGGCAGGACAGGCTTTCCGCCGAACCGCGCCATGATCCGGCGCTGCCCGCGGTGCTGGAACGGCTGGCCGCGGGCCAGGAGCGGCTGGCGGCGCTGGCCGAGGCGCCGGCGCAACCGGGCTTCGACGGCGCCGTCCTGGGCGAGGCGCTGGAGCGTCTGGCCGAGGGCCAGGCCCGGCTGGCGACGCTTGCCGAAGCCCCCGCGCCCGAGGACGGCCGGCTGGCCCGCGCCCTGGAACGGCTGGCCGAGGGGCAGGAGCGCATCCTGGACCTCGGCGCGCAGCGGCCGGCTGCTGCCGCCGCCGCCGCGGGCGACGATCCCGAGGCGCGGATGCGGCTGCGCTCCATCGACGTGCAGCTTGGCCGGCTGGTCGAGGAAACCGCCAGCGGCCGCGACGGGTTGATCGCCGAATTGCGCAGCGACCTGGCGGCGCTGACCCGCGCGATCCGCAACCTGGAGCGCGGCGATGGGACTTAGCCGGGGCGGCGGCAACCGTTTCTCTGCGACGATCTGGCCGGGATTCGTCGATGCGATGACCGCGCTGCTGATGGTCATGATGTTCGTGCTGACCATCTTCCTGCTGGTGCAATCGGTGCTGCGCGACCAGATCACCACCCAGGACAGCGAGCTGGACCAGCTTGGCCGCCAGGTGGCCGAGCTGTCGGACGCGCTGTCCACCTCGCAGGCGCAGGCGGCCTCGCTGGACCGCGACCTGGCGGCCGAGCGCGACCGGCTGCGGCGTTCCGAACAGGCGGTGGCTTCCGCGCGGGCCGAGATCGACGCACAGACCGAGGCGGCGCGCCTTGCCGCCGCCCGGCGCGAGGCGCTGGAGGCGCTGATCGGCGACCTGCGGCGCCAGAACACCGAAACGCGGCAGCAGCTGGACGAGACCGAGGCCGCGCGGCTGGCCGATGCCGCCGCCGCCGAGGCGCTGCGCGAACGGCTGGCCAGGTCGGATGCGGAACTGGACGCCGCCGCGCTGGAGCTGGAGGCGGCGCGCAAGGAGGCCGAAGAAACCCTGACCCTGCTGGCCGCCGCCGAGGCTGCCAAGAAGCAGCTGGGCGAGCAGGCCGAGGCCCAGGCCAGCGAGGCCGAGAAACAGGCCGCCCTGCTGGCCCTGGCCCGGCAGGAGCTGTCCGAGCAGGAGGCGCTGACGGTCGAGGACCAGCGCCGTCTGGCCGCGCTGAACCAGCAGGTCGCGCGGCTCAACGACCAGCTGGGCAGCCTGCGCGCCGTGCTGGACGCCGCCGGCGACGAGCGCCGCGAGGCCGACCTGCGCGCCGAGGATCTGGGCCGGCAGCTGAACGTCGCCCTGCTGCGCGCCGCCGAAGAGGAGCGCAAGCGCCGCGCGCTGGAGGAGGACGCGCGCAGCAAGGCCGAGGCCGAGGCCAAGGATCTGGCGCGCTATCGCTCGGAGTTCTTCGGCCGGCTGTCGCAGATCCTGGCCGGCCGTGAGGGCGTGCAGGTGGTGGGCGACCGCTTCGTCTTTTCCTCGGAAGTGCTGTTCGCGCCGGGCGAGGCGACGCTGTCGCCCGAAGGCCAGGCGCAGATCGCGCGGGTGGCAGAGATGCTGGGACAGATCTCGGCCGAGATCCCGCCCGAGATCGGCTGGATGATCCGCGTCGACGGCCATACCGACGATGTGCCGCTTTCGGGGCTGGGGCGCTATCGCGACAACTGGGAACTGAGCCAGGCGCGCGCGCTGGCGGTGGTGCGCTACATGGTGGACGATCTGGGCTTTCCGGCAACCCGCCTGGCGCCTGCCGGCTTTGCCGATACCCGCCCGGTGGCGCAGGGCGATACGCCCGAGGCCCGTGCCCGCAATCGCCGCATCGAGCTGAAGCTGACCGAACGCTAGGCGCGTGGCAGGCCGCTGTCAGGCGTCGATGGTGCAGGCCCCGTGCCGGGGCAGCTTTGCCGGGTCAGCTTTCCTGCGGGGCGGGCTCGCGCGGCGGGCGGCCGATGATGTCGCGCAGCGCGTCCAGTTCGATGAAATTGTCTGCCTGCCGGCGCAATTCGTCGGCGATCATCGGCGGCTGGCTGCGCATGGTCGAGACCACCGAGACCCGCACGCCCTGGCGCTGCAGCGCCTCGACCAGCGGCCGGAAGTCGCCGTCGCCGGAAAACAGCACCGCATGATCCAGCCGCGGCGCCAGCTCCATGGCGTTGATGACCAGCTCGACATCCATGTTGCCCTTGACCTTGCGGCGCCCCAGCGCGTCGGTATATTCGCGCGCGGGTTTCGTCACCATGGAATAGCCGTTGTAATGCAGCCAATCGACCAGCGGGCGGATCGGTGAGTAGTCCTCGTTCTCCAGCAATGCCGTATAATAATAGGCGCGGACCAGCTTGCCGCGCCGTTCGAATTCCTGCCGCAGCAGCTTGTAGTCGATGTCGAAGCCCAGCGACTTTGCCGCAGCATAAAGATTCGACCCGTCAATGAACAACGCCAGCCGGTCGTCCTTGTAAAACACGATTCCCCCGAGATGTCTCGAAACCAAAGTCAGAAAGCGAACTTAGTCCTCGTTGCCCTGGGTGCAAACCTGCCTAGTTCGGCAGGTTCGCCCTCGCAGAGCCTGCGTTTCGCCTTGCAAAAGATCTCGCAATTACCGCAGGTTGTGCCGGTGGCCTTCAGCCGCTTCTGGTTTACCCCAGCCTTTCCGGCAGGTTCCGGTCCCGATTATGTGAATGCGGCGGCGTCTTTCCGCTGCGTCATGCCGCCCGAACAACTGCTGCGCGAATTGCACGAAATCGAGGCCGAACTGGGCCGCAGCCGCGACGGCGCGCGCTGGCAGGCCCGCGGACTGGACCTGGACCTGCTGGCCCATGGCGATCTGGTGCTGCCCGATGCCGCCGTGCAGGACCATTGGCGCGGCCTGCCGCCGCAGGAACAACCGCTGCATGCCCCCCAGGGCCTGATCCTGCCCCATCCCCGGATGCAGGACCGCGGCTTCGTCCTGGCACCCCTGGCCGAGATCGCGCCGGACTGGGTGCATCCGCGCCTTGGGCTCAGCGTGGCGCAGATGCTGGCGGCGCTTCCGCCCGAGGCGCTGGCGGGGATGCGGCCCGCAAGTGCTTGACATTTCCGTCGCGGGCGCCCAAATATCCGGCCTCGCCCCCTGCACCCCGATTCCAGCTGATAAGGTTGACCGATGGCCCGCGTTACAGTCGAAGATTGCGTCGATAAGGTTCCGAACCGTTTTGACCTGGTGATGCTGGCGTCCCATCGCGCGCGCGAAATCGCCGCGGGCAGCCCGCTGACCGTCGATCGCGACAATGACAAGAACCCCGTCGTGGCGCTGCGCGAGATCGCCGACGAAACCCAGCCCGTGGACGATCTGCGCGAGCGCATGATCGAGGCGCATCAGACCCAGATCGAGGTCGACGAGCCCGAAGAGGACGCGATGGCCCTGCTGCTGGGCGCCGAGATGGACCGTCCCAAGCCCGCCGACGAGGAATCGGAAGAGCGCATGCTGCGCATGATGCTGGAAGCGCAAGGCAGGAACTGAATCCAAAGGTCTTCGGCCCATCATGATCGACGTCGAAGACCTCATCGCGCTGATCCGCAACTACAACCCGCGCACCAATGCCGAACTGATCCGCGACGCCTATGAATACGGGCGTCGCATGCACGAAGGCCAGTTCCGCCATTCGGGCGAACCCTATTTCACCCATCCCGTCGCCGTCGCCGCCATCCTGACCGAGATGCGGCTGGACGATGCGACCATCGTCACCGCGCTTCTGCACGACACGATCGAGGACACGCGCTCGACCTGGGCCGAGGTGGCGCAGATCTTCGGCCGCGAGATCGCCGACCTGGTCGATGGCGTGACCAAGCTGACCAACCTGCAGCTTTCCGGCGCGCATTCCAAGCAGGCCGAGAATTTTCGCAAGCTTTTCATGGCGATGTCGCGCGATCTTCGCGTGATCTTGGTCAAGCTGGCCGACCGCCTGCACAATATGCGGACGATCAAGTCCATGCGCCCGGACAAGCAGCAGCAAAAGGCGCGCGAGACCATGGACATCTATGCGCCGCTGGCCGGCCGCATGGGCATGCAATGGATGCGCGAGGAGCTGGAAGACCTGGCCTTCAAGGTCATCAACCCCGAGGCGCGCAATTCGATCATCCGCCGCTTCGTCAGCCTGCAGCGCGAATCCGGCGACGTGATCCCCAAGATCACCGCCGACATCCGCGCCGAGCTGGAACGCGAGGGGATCGAGGCCGATGTCTATGGCCGCGCCAAGCGCCCCTTCAGCATCTGGCGCAAGATGCAGGAAAAGCAGCTTTCCTTCTCGCGCCTGTCGGACATCTACGGCTTTCGCATCATCACCCGGACGGAACCCGACTGCTATCGCACGCTGGGCGTGATCCACCACCGCTGGCGCGCGGTGCCGGGCCGGTTCAAGGATTACATCAGCCAGCCCAAGGCGAACGGCTATCGCTCGATCCACACCACCGTCTCGGGGCGCGACGGCAAGCGGGTCGAGGTGCAGATCCGCACCCGCCAGATGCACGAGGTGGCCGAGGCGGGCGTGGCTGCGCATTGGGCCTATCGCGACGGGGTGCGCACCGCGAACCCCTTTGCCGTCGATCCGGGCGAATGGATCGCCAGCCTGACCGAGCGTTTCGGCGAAGAGGATCACGACGAGTTCCTGGAACACGTAAAGCTGGAAATGTATTCCGACCAGGTGTTCTGCTTTACCCCCAAGGGCGATGTGATCCCGCTGCCCAAGGGCGCGACCCCCTTGGATTTCGCCTATGCGATCCATACCCGGCTGGGCTCGTCCTGCGTCGGCGCCAAGGTGGACGGCATCCGCGTGCCGCTGTGGACGCGGCTCAAGAACGGGCAGTCGGTCGAGATCATCGCCGCCTCCGGCCAGCGCCCGCAGGCGACCTGGCTCGACATCGTCGTCACCGGCCGGGCCAAGGCCGCGATCCGCCGCAGCCTGCGGCAAGAGGACCGGACCCGCTTCATCCGGCTGGGATCGGAACTGGTGCGGGTGGCCTTCGAACATGTCGGGCGCAAGGTCAGCGACAAGGCGCTGCGTACCGCGGCCAAGACCATGGCGCTGCCCGACACCGACGAGCTGCTGGCCCGCATCGGCAGCGCCGAGATCTCGGCCCATGACGTGCTGACCACGCTTTACCCCGAACTTGCCGAAAAGCGCAGCGAGATCGACGCCCGTCGCGCAGTCGCGGGGCTGGCGGCCGACCAGGAATTCACCCGCGCCCCCTGCTGCAACCCGCTGCCGGGCGAGCGTATCGTCGGCATCACCTATCGCGGCAAGGGCGTGGTCATCCATGCCATCGACTGCCCGGTCCTGGCCGAGTTCGAGGAAAGCCCCGAACGCTGGGTCGACCTGCATTGGCGCGAAGGCCAGCACCCGGCCGCCTATTCCACCATGCTGTCCCTGACCATCCGCCACGACGCCGGGGTGCTGGGCCGCATCTGCACGCTGATCGGCGCGCAGGGGGCGAATATCTCGGACCTGGAGTTCATCGACCGCAAGCCGGATTTCTATCGCCTGCGGGTCGAGGTCGAGCTGCGCGACCGCGAACATCTGCACACGTTGCTGACCGCGCTGGAAACCGAAAGCGACGTGGCCCAGGTCTCGCGCATCCGCGATCCTTCCGCCCATATAAGCTGAGGCGCGGCCGGCATGTTCAAAAGACGCAAGCCGCTGAGCTATGCTCAAATGTGGACCGAGATGTTCTATCCGCGCTCGGGCTGGAAGCGGGCGTCGAAATACGTGCTGCACCGGCTGCGCCGCCTGCCGGACCAGCCGCATCGGGTAGCGCGCGGCTGGGCCTGCGGCATCTTCATTTCCTTCACGCCCTTCTTCGGCTTTCACTTCATGGGGGCTGCGGCGCTGGCCTGGCTGATCCGCGGCAATATCCTGGCGGCGCTTCTGGGCACCTTCGTCGGCAACCCGCTGACCACGCCCTTCATCGCGCTGACCTCGGTGGGGCTGGGGCGCTGGATGCTGGGGGTCGAGGGCCGCTTTACCCCGCATCTGATCTTTGACGAATTCACCCGCGCCGGCAGCGAGCTGTGGAACAACCTGCTCGCGCCGCTCAGTGCGGAGCGCACGGCGCATTGGGACCAGCTTTTGCAATTCAACGAGCAGATCTTCCTGCCCTATGCTGTGGGGGGCGTGCTGCCCGGAATCGCGGTCTCGGTCGCGGCGCATTACCTGACCGTGCCGCTGATCAAGGCCTATCACCGCCACCGCGAAAAGCAGATGGCCGAGCGCATCGCCCGCGCCAAGGCCCGGCGCGACCGCGAGCTGGCGGAAAAGCGCTAGAAGCCCAGCCGGTCGCGCAGCGAATACCAGCCCATGCCGGCGACCAGCAGCGGCCAGCGCAGCGCCGCACCGCCGGGAAAGGCGGGCGAGGGCAGGGCGGCCATGGTGTCGAACCCCTCGGCCTGCCCCTGAACCGCCTGTGCCATCAGCTTGCCGGCAAGATTGGCCAGCGCCAGCCCATGGCCGGAATAGCCGCTGGCCGACAGGCAATTCGGCGCCGGCCGGGCAAAACAGGGCATGCGGTTCATGGTGATCGCCAGCGTGCCGCCCCAGGCATGGGTCAGCCTGACGTCGGCAAGGCCGGGATAGATCTCCAGCAGCGGCTTCCTGACCTTGGCGGCGATGTCGGCGGGAAAGCGATAGCTGACATTCTCGCCGCCGCCGAAGATCAGCCGCCCCTCGGGGTCGAGCCGCCAGTAGTTCACCACGAACTTGGTGTCATGCACGCCGATGGGTTGGGTCAGCACCTCGGCCGCGCGCGGCCCCAGGGGCTCGGTCGCGACGATGAAATTGTTGATCGGCATGACGCGGGCGGCGACATGGGTGTCCAGATTGCCCAGATAGCCATTGCCCGCCAGGATGACATGGTCGCAGATCACCCGGCCCTTGCCGGTCTGGACGATGCTCTTTTCACCGGCGCGTCGGGCGTGGCGGATGTGGTGGACATGGCTCAACTCGCGGATCTTCGCGCCGGCCGCATCCGCCAGCCGCGCCATGCCGATGGCCAGGTTCAGCGGATGCAGATGCCCCGCGCCATGGTCCAGCTCGCCGGCGACATAGGCGTCCGAGGGCACCAGCGCGCGAAAGGCGTCGCGCTCCAGCGCCTCGATCCGATCATAGCCGTAGTCGCGCGCCAGCCTGTCGATCATGGCGCGGGCATGGTCCAGCTCGGCGGGCTTGCGAAAGGCATGGGCGATGCCACAGGCGACCGGCACCCCGGCGCGCGCCGCCACATCGCGGGTCAGGCGCTTGGCCTCCTCGGCCATGTCCCACAACCGATGCGCCGCCTCGATCCCGGCCATCCGCTCCAGTTCGTCCACCTCCAGCCGCTGCCCCGAGCCGATCTGGCCGCCATTGCGCCCCGAGGCGCCGAAGCCCACGCGATGCGCCTCCAGCACCACCACGTCGCGGCCCGCCTCGGCCAGGTGCAGCGCAGCCGACAAGCCGGTATAGCCGGCGCCCACCACCACGACATCGGCGTGCGCCTCGCCCCGCTGCTTGGGGAAGGCAGGCAGCGGATCGCGGGTCGCGGCATAAAGGCTCGGCGGATACTCCCCCGGCCGATCATTGGAAAACAGCAGGTTCATCCCCTCGGCCTTCTTCGTTGTCCAAATACCCATTCCGACGGCGCGCCAAGGCCAGGCCGTGCCCGGCTCTATACGTTCAGCAGCAGATGCTCGCGCTCCCAGGGGCTGATGACTTGCAGGAACTCCTTGTATTCGTTGCGCTTGACCGCCTGGTAGACGTCGATGAACTCGGCCCCCAGCACCTCGCGCATCGGCGCGCTCTCGTCCATCAGGTCCAGCGCGTCGCCCAGGTTATAGGGCAACTCGTCCTCGGACATATAGGCGTCGCCCAGGCATTCGGCGCGCGGCGCCTCGGCCTCGGCCAGCCCCAGGTAGCCGCAGGCGAGGCTGGCGGCCAGGCCCAGGTAGGGGTTGCAATCCATGCCCGCCAGCCGGTTCTCGACCCGCCGCGATTCCGGTTTCGAGATCGGCACCCGCAGCCCGGTGGTGCGGTTGTCGCGCCCCCATTCCAGGTTGATCGGCGCCGCGAAATCAGGGACATAGCGGCGATAGCTGTTGACATAGGGCGCCAGCAGCGCCACCGCCGCCGGCAGGTGCTTCTGCATCCCGGCGATGAAATGCATGAAGGCCGGCGTCTCGCGGCCCTGCTCGTCGGAAAAGATGTTGCGCCCGTCGCCGATGCCGACGACCGAGTGGTGGATATGCATGGCGCTGCCCGGCTCGCCCTCGATGGGCTTGGCCATGAAGGTGGCGAAGCAGTCGTGGCGCAGCGCCGCCTCGCGGATCAGCCGCTTGAAATAGAAGATCTGGTCGGCCAGGGCGACCGGGTCGCCGTGGTTGAGGTTGATCTCGACCTGGCCGGCGCCGCCTTCCTGCAGGATGCCGTCGATCTCGAAGCCCTGGGCCTCGGCGAAGTCGTAGATGTCGTCGATGACCTTGCCGTATTCGTCCACCGCGGACATGGAATAGGCCTGCTTGGCGGCGGCGCGGCGGCCGGTGCGGCCCATGGGCGGCATGATCGGCTGGTTCGGGTCGATGTTGCGCGCGACCAGGAAGAACTCCATCTCGGGCGCGACGATGGGCCGCCAGCCGCGCTGCCGGTAAAGATCGACCACCCGTTTCAGCACGTTGCGCGGCGCGATGGGCACCGGGTTGCCGGACTGGTCCGAGACGTCGTGGATGACCTGCAAGGTCACGTCCGCCGTCCAGGGCGCCGCCGTCGCGGTCGAGAAATCCGGCGTCAGGATCATGTCCGGCTCGGTGAAGGCGCCCGAGGGGTTGTCGGCCCAATCCCCGGTGATGGTCTGCAGGAAGATCGAGTTCGGCAGGTAGAACCGTTCCTGATGCGCGAATTTCGAGGCGGGCATGGCCTTGCCCCGCGCCACCCCGGCGATGTCGGCGACGATGCATTCCACCTCGTCCAGCCGCCGCCCGGCGACATACTCCTGGGCGGCCTGCGGGGTTTCCTCGATCCAATGCGGTCTCATGCGGCCCCCTGCCGGATTTCTGCGCTGAAGGCGCGCGGCGCCTTGAAGAAGGCCTCGATCCGGTCGGCGATGCCCGGCGATTGCCGCGGGGTGCCCATGCGGGCGCGGGCCTGGTCCAGCAGCGGCTTGGGCACCGCGCCGCGGCCGCGATGCTCGATCAGCCCCTGGATGAAGGCGTCGTCGAACTCGGGGTGGGCCTGCACGGTAAAGGCGCGATCCTCATAGACCAGCGCGGCGTTTTCGCAGAACTCGTTTCGCGCGACGATCTGCGCATCCCTGGGCAGGGCGACGACCTGGTCCTGGTGCCAGGCGTTCAGCGTGACCTTTTCGCCGCCGAAATCGTAGTCATGCGCGCCGACCGCCCAGCCGCCGGGATGCTTCGTCACCGTGCCGCCAAGCGCCTGGGCGATGATCTGGTGGCCGAAGCAGATGCCGACCAGCGGCACATGCCGGGCATAGGCGGTGCGGATGAACTCCTCGAGCGGCGGGATGAAGGGATGATCCTCGTAGACGCCATGGCGCGAGCCGGTCAGAAGCCAGCCCTGGGCCGCGTGGACATCCGGCGGGAACTCCATCCTTTCAACGTGATAGCTGGTAAAATCGAAGCCCCGCCCGGCAAGAAGCCGCTCGAACATGGTGTCATAGTCGCCCAGATCGCCGCGAAGTTCCTCGGGCGATTGGCCGCATTTGAGAATGCCGATACGCATGGTGACTGGCCTGTCGGTTGTTCCCCCTGAAGCTAGTCGGGCGCGGCGCGGCCGGCAAGGGGCTGCTGCGGGCTGCTGCTTCGGTAGGGCTGGCCGTGTGGGCGAGGGCGCGCTAGGCTGCCGGCAAAACCAGCAGAAAGGATCGGCCATGCCCGGACTTCGCCCCGATGTGGACCCCGAGGGATTGCAGGAATTCTCGGTCGTCTTCACCGACCGCTCGCTCAACCACATGTCGCAGAAATTCCAGGGCGTCATGCGCGACATCTCGGCCACGCTGCGCGAGGTCTATGGCGCCGACGCGGTGGCGCTGGTCCCCGGCGGCGGTACCTGCGCCATGGAAGCCGTGGCGCGCCAGTTCGGCCGCGACGCCCATGCGCTGATCGTCAGGAACGGCTTTTTCAGCTATCGCTGGAGCCAGATCTTCGAGGCGGGCGGTTTCGCCCGCCAGACCACGGTGATGATGGCGCGGCCGCAGGGCAACGAGCCCCGCGCCCCCTTTGCCCCCGCCGCCATCGAGGAAGTGGTGGAAAAGATCCGCGACACCCGCCCCGATGCCGTCTTTGCCCCGCATGTCGAGACGGCGGCGGGCATGATCCTGCCCGACGACTATATCAAGGCGCTGGCCGATGCCGCGCATGAGGTGGGCGCGATCATGGTGCTGGACTGCATCGCCTCGGGCGCGATCTGGGTCGACATGCGCCAGACCGGCGTGGACGTGCTGATCTCGGCGCCGCAAAAGGGCTGGTCGGCCTCGCCCTCGACCGGGATGGTGATGCTGTCCCCGCGCGGGATCGAGCGGCTGGAGACCACGGTCAGCGACAGCTTCGCGCTGGACCTGAAGAAATGGCGCGCGATCATGAAGGCCTATGAGGACGGCGGCCATGCCTATCACGCCACGCTGCCGACGGATGCGCTGCTGGGCCTGCGCGATGCGATGGACGAGACGCGCGCCTTCGGCCTCGAGGCGGCGCGCGAGGCGCAATGGCGACTGGGCGACGCGGTGCGCTCGGAGCTGGCGCGGCGCGGGCTGCGCTCGGTCGCGGCCGAGGGATTTGCCGCGCCGGGGGTGGTGGTCTGCCATACCGACGACCCCGAGATCTCGACCGGGCGCAAGTTCCTGGCCGCCGGCTACCAGATCGCCGCGGGCGTGCCCCTGCAGGTCGGCGAGGGCGAGGGATTCCGCAGCTTCCGCATCGGGCTTTTCGGGCTCGACAAGCTCAAGGATGTCGAGGGCACGGTGGCGCGGCTGGTTTCCGCCTTTGACGCGACACTTTGACGCTGCGGGCAGGAAATCGCGGCCGGTCCGGGAACGATCTGCGGGTTTCGGGGTTTGCTTTTCCGAAACCGATACAGCCCTGCGAAAGGACAAGATCATGGCGAACCACGAAGCCACCGCCGATGAACTGAAAGCCAAGGCGCGCGAGGCCGCTGACGATGTAGGCCGCCACGCCAGCCGCGCCGCCGACGAGGCCAGCGCAGCCTATGAGACCGCCCGCGAGAAGGGCGCCGAGCTTTACGAGACCGCGCGCGAGAAAGGCGCCGAATTCGTCGAGGACGCCAAGCGTCGCGGCGCCGAATATGCCGAAACCGTCCGCGAGCGGGGCCATGAATATGCCGAGCGCGCCCGCGACGAAGCCCGCCGGCTTTACCGGCAGGGCGAACGGCAGGCGCATGAGGTCGCGGCCCATGCCGAGGAATATTACGACGAGGTCTCGGGCATGGTGCGGCGCAACCCGGCGCAGGCGCTGGGGATCGCGGCCGGCATCGGCTTCCTGCTGGGCCTGATCATCGCGCGGCGCTGAGTCTCGGCGGATGTTCGACTATACCAGGAAACTCCAGCTCGCCCTGACCGACAGGCTGCGCCGTGCCGGCCTGTCGGCCGGCGCAGGCGCGGCCCTGCTGATCGGGGCGGGGTTCCTGCTTGCTGCGCTGTGGACCTGGCTGGCCGATCACCTGGGCTGGGGGGCGCTTGGCGCCTCGCTGGCGATCGGCCTGGGCTTCGTGCTGGTCGGGCTGGCGGTGATGCTGATGGCGCGCAAGGAACGCCATCCCGTCCCCACCACCGACGAGCTGAAGGCCGAGGTCGAGCAGCGGCTGATGCTGGCCGCCGACATGGCCGTCGAAAAAGCCACCGGCGCCGCGGATGCGGCGTTGGAGCGCGCCTCGCAAAAGGCCGGCCAGCTGATCGACCAGGCCGAGCAGCGGGTGCATTCGCTGACCGACAGCCTGGCCTACAAGGCGGACCGGATGGCCGACCGCGCCGAGGCGAGCGTCTATGGCGCCGCGCGCCGGGCGGGCGAAAGCGCCGTCGGCACGCTGGGCCTGCCGCCCGATACGCTGCGCCGCGTCGCCGGGCAGGTCCAGGGCGCCTCGCAGTCGCGGGCGGCGGCCGTCGCGCCGCTGATCGGCGCCTTTGCGGTGGGGATGACCCTGGCCTCGCGCCTGCAGCACTGGCGCCACCGCGACGAGCCGGACTGGGAAGAGGCCGAGGATTGGAGCGAAGATTCTTATTGAGGATCGTCCCGCAACCCATTGACAACAAAAGACCCCGCTGCCGGCGGGGTCTTTTTTACTGTCGCGTCGGGCGCGCTTGGGCTCAGGCGTTCGCTTCGCGGATCTTGTTGGCGGCATCCTTGTCATAGGTCACGCCGGCCTTGTCGAACAGCTGGTCGAGTTCGCCCGAAAGCGTCATCTCGGTGACGATGTCGCAGCCGCCCACAAATTCGCCCTTGACGTAAAGCTGCGGGATGGTCGGCCAGTCCGAGAAATCCTTGATGCCCTGGCGGATCGTCTCGTCGGCCAGCACGTTCACGTCGCGATACTGGACGTTCATATAATTCAGAACCCCGGCCACGCGGCTTGAAAAGCCGCATTGGGGCATCTCCTTGGTGCCTTTCATGAACAGGACGACATCGTCTGCGTCGATCGTCTCCTGGATTTGCTGGCGTGCATCGGTCATTTCGTCCGGTCCTTGCTGAAGCGCCGCCTGGTCGCGACGCTTGCGGTTGATCTTAGTCGGGTGCCTTGGTGGTCAGCGCAAGGGCATGCAGCGCGCCGTTGGGGCCGTCCATATGGCCCTGCAGCGCCGCATAGACGGCACGTTGCTGCTGAACGCGGTTCTGGCCGCGGAAGCTTTCGTCGATCACCTCGGCGGCATAGTGGTTTCCGTCCCCGGCAAGGTCGGTGATCGTGATCTTGGCATGCGGAAATGCAGCGCGGATCAGGGCTTCAATATCCTGGGCTTCCATCGCCATGGCGGATCCTTTCTTTGTTCTGCAAGATGTAGGGGAAGCCCGCGCGGGCCGCAAGATCGACCGGCCTGCGCAATCACTCCGCCCAGCGGGGGCGGGGCAGATCCACCCGCCGTCCTGCGGGTCCGGTGGCCTTGCTTGCCCGCGGCAGGCGCCGCCGGGATGGCGGCCCATGCCCGGCCTGCGGGCGGATGGAAAAAGGCCGGTCCAGCTTCCTGGCGGCCCCGCCTTGGCTATTGCACCAGGGTCTTGCGATGCTGGGCGTGGCGCACGGCCAGCTTGCGCCCCATCCGGCCCGAGGCCAGAACGCGCGCGCCTGCCGGCGCCTCGTCCTCGGGCCGGTCGCGCAATTCGGGGAAAAGCGCAAAGATCTCGGCCTGGGCCTGGCGGCCGACGGATTTCAGCGCCTCGGGCCCGGTATGAAGCGATTCGGTCTCGGCGCCCTCGGACAGGACGATCTCGTGCTGGTCGAAGAGGAAGTGGAAATATTCCACCGCGGGCAGGTCGTCGGCGATGTCGATGCCCTCGATCTGCAAAAGCTGCTTGGCGGCGACCAGAACCTCGGGCGTGCCGAACATCTTCAGCGCGATCCTGGAGCGCACCAGCACCCGGTGCTGGGGCGAGACGACCAGGTTGCGCAAGGGCAGCCCCTTGCCGAGCGCGCCGGCCCTGATGCGGATCGGGCGCAGATTGGGGCTGGCGTCCAGCGCCTTGCTGCCCAGCACGCGCGAGCCGATCCAGCGCACCGGCTGCAAGCCGTTGTCGCTGGTCACGACCAGCATGCCGGGGGTCAGTTCCTCGACCGGCCGTGGCCCCTGTTCGGTTTCGATCAGCGTTCCGCGGACGAAACAGGGAAAGCAATGCCGGTCGGTGAAGATGCCGTGGTAGTCCAGCTCGTAATTGCCGGCCCCGGCGGGAAACGAGACCGAGACGATGGGCCGCGTGGTCAGCGCCTCGACCTCTTGCAGCGAGGCGCCCTTGGGCGGCGGCATCAGGAAGGTGTTGCCGGCGGTGTCCTGCATGATGCGGACCGGCAGGACCAGCGTCTCCTGGCTGCCGTCGGGATTGGTGAAGGTGACGGCGGTGTTTTTGACGACGAAGGTCGAGTCGACCTTGTAGCTGGCGATATTGCCGTCGCCGTCGGCATCGTGGCGGATCGGCTCGGCCAGAAAGCCGAAGGGGCCGTTGGTGCGGATGATGCCGTCCTGGTCCAGGTCCACGGCGCTGACCTCGACCAGCTGGCGCGACAGCGGGTCCGCCTGCGATCCGAAGCTGGCGCCGGCCAATATGGTGCTGGCCCTTCCTGCGCCGGGGACCAGCTCCCAGGGGTCCATGTCGGGAAGCTTTCCCAGGAAGATCATCTTCTCGCAGTCGGGTCCGGCGGGACCGCAATGATTGTCGCCGGCATGATTGAAAGACATTTTAACACTCACCACTCAGATACGAGCCCCTGCCGGGGGCCGCGTAATCGGTTACCCCGCGTGTCCGGCTTCCAGGCAGACGAAGACCATCGCTGGGATCGGCATTGCCGGCCCCAAGGCCGGGGCGATCCGTCAAGAGCCGCGACGCGCAGTATCGGGCCAACAGGGCGCCGACCAATTTTGTCTAAAAGATATGAGCATCATGACAAGCGGAAAAACTGAACAGTTCTTTTTAAAATCTAAGCAATCCCGGTGGGTTAACGCGCTCCTTGGCGCATATGCCAGCCGAAGGCGGGCTGCGGGATATGCATTCCCGCATCGGCCGGGACGGGCCATCGCGGCAAGGGGGCGATCTGCCGATGGCCAAGGCGCCGTCCCGCGTTCAAGGCGCGGGGCGGCGCGGTCGGGTCATCCTTCAGGCCCCCGCGCCGATGACGATGGTGTCGTAGTCGGTGTCGTGGAGGGTTTCGATCGTCTTGCGGGTCATGTGGGGGCCGTGGTCTGCGTCATGGTCCGGGCCTTTTCGGTTGCGGCGGCGAGGGCGGTCTCGAT
>NZ_JRKO01000054.1 GCF_000763885.1 Paracoccus versutus | reverse complement strand
GGGCAGAGGGGGCGGGCGCGCGCTAAAGCGGCAGCCGCAGCACATGGGCCGGCGCCGACCAGGGCCAGCCCAGCCTTTGGCGGTCCTGCGGCTGGAAGCCCATCGCCCGCCATGCCGCCAGCGCGGCGCGATTGCCGGCCTGGACCTCGGCGCGCAGGGCGGGGTGGCCCTGCCGGCGGGCATGGGCGGCGGCGGCCTCGACCAGCGCCCGCGCGATGCCGCGCCCGCGCCATTGCGGCAGCACCGCGATCCCGTCCAGGACCAGGTCCGCCGTCTCGGCGCCGGGTCGGTAAAGCCCGGTCGCCAGGTGGCGCAGCCGTCCGCGCACCGGCCCCCAGACCGCGACGAAGCCGCCGTGCCCCGGATCGAGAAAGCCGCCCCCCGCATCGCGCAGCCCGGCGATTCCCAGCAGCCGCCCCGAGGGCGACAGCGCCACCAGCGCGCCCTGCGGCCGCATGGCGGCGCGGACCAGCGCCGCGCCCTGCCGCGGCCCTGCCGGCCAGGGCAGGATCTGCGCCCCGAAATGCCGCCAGTAAAGCGCCGCCGCCGCGCCCCGCAGCTCGGGCGGGATGCCGCGCAGGATGCGGGGCGGGGTCTGCGATCCGGTCATGGCTGTCCCTGCATGTTCTTGTATGGTGGTTCTTGTGTCGGGCGGCGGTTTTGGCCATTGTGCCGCCAGCCTTATCCGCATCGCGAGCCTTTTTCACCATGTCCGCGCAAGCCGGCCTTGCGGCCCAGCCCAGCCACTCTCCCGACCAGAGCCGCGCGCTGCTGCGCAGCCCGGCGCAATGCCTGCGCCACGGCTTCCTGCAGGCGCTGCCCTTTATCCTGGTGCTTCTGCCCTTTGGCATGCTGTTTGGCGTGGTGGCCACGGATGCGGGGCTGGACCTGCCGCAGATCCTGGGCTTTACCGTGCTGGTGCTGGCCGGCGCGTCGCAATTCACCGCCGTCCAGCTGCTGACCGACCAGGCGCCGGCGCTGGTGGTCATCGTCTCGGCCATCGCGGTCAACCTGCGCATGGCGATGTATTCGGCCTCGCTGGTGCCCTGGCTGGGCGGGGCCAGGCCGCGCGACCGGGCCTGGATTTCCTATGTGCTGATCGACCAGACCTATGCGCTGGCGATCCAGCATTATGAAAAGCACCCGCGGCTGAGCATGGGGCAGCGCATCGGCTATTTCCTGGGCGCGGCGCTGGCCACCTGCCCGTTCTGGCTGCTGGCCACGCTGCTGGGCGTCTGGCTGGGCAACGCCATCCCCGAGGGCTGGGCGCTGGATTTCGCCATGCCCGTCACCTTCCTGGCGCTGATCGCGCCGATGCTGCGCAGCCCGGCCCATGTCGCGGCGGCGCTGGTGGCGGTTGTGGCCTCGCTGGCCTTTGCCTTCCTGCCCTCGGGGCTGGGGCTGTTCGTGGCCGCGCCGCTGGCCATGCTGGCCGGCGCCGGGGTCGAGGTATTGATGGAACGCAGAAACGGAGCCCGCCTGTGACCGGCTATAGCGATGTGACGATCTGGCTGATCATCCTGACCGTGGCGCTGGGAACCTATGGGTTGCGCTGGTCCTTTCTTGGCGCCTTCGGCAGCCGGCCGATGCCGCTCTGGGCGCAGCGGCTCTTGCGCTATACGGCGGTGGGGGTGCTGCCGGCCATCGTGGCGCCGCTGGTGGTCTGGCCGGCGGCCACGCATGGCGAGCCCGATCCGGCGCGGATGATCGCGGCAACGGTGGCCGTGGCGGTGGGCGTGGCGACGCGCAACGTGCTGGCGGCCATCCTGGGCGGGATGGCCACGCTTTACACGGCGCTTTACCTCATGACGTGAAGCTGGCCGTCGCGGCCATAGCCGGCGATCGCGCCGCCCTTCTGGCGCAGCAGCACGTCGTGGTTGTTGGCCGGGTCGCCGTCCATGTGCCGGCGCGAGGTCACGCCCGGCAGCGTCAGGAACCATTCGCGCAGCTTGAGCGGCGAAAAGCCGGTGGGCGCGCCTTCGAATCCGGGCACGCGGCTTAGCGCCTTGCCGGTGTTGACGGCGCAGAAGCTCTTGTTCGAGGCCCCCTGTCGCTCGACCGAGCGGATCGCGGCCTCGGCGATGGCCAGCGGCACCTGCACCGTGTCCTCGGCTACCCAGTAGGTCGAGCGCGCGTGATAGTCGATGTAGAAGTTCCTGAAGTTCGGCGTGATGCCGTAAAGCACGTCGTGCCGTTCGGGGATCGCCGGGTGTTCCCAGCTGCCGGCGGGATCATAGATCACCCGCTGGCTGCCGTTGATCATCACCGCGGAATGCCCGCCTTCGCCGCGGGGGATGCCGATCACGGTGAACAGGGTGATCGAGGGCGGCCCCTCCGCGACATAGCGGGCGCGCCGGATCGACTCGTCGCTGGCCCATTTGTTGTCGGAACCGCAGGCCGCAAGCGCGGCCGGCAGCGCCAGCGCAAGGAAGGCACGCCTTTGCATCTTTGGTCTTTCCCCGGTCAGGATCAGGCGTTGGCCAGGGCCATGAATACCAGCACGGCAATGGCCAGCACGCTGACCCAGGTCGCGGCCTTGATGAAGCCTGCGAAGGTTGCCTGGTGGTGACGGATGTCCATTTCGCCGTGCTTGTGTTCGGTGATTTCGTGATGCGAGGCCATGATCCTGTCCGTAAAACGATGCGATGCGTCGGGGGCAGGGATAACCCAAGGCGCCGGCCGTGTCACGCCCCCCAAAGCACCGCGCCCGATTCGGTCTGGCCCACGGGCCACACCCGGCCGGTCGCGCGCAGGTGGTTGATGTGGCCCACGGCCTCGGCCAGGGCGAGGCCGAATTCCGGCTTGGCGATCTGGCGGCGATAGAGCAGCGGAAAGCAGCCGACGGTGCTTTGCGGCTGTTGCCGCAGCCCGTCCAGCAGCCGGTCCAGCGCGGCGCGCTGGTTCTCGGCCAGTTGCCGCAGCCGGGTCGGCAGGCCGCGATAGGGCAGCTTGTGGCCGGGCAGGACCAGTTGCTCGGGCTGCGCGAACCCGGCCAGCCGCTCGCAGCTTTCCAGCCAGTCGCCGACGGAATCGGCCTCGGGCTCGGTCGGATAGACGCCCAGGTTGGGCGAGATCGTCGCCAGCAGCTGGTCGCCGCCGATCACCAGGTCGTCGTCGAGCGACCACAGGGTGGCATGTTCCGGCGCGTGGCCATGGCCCATGCGCAGGGTCCAGCGCCGCTCGCCGAAGGCCACCTGCTGGCCCTCGGCCAGCCGCCTATAGCCGGGGGGCAGGGGCGCGCAGACATCGGCGCTGTTGAAGGGGCGCTCGTGGCTGCGTTCCTCCAGCAGCTCGGGCGGCATCCCAGCCTGGCGCCAGAAGGCGATGGCCTGCGGCGTCGGGCGTTCCTGCACGTCCAGGATGCCCATCCGCGCCGTCAGCCAGGCCGAACGCGAGGTCCAAAGCTCGGCCCCCTGGGTCTGGAACCAGCCGGCCAGGCCCATGTGGTCGATATGGTGATGGGTGGCGATCAGCCGCCTGACCGGCGCGCCGGCCAGCGGGCCCTGCAGGATGCCCTGCCAGATGCCGCGGGTGCGGCGGGTGTCCAGGCCGCTGTCCACCAGCGTCCAGCCATCCGCGTCGCGGAAGGCATAGACATTGACCGTATCGGGCTTGAAGGGCAGGGGCAGCTGGAACCAGAACACGCCGGGGGCGATCTCATGCGCCTCGCCCTCGGCCGGGGGGTTATGTGTCTCGCTGCGTATCACCCGGCCATTTGACCCAGCAGCACGGCGTCGTCAAGCGCCTCAAGATCGGCCAGCCCGGCGCGCGCCGCCGCCAGGTCGGCGGCGAATTGCGGCAGGATGCGGGCGATGTAGAGCCGCGCCAGCGCCTTGCTGCCGCCGCCGGTTGCGGCGCGCAGGTGGTAATGCGCGCCCAGCACCCGCGCAAAGGCGGAGAGGTAGGGCACGGCGCCGGCAAAGCGGTCCGGCATGTCCCGGTCCAGCAGCTCCTGCGTCGTCTCGCGCAGGGTTTCGGCGGCCTGCCACAGCTGGTTGGCCAGGTCCGGCTCGGCCGATTGCGCGGCCTTGGCGCCGTCCAGGATCTCGTCCAGCAGCGCCATCGCCGCGGCGCCGCCATCGGCCAGCTTGCGGCCGACCAGGTCCATGGCCTGGATGCCGTTGGTGCCCTCGTAGATCGCGGTGATGCGCACGTCGCGCAGGTATTGGGCGGCGCCGGTTTCCTCGACATAGCCCATGCCGCCATGCACCTGCACCGCGGTATCGGCGACGCGGATGCCGACATCGGTGCCATGCGCCTTGGCGATCGGCGTCAGGAAGGCGGCGCGCGCCGCCCATTCGTCCAGGCCGGTGGCCCGCGACATGTCCAGCGCCACCGCGCAGGCCATGCAGATGGCGCGGGCGGCAAAGACCTCGGCCCGCGATTCCGCCAGCATCCGGCGCACGTCGGGATGGCGCAGGATCGGCCCCGCCTGCACCCGTTCGGCGGCATAGGCCACGGCCTGCTGCAAGGCCGCCTCGGCCTGGGCCACGCCCTGCACGCCGACGCCCAGCCGCGCCGCGTTCATCATGGTGAACATGGCGGCCATGCCCTTGTGCTCCTCGCCCACGAGCCAGCCCTTGGCGCCCTCGAAGCTCATGACGCAGGTCGGGCTGCCGTGGATGCCCAGCTTGTGTTCCAGGCTGACGACGCGCAGGTCGTTGGCGACGCCCGGCTTGCCGCTCTCGTCCGGGATGAACTTGGGCACCATGAACAGGCTGATGCCGCGGGTGCCCGGCCCGCCGTCGGGCAGGCGCGCCAGCACCAGGTGGCAGACGTTCTCGGTCACGTCGCTGTCGCCCCAGGTGATGAAGATCTTCTGCCCGGTGACGCGATAGCTGCCGTCGCCCGCGCGTTCGGCGCGGGTGGTCAGCGCGCCCACGTCCGATCCCGCCTGCGGCTCGGTCAGGTTCATCGTGCCCGACCATTCGCCCGAGATCAGCTTGGGCAGGTAGAGCGCCTTGAGTTCGTCGCTGCCGTGATGCTCCAGCGCCTCGATCTGGCCCTGGGTCAAGAGCGGGTTCAGCTGCAAGGCCAGGCAGGCCGAGGCGAGCATTTCGTTCACCGCCATGTTCAGCGCCTGCGGCAGGCCCATGCCGCCGTATTCGGGATCGGCGGCGATGCCGATCCAGCCGCCCTCGGCCAGGGCGCGGAACGCCTCGGCATAGCCGGGGGACGAGCGCAGCTTGCCGTTCTCCAGCCGCGCGGGGGTCAGGTCGCCGGCGCGGTTCACCGGGGCGATCACCTCGGTCGCCAGCTTTCCGGCCTCGGTCAGGATGGCGGCCATGGTCTCGGCCGTCGCCTCGGCAAAGCGCTGGGTGACGGACAGGTCTGGAAACGACACGACCCGGTTCAGAATGAACGCGATCTGTTCGACCGGGGCTTGATAGGCCATCCGCACTCTCTCCCTCTGGCGCCTTGGCAAATCCGGCTGCGGCGCGTAACTGATGCCTTGGGCTTCGATCATATTTGCCGGCCCGCGTCCATCAACCACAACCCGACGTAACGAATGCAGACGCTGATCCTTGGCCATGACCCGCAGGGCGTGCGCGCCGCCGCCGACCTGCTGGCGCAGGGCGAACTGGTCGCCATCCCGACCGAGACGGTCTACGGGCTGGCCGGCGACGCCCGCAATCCGCGCGCCGTGGCCCGCATCTACGAGGCCAAGGGGCGGCCCAGCTTCAACCCGCTGATCGTGCATCTGCCGGACCTGGCGGCGGCCGAGCGCATCGCCGTCTTCGACGATGCCGCGCTGGCGCTGGCGCGGGCCTTCTGGCCGGGGGCGTTGACCATGGTGCTGCCGCTGCGGCCCGAGGCCGGCATCGCCTCGCTGGTGACGGCGGGGCTGGATACGGTGGCGATCCGCGTGCCGGCCCATCCGGCGGCGCAGGCGGTGCTGCGCGCCTTTGGCGGGCCGCTGGCGGCGCCCTCGGCCAATCCCTCGGGGCGGATCAGCCCGACCACGGCGGCGCATGTGGCCGACCCCGAAAGCGGGCTGGGCGGGCGCATCGCGGCGGTCCTGGATGCGGGCGCCTGTCCGGTGGGGGTGGAATCGACCATCGTCGGCTGGGTCCGGGGCCGGCCCGCCCTGCTGCGCCCCGGCGGCGTCGCGGCCGAGGCCATCGAATCCGTGCTGGGCCAGCCGCTGGCCCGACCCGAAGGGAATGCCGAGGCGCCGACCTCGCCGGGGCAGCTGACCAGCCATTACGCGCCGCGCGCCAGCCTGCGGCTGAACGCCGGGGACGCGCGGCCGGGCGAGTTGCTGATCGGCTTCGGCCCCGTCGCGGGCGAGATGACGCTGAGCCAGACGGGCGATCTGGCCGAGGCCGCGGCGCGGCTGTTCGACCTGCTGCACCGCGCCGATGCCGAGGGGCGGCCCATCGCCGTCGCGCCGGTGCCGGACGCGGGCCTGGGCGCCGCGATCAACGACCGGCTGCGCCGTGCTGCAGCGCCGCGCTAGGGCTCAGGCGTGGCCCGCGCTGGGCGACAGCATCAGGGGGTCGATGCCCAGCGATTTCAGCGCCGCGCGCCATTTGCCGGGATTGTCGGTGCCGAAGATGATCTCGTCGCCGCGCTCCGAGGTCAGCCAGCCGTTGTCGCGGATTTCCGAATCCAGCTGCCCCGGCCCCCAGCCGGCGTAGCCAAGCGCCAGCACGGCGGGCTGCGGGCCCTGGCCGCGCGCGAAATCTTCCAGGATGTCGCGGGTGGTGGACATGGCGAGGTCGTCGGTGATGCGCATCCGGTTCTCGCCCAGGTCGATGTCGCGGGGGGCGCGATGCAGCACGAAGCCGCGCCCCGGCTCGACCGGGCCGCCGAAGCGGACGGGGATGTCCAGCGCATTCGTGCCGGCCTGGATGCCAAGCTGTGCCAGCAGGTCGGAAAAGCCGATCTCGGGCAGCGGGCGGTTGACCACCAGCCCCATGGCGCCGTCCTCGGAATGGGCGCAGACCAGGATCACGGATTGCTCGAAGCGCGGGTCGCGCATGCCGGGCATGGCGATCAGCATCTTGCCGGTCAGGTTGCTCGACTGGTCCATGATCTGCTCCGTCCTTTTCCTCAAGATCGGCCCTGTCGGCTGTTTTCGCAAGGGATTGCCGCTAATGTGACTTCACCCCGAGGGGGCGGGGCGACTAGAACGGCAGCATGAAGACCCTTGCCCTGCTATTCATGACCGCCGCGCCGGCACTGGCGCAGGATCTGCCGCCCGGACTGGCATCCGCCGAACTGCTGCCCGGCTGGACCACGGCCGAAGGCCAGCGCATGACCGCGCTGCACCTGCGGCTGGAGCCGGGCTGGAAGACCTATTGGCGCAGCCCCGGCGATGCCGGCGTGCCGCCGCGCTTCGACTGGGGCGCCTCGCGCAACCTGGCCCAGGTGCGGCTGCTCTGGCCGCGCCCCGAGGTGATCGAATCGGGCGGCGAGCGCACGCTGGGCTATCACGGTGAACTGGTCCTGCCGATCGAGATCACCCCGGCCAGCCCCGCCGCGCCGGTCGAACCCAGGGCGGTGGTGGATTTCGGCATCTGCCAGGACATCTGCGTGCCGGTGCGGGTGGAATTGCAGGCCGGCCCCCCCGGCCCGGCGCCCGATCCGCTGATCGAGGCGGCCATCGCCCGCCAGCCCGAGACCTCGGACCGCCAGCCCGAATGCCGCATCGCCCCGATCCAGGACGGAATGCAGGTGACGGCCACCCTGCCCGCGGCGGACAGCGCCCGCGGCGACGAGGTGGCGATGGAACTGGCCGACGACGAGATCTGGGTCTCGGCCCCGGAAACGCATGCAGCCGGCGGCCGGCTGGCGGCGCAGGCGGATTTCGTCGCGGCCTCGGGCAAGCCCTTTCCGCTGGATCCGCAGGCGCTGCGGGTGACGCTGATCGGCCCCGACGACGCGGTCGAGTTCCGCGGCTGCCGCGAGGCGGCGGACTAGCCGTCCAGCCTAGCCCTCCAGCCGGGCCGCCACCGACAGCAGGTCGGCCCAGGCCTCGCGCTTGGCCAGCGGCGTGCGCAGCAGATAGGCCGGATGCGCCATCGGCAGCGCCGGCAGGCCGAAGGCCGTCGTCCAATTGCCGCGCAGCTTCAGGATGCCCTGCTGGTTCAGCGCCGCGATGCAGGGCGTGTTGCCCATCAGCACCAGCAGTTGCGGCTGCGCCAGCTCGACATGCCGGGCCAGGAAGGGCAGCATCATCGCGATCTCGGCTGGCTCGGGGCGACGGTTGCCGGGTGGCCGCCAGGTCAGCACGTTGGTGATATAGAGCGCGCGTTCCGCATCCACCGCCTTGCGCGACAGGCCGATGGCGCCGAACATCTGGTCCAGAAGCTGGCCGGCGCGGCCGACGAAGGGGCGGCCCTGGCGGTCCTCTTCCTCGCCCGGCGCCTCGCCGATGATCATCACCCGCGCCGCCGGATCGCCGTCGCAGAAGCAGAAGTTGCGCGCGCCCTTCTTCAGCTCGATGCCGTCGAAGGCTTCCTGCGCCTCGGCCAGTTCGGCCAGGCTGGTCGCGGCGGTGGCCATGGCCTCGGCGCGGGCGACCACATCCTCGGCCTCGTCGCGCGGCTGCGCCACGACCGACGCGGCCTGGACGGCCGGGGCAGGGGGCGGCTCGGCACGGTCGGGCGCGGCATAGCGGTCGAGCGGCGCGTCGAGGCATGGCTCGTCCGCGCCCAGCTCGGCTTGCCATTGCAAAAGCGCCAGCGCCGTCTCGGCGTCCAGCGCGAATCCCCTGTAGGTCGGTTCGGCGGTCATGGCCGCAGGCTAGGGCGCGGCGCGGGCGCGGGCAAGATGCGACGCACAGCTGCGGTTGCGCGAGCGGCACGATGCCTTGCCCCCGGTCGCGCGACGCCAGCGTTACTGCGATTGCGTCAGCGGCGTGGTGCCGCCGCCCATGCCGACCAGCCGCTGGATCAGCGGCCTTGCCGTCGGCCCGATGCGGTCGCAGGCGCCCGGATCGTCCAGCAGCTTGAAGGCTGGCCCGTAATAGGTGCGGTCATAGGCCGCGGCGTCCAGCCCCAGCTTCGCCGCCAGAAGATCGCCCGTGCCGGTGATCAGCGTCCATTCCCCGTCGGTGATCGCGTAATCGGGGCAGTTCGAGGTGATGACGTTCACATTCGCCAGTTCCGCGATCAGCGATTTCGCCTGTGGGTCGGACAGGCCCGAGACATCGGGAAGCTTCACGGTGATGCCCCCGTCCGCCAGCGCCGCGCCGGTCCCCAGGACCAATGCGCCGGCCAGAGCCGCGAGTGCTTTCATGGATTGCCCCCTTGCTTGTTCTGGACGTTCGGTTTCGCGCGCCCATCCCGCCCGATCCGCCGGTCCCGTGCAACCCAATTCGCCGTGAACTTGACGCAGCACAGGCGCAAGGATACGCGATTGCCAACAGCCAGAAGCATAGAGGATGCCTGCGATGACGACCTATTCCCTTCTGATCCTGCCCGGCGACGGCATCGGCCCCGAGGTCATGGCCGAGGTGCGCAAGGTCATCGGCTGGTTCCAGCAGAACCGCGGCCTGTCCTTCGACGTCAGCGAGGATCTGGTCGGCGGCGCGGCCTATGACAAACATGGCAAGCCGCTGGCGGACGAGACCATGGCCAAGGCGCAGGCGGTCGATGCGGTGCTGCTGGGCGCCGTCGGCGGGCCGAAATACGACGACCTGGATTTCTCGGTCAAGCCCGAGCGCGGCCTGCTGCGCCTGCGCAAGGAGATGGACCTGTTCGCCAACCTGCGGCCCGCGCAATGCTTCGACGCGCTGGCCGATTTCAGCTCGCTCAAGCGCGAGGTGGTGGCCGGCCTCGACATCCTGATCGTGCGCGAACTGACCTCGGGCGTCTATTTCGGCGAGCCGCGCGGCATTTCGGCCGACGACACCCCCGGCAACGAGGGCGGCCGCGTGGGCGTCAACACCCAGCGCTATACCTCGGGCGAGATTCGCCGCGTCGCCCGCTCGGCCTTCGAACTGGCCCGCAAGCGCGGCAACCGCGTCTGCTCGATGGAAAAGGCCAATGTGATGGAATCCGGCATCCTCTGGCGCGAAGAGGTGCAATGGGTCCACGACAACGAATATCCCGACGTGGAGCTGTCGCACATGTATGCCGACAACGGCGCCATGCAGCTGGTGCGCAATCCGCGCCAGTTCGACGTGATCGTGACCGACAACCTGTTCGGCGACATCCTGTCGGATGCGGCGGCGATGCTGACCGGCAGCCTGGGCATGCTGCCCTCGGCCAGCCTGGGCGCGCCGATGGAGAACGGCCGGCCCAAGGCGCTTTACGAGCCGGTGCATGGCTCGGCCCCCGACATCGCCGGGCAGGGCAAGGCCAACCCGATCGCCTGCATCCTCAGCTTCGCCATGTGCCTGCGCTATTCCTTCGGCCTGGGCGCCGAGGCCGACCTGCTGGAAAAGGCGGTCGAGAAGGTGCTGGCCGACGGCGTGCGCACCGGCGACCTGATGGGGGCCGAGGGCGGCAAGCCGGTCTCGACCGCCGAGATGGGCGACCACATCGTCGCGGCGCTTTCGGCGCTGTGACCGGCAGGCCGCGCCCGCATCGCCGGGCGCGGCCCAACCTGCGAACCGTCGGGGAGGGGCATGACGGCGGGCAACATCAAGGGCGCGTTGCTCGCCCTGCTGGCCATGGGGCTCTATTCGACCCATGACGTGATCATCAAGGTTCTGGGCGCCACCTATCCGGCGCTGCAGATCCTGTTCTTCTCGGCGCTGCTGTCCTTTCCGCCGCTGGCGGTGCTGCTGCTGCGCGACCCGACGCATGGCACGTTGCTGCCGCGCAACCCGTTCTGGGTCGGGCTGCGCTCGCTTTGCATCGTCATCTCGGGGATCGGCGGGTTCTATGCCTTTTCGGTGCTGCCGCTGGCGCAGGTCTATTCCATCCTCTTCGCCGCGCCGCTGATCGTCACCGTGCTGTCGGTGCCTCTCTTGGGCGAAAAGGTCGGGCTGCATCGCTGGCTGGCGGTCTGCGCCGGGCTTTGCGGCGTGCTGGTCGTGCTGCGCCCCGGCGTGACGCCCTTGGGGCTGGGGCACCTGGCGGCGCTGATGGGGGCGACGGCCACGGCGCTTTCCGCCATCGCCGTGCGACGCCTGGGTCGGTCCGAGCGGACGGTGATCCTGCTGCTTTGGCCGATGATCGGGAATTTCCTGCTGACCGGCGCCTCGCTGGGCTTTGCCTATCGCCCGATGGAGCTGGGCGACCTGGCGCTGACCGGGGTGATCGCGGCCCTGGGCCTGGCGGCGGGTTTCCTGCTGATCCTGGCCTATCAGGCCGGCGAGGCGGCCAATGTCGCGCCGATGCAATATTCGCAGATGCTCTGGGCGGTGGGTTACGGCTGGTTCCTGTTCGGCGAAAGCCCGGACGGGCCGACGGTGCTGGGGGCGGGTCTGATCATGGCCTCGGGGCTCTACATCCTGATGCGCGAGCGGCTGGGCGCCTCGCGCCTGCGCCCGGCGACGCGGGCGCGCCTGGGCGCCGAGGCGGTGACGGCCCCGCGCTGGAGCCTGTTGCAGCGCCTGCTGCGCGCACGGGTCTGACGCGGCACTCGCCCGGCACCGGCAGGCGAGATCTCCGCGCTTGCTGTGCGCGGGGCTGACGCTGTTTTCTGCGGCTGTCCCGCAAGATTCCCCCTTGCATTCCGCCGCCCCAGGGGCTACCTGCCCCCTCACGGTCGGAGCGTAGCGCAGCCTGGTAGCGCACCTGCTTCGGGAGCAGGGGGTCGGAGGTTCGAATCCTCTCGCTCCGACCATGGAATTCTTGATAAGAGGCGGATAGTTTTGCCTTTTTGATCATGAGAATTGCCTCTCCCAGCCACTGATTTCTCGTCAACGCACTGATTTCGTGTGGCTAAAGGTGCTCGGGAGCGAGTCCGCCACTAATAGTGATGGTCGCACACGAGGGGAGCGACTGGATTCGCCTTTCCGTCAAACGCCGGACGCTGCTGCTCACCGCCTTACATATCATAGCCACCGTGCACCATGTTGCGCGATCTGATCGACGCGTTGGGCGGGAAGCCGCCTGATGGTGGTGCAGCGTGGCAGCTGCTGCAAATCTGGGAGAACGGTCGTTCGGGCGAACCGCAGCGAGAGGGACGATGGATCTGCCGGGAGGGCGGACTCCGGACGTTCGCTGCATCTCCCTATTTTTGCGGCACAACCACCAAAAGCGGACTTACAGAATTTGACTCTCTGCGCTACCCTAGGCTGGGATGCGGTAAGCCAAATTTACTTGGAGTGGTTGTTTGATCAATTTTAGAAAAGGAAGCAAAGACGAGTTTGCCAAGCTTCGTCCCGAAGCAGAGTTTGGTGACCGCGCTGAAATTATACGGCGGCATCTCGCAGAGGTTTTTGGCTCCAAGAACCTGTCCTTTCTCATTGGCTCAGGCTGCTCGTCTTATATGCACGAAGGCAATGAGCTTGGCATTCCGACGATGGGACCGCTTGCGGCAGAGTTTCAGGCAACGCTTCAGGGTATGCCTGGTCTCTCCGGCGTCGGGGCATTTGTCACACCAACACAACGAGATGCGCTCAAGGACCGGCTTGGCATCGACCTAACGCATGAAGACTTCCGAAAGAATCTAGAGCGTATGATGGAAGTCCTGATGACAGCGCAGCAGTTTTGCAAGACGAGCGCCAAGGGTGAGTTTCAGGAAGCCCTTGAAACCGTCGAAGGCGTTATCGCGGGCGTTAAAAATTTCATCCTTCAGAAATGCACCGAGGGACGTTTCGCCCACGGAGATGAAACCATCGTAACGCTTTACCGGCGCTTCTATCAGTCGCTGGCGACTCGATCCCGTGGGCTCGCCCCACCTTGGGTTTTTACCACCAACTATGACCTGTTCAACGAACGGGCCATGGACCGATCTGGCATCCCCTATTCCAACGGGTTTGCGGGAACGGTTGAGCGCCGCTTCAACCCCTCAACATACCGCCGCGCCCTGGCTGAGCAGCTGGATATCTCGTCAAAAAGATGGGCGGTTGTTGATGGATACGTGCATTTCTGCAAGCTTCACGGGTCTGTAAACTGGACGGAAGAGAAGACTGGTCTTTTCCCGATCCGGGAGTCTGCTGACAAGCCTGACCCTTCCAAGGATCGCGTCATGATCTATCCGACGCCTTCTAAGCAGACGGCGAGTTTTGGCTCGCCCTACTCGGACATGTTCCGTGAATTTCAGCGCCAGATCGTTCAAGACCAAAGCGTACTTTTCGTGATGGGATTTAGCTTTGGCGATGAGCACATTAACAACATTATTTTTCAAGGGCTGACCCTCCCAGGCTTCCGCCTGATCGCGTTCCTCAACCCTGACGACGTTAACAATCCGGTAACTAAAGAACTCGCAGCGCTAGGCGACCCGAGGATTTCGTTCATTTGGGGCAGCGACGAGAAGACGGGCAAGAAAGCGCACTACTTCAACAGCATCGTGCAGGACTTGATGCCATCGAGCGCTGACCAGAAAGAAGAACAGGCTATCGAAAAAGTCTTCAAGAAGCTGCTTTCCAAGCAGCAGGCCGGCGAAAATGGCGAGAGATGATGCAAGCCGTGCCATAGGCAAGATCGTTAGCGTTTCAGCGGATCGCCTCGTTGTCGAGCTGCATAGGGGCAGCGACAACTTCACGGTCATTGGCTTCGATGATGTCCATTATGTCGCGACCTTGGGATCATATCTTATGGTGCCGATACAATCCGAATATGTCGTCTTGGAGGTTATCGGCCTCAGGGAAAAGGATTTTTCGCCAGCCTACGGCAACGCAGCAGAGATGGACAAAGCCACGGCGGCAAAATTCCTCGATGTTGTTCCCGTTGGCTCCATGCCTGTCCAGGGCGGCTCCTTCAAATTCGGCGTTTCGACCTTTCCCCCGCTTTATGCAGATGCCCTTTATGCGCGTGATGAAGACCTGGACCGCATCTTCAACGTGGAGCAACCGGCAGATCGGGAGACAAAGACGGATGCTGAGGGGGCTACCAAGGAGGGAACGGTTCCCCATACAATCGAGATAGGAACCTCTGCCGTGTTCAAAGACTACCCCGTCAAGGCGCAGCTTGATGCCCTGTTTGGGGGGCACGTCGCCGTCTTGGGAAATACTGGGAGCGGAAAATCCTGCACTGTAGCCTCTATAATACAGTCCGTATTTGATAGAGCAGAAGAGTTTTGGGCAATCGGCGCTTCTTTCATCATATTCGACGTCAATGGTGAGTATCGACAAGCTTTTGAAAACATGCCTTGGCAAATTCAAGCTAGCTATTTTAAGGCAACGAGTTCGGAAGCAGAAACTGAAGTGCTGGACGAAGGTTTCATTGGCGCAGATTTAGTTGACCGATTTCGTCTGCCGCACTGGTTCATGACTGTTGATGAGTGGGCTTTGTTGTTGCGCGCTAGCGAAAAAACACAACTACCAGCATTGAGAACCGCGCTTGGGCTAACAACCCTTTTTCAGGAAGAGCCCGTTGTTGACGGAGTTAGCGATGAACTAAGAAGTGTTCGGAATCACGTTTTGGCAAAAATCATTCTTTCTATTTTAAATGATGATGCCAGTGTGCCAAGTAAAGAGGGGAGAATACTCGCGTTGCTTCATACTTTCTCCACAGATGAGATTTGCAGGGGCACAATCAAAGCGGGTTTATATAACGATTTTGGGCAGTTTAAAGATGGGAGAAATTCTAGTACATCAGAAAACTACGAAGCTGTGTTGGCACTCCTGCAAGATCATGTCACTGACGAACCAGTGCTTCCTAGCTATGGAAATACTCCGTTTTCCTTTGAGCGATTGCAAGCTGCACTCGATCTAGCCCTCTTCTATGAAGAAGCGAATGGAAACAAGCAGATAAGAGAGTATTGCTCACAATTGGTCACACGGTTGAAGTCTGTTTCTGACAATCCAGATTTCGAGTTTTTGCGGGCATCTGTTGAAGGCTTACAGGCTTACGACAGGGAGCCGACGCACTTCGTTGATCGACTCCTTGGTCTTGCACAGGAGGGCACAAGCTACCGGAAAGAACGTCAAATTTGCATCATCGACCTAAACGATGCGTCCGATGAGATCGTCGAACTCGCATCTGCCGTTGTTGCGAGGCTAATTTTTGACCGTATGCGCCGAGCAACGCCCAGAAACAAGATGCCTGTCCATCTGATCCTCGAAGAGGCGCACCGATACATCTCGGAACGCCCTAGCCGCTTTGCCATCGACGCGGGCATAACCTTCCAGCGGATTGCCAAAGAGGGCAGGAAATACGGGGCCTTTTTAATGGTGGCTTCACAAAGGCCGAGCGAGCTTTCGAAGACTGTTCTTTCGCAGTGCAACAACTTCATCATTCATCGCATCCAGAACCCCGACGACCTCTCGCAGATCAAGCAGATGACGCCATTCATATCGGAAACCGTGTTGAAACGCCTGCCATCACTGCCGAAACAGCACGCTCTTATTTTTGGGAGTGCGGTGAAGATTCCGACGACCTTCCGTGTCAGGGATGCCGATCCTACGCCGAACAGCGACGACACGCAGGTTCGCGACCTTTGGTATGTCCCCCAAAACCCAAAATTACATTGGGAAGTTTAGTTTCTGCGCTACTGACCAAGTCCCGGTTATATGGGACGCTTTGTAGCATCAAATGGGAAAGGCGTGCGGCGGCTTCGGGCCGGGTGCCTCGGCAAGTTGGTCGCCTTCGCGCAGGGCGGATAGCCGCCTGACGGACGTGCAGCCTTACAGTAAGCAGCAAGTTCGAAAAACAGCCAATCTAGCAGAGCGCAGCGACGGGCAATCGATGTTCTTCATTATCTTGATCACGGCTCTTTAGGACGATTGTCTTCAAGGTACTGTTCACAACGTTCCAGCACTGCCGGATCGAAGGAGGCAATGCCCAGAGGGACGGTATTGCCAATTGACGCTCCTAAAGGTGCATGAACAATCGCGGCCATCGCGATGGATGGAACAAGATAAAGCTCCAGCCCGCGTGGGAAGCGCGCTGCGTCGCTTTCAGCGATCTCATCAAACGTTTCTTTGATGAAACGCGGGGGCGCGGCTCTGGTCAGGCACATGCTGAGCGTCTCGGAGGTCGCATCGCCAGCGTCAATCTTGCCTACTTTTTCCTTGATCAGGGCGAGCAGCCCGCGAAGCTGCGTTGTCGCTCCCCAATGACGTGTCTGCGGTGCCACCGCGATGATACGCTCCGGTGCCGCCGTTGCCTGTGCTGCGCCGTAATCCAGGATAGAGAGAAAGCGCTGCAGGTTATTCTCAAGTAGCAAAGACCCGACCAACGGAATTGTTTTGCGGTCACTTCTGACTTCACCTACTCGGCCTATAGCTTCCCTCCAATACCGCCTTTCGTTAAGGCCGGTCTTGACGGTGAACTCTTTTAAGAATTCGGGAGCCAATGAGACGAGCGCATCGTAAGAAGCAACAGCATCCAACTGGTTTGCATGTGTTGCGAGATCTTTGACGAACAAAGCAACTGCATTCTCTATTTCCGGCCGGTCGGCAATCTCATGCTCCGGACGCCACGAACTTAGATCGATTTCAGGAACGCTGGGGTTGGAAGCGCGGGCGTATGTGCGGATTCGCAATGGAACCTGATAACGTTCTTGAGCAACGATGACAGGATCGATAGAGTATAGCTGCCTCTTCTCGCCTTTCCCTCGATCAACCTGATCGGCAATCTCGCGAAAGAAGCGCTCAAAGCGTGCCGGCAATTGTTGTGTCGTGCGCCCCGACCCTGCCAGGTCGCTCAGACCGAGTTCGGGCAGGAACCTTTCGATGGAATCTGGTCGCTTTCGTGGCTGCGGGGCTATAGCCACGAGATCGAACCCTACGCCCCGACGGCGTGACTCGACGCTATAGATCGACGGTTCCTTTTGATCCGCGCGAAACAGGCTGTCGCCCGCCGTGGTCAGCCACAAACGGCCCTGCTTGCGCTCGATATATCCAGGCTCGGAGGCTTCGCTTAAGACGTACTCCAGCTCATTTACGCTATACCCGAAAAACTCCGCAACGTCGGGCTCGTTCATCCCCGGCGCCGACTTCAGCAGCCTTAGAAGAAATTCAAGTGTAGGGCTGACCTTGGCTGCGACTGCGACCTTGTACTTCATCTCATAGGTACGGCAGGGAAGCAGGACATCTATGATATCCAGTTCCACCTTGCGATCTTCGTCGAGTGGCACCAGTTCATGCCCTTTCAGGCTCAGGAGCGGACGGCTAAGCGTTTCCACGGGCACCTCCTTCGGCGCATCTAGGTTTTGAAGAAGCATGATCAGCGCGATTGGCATCTTTGTCGGCGCCGAACAAAATTTCTGCCGCGAATTCCTGAGCGGATCCCTCGGCGGCGCGACGGGCAAAACTCGACGCCAAGAGGCTCATCGGGCCGCCTTCGCGCCATCGGTTCCGCGCACCTATTATTACCAGACGATCCATAGCGCGGCTGGCCGCGACGTTGATACGGTTGGGCGTAGCCAGGAAACCTTCTTGAATTCTCTTAACCCCGGCCTCAATGGGACCCGCCGAATTGTTTCGGACCAGCGACAGCAGGATTATGGGATTTTCTTTGCCCTGATAACTATCAACGGTGCCGATCTTGATATGACGATCCAGTAGATAAGCGAGCCGCGACTGCCTCAGTGCCTTGTCGACGAGGTTTCGCTGGGCCGCATACATACAAATGACGCCGATACCCGCCTGGTGCGTATTCTGCTCCTGTAGCCACGAACGGAAAGACCCGTTCTCGTGCCATTTGGTCAAAAGGCCAATTATGGAATCGCCTTCTGCCTTGTTAATGCGACTACTACCCATAGATTGCTCATGGCCTGCGGAGCCCAGACCATCGGTTTCGATCCAGGCCAGGGGTTTTTCCAGTTCCTCCGGCAGCACCTGCGCAGGAATGATCGGCACCGATCGGCCGGCTTCTAGGGCGAGGTCAGGATAAAAGGACTCGGACACAAGTTGCCCGATTGGCGGCAACATCCGGTACTGGGTCTTCAGCCGGGCACCGGCATCTCGTCCGTACTCGGTAAGGAACAACCGCTCGAAGTCGCTTCGCTGAATCTCTCGTTTCGATATCCTTGTGCGATCAGCCACAAGGTTGACGACCTCGGCCTTGTGCTGTGGCTCCAGCTGCGCCTGGTCACCAACAAGAACCGCCCAACGGGCCGCCTGCAATGGCACCAGTAGTTCGCCTGCTGTGCATCGCGCGGCTTCGTCAACGATGACAAGATCGAATGCGGTAGCCGTCAAACCAAGCGACGAACGTCCAAGCCCCACGCAAGTTCTCACTACGATCTGGCGCGTCCCCGCCAGGAAGGTATCAAAACTACGTTCAGCACGGGAAACACTGCCAATAAAGTCTCGTCCCAAACCGGCAACAGCCCGCAGCCGCCGAATCTTGTCAGCGGACACCGCGTGTTCCTTGCGGGCGATATCCGCAACGGCCTTGCCCACATCATCAAGGACCGCTAGCCATTCGCTTTCGATGCGTTCCTCTGGCAGATTCACATTGATACCGATATCTGCCAGCAATGTCGTAAGCGTCTGGATAAGGCTGTTGATCCGCTGGTAGTCGGGGTCGCTGTCACCGCAAAGTTCGGCTATGCGCACGATAACAGGGCGCAGAGTCGTCTCCAGTTTCACAACTATGGCTATAGCATCTTCTGGAATAGCTAGGGCTTTTCCTGCTACCGCCAGCCGCTCGGCAAAGGACGCACTGAAGCGGTCCTTGTAGCTCTGCTCCACCCTGGCCGTGTGAAACGGCCTCAGAGGAGCTGAAACCTGACCGTCATTCATGGCCACGCGGAGCAAGCTCGGATCTTCGCCCGCCTTTCGGAACAATGCGAGTACGGATTCGGCTGCAGTGTTCACCGCCTCATGCGACTGGCTGGCTAGCAGCACGTTCCGTGCCAGACCTGCGGTGATGGCGTAATGTGCAAGCGCGGCGATGAACCGAGTTTTCCCTGTGCCGGGCGGACCCTGGAGGACCCCGACCGGCCGGGTTTTGACAATGCGCCGGAAAGCTTGTTCCTGATCCTCGTTCAGTCCGTAAGTTCTTAAGACTTCTTCGTTCGGAACATGATTGGTCACCTGCGGAGATGCGCCCGATCGCGGGTCAAAAACCGACAGAAGGTTCGCCGCCCGGCCGTTTCCTTCGAGAATGCGATCAACCGCATCCGTTCTGCGCTTGAGGCTCTGGACCTCGAAATGGCTGACGAAACGTAGGCGCTGCCCTTCCTCAACAATGCGCGATCCGATGGCATTACCGCTATGGGCGCTTATGACCGCCAAATCAGGCCGGGACCGATCCAAATCGAGATCACCAATTCTGCGCCAGTTCCCCTTCGGATCCTGCCGCTGCACCCCGACTGTATCCTGACGCGAGAAATCAAAGTCCCCTGTCTCCAGCTCCAGAGCAACTTTATGCCGTTGCAAAGACCTGTCGTACACGCTGTCGAGCAGAGCTATTCCATCGGTGGTAAGTTCGTTTTCAACATCCGTGAGCGTTCGCCAAAGAGCGCGGACATCGACATCAGCGGGCTTCTTCTGAACCGGGGCGCTCGCGATCTCCTCAGACAGTGCGTCTTCCGCCTCATCTTCTTCCGAGAGCTCATCGACATCGTCTGGCAGCTTTTTGAGCGGTTCGCTCGTGGTACCAGCCAGATAAGTGCGAAGTTCCGCCGCAACGACTGGGTCTTCGAGAACACCAGACAGCGCCGAAAAATCATTGATATCCGACCGTGCGACGGTAAGGTCGGCATCTATTGAATGAAATTCGTTCCTTGCGATCTGAGCTATCCGCCATTGCTCAAGGGACCAGCGGCGTGCTCGCACCGGTTTGCCGGTGTCGTCGAGAGTGACTTCGATGCGCTCAAACGCACCTCGGATAGACAGTTTTGCTTGGGATCGATCGGGGCGGCGGTGCAAGCTGATGAAGAGCCTGCCTTCGTCCGGTTCGATGGGCCCAATGTTTTCTCTCACGATAGAAACTGCAATCTGGGCTCTCTTTTCCTTCGCTACAACTTCCTCTTGCGCGGTGAGCCGCTCGTAGATGAGATCGCAAGCCTCTTGCAGCGGCAGAAGTGTCGCTAGCTTTGGGTCCCTGTCCCGGCATTCCCGCGCAGCAGTCGACAGCCTAGCAGCATCCTGTGCCTCTAGCATGCTGGTTGCGCAAATCTCCTCTACGATCTTCGTAACGGCAAATCGGTCGCGCTCGAAGCGATTGCCGGAATCAGGAGCATAGGCAAACGTACGAAGTTCACCATCGACGCGAGGTGCAAAATCCAATGCGTCGATAAGGATGGGATTCCCCTCATTATTTATGACTATATTTGAAGGCTTGATGTCCCCATGCGAAAAACAGTGCTCATGGAGATCATCAACTGCCCTCACAAGGCGGCGCGCGAGCTCAATTGCCTTTACCTGGTCCGCCAGTTCCGATGACGACTTGTTCAACAGGGTGTCGAGAACGGTCCCGTCGATCCACTCCTGGACGATGGCCATACTGTCGCCCAGCCAATGCACCCCGCGCACGTTGGGCATTCCGGGCAACTTATCCATCATAACCGATGATGCCCTGTGCAGGAACGATAGGACGGTGCGGCCTTCATTCTGCAGCGACCCCCACGCAGCTGACTTCCAGTGCTTTATGATGACCGGTTCGCCATCCTCTTGAGAGCGCCACACATCTAGAGCATCGCTTTCTTTGATTACATCGCCCTGATCAGGGAAGGCCTGGAAAAGTTGGCGGCTGGTTCGAATGGAGCCGCGAAGGGCTTCCAATCCGGACATCACTTCTTCCTGAGAGGGACGCGCCGCCGTGGCCTTGTTAAAGGAGCTCAGAGCGACGCCCGCGTCTGCAAATCGGCTTCCAGGATCGACTTCCAATGCCTCCGCGAGCCAGCTATGCAGCATTTCAAATTCGCCGCTGGTATCGATCGATGGATCCCATTCTGCAGGGTCACCAGCCGGAATACGCCCAAACAGCAACTCGTGAACAGCAACGCCGAGCAGAAATACATCCCTCTTTTTCGGCCCCTTGTCCTCGCCAAGAATATCCTCAGGAACGGTTACACTGGCCAAGAACTGATATCGGGCATCGCCCAACGATTTTGTATCAGGAAACCGTGCTGCAAAGAGATGCGAAAGCTTTACGGAGGTTGGCTCTTCGAGCCAGATGCTATGACCCCCGAGATCGAGATGAGCCGCGTTATGACGGTGCATTGAGGCAACGGCGGCAACCAACTGGCGGGCCAGCTCTACGCGCGCCGCAGGCAGGGATAAAGTCGACTCACTCACCGCATAGTCCTTGAGTCGGGCCATGCGGCGGCGGCGGTCGAAGATTTCCCAGTAACGTGCACCACGATCGGGATCATCCAAACGCGGCGTAAGCAGTGTGCGTTCAAAATCCTGGTCACGGTCCAGAAGCCAGTGATACACCTGCTTCTCTCGCCCCGCTATTTCGAGGCGACCGTCTTCGGTTTGAAACCGACCGTCGCTGCACTTTGTAAAATCCCAAAGCCTGAGAATGCCAAGATTGTTTTTGCTATCCTCGTCGCTTGCTTCGAACTCCTGATAAATGTCGCGAGGATGCTCAAAACAGGGTTCATCTTCAGCTACGTATCTCTGGAAACGCCGCTTGCCGTGCTTGAATGGAGATTGCGGGGATGATGCATTGAAGAAGCTATGCAGCATATTCTTCCAGCTTTGCGCCGTGAGCGGCGTATACCGGAATTGCGTCCACGGCTCTCCAAAAACCTCCGTCATGCGCTGTTCGTCGCCCATCAGTTTAACAAACTGATCCAGTGTAAGGACCTTCGACTTTTCCAATCCATCAAGATGGGCAGCCGTCGCGGTACCGGCGAGGACCACAAGGCCCTCTAACTTCGGGACAGCGCCCTTCTGGTCGACGGGACGGCTTTTCAGCGCAGAAGACAGGAACGGGAGAACCTCACGGCAGATATCACTTATCTTTTTTACAGGGGACGGGCCCTTATCTTCGCCGTTTTGATACCAACGCCCGTCCTTATTTTCGATCTTTCCGTGCCATTCCTTGATATCAATTAAGAAGACGCGATGCGGGCTGACGATGACAAGATCGACCTCGCGCGTTTTTCCAAGGCCCAGAACCAGATCAAGATTGGTGAATGCGTACCAGTCCGACGGCAAATCATTTTTCAACCGTTCAATGCTTTTCACTTCGCGTTTGTGGACACCACGACCGCAAATTGTCACCCTCATAAGCTGTGTTCTCCCTCAGTTGGTTGACTATAGACAGGCGGCGGCTTCAGTGAAGTGGAATTTCTCTGGCAAAGAGTGCATCCGGTTAACTTCGCGTCCTTGGGCTTCTCGGGCGTTGCGATCGTGGCAGAGTAACGAATGTCCGGTTACGGGAATGCCGCGTCGCAGCATTCGGTCTGACCGAGCGGCAGGAATGGGCCGGAAGCGACGTCGTAACCCACAGCAAACTCTTTACAGAATGCCCGTTTTGTAAAGAGTGGATAGAGTCAGGACCAGAAATCGCAGGGCAAAATCAGATGACCCGATAGCGCACCGACCAGCATTTTGTTAAGAGTGACGGCAGCGCGCCGGTGGATGCGCATCGGCGCCGCCGAGATTACCTGACCCCCGATGAGGTCAAGCGCCTGCTGGCTGCGGCCAGGTCCGGCCGGCACGGCGCGCGCGATCATCTCATGCTGTTGCTGATGTACCGGCACGGGCTGCGGGTCAGCGAGCTGATCGCCCTGCGGCGGACGGATCTCGATCTGGCCTCGGGCCGGCTCTGGGTGCAGCGGCTGAAGCATGGGCTGTCCACCAGCCAGCCGCTGGCGGGGGATGAGATTCGGGCATTGCGGCGCTATCTGGCTGGTCGTGGTGATCCGCTGCCCTGGCTGTTTCTGTCGGAGCGTGGCGGGCCACTGACCCGGCAGGCGGTGAACTATCTCCTGACCTGCATCGCGGCGCGAGCCGGGCTCGGCGCGGTGCACCCACATATATTGCGCCATTCCTGCGGTCACGCCCTGGCCCATGCCGGGCGCGACCTGCGGCTGATCCAGGACTATCTCGGCCATCGCGATCCGCGCCATACCGCACGCTATACCCGCACGGCGGCGGTGCGGTTTCAGAATATCTGGCGCTGACCAGCCGGGAACCCGACCAGGTCAGCGCGCTGTCGCAGGCCGGCAGGGCGGAACGGTGATATCAAGGGCTCGTTGGCCTTGCGTCAAGGATACACCACGTCTTCTGCGCGGCAGTTCCTGAATGTCGCAGAGTATGGTATCGTTGCCTCATGGAAAGCGACCGCGTCCAAGGAACCGACAGCGACTCTCCGCCCGCCAAGGCGGATCTTGCGGAACGTGTGCGCAAGATCCAGGAGCAGGCTGCACGGATGGGTTTTCAATCGGGGTCTACGGACACTGTCGAGGCGAATAAGGCCTTCATGGACGACATATGGGGCGAGGACTGATAGCTCGATGCCGGTGCAGCCTGTCGGCAGGCTGATTGCGGTCAGCCGGGTGGATTGGCTGTTACAGCAAATGCAGGGGCCGCCACTACCGGATCATCGGCCATGGACGCTGTTCGTTTCCCCAAATGCTGCACGTCGCCCGCACAGGACGACCCGCTGTCGCGCCGCTTGCCGAGGTCGAGACTCGCACAGGCGGCATCACATAACCGACGCTTCAGTCCGCCTTTAAAGGAGGCACCTCTTTGCCCCTTTTGGCGCGATGCCCCCGCTCCATCAATGCCAGAATATGGGCAATGCCGTCGAGCCTCAGAGCAAGTTTCTTGTGCATGTCTTGCATCTCCCGGCGCATGTCCAGAAGCAGGCGAGCGGTCTCATTTTCCGTGGCTTCAGCCATCGTCAGCACCGTTTGGCTCGTGAGGTGGTTCCGCTGAGTCGGCACGGAGCCCCCATAGGCCCCTATTCCTGGAGGATTCGCCGTGCCGTCGACCAATGAAACCAACCGGTGGTTGGTCGACCGATCGCTCGGGGCGCGTGGACCTGTAATTCAGGCCTGTTCTCGCTGACGCCGATAGAAGTCGGTTCATCGATCAGCAACTGGGCAAAGACTGGCGTGCCGTTTCCGCTCCGGACCCGAAGATGGATGCAGGTTTCCGCCTTTTCTCGGTCCAAGCATCATCCCGCAAAAGAACAGCACGCGCCGTGGCCCAAGCAACCCCAGCCGCTATGGCTGCCTTGTTGACCGAATATGTCTCCCTATAGGTTTTGACGATGAGCGCTTCATCGGATCGCCGATTGCCGTTGCGCGGGTTGACGATCCGGCCCGTTTTCCGGATCCATCTGGCGACGGTGTCTCGACCGATGCCATGGCGACGACTCAGCTCCTTGACGGAAATGCCGCGATCCCAGTCTCGCGCCACCTCTTCCCAGATGTTGATACCGGCATCTCGCAGCGCTTGGTGGGTTTGCGCGTGCCCCATCGAATAGGTGTTCGCGAGGCCGCCGAACGATTTTACCAGGCCGAAGGTGTCGATGATGGCCTCGCGGGGCGGCGGCGTCGGCGGGTAGAGCAGTCGCGAGAGAGACGATGACCGGGAGCATCTCTTTGAAGCAGGCTTTGGAAAGTCCTGCCGAGGCGAGGCATTAGCCGACAGGGTTGCGGCTACAGATGATCGGGGCGTCCGCCTTCGCGCGCGAATAGCCTCTGATTCAGCGTCGAAAATTTTCCTTTCGAGACGATCGACGATACTCTGGGCGTTCTGCACAGCCGCCCTGGCTGCCACAAGTGCCGCAGTCTCCTCGTCGGTCAATCCGAACATGCAGTTCTCCTCGACACGCCGCCAAAGAGCTCCAGATATGGCGGGCTGATCAGAGCGTACCATAAAATAGTGCATGCTTTACGAACTCTTCTCAGTTTGGCTGCCATTATTACCGGTCAATTGAAGCAAAAATGAGAAGTGGTCATCAATCTTGTTGCGCCAATCGTGGTTTTTCGAATCTCTGATTCGCAGAGTAACTCTGCAGACCAAGGACTTATATCAGCCCATGAAGGTCGATCTTGAAAACCATGAGCTCCTCAAGTTCCGGCTCCGGTTGGCGGGATCATCCATGGCAAAGATCGCCCGGTCGCTCGGCATCTCGCAAAGCAGCGTGACCGTGGCTGGATCTCGTGGAGTACTACTGCAAGCGCGCGGGACTGCCGCCAGCCCCCAGCATTG
The DNA here is from genome assembly GCF_000763885.1 of Paracoccus versutus. GTDB lineage: Bacteria > Pseudomonadota > Alphaproteobacteria > Rhodobacterales > Rhodobacteraceae > Paracoccus > Paracoccus versutus. Next base: position 9,145 of record NZ_JRKO01000054.1, on the reverse strand, counting down.
TCGAACTGGCACATGGCGAACGGCTGATCCACGCGGCAGCCAATCAGTTCGGTCTGGTCATCGAATTGACGCTGGCGGCCATCGAACAGGCGTTTCTCAACGGGGCCCGCCAACTGGCATCGCGGGATTTTGCCCGCGCCTATCACCTGCGGACCGCCTGCGACGACTCGTTCAACCCTTTCGTCATTCCCGATTTTTACCGGGTCGATGCGCGGCAGGTCTTCTCACGGGAGAAACGCTGATGTTCACGGCGACAAAACCACTACCACTGACGGTCCCCACGATTGTGGGGGAATCCGCGACATCCTTCGCCTCCCGCCTGGCTCGACGGAACGGGGTGCCTCGGATGATCACCTTCTGCTCGGATGTGGGGATCGACTACTTCGCGCTTGTGAACGGCGATCCGGTCGAAATCCAGAGGTTGGCAGTTCTGGGCGATATCGACCCTGTCCCTCTGCAAGCGGCAACACCTTCTCTGATTGAGCCGGGTTGGTTTCGGCTTGGGAACGAACGCATTAAATTCACCGCATTCGCGCGGACCACGCTCAGGATCTGTCCGATGTGCGCTCAGAATCCAGATGACAGGACCGGGATCGTCCATCATGGGATATGGCAACTCGCAGCAATCCGAAGTTGTGAACGGCATGGTTGTCATCTCGTCGCAGTCCCACGGCCTGCGAATGCAAACGACTGCTTCGACCATATCCCCATGGTTGACCAATTTCAGCCCGCAGGCATCGTGATGGTGAAACCCAACCATCTGAAACTCGAAAACTACCTGATCAATCGAATCCAAAAGGGCCCCGGAGGGACATGGTTGGATCAGTCCCCCCTCCATGTCGCCGCGCAGGCCTGCGAGATGCTGGGATTGTTGTTGACTATCGGTCCGAAAGCAAAGCGCTCCGAGACCAGGGATCCGCAGTGGGCAGTGGCCGGGAGCGCGGGTCTCCAGGTGTTGCAGGAAGGCCCCAACAGTCTGCGGAAAAAGCTCAGAGCAATACGTGATGCCCATCCCATTGAGGAAAAGTTACACCGGTATCACTACGGCGTGTTCTTTGAATGGCTACGTTATCGCGATGATGACAAAGATTTCGATATTTTCCGAAATATCGTCCGGGATTTCATATTCAAGAACTTCCCGATAGCGACCGGAGCAATTGTATTTGGAAAACCCTGTCCCGAACAGCAGCTCCATTCTTTCCAGACAGCTGAGAAGGCTTTCGGGATCCCGCACATTCGACTTGGCCGGAAGCTGGCTGAGATGGGAATCGCAAGGCCCGAGTCCGGCGGTAGGTTCTACAAACTGAATAAGTACATCCCCACAGCGGTTCTTAATGGTGTCTGCTCAGAGTTGGCTGCTCTGGTTGGCACCAAGGAAGCCGCTAAAAGCATTGGAATAAATTATATATTGTTTGAACGACTGGCCGATCAGGGTCTAATCAAACACTACTACGAGAGCGATCAGGGAAGCTCATACTACAGTAAGAGAGATGTTGAGGATTTTATCGATAGTCTTAGACAGCTCCTGCGCCACCCTAGTTCCGAAATTGAAACGGTCGACATTTCAACCGCCGCCCGTCTTCGAGGGATAATGACAGCGCATGTAACTGATCATATCCTGACGCACCGAATTACCCTTTATGCCGCTAGCACTCATCCCGTGAGCTTTCGGGAGTTTCGATTGCAACTGAATGATTTGGGTCGACTGAAGGGGCGCCGCCGCGAAAAGATTGTCTCTTCGGCCGAGGTGGCAAGAGCACTGAAGGTTAGTAGGCCGACTGTTTATCGCCTACGTGAAGAAGGTCACCTTCAGGTTGCAACCGAACGCAAAGGTGAATGGGTTCGTCGTGGGCATTATTCAACGCGCGCGTCATTTGAAAAATTCAGAAGCGAAATTATTTCGCTGGAGGAACTGGCGGAGACGTCTGGTAGATCATTGGTTGCGGAGCGCTCTCACCAGATAGGCCATGGGGCATTGCCAATTTCTCTTGGTGGCAAATGCAGCGATATTTTTCGTCGGAATGATGTAGTCTAAACATATGCGCCTGAAGAGAGCTGACTGTGCTCGGCTCTCTTTTTTACCTGGTCAGAGGCAATGTTTTCAGATGATAAAGGCAGACTTTGAGTGTGAATTGATTAATCAGGGTTTGACTTGCTTCGATTATTTTCGGTCGTCGAGGTAGAGGTTCCTGATCCTTGCCAATTCTTTTGTCGTTTCAGGAAGTCCGGCCTTTTGTTTGATAAGGCACACTTCCGGCGCGCAACCCCTCCCTTCAACGACGCTGTCCCGTAGCGCAGGCGGCGAGTCCTCCTGCGCAAATAGGGTGGCAAGGTCTCGCGACGGCACACGAGTTGCATGACCGGGCTTCGGTCGCGGCATGGTTAAGGTTCAGATCAAGGATGTCCTCGACACCATGGTCGGTCCGGCCGAAGTGGGCGTGGCCATGCCCTGCGTTACCGATGAGATGGGCTTCGCACGGCCGGGCGCCGACCGGGATCTTGATGGGCTGCGGCCAGAAGGTTGAGGGAGGCGGCACCCGGCGATTTCGTCAGCCACTCGCAAGGCCCCCGCGCGCGCGTTCCTGCAACAGGTCCTCCCCTGAACTGCCGCTGGGGGCCGGCTGTGCGGCAGGCAGCGATCCCAGGGGTTGCGCAGGCAGCAGATGCCCGGCAAGGCCCGGCAAGGCCGCGCTCAGCCCGACAGCGCCGCTGCGTTGAAGCCGCCGTTGCGCCACAGTTCCAGCGCCTGGCTCAGCGCCGGGCCGGGCGTGCCGTCCGCCGGGCCCTGAAACAGTCCCGCCCGCGCCAGGCGGCGTTGCAGCGCGCTCAGCGTCTCGGGGTTCCAGTTCCCGCCCTGCTCGGCCAGCTCGCGCAGCAGGCCGCCATCGTCGGACGCGACGCCCAGCAGCAGCTGCACCGCCGCGCGCGAGGGGTCGCGGGGGATGCCGCGCCCCTCGTCCAGCAGCACGGCCGCGGCGCGGTGGCCGCGCGGCTCGCCCTCGCGCGCCGCGCGCTCGAACAGCGTCCGGGCGTCGCCGGGATCGCCGAAGCGGCCCTCTTGCGCCAGCACGCCCAGGTTGAAGGTGGCGATCGGCGACCCGGCCTGCGAGGCCTGCTGCATCAGCGCGATGCCGCGCTGCTGGTCCTGGGCGCGGGGGTTGTCCAGAAGCGTCACCGCCAGGTTGATCGCCGCATCGGCGCTGCCGGCGGCGGCCGCCCTTTCGTAAAGCGCCAGCGCGCCGGCCGGGTCAGGGGCCACGCCGTCCCCGGTTTCCTTCAGCAGCGCCAGGCTGACCATGGCCCGCAGGTCGCCGCGCCCGGCCGCGGTTTCGTAAAGCGCCACCGCCTGGGCGCGCAGGCCGGCCGCCGCCGTCGCCCGTGCCAGCAGCGCGACGTATTTCGCCTGGCGGGGGTGAAGCCGGCTCGCCTCGTCGCAGGCATGCATCGCCTCGACGGCGTTCTGCGCCAGCAGCTCGTAGGAGACGCCGGGCGTGGTCTCGGTCCCGTCGCGCGGATGGGTCGCCAGCAATTCGCAGCGCCGGGCGGGGCCGGGATCGGCCTGCGCCGAAAGCTCGGCCAGCAGCCGCCGGGCCTCGCCGATATGCGGCCCGTCGGGATAGCTGCGGGCATAGCTTTCCAGCAGGGGCTTCAGCCGGCTGCGCCGCGCCAGATCCCACAGCTGCTCGCCCGCCGCGCCCTCGGCCTCGGGCCCCATGCTGCGCCGCGCCTGGCCCGTGCGTGAGGGATCCTGCGCCAGCAGCGCCAGCACCTCGCCGACATGGCTGCCGTTGGGATAGCGCTGCAGGTAAAGCCGCAGCAGCGCCGGATCGGCGGCGCGGACCGAGACCTGGTAGAACAGCGTCTCGGGCGAGGCGGTGGGCGGGCCGTCGGCAAAGCGGAACCGCCGGGTCAGCGCCGAGGCGTCCCAGGGGATCTGCTGCCCGCCGGTCCGCGCCATCACGTCCTTGCGCACCGCGATCATCATCTCGCCGATGTCCTGGGCGGGGGTGTGGATATGGCTCAGCAGCGCCTCGGTGAAGGTGCCGTTGCGGCCGGCGCCGTCAAAGGCCACCGCGCCGGGCTGGGTGGCATAGGCGATCAGGAAATCCGCGGGGCTGCCGATCCGGGCCAGGCCGCGGCCGGCGCCGGCAAGCCGCAGCGGATTGTCGCCGCAGGCGTCCAGCAGCACGATCTTGACCCCCGGCGCCCCGGCCATCGCCCCCAGCACCTCGTCCAGCGCCACGGTGCGCTCGGTGGCCTGGTCCAGCCGCTCCAGCCGGAAATCCCGCGGCAGCAGATAGTTCCGGTCGGCGACCTGAAAGGCATGGCCGGCATAGTAGAACAGCGCCACCTCGGCGGTCTGCGCCGCCGCGCCGAACTGGCCGATCAGCGCCCGCATCTGCGCCTGGTCGCTGTTCACGCCCAGGATCACCTGGAAGCCCAGGTCGCGCAGCGCCGCGGTCATGTCCTCGGCATCGTTGGCGGGATTGTCCAGCGCCGGCACGCCGTCATAGGCGGCATTGCCGATCACCAGCGCCACCTTGGGCGCCGCCGCGGCCTCGGCGGCCAGGAACAGTGCCGCGACCAGCGCGGCGAGGATGAGGGCGGGCCTAAAGCCCGACCGCGCGCACCAGGACGGCATCGGCTTTCTCGACCGTGGCAAGGATCAGCCCCTCCTGCCGGGCATGGGCGCGGGCCAGTTCGGGGTCTTCGACCCGCAGCAGCGCGATCTGCTTGACGATCTCGGCCCGCGCGCCGGCGATGGCCTGGCTGGCCTCGCGCAGGGCGTCGCCGCGGATGGCGCGGCGCTCGGCATCGCTGCCGGCCGTGGCCAGCCGGTCCATCGCCCGGCTGCGCGCCGCGCCGATCTCGGCGCTGGCCTGGCGCAGGATGGCCGAGACCGTCTGCATCGAGGGCGGCAGTTCCGCCGAAAGCTGGTCCAGCGCGCTGGAATAGCGGTCCAGCGCCCGCGACAGGCAGGCCAGCATGTCCTCGGCCTGGCCCTCGTGCTGGCTGCAGGCGTCGATCATCTGCGACACCTCGTCCGACAGGGCGGCAAGCCGGGCCAGCCCGTCCTCCTGCACGCCTCCGCCGTCTGTGATCAAGGGCGGATCGGTCGGCAGCGTGACCGGAAGGGGCAGGGGGCCGTCCGTGGGGTTCGGCAGCCCGGTCTCCGGCAGGGTGTTCTGCGCGATGGGCAACCCCCTGGCCGTGCCGGGGCTGAGGATCTGCAAGGTGCCGGGGGCATAGGTGATGGCATAGTTCGCCTCGGCCCCCGCCAGCATCCGCGCGTCCGCGGCGGTGATGCCGTAGGCGCCCGGCGGGCTGGCCGCGGCGGCATTGCTGGCCAGCAGGACGTCGGTGATCGCGTCGCCCTGGGCCAGGGTGCCCGCGATCAGCGCCCAGTCCAGCACCGGCGCGGTGCCGAAGCGGGCCGCGGCGTCGCGGGCGCCGATGGTGATGGCGCGGCGCAAGACCTCCAATGCGCCCTCGGCATAGGTGATGATGTAATTGCCGGTCGCATCGCCGCCCGCGCCCTCGATCCGGGCGCCGCCGGCGCCGATGACATAGGGCGAGCCGGCGACCCAGGCCCCGGCCGCCGCGCCTTCGCTGGCCAGGTCCAGCGCGGCCAGCCGGTCGTCATAGCGCAGGCCCGTCGCGGTGGCGTCCCCGACCAGCAGCCGGCGCTCTTCGCCATAGGTCTTGCTCAGGTCGTTGGCCGAGACGGTCAGCAGCGCGCGGTTGATGGTCAGGCTCGCCGCCGAGGCGATGATGCGATAGCCGGTCCCGTCGGCCGAGGTGACGCTGCCCGCCGTCTGGATGGGATAGGTTCCGGCATTGCGCACGCCCGCCGGCAGGCCGAAGATCCCCGCGACCAGGGGCTGGTCGCCGAACAGGTAGCGGCCCAGCCCATGCACCGTGCCGCCGGGCGTGGGCAGGGCGTCGCCATAGGTCGCGGACAGTGGCGCGGGTTCGGCCCAAAGCACCGGGTCGATGCTGTAGAGCTGCGGATAGGCGCCATTGCCGCCCGGCGCCCAGGTGGTGGTGAAGCTCCAGCCCGTCGCGCGGGCCATGAAGCCCGCCGTGTCCTGCAACTGCGCCGTGGTCAGCCCGGTGCCGCCGGCGGATTGCTGCTGCCCGCTGGCCTGGCGGTCCCAGAACGAGGCGGTGGTGCTGCCGGTGCCCTCGCCCTCGTCATTGGCCCCGACCAGCCCGCCGATGCGCAGCAGGCCCGCCGCGGCCGTGGAACTGATCCGGCCCGCCGCATGGGTCCGCGCGATGCTGCCGGCGTTCGAGCCGACCAGCCCGCCGATGGTCGCGGGCAGGTTGCCGGAATAGGTCACGGGGGCCAGCGCATAGGCGTCGGCGATGCTTCCGTCGTTCCACCCCGCCAGCCCGCCCAGGGCCGAGCGCGGGCCGTCCAGCGCCTCGGTGCCGTCCAGCGCGACCTCCAGGCTGCCCGAGGCGCGGGCGCGGGCGATGGTGCCCGGGTTCCAGCCGACCAGCCCGCCCGCCGCCGCCACCGCATTGCCCCTGACGCTGACGGCATTGTCGGCAAAGGCATCGGCGATCTCGCCCTCGTTCGCGCCGGCCAGTCCGCCGATCTCGGCGATGCTGTCGCCCTCGGGCAGGCCGGACAGGACAAGGCCCAGCCCGCCCAGGGCATAGGCGGCGCCGATGGTGCCGTCGTTCACGCCGACCAGCCCGCCGGCCCGGACATAGCCCGCGGTGTCGAGGTCCATGGCAACGTCGCTCCAGGCGTCCGAGATGGCGCCGCTGCTGGTGCCGGCCAGGCCGCCCAGGGCCAGCAGGCGGATGGTCTCGACATCGTCCTGCGACAGGGTGATGCCGCCGCTGGCCGAGACCCCGGACAGGTCCGCCGCGTTCTCGCCCACCAGCCCGCCGATGATCCAGTTGCCGTTGCCGGTCTGGGAGATCTGCGCGGCGGCGGTGGAATCGGCGATGCTGTCGCCCTCCTGGGTCAGCCCGACCAGCCCGCCGATCCGCGAGGCGGGGGCGAAGCCTTCGCTGTTGTCCTCGGATCCGTCGAAGCCGGAATCGATGCTGCCGGCATAGCGGCTGCCGGTGATCGTCATCCCGCCCAGCGATTGCCCGACAAGGCCGCCGGCCAGGATCACGTCGCCCCAGCCGTCTGCCTCGCCCGCAAGCGCCAGGGCGACTCGGGATTCCGCATCGGCGATGCGGCCGTCGCCGAACAGCCCGGCCAGGCCGCCAAAGCTGGCGCTGCTGACCGAATCCTCGCCCATCTCGGCCGCGATCCGGCCGGTGACCAGCACGTTCTCGATCACGTTGGGCGCGCTGCCCGCCTGCGTCTCGCCGACCAGCCCGCCGGCGACGGGGGCGAAGCTTTGCCGCGCCTCCAGCGCGATGTCCAGCAGGCGCAGGTTCTGGATCGTGGCGCCGGCGATGATGCCGAAAAGCCCGCCCGGCCCCGAGGAGACCACCTGCGCCAGCCCGCTGATCGCATGGCGCCCGCCCGCCGCCGCGGCGCCATCGAGGCTGCCCGAGAAGGGGGTGCCGCGGCTGCCGATGGGCCGGAACCCTTCGCCCAGGTTCCAGCCGGCCGTGCCCGCTGCGGCGATGTCGGCCCCCAGCGCGTAATGCGCCCCGGCATAGCCGGCCGAGCCGATGCCCTGAAGCCCATAGGCATCGGTAATGACATAGCGGCTGGCGGCGGTCCCGGCGCCGCCCGTCGCCCGCAGGAAGCCCGCCGTGTCGGAAAGCGCGAAATCGCGCGCCGCAAAGCCCGGCAGCGTGGCCGCGACCTGCCGCCATTGCGAGGTGCCGTTCAGGCGGAAGCTGTCCACCGAGACGCCCGCCGCCGCCGTGACCAGTGGCGCTTGCAGGTTCAGCACCCCGGCCGGCCCCTGCACCGGCGCGTTCAGCGCGATGCCTTCGCCCGCGGCCAGGTTCAGCGCCGTCGCGCCGCTCCAGCTCAGCGCGCCCAGGGTGGTAAGGCCGGCGCCGGCGGTCAGCGACAGCTGGCCCGGCCCGCTCCAGCTCATCGCCGCATTGACCAGCAGGTCGTTGTCGGCGCGCAGGTCCAGATGGCTGGCCGCGCCGGCGGCAAAGGTCAGGGTCATCGGCGTATCGACGACCAGGTCGCCGGCATCGTCGCCCTCGCCCTCGGTCGAGAGGATATAGTGGCCGGGGTCCAGCAACATGCCATAGATGTCCGTTACCAGCACATGCGTCGGATCGTCGGGGTCAAAGGTCTCCTCGTCGACGATGCGCAGGTTCTGCGGGTCGAACAGCACCGTCCCCGGCCGGCCGCGGGGGGCCGAGACCCGCACGTCGGAACTGCGGATCACCAGGGCGCCATGGCTGGAGATCTCGGCAAAGCCGCCGTCGCCGCCCATGTCGCCGCCGCGCGCCGACACGCCGCCGGCAAAGCGGGTATGCTCGTCCGACCAGACGATGATCCGCCCGCCATCGGCACGGCCGATGCCGTCGGCCAGCAGCCGCGTGCCGGCGTCCAGCGTGGTGCGGCGCGCCCGTGGCAGGCCGGCCCCGCCGCGATAATCGCCGCCGACGCGGATCAGCCCGCCGCCGGTGCCGCTGGCATCCAGCACCGCGCCCTCCAGCGCGATCTCGGCGCCGGTGACGGTGATGCTGCCGCCGCGCTCGGGCCGCGCCGCCGGCCGCGCGGCGCTGACCGGAGGGGCCGCGACGCGCCGGCCGCCGCTGGCATCGACCCGGCCGGCGATGCGCACCCGGCCGCCGTCGCCGCCGCCCAGCACCACCCGCCCCGAGCGGCCCGAGACGGTGCGCGCCTCGGTCACGCCGGTCAGGTTGATCGCATGGCGCGCGGCATGGCGCGCCGTCGCCGCCTCGATCTCGATTACGCCGCCATCGGCCGAGATGCGGCCGTTCTGCCGGACCAGCGCCATGGCGTCGCCGTCCTCGGCCGGGGGCAGGGCCAGCCCCTTGTCCCGCGCGGCGGCGACGATGGCGGCGGCCAGCGGATGCTCGGAACGCGACTCGGCCGCGGCGGCGAGGCGCAGGGCGTCCAGGGGGGCGATGTCCTCGGCCTCGATGGCGGTCAGGGCGGGCGCGCCCTGGGTCAGCGTGCCGGTCTTGTCGAAGCCGACGATGCGCGCCTCGGCCAGCCTTTGCAGCGCAT